>JAGVJJ010000073.1 GCA_020051175.1 Bacteroidia bacterium | reverse complement strand
TTCTTCACAAAATCTTTCATGAAGATTTGCTTACTTCGCATGCAAATGAAGAAGATCGACTGGTATATTA
This sequence comes from Bacteroidia bacterium, assembly GCA_020051175.1. Taxonomy (GTDB): domain Bacteria; phylum Bacteroidota; class Bacteroidia; order 2-12-FULL-35-15; family 2-12-FULL-35-15; genus 2-12-FULL-35-15. The sequence continues at coordinate 4,941 of JAGVJJ010000073.1, read as the reverse complement.
TAAAAAAGCTGATTGTTACATTTTTCTTTTGCATGGTTCTGTTCACCATGATTACTGTGGCTGTGGACAGCAGCGAGCATACAGAAAACTTTGTAAAGTCGGGGCTTAGTACCAAACAAATTATTACTGAATATTTCTTTGGTTTTGTTCCTTATATATGGGGCCTGATGTTCCCTTTATTTGCATTTATCGCTGTTATATACTGCACCAGCCGGATGGCGGTTCGGTCAGAAATAATTGCCATCATTGCCAGCGGCACCAGTTTCAATCGTTTTTTACGGCCTTACCTGGTCGGGGGAATTTTCCTGGGCTCTATACTTTATTTCGCCAGCAGGCAGATCATTCCCAAAGGCAATGAGATCAGAAGCATTTTCCAGGAAAAATATATTGACAAAACTGATCCTTCAAAAGTCGAAAGATACCGGGATACCTATTACCGGCGATCAGATTCCAATTCCTATGTTGGTATAAAGTATTATGACTCTTCACAAAAATCGGCCAGTGGTTTTTTCCTTCACCGCACAAAAAACAATAGTATTGTTTATAACCTCCGGGCCGAATCCATGAAATGGGATACGGCAAAAAAGAACTGGTTGCTGACCAATGTGGTGGAAAGAAAAATTAATCCGCTGGGCGAAACAATCAGTAAGCATGATAAGTATAACATCAGTCTGAATATTCAACCCGGTGATCTCCGGCAGGATTATTACCTGAAAGATAAACTTACCACGGTGCAGTTGAAGGAATTCATTAAGCTGGAAGAGCTGCGCGGAACCGAGGGATTGAACACACTAAAAGTGGAACAGTACCGCCGGAGTGCAACACCGGTTTCAGTTCTGTTACTTACCCTTATAGGCGCTGTCATTGCCAGCAGAAAAACAAGAGGGGGCAGCGGCTTTCACATTGCTATCGGATTTATCATGGCGGCTTTATTTATTCTAACGGACAGGTTCTCCACTACTTTTTCTGTAAAAGGAGATTTCCCTCCCCTGATTGCCGCCTGGCTTCCCAATATCATTTTTGTGATTGTCGCCTGGTGGTTGTACAAGCGAACCCCAAAATGATAAATATCATACGATTTTCATTCAATTATTTTACCGCACAGCAGGGTAAATAATTATCTTTGATTATCCATCTTCACGGATTCAAAAAATCACAATTTTATGGGAGTTGTTAAAGATAAATTTAAAGTAAAAGCTGATGAAGCCACAGCAGAAATCAAAGAATTGCTGAAAGAATATGGCAATAAAGTGATAGGCGAAGTCACCCTCAGTCAGATCTACCAGGGTATGAGAGGTATGACAGGGTTGGTAACAGAAACATCCCTGCTTGATGCACATGAAGGGATCCGCTTCAGAGGATTTTCTATTCCTGAATTACGAATGAAACTTCCAAAAGCTCCTGATGGTTCTGAACCTTTACCTGAAGGACTTTTTTATCTCATGTTGCTGGGTGAACTGCCGTCTGAAGAAGAGGCACATCATATTACGAATATATGGCAGCGCCGCAGCCATGTGCCCAGCCATGTTTTTGATGTCATTGATTCTTTTCCTTCTTATGCTCATCCTATGACAATGTTTGTTGCTGGTGTTATGGCTTTGCAAACAGAAGGCCATTTTGTTAAGGATTATGCCAAAGGATTAAATAAAAAAAATTACTGGAACCCTACTTATGATGATGCCATGGACCTGATAGCAAGATTGCCCCGTGTAGCCGCTTATGTTTACCGGCGTAAGTACAAAAATAATGAGCATATACAACCGAACGGGTTACTTGACTGGGCAGGCAACCTTGCCCACATGCTGGGCTATGAAGATGAAGGCTTCAAAGAACTGATGCGTTTGTATATGACCATTCATGCCGATCATGAAGGTGGCAATGTATCAGCACATGCTACCCACCTGGTTGGTTCCGCATTGAGCGATGTTTACCTGAGTTATGCTGCCGGTATGAATGGCCTGGCCGGACCGCTTCACGGATTGGCCAACCAGGAAGTAATCAAATGGATTTTTGAAATGAGAGAAGCATTGGGTACAGAAACTCCTTCTAAAGAACAAATTGCTGATTATGTAAAGAAAACATTGAGCGAAGGAAAAGTAGTGCCGGGATATGGCCATGCTGTTTTGCGTCAAACGGATCCCCGGTTTACTGCACAAATGGAATTTGGTAAAAAACACATGCCGGATGACCCGCTGGTACAAACTGTCTGGAATATTTATGAAGCGGTACCGCCCATTTTACAATCCATAGGAAAAATTAAAAATCCCTGGCCCAATGTAGATGCACACAGCGGCGCTTTACTGGTACACTATGGCATGGTGGAATATGAATATTATACCGTGTTGTTTGCAGTAAGCCGTGCATTGGGAGTACTGGCCAGTCTTTGCTGGTCCAGGGCCTTGAACTTCCCGCTCGAAAGACCAAAATCAGTGACGACTGAGCTGGTAAAGAAATGGCTGAAGGGAGAAGATAATATCTGGGGAGAGTAGAAGCTGAAGTTCTCAGTTCAGCGTTCTGAAGTTACTTACAATTAACTGCCGGCCATTTATAACTTTGAGGCTTCAGGGTTTACCGGGATAGCTGAACCACATAAATATTTTTTTGTTATCCGCATTTATCTATTGCGTTTTTTTTGTTTTACCAATAGGCAGATAGAAACATAGGGCTTCACATAGAAATAAAAAAACGCTGCTTTACATCAATTATAGGCTATACTTCCTATGTATGTATTTCTATGTAACCATGTTCTTCCTATGTGGTTCAAAATAATATTTTATTTTATTCACTACGCAAAAACAATCAGCATTTGTAATCGCTGGCTCTTATTTCCACGGAGCAGGAATAAATCCGCCAAAGGGTTTACTGCCCCCCCGGATGATCAGGCTAAGTTCAAATGTATTTGCATGCTGGGCTGCCGCATTAAGTTTGGAAATTGTAATGTCATAGGTAAGTCCAAACTGGAAATTTCCATAACCTAACCCTATATAAGGGATCACCGCATTATTGGACCAATACCATAACCCTGCATTGATAATAACATCTCTTTCATCATTGGGTATATAATAACCCAAAGCCCCACCGACAGAAAAATAGCTGGCACCGGACTGATACTGGTAAATGCCATTGGCATTCAAAATCACCTGGTCGGTAAGCAGGGCTTCCAGGTTTCCATGTACCACATACCTGGTAGCCAAATATTGTTTATCATCATTGACAAAAGTTTGTCTTGGTTTATTAAAATGAAAGGCTGAAGCGCCAAGATCAATATTGGTGTTTTTATTTTTATAAGTATATAAAATGCCTGCACTGGTAGATAGATAAGGCTTCATTTTTGATAAAGCTGCTTCGCCTGATGGAAGATTGGTATTAAACCCATAGCCCGTAAACTGTTCTCCAAAAGTCAATTTGGAGAAGTCTAATTGTTTGAGACCATAGATCAATCCGAGCCCGATGCCTAATCTATGTTCAGCGCCTTCATCCATTTTTATTTTGCTGTTATGTCTTATACGGGTGCCGTTATATTCGGTACCTGCTCCTTTTGCAAGGAGGATATTACCCGAAATATTAAAGGAAGCATAATTGCTTTTTAAAACGCCTGCCATGGCCTGGTCATACATCATCATTCCACCGATCCCGATCCTTGTATTTTCATCCACATAATTTTCTACAAGGTTTTGAAATATTTTATTATCAAAAGATACAGTGCCGGTTGTGTATGGATTGGCCGGGCCGATCCACTGGTTCCTGTAATTAGAAATTGCCCGCCATTTCTCATTGATATTTGCCGTCAGCGCAGGATTTATATTCAATGGCGATGAAAAGAATTGTGAAAAGCTGGGATCCTGTGCATTCATTTTTTCGGCCACCATGAGCGGAAAAAGAAGTACTAAAATATTTTTCAACTTTTTCATGATCTAAAATTATTTTATCAAAATTGAATTGCCACTTCGTTTGATAGTGGTTCCGTCTGCTCCTACTGCTTCGGCTATCCATGTATATACATCCATCACCTGCGGTTTTCCTTTGAACAGGCCGTCCCAGCCCAGGCCAATGGCGTTGGTTTCAAACACAAGCTGTCCCCACCTGTTGAATACCCTGAAATATTTCAGCTCCCTGATGTTCACCGTCAGCGGAAGTAATTTGTCATTATGCCCGTCGCCATTTGGTGTCCATGCTTTTGGTACAAATAAATCCGAACGAACTATTGCTGCCTGTTGTACATTCACCTTTACCAATAATGTATCAACAACTAAACAACCGCTATCTGTCGTAATTTTTACAGTATATTCTGTTTGCCGGTCATATTGGAATACTGGGTCTTTTACCGAATTAAAGTTTAATCCTGCCGGCGGTGTCCATAAAAAGTTTATGCCAATATTTCTTGCCAGTAACTGAACCGGGGTATTCGGTTCAGTGGTGATTGTGGTATAACGTACTCCGGGTGTACTTGCAATGATCACTACTCTTACTTCAACTGGTTCAGTAGAAGTACAATTGTTTACAACGGAAGATTTGATGTAATAGGTTCCGCTGGCGCCAACTGCTTTCGGATTTATTAATGGAATGCTGGCAGCCGCATCCATCCAGTATGTAAAGGTCAGTCCGGCATCACTGCCTGCAGTAATGGCCGGAGCAGTAAGATCCACTGTAGCCGGAGCACAAACCGGAGCCGGGTTATTAATAACCACTTTCGGTGAAGTGTTTACCGTTAATATCAATGTAGCAACTGAATCACAACCCGCAGCGTTTTGTAATGTAACTGTAAAAGTATCTGCTGCATTATAATTATTTCCATTCCATAAATAAGGTAACTGGTTTGAACAAATTATTTTGCTGGTAGTGGAAGCTGAAGTTGAGTTCACCGTCAGATTCAATGTGGCAATGGAATCGCAACCAACTGTATTCTGTAATATGACAGGATAAATGCCGGTTGTAGTATAA
>JAGVJJ010000112.1 GCA_020051175.1 Bacteroidia bacterium | reverse complement strand
TATACAGATTTATAATTTTTGTAACAAGCTGCATTTTTATAAGCTCTTGTACAAAAAAAGAGCTGCATACACATGATTATATTAATTATATAGAGAACGAAAGCAGCGGACTTAAAATTTCCAGAAATATTGGAGAAATAAAATATTTGCTTCAATACAAACCTCTGGATTATATATTACTTAGAGAAAATGAATATGGCAATGACATACGTAAAAAAGAGATTAGCGGAATGCAGTATTACACTTTATCATATTCTCTGATAGAAAGCAATAAAGATATAGTAAAGACCAATCTGAGTTCACCTGATGAATACTATGAAAGAGTTAATTACCTGTCATTTGGATTACAGAATGATATTTATATGATAGAAGGAAGTGATACTTTAAAGTGCAGGTTATTCAATTATGTAAGAGCGTACGGCCTGTCTCCAAAAGCTGATTTTATTCTGGCATTCGACAAAAGCATTCAAAATGAGAATGCAGACAAACTGATTGTAATTGAAGATAAAATTTTCGGAGGAGGAATTATCAAATTCAAAATTACTTCTGATGATCTTAAAAGTATCCCTGAATTAATATAACATTAAAGCCATGACTATAATTTTCAGTATAATAAGAAAAAAGAAAATATTCCGGGTAGTTGCTGCTTTTGTTGCAATAAATATCTTAACACAGATATTTTTTCCTTCAGTGGCATGGGCGCTCACTAGCGGGCCATCACAGCCGGAACTACAATCATTTGAACCCGCAGGAACAAGCGATATGGTGGATCTGTTTTCAGGGGACTTCAATTACAACATCCCTCTTTTTGATCTCCCTGGTCCCAATGGAAGCTATCCTTTTAATCTGGCGTATCATAGCGGTATAAATATGGACCAGGAAGCCAGTTGGACAGGACTGGGCTGGAACGTTAACCCCGGAGCTATTAACCGTGATAAAAGAGGGTTGCCTGATGATTTTAAAGGTGATAAAATAAACACTTATCTAAGTATAAAAGATAATGAAACGTATGGTGTATCTGTAACTCCCGGGCTTGAATTATGGGGGGGCGACATGAGTATGGGCACTATGAACATCGGGTTAACCATTTATAATAACTCATACAAAGGTGTGGGATACAGTCTGGAACCAAGTTTTCGATACACCAAGGATAATGCGTCCGTAGGCATTGGTGTTTCTCTAAACTCACAGGAAGGAGTTGGCATAGATGCTGATATAACTTTTGGAAAAAACCTTATGAGTCAAACCAAGAAAAAGCATGGAGGGACTCTCGGTGTTGGTTTTAGCTCACAGAGAGGCCTTAGCTTGTCAGTTTCGGGTTTTGCGAACAATACTGGTGTGAAAGGAAAGAAAAAAACAAGTTATGGAGGTTCCGGAAGTTCAACTTATTCATTTGCAGAGAAAGCCTTTATGCCTGCTTTTACATCTGAAATGAAAGGCACCAATTTACAGGTAGCAATAAAATTCGGGATTGACGGTGCCGGAGCATTTAGTGATTTAACTATAGGCGGATTTTATAGTACGGAAGGTATAAAACACTCCAATAAGGCTTATAATGGATATGGATACAATTACCTGGAGGCTTCAGCAGCAGGGTCGTTAATGGATTTCAACAGAGAAAAAGACGGTATTATACGTAAAGAAACACCTAATTTACCGGCCCCGGTTTTAACTCACGATACTTATATGGCATTGGGACAGGGATACATGGGAAGCTACAGAGCACACCGCTCCGATATGGGCCATCTTCATGATCCTTTTGTGGAATCAAAATTATTTGGTGGTTCCATTGGAGTAGAGCTAGGGCCAGGTTATCCCACTCATCTTGGTGTTTCGGCTTCATTCAATGAAACAATTCTTAATTCGGGTGACTGGGATGAGAACAACGACTGGGAAAATGGTACGGTCAACTATATCTATAACGATGGTTCTGGAGTGGATATACACAACTATGAAAAATTGTACTATAAAATGAAAGGGGAAACAAACTCTTTCGACACGGATGAACTTGATTATATAGGCGGTGAGAAGGCTGTCCGCGCAAGCCTGGACCGTCAGGGTTCATTTATTGATGCATATTACAATCCCGTTAGCGGTTTACTGGTTCCGTCTTCGGGTCCTGAACAAACAGTTACAACCAATGTTCGGACAAAAGAAGAACGAATCAACAGGAATTCTTCCATACAACCCATTACAAATGACCTGTTGATGCAATCTACAGAGCTACTGAACGAATACCAGCTCAAATATTACACTACCGCTGTTCTGGATAACGGTTTCTATGATTTAGGCTATTACGATCCATTTGACAGAACCGGATTACCCTCTCATCATACAGCAGGCTTTACCTGTGTAAACTCATCCGGCTTGAGGTATGTATATGCACTACCTGCCTATAACAAGGAAGAAAAAGAAATCGCGTTTACAGTTACACCTAGTCATTACACATCCGTTACCTTGGATGAGAATACGAATTACATTCCTGAAGTGTCGAGTAGTGATGATCAGTCGGATATAACAACTGACCAATTTAAAAGTGTAAACGAAACACCTGATTATGCACATGGTTATCTTTTAACATCTGTGTTAGGTGCCGATTATGTGGATGCTGATGCCACTCCTGGTCCAAGCGATGGCGACTATGGTTACTGGGTTAAATTTACATATGTTCGTACAGCAGAAGAGTACCAGTGGCGCTCACCTTATGATGGGGCAATGTATCTCAGAGGTCAAAATTTTAAAGCTTCTGATGATAAAGGAATATTCAGTTATGGCAAAAAAGACATCTGGTATCTGGCCACTGCTGAAACAAAATCTCATATTGCCGTATTTAAGCTGTCTGAAAGGCACGATGGCCTTGAAGCAAAGGGCGAGTATTACAGCGATGGCCATACGCGCAAAAAGCTACATAAATTAAGCCAGCTTAGCTTGTATTCAAAACCAGAATATGCGGCATCTGAAGCTCCCACACCTCTTAAAACAGTACACTTTGAATATGATTACAGCCTATGCCCCGATGTGCCTAACAATGACGGACTCGAAAGCGGAAGCACCGAGGTAAATTATAAAAAAGGAAAACTTACATTAAAAAAATTGTGGTTTACTTATCAGAACAACACACGTGGTGAGTTGAGTCCATATACATTTGATTACAACGAAAGCGATGCAGATGAAAACCCCTCCTACAATGCCGACAGCTACGACCGTTGGGGCAGTTATAAAGATGCTGCAGATTTTTACAGAACACGTAATCTTCCATATACTACCCAGTTTGATCCTTCACAAACACAAAGCATAGCCAATAAAGCAAGCTTTAAAGAGAATATGGATCTGAATGCCGCTGTCTGGAACCTTAAAACGATCGGATTGCCTACTGGGGGTGCAATTGATATCACCTATGAAGCTGATGATTATGCTTATGTGCAGCACAGGCAGGCAACGCAAATGTTTAAAATCGACCACATGATAGATGCCACACCTGGCAATGAAGGTAAAGTATATAACGGCTCATGGGATCATACAACGGATGCCTACAGGCGTGTTTATTTTAAACTGGAAAACCCTATACCGGATCCTGTGAGTGGAACAGCTGATAAGGATAAATTATATAAGGATTACCTGGCAGGGCTGGTGCAGGCAGATGGGCATCTGCAAATGTATTTCAGGTTAAAATCAAAACTAAGAGATAATATAAGTGAAACTGTAACAGGATACTCTGATCTGGAAAATGATGATGTTTACGACTATGATTTTGACCCGGCAGGTGACCAGGTTATTGACGGTGTAACCTGCCATACCATTGCTTATGTCACTCTTAAGCTGATGACCGGCAACAATTCTGCACTACCAGGTTCCGGAGTCATAGAATATCATCCCTTTGCGGTTGCAGGATGGCAATATATGCGCACCAATGCACCTGAGCTGCTGACTGCTTTTGGTACACTGTCGGGCGCAGCACCGGGCTCCTCGGCAATGGACAAAGCTATGAAGGTAAAAAGCCTGTTAAGCGTTATACCTGCGGCAATACAAACATTCACAGGCTACCGAAAATATGCATCTAATCGCGGATGGGCCAAAGAAATAGACGAAGACGAGTCGTTTATCCGGCTTGCAACACCCGATAAAGCTAAATTCGGAGGAGGATTAAGGGTAAAACGTGTAACGTACACTGACAACTGGGCAGCTTCAGGTGAAAGCTCAAACTCTTACGGACAGATATACACTTATACGACCACAGAAGGTACAGGCGCTGATGCTGTTACGATCAGCAGCGGTGTAGCACAATACGAACCTCTGACAGGAGGTGATGAAATTGCATTGCGTCATGCAAAAAATTACATGCAAACCATCCCCCTGTTCACAGACAATAATTTGTTTTTCGAGTATCCTATAAATGAATCTTATTATCCAGCGCCTAATGTTGGCTATAGCAAGGTTACAGTGCAAAGTATAGCCTCCTACCGCACCAATGCTGACAATAGCGGACCGGAAGCATTAGCGGATAAATCAATTCCGACAACAGGGCTTGTGGAATACAGGTTTTATACAGCACACGATTACCCGGTAATAACTGATGAAACAGATAACCAGGTACGAAAATTCAATCTGTTCATACCAATTCCATTGATTGGTCAGATTACCTCTAACAAGCTGTACGGAACACAGGGATATGCCATTACTCTGAATGACATGCATGGCAAGCTCCGTTCGGTTACTAATTATTCAAAAAACATTAATGGGGAGCTAAATCCTATAGCTGAAAGTTCTGTTGAATACAAATACATGACCGATACCAGACAGTTTGACGGGCAGGAGGTAAATGTATTGGATAATACAGTATCTGCTATTGTAAATGAATACGTTGATCATGAATCGGGTAACCCAACATATCAGAAAATGATATGTAAAAAGAAAGATGCTATTATTGGCGAAGAATACGACTTCTTTGTAGACTCGAGGCAGTCGCATGTTTTTTCAGCTATGGGTGGGCTTGAACTAAATATAGAATTAGCAACACCAGTACCTTTCCCTTGTCCATGGCCTTCTTTTGCAAGCACCACCAAAAACCTGAAAACACTTGTAACCAATAAAGTGATTCAGAAATCAGGAATCCTGGAAAGCACCATTGCTACAGACGGACAGTCCATTGTTACAACCACGAACAAGCTGTTTGATGCACAAACAGGTTCACCACTGCTTACTGTAGTAAATAATGATTTTAATAATCCGGTATATAATTATGCACACCCGGCATACTGGGAATATGACGGTATGGGAGCGGCTGCACAAAACCATAATTATTCCTTTTACGCAAAAGTGAGCAGTGTTAATACCACAGCCAACACATTCAGTATTTACAATACCGTTGCCAAACCGGTTCATAAAAACCGATCAACATCACCAATCGCTTATCCTATTGACAGGGAAGATTTTTATAATACCATCGCTGAAGGTGATGAACTTATAATAAAACCTGTATGTACTCCCTGCACAACCAAATATACAGCTACACTCATTACCAAAAGTATATCTTATGATGGCAGTTGCGGAAAAACCTATAATCTCGCTTTCCACTCTGCAACCGGTGCTGATGCACTTGATGCCGAAGATGAAGTACAGTTCACCATTGTGCGCTCTGGAAGGCGCAATATGCTGAACACAAATGTAGGCTCCATTGCAGCGCTGAAGGATCCAACGGACGATGCCAACAGGGAATTACATACAACAGTGGCCTCAACGCCTGCATTTGCGGGCGAATTTGCCTCGCTTTTCAATACCTTGCTGGATGATGACTGTGACCTGTCGGCAGACAGAACGCTTCCTCTTACAACAATTGATTTTTCAAACCATGGATACTTCGGAAACAATGCCTCTGTTCTGTATCCTGCGCTGAGCAATTACTTCAAGTCGATTACTATAGACATACGCCCGGCAACAAGTACCTGCCATGATGCATATGATGGTGGATTCAATCCTGAATATTATGAGTACTATATGACCTATATTTATATGGAAGACGATGGCAGCTGCGCTACCGGTGAGTGCTGCCTTGGATTGTACGGGGTGCAATATTGTTTAACGCCTGACCCCGAAAGCTGCACCTTAACTCCAATTCAGATAGAAAACTTCTCTCTAACGGAAACAGGTACTTTACAGGTGGAATATGGAGGTGGTTCCGGTTTTGATCCGGAAGAGTTGCTTGCCGACTGTTTTTCAAACCCGGCCAAATACACTTACATTGATGATGTTATTTCCTCATCATCTGTAATCTACCGTGATTTCTGGGATTACGACAACTGGACGGACATTGTATGCGGAACTGCAGTATCAGGCGGGCCGGATCAGACCAACCTGTATTCCCTTGGCAAAAAAGGAATATGGAAACCTTATATGAACTACTATTATAAGGACGAACGTGAAAACCAGCAGCTCAGCAATGATGTAAATATTGACCATGATGGCGTGTACAAAGGCGATGGCATTGTTGCCAATGTAAATGAATTTTATCTGTATACATGGAAGCCAACGGTTGAAAGGCCTGTTCCTCTTAAATGGTTGCCAAACAGTCTTGTTGTTATGTACGACCAGAACAGCAATGCCCTGCAAACTCAGGATATAGTAAAAATATACTCTTCGGTAGGATATGGGTACGACAGCCAGCTGCCGGTTATACAGGGCAACAATGCTTCGCGTGATGAATTGTTTTTCGAAAGCTTTGATGATCCTGCTTCCGTAAACTACTCCATGAGCATTGAGCCGCTGCCGCACACTGGTAAATACAGTGTCAATGCTGTAGGCAATTCGAGCTATGTTCTGAATTCAACAAGCCTCCAGACCGGCAAATCATATACGATCAGCCTTTGGACAAACAGCGGAGTTGGCCATGCAGCCAATTATGCTGCAATCAATGCTAATGTAGGGGTGAAACTTGCATTTTATGACGAAAGCAATACGCTTATAAGCACTACTTCACTGATTCAGCCTTCCGGCAATGTTATTGAAGGCTGGCAACGTATTGAAGGGAATTTCAGCGTTCCTTCCGGAACAAAAACAACAAAGGTGAACCTGAGAACAAGCCCTACTTCAGGTATGGCCTACTCTTACTACTTTGATGATATCCGCATCTTTCCTACCCTGTCCAATGTATCCACATCCGTGTACGATGCAATGAATTTCAGAGTGTCGGCTGTACTGGATGCCAATAACTATGCTACATTTTACAGTTATGACGAAGAAGGAAAATTATTCCTTGTACGGAAAGAAACCATAGATGGTATTAAAACAATCAAAGAAGAACGTGCTCACATTATTGAATAATATAAATGAAAAACAAACCTGTATATAACTGTTTGCTGGGCCTGCTGCTGATGTTTGCCTGCACTGCTACCGCGCAGAACTTCAAAGAAGATTTCAGCAGTGTTCAGCGGGCATACAGCCGGCTTGATAATTTTTATTGCGAGATAAGTGTGAAAATGTATGAAAAGCATACATCAGGAAAACCCGGTGAAACAATGCATTCATACATAAAAAAGCACAAAGGCAATTTCAGCTATTCTATGGGCGACATGAAAATGATAGTGAACGAGAAATGCATACTATATATTAACGACAGGGAAAAGCAAATGGTGTATACTATCCGCGACACGAAACGGGAGCTGAAAGTTCCCAGCCATGATGCTGCAGCAATTGTTGATTCACTTGTAAAAAAAAGCGATTCCGTTGTTTTTGTAACAGGTAAAGGCAGTGTAAAAGAATATATTGTTTATTCATCCAAAGGTCTTATTACAAAAACCCATCTGAGCATCGACAAGGAAAGCTCACTGATAAAAATAATAGAATATTATTACAACCCGGACAAATCACCTGCTGCTGATAAAGTTGTTATTGAATACCAGCAAATGAATACTGCACCTTCTTTTTCAGATGATGATTTCTCTGAAAAAAAATATGTGGCTTATTCAGGTAAAGTACTAAAGCCTTTCCCGCCATATACAGGATACGGCACTGCAATAATTGATCAAAGGGAAATAAAATAAGTAGTACTTATTCAAATAGCCTTAGTCAACAAATTATATGTTATAACAAAAAAAGCATATGCTTATGAAAACAAGTATTTCATTCTTTCAGTTGGGTACCATTTACCGCTGTATGGCAATTCTGCTGGGACTATTCTACGTTCTGCAAACCCACGCAGGCGAGCTCTCCCAGAGCAATCATCTTGTAAAAGTAAATATCATCAACAATGCCACCATACGTGTAATTGACAATACTTACTCCGATGAAACAACCACACTATGTTACAGAATACCGGGAAAGCCACAGCAAATCCGGCCAACACAATAAGAATAAATTACCCCAAAACAGAAAGCCCAAGAACCGCACTAACACAGGCAGAAATACAAGAAATATACAGACATACGAAAACATTACAGGAACGTGCCATACTTGCACTGGCTTATGGATGCGGATTAAGAGTATCAGAGCTTGTACAATGCAACATAGAAGATATAAGGTTAAGAGAACATATTTTAATTGTTCCTAAAGGGAAAGGCAATAAAAGCAGGACAATCCCAATGAGTAAAACGATAGTAAAAGATTTATCCAACTATTTTTTTAAAGTAAGATTACAGCAGGAAAGCAAAGACCACAGAGCCTTTATATTACACAGCAGACTAAGAAGAATGCAAAAAGGAACATACAATAAAATCCTGCAAAAATTAATAGAGAGAACAAAAAACCAAGCAATAAAAGCAAAACAAATCAGCATACACAATTTACGGCACTCTATCGCTACACACCTGATTGAACAAGGTATTCCGGTTGAAAAAGTAAGAGAATTTTTAGGGCACTCACTATTGGAAAGTACAGAAATCTATACACACATCAGTCAATTACAATTAAAGGCATTAATAAAATGAAAACACTGGAAACCTTTGTTAATGAGCAATACAGCCCAAAAGCAGCACCGGGATACATTAGCATGATAAAACGCTACTTAAATTACATCGGCCAAAAGTCAACAACAGCAGGCTATACGGAAATACTGGAATATATAGGACACTTGCGAAAGTTAGAGCTACATCCCAAAAGCCTTGCAAATAATCTGTTTTGCATCAAAATATATTACCGTTGGCTAAATGCTACAGGTCAGAGAGCAGACCACCCTTGCCAGCACCTGAATTTACAAGACCAGATAAATAAAAAAATACCGGTAGAAAGTTTATACAGCAAAGAAACATTAAACGAGCTACTGAAGAACCACCGGAACAAACGGACATTGATGCAAAGACGTGACCAGGTAATAATAACAGTACTCATTTACCAGGCTTTAACTGTTCAGGAAATAGCAGCAATCAATACAGACGATATAAACCTGAATGAGGCTACAATAAAGGCAAAGGGAGGATACAAACAAAAAGCAAGAATACTGTCATTACAGGCGAATCAGATTTTACTACTACATCAATACATTACAGAGGACAGACCGGAAATAGTAAAACGTAATAAACAAATAACCTTAGATGATGAAGCAGCTTTGTTGTTGGGTGATACAGGGAACAGATTACTGGCAGGGGCTGTAAACAAGCTCATAAACAAACGAAAGCCAAGACACGAACGGTTGATACCATTGAAGATAAGACAAAGCGTTATAGCCCATTTATTGAAGGCTAATAATGATTTACGGATAGTACAGGTTTTTGCAGGACATGGCAGAGCCGGAAGCACAGAAGAATACAAGCAGACAGGGTTAGAAGAATTAAAAACACTGATACAAAAATTACATCCATTAGAAAAAACATAACCCGACACACAGGCCACACAAGCTGCAAAAGCCATTGGCCCCCGCATTTTTGCAGCTTGTTCCCCACGCCATGCCCTTCTGTTTTATTTTTTGTCATAGTTTTTGTACCACACGCACATTTAGCACATTGCAATCCTCATTCCGGCAGGCTCCATTGCGGTTGCAATAAGCTAAGGCGGACGCTTTGACAAAAAGCAATGCCAAAAAATAAAACCCAACGCTAAGTAACATAATACGCATTATAAAACTGCCCCTGCAATCCTACCGCACGACCTAAGCCGTCAGTTATAATGGGTATTATGTTAAATAGCTCCCACTGCGAAACCCGCTCTAACACACGAGTGTAAGCCAATAAATAAAAAACGTGATTGAATTATTTTTAATAGTTACGATTTTTATTTATCCGCTTCCACTCTGAAAGCAGTGGCAAAAGTTGCAATGAAAAATTGCAACCATTGCCGAATAGTGCGCTACTCCCTCCGGTCAGACAAGGCGCTTGCTTGCCGGCAGCAGGTAAAATAAAAAAAAACAAAAAAAGCCAGCAAAAGTAAGCGGGCACACACAGCCCGACACACCTTAAAAAAGCAAGGAGCTACGGCATAAACACAAGCCATCCCGCAAGCTTTCATTTATTCCGTTCCTCCTTGCTTTTTTGCCCCTGCCCGCTTATCAAAAGGCTTTCTTTTTTTGTCCTTTTTTTCTTTTAAAATATTTTTTCGGCTCTGTAAGCATTATAAATAAAGGAAAGTAATAATTAATAAATCTATAACCAAAAACCAAAACAACATGAAAAAACAAATGAAAATCCGAATCAACAAACAATTACAAATGGTATGCGATACCCTGGGAACTACACCGGAACAGGTATTACAGGATTTTGCAGATAATTTATCACTGGATTACCGCTATACGAGCGGAAGCGATGAAAGAGCAATGGCTGTAGAGTATTTTATGCGGGTAGGCTATGGAATGCACCTGTTTGATTTTGATGAAGTACAACGTATGTTTGATGAATTAAATACAATCCGGTATAGTTTTTATAACTATGGAAACGACCGGGAAAAAGAGTTTAAAAAGGTACTGACCATAGAGTACAGAGCATTTTTAAAGAAATGGAAAACACTGAAAGCAAAGAAAGAAAAAGAACTGTTAAACCAATACCACGAGTTAAAAGCAAAAGAAAAAGGGCAGCAATAGCCCTTATTTTTTCATCTGAAAAAATAAAAATTAACGCTTGAAAAATATATTTGTATGAGAAAATTTTGTACATTTACTTCAAATTAAAGTTCTTTGAATTGCCTATAAATACAGGGGTTGCAGAAGGTTGAAATATTGTACAGAGGTTTTTAAGACCAGACCCTGCGCATTCTGGCTTCTCATTTGAAACCCCTTATGCGTTTGCTGGGAATACCCCTATACAAGCAATTGATAAGAATGGAGAGAGGATTTATTTTGTGAATCAAAATGGTATCATTTTAGATTTGTCTATTGCAGAGAATATCGATAAGATTGATGATGAAAATTTTAAAAATGCATTTAAAACATTAATTTCAACAATGCATGGGGAAGCTCTAATTACTTTAATGAATACAAAATATGACAATCATGATATTTATATAGGAAGGTCAAAATTGCATACTTATCATAACGAAGCTGTCGCTTCAACACAATTTGGCGCCAAATCAAAATCAATAAATACTATATACAAAGTAAGCAATATACTTGCAGAAGGTTATGGCTACAATAGTTTTAGTAGCGTTAATTTTTCTAGGTCAAAAGATAAATTAGCCTCTTTAATTTTATTACCTCTTAACACATTCAATATTGGTGTTAATACTAATTGGGATGGAAATAAATATGTTAGCTTTTCGCATGATAAATATGATCTTGCAGAGTCAATATATCATGAAATTTGGGCTCATATTCTTTATAAAATTGAACATCCAAGTTCAGAAGACGAGATACACCATCAAAGTTATGGTTCATATAATTCAGGACTTGATATGGAAAGAGAACTTCATTTTTATAATGACCCAGATCTCCCAATATCCGTTGCAAAAAATGTACTTACCGAATATAAGATAATTACTGGTGAGTTATTACAACTTAAACAAATGGGAGGCCCTATAGAAATAGTTGCGCCTTCAAAATCAAATAAAAGTGGAAGTGGAAGTCATGAAAATGTTAGAAACTTTTATCGGAATTAAATAATAGATTTCTATTAAATTAAACAGATTTGAAAAATATGCATAACAAAAATCTAGCAATTTTAATTACACTTTCCATTTTTATTGTGTTGTACAGTTGTAAACGCTCAAACAATGACGAATTACAAACAAAATTAATGTCTCCAAGTATGTTAAATGAATTGTCTAATAAGTTGACATATCCTTTTTCTTACTCAGATACGACTAATGATATACACTGCTTTATAATAAAATATTATGACGAAAGCAATTTAGTTTTCCCTCTTCCATACCATATATGTAACCAGTCAATCTCAAAAGAAAATGTAAAATTATCTATATGTAGTTTTTCTCAAATGTCGCCATTTTATGCAACGTCAGTAAAAATAAACGCAAATCCCAAAAACTATTCTTTAGAATTAGAATCACATGGTGATGTTATAAATACTTCAATGAAATTCGATTCATTGCAATTGAATCGAAAAGCGGGAACATTATATTTATCCAATCCCATATCAGATACGGTAAACCCAATCAGAGGCTTTTTTAATATAGACTATTACAAAGACAAAGAACACAAGAATAAAGATTTTAGAATATGCTTTATATTTCAATTACTTCCCAGTAGGCGGTAAGCTGTAAATGTAGGCCCCCTGTAGGCGCTAAGCTGTCGGGCTGGCAAGTGTGAAAGGGCTTAGTGACATAAATAAAGGGTAAGCTGTGCTTACCAACACACAGTACAGAATTTAGACAGGCTGAGGGTAACAATTTATTTAAGAAGAAACCCGCATATCAACGCACAGCAAAGCATCCGGCAGAATATTGATTTATACCAGGATGATATGGTAGAAAAATTTATACGCAAAGCAGCAGAAAAATTAGAACACGGAACAACATTGATAAGCGGTGTAATAGCACAAATGACAGAGGATATAGAGGCATGGAGATTACAACAGATAGAAAGTAAAAAGTTAAGCAAACCTGTAAAACGAGAACTAACAGCATCCGAAAAAGAAACAGCAATAAATTGTTTACAACGGGAAAACCTGATGCAGTGGACAATGCAGACACTTTTAAATACCGGAATTATAGGAGAAGCAGAAAACGCAATGATTTTAAACATAGCAATGACCAGTAGATTATATGAAGACCCTGTAAGTGTTATCTGTCTAAGTCAAAGCGGAACAGGTAAAAGTTATCTATTAGAAAGGGTTGCAAAGTGTTTTCCTATGGAGGATATTATTGAGAATACACAGTTTACAGACAATAGCTTCTTTTACTGGAAAGACGGCATAAAGGGCAAAATCATTTTAATAGAGGACATGGAAGGGGCGCAAAATGTGGAATATCCAATGAGAGAATTAATCACAAAAAAATACATTACAAAAACAACAGTACACAAGGATGCTAAAGGCAATATGCAAACAGTACAATACAGAGTGGACGGGCCGGCCACATTTTTAGGCTGTACAACGAAAGAGAGAATTTATGAGGACAATGCCAACCGATGTATATTGATTTATTTAGACAGTAGCAAAGACCAGGACAAAAGCATCATTGAGTATCATAAACGCAACAGGGCTGGAATCGTTGATAAACAGGCAGAAGAGAGCAACAGGAAATTATTAATGAATATGCAACTATTACTACAGCCTAAAAGGGTGATTAATCCTTATGCTCCACTGATAGACCTGCCGGAAAGTGTATTGAAGCCAAGAAGAAGTATAGGGATTTTATTGAGTTTTATAGAAGCTATTACACTGTATCACCAGCACCAATGCCAACAGGAACAAGGGGTTTTAATAACACATCCTACGCATATTGAATGGGGCTTTAAGCTGTTAAAAGAAAGTCTGTTTAGGAAAAGTGATGAATTAAGTGCAGCCCTACGCAATTTTTTAGAAAGCCTGAAAGTACTATTAACAAAGCAACAGAAGCAAAGTTTTTATGCAATGGACATACGCCAGCAATTACAATTAAATCCCCGGACACTAAGAAGATACTTATACGAGCTTCAGGAATATGGCTACATCAAAATAACGGGAGGCAACAAGTATAAAAAAGGCTACGAATATGAGCTAACAACACAGGCCACAGCCAACCACCTGCAAAGCAGCATTGATAAACACATTGAAACAGTAATGCAAAAAATAGGAAAAGCCTACAAAGAGCAACAGGAGCAAAAAACAGTTAGTAGGCCAGTTGGCCAGCAGTTGGTCAAACCTGTTTTGTCCTACTCAACAGCTTCATAACAAAGGAGTTGAGGCCAGTAGGACAAGACACACAGAAAACGTAAAAGCACCTTTTTATTTTTCAACTGAAAATCCTTAAACATTATGAACACAAAAACATTCAGCTATTATGTAGAGAGCTTTGCAGGCTGGTTAGAGGCAATAGGTTACAGCAAATCAACAACTGAGTACTCGCCAAGAATACTAAAAGAGTTTTTTACATGGCTTACAAAACATGATATACACAGCATAGAGCACATTACAGCAGAACATACGGAAGCCTTCATAGAATATAATAAAACGAGGCCAAAAAAACAAGGAGAAGGCAGTATCAGCGCAAGCCATATTAACCGGTATATAGATGTAATCAGAAAATTTAACGAATATATCAGAAAAACGCAAAACATTGAAATACCAATAAATACAGAACGTTTAGACGAAGGAGAACGCAAAAAAAGAATAGTACTGCCGGAGAATGAAATCAAACTTTTGTATGATGTTACAGACGAAACTCCTTTTGGGATAAGAGACAGGGCAATGTTATCGGTTTATTATGGCTGTGGGTTAAGGAAAGAAGAAGGAGTACAATTAGATTTAAGTGATATATTGATAGAAAAAAAATTAGTGTATGTGAGAAAAACAAAAAATAGTTATGAACGCTATGTGCCAATAACAACAGCAGGTTTAAAGTTAGTAGAACAATACATTTACAATGCAAGACCTCTATTAATTGGAGATAAAAGCAGCGAACAAGCCCTATTTATAAGCGAAAGAGGTAACAGGATAAGTAAAGAACGTTTCTATCAGCAATTACAGATACTATGCATGAAGGCCGGAATAACAAAGCAAATAGGACTGCACAGTTTACGACATAGCATTGCAACGCATTTGTTGCAGAGAGGAATGGACTTAAAAGAGATTGCAATGTTTTTAGGACACAAATCCTTAGACAGTACACAGATTTACACCCACCTTTTAAACGAAGAATAAGCTATGGAACCCACCCTATTAAAAGACATAACTAACTGGTTACAAAAACGTTACAAGCCAAATACAGTAGCAGGAATAACAAAAAAAATAAGGCTATTTATAACCTGGTGCGAAAATGAGAATTTAGACCCTCAAAAAACGACTTATAACGAATTATTGGACTATGTTAAGTATTGTACAGCCAACGGCAACCAAAAAGCCACTATAAAGCAAAAAACAGGCAATTTAGGCCACTTTTTTAACTTTCTGATAAAATCCGGCTACAGAAACGACAATCCGGCAGCAGAATTAACAATACAAAACCAGGTACATAAGGCAGTTGATAGTGCGATTAACTATGAAGATTTAGAACGGCTTTACAGTTCTTATCCGGCAAATGGAATCACAGGAAAACGAAACAAGTCTATACTGGGCTTAATGGTTTATCAGGGATTAAATGCAGGAGAATTACAAGCGTTGGAAGTAAAAGATTTAAAATTGCAGGAAGGTAAAATTTATGTTCCGGCAGTTGGCAGAAGTAACGACAGGATATTGAAGTTAGAAGCTCACCAGGTAATACAGTTACAAAATTATTTATTGCAGGTTCGGCCAGTGTTGATGCTAATGAATGACCATACGATTGACAAGCTATTTTTCACAACAGGCGGAAGTATGAGGCTTAGCAACAGTTTTACAAAGATGAATAAGATTATAGCCAAAATTAATCCCAATATAAAGGACTTCCAGCACATCCGTTCCAGTGTTATTGCACATTGGTTCAAACAGTACAATACAAGGCAGGTTCAATACATGGCCGGACACAAATATGTAAGCAGTACAGAACGCTACAGGACAACCACATTAGAAAGTTTACAAGAGCAGTTAGAAAAGATACATCCCATACAGTAAGCCCACCGCACGGTTGCAGCATTTACGCTACAATCCATTAAATGCTATTTTTTATTTTGTATCGTAAAAGCTGCAACCCTTGCCAACAGCCCACAGCAGCACGTATGGCTGTTTACATTAAGGCAGAATATATTTTGCGCCATACAAGCTGCTCTCCCTCTCCCACGCTATCACACAAGCCATATCCACCGCACCAGCCAACGCACGTAAAGCGGTGTTCACTACAGCAAGGCAAATACAAAAAGATGCGCCAAAGCAATGCAAAGGTTTTTATAAAATAATTATTTTATAAGGTATAAAAACCATTGCATTGCCCTATCGGGTGGAACTTTGGCACACTTTTCATTTACCTTGCTTCCGTTCACTGCAAGCTACTTTGTCCTGCAAGCTCTGTTCGCTCCATTCCGTTCGTTCCTCTCTCATTACGCTCACACAGCTTGCAGTCCACCGCTTGCAATAATTTGGCTCGCCTGCGGGTCGCTACTGGCTGCGGGCTGATTGATTTATTTGCCTACCGGCAGTATGGAAAGCCCTTGTGTTTACAACATAGGTCGCATCCGCTATTCGTTCCTCATAGCTCCCATGCTCCCACCAGTAGCTCCACTCGCTGGCGGCTCGCATGCACAACGTCCGCAATCCATTACGCTGCGCTTCATTCATTGCATCCGTTTTTCCCTACGCTTGCTCAAGGCTGTTTTACCGCTATCGCTAAAAGCCAACACCATTAAGACTTACAGAAAATGTTAATTCAATAGCCTTGACAAACACTCCTTTTTTACCAAAATTTGCATACCTCAGATTGATAAAGCAAAAACCATCGACATATATAATTGAAAATCAGCACATTAAAAAAGTGTGCGCCAAGTGTCCCGTAAAATTGATTGAGAAAAAAAACAAAAAATCGACCAAATCCTTTAAACATAACGATTTCAAAGAGAATACATAAAAAAGCATATAACGAAAAAGATGCCTTTTGAGTTGCTTTTAATAGTGCTGTAATACCCGAAAAGGCTATATAAACGACCCTTTTTAAAAAGCTGTCCTTTCAACCAAGGAATTGACATCCTATGTTTGCATAGTAATTATAAAAGGGTAAAAAAAAGTGGTTCTTCTATATTAGGGAAACAAGAAACAATGAAAAACGAGAAAGTAAAAATTGACTTTTGGGGATTTAAGTATGAGACTGAAAACCCCACCAACAAAGGGATAACAATATTGATTGTTATATTATTATTCTTAGCATTAATAGTGTGTATATAAGAATACAAAATTTATTATTGCTGTGTTATTGCCACCTTCCGCGCGGGATAACCTTTCCAGCACTGCACAGCTTTTGTGCTCCGCTTGGATGCTCATTTTTATTGATAGATAAACGCACAAACCCAACACACAAAGCAGTTTTATCTATCAATAAAAATCGAGCTATTTTTTTCTTTTTTCAACTGAAAAAAAACAAAAAAATAACACAAAAAAAGTTGCATCAATAAGAAATATTACTACATTTACTACGAAATAAACGTTCTTTGAAACACCCGTTTACAGGGCATTACACAGGATTTCAGACTTCAAAAAAGCGAGTAGAAAAATATTTTCTACTATTTTTTTAGGGATAAGATTATTACCCCTTTGGCAGTCTTATGCCGGGCAGGTTCTTTAATAGTTCGGATTACAGGTTTGGCTTTAATGGGCAGGAGAGTGATACGGAAATAAAGGGAATTGGGAATAGCTTAGATTTTGGGGCTAGAATATATGATCCTCGTCTCGGAAGGTTTCTATCCTTAGATCCTTTAGCCAGCTCATTTCCATATTATACTCCATATTTATTTGCTGGAAACAAACCAACAAAATGTACAGACTTTGGTGGTTTAGGTGAAGAAGTTAGAGGAACAGAAAAAACTATAACTAAAACTCAGCCTTCACAAAAAACATACACTTTCAAACAGCTTGAAGAAATGTTAAGGGATTCAAAGGTTTCCCCTTCTAATGTAAATCTTAAAGTTCCGAGTTCTGGGACTATGCTAAATTATTTAGGAACATTTATTACTATAACGAGTTTGGAAGGATGTCAAACTCCAGAGCAATACCGGGCTGATTGTGAAAGAACTAATTACCTGAGTTACAGAGCCAACTTCGAAACTTTTAGAAGTTTAGTTCATAAAGTTGACCCCCTGTAGGCGTTAAGCTGTCGGGCTGGCAATGTGTGTAAGGGCTTAGTGACAAAAATAACTGGTAAGCTGTGCTTACCAACACACAGTATAGGAAAC
>JAGVJJ010000003.1 GCA_020051175.1 Bacteroidia bacterium | reverse complement strand
GGTGAAAATAAATAATGGCACTATCGCTATTGCCAAAAATAAAAAACAGGCTTTTTCTTTTTTTACAGAAAATCCGGCCATAAACTCTGAAGATGAAAAAGATTTTATTGAGCATGTGGCCAGCCCGGATTTTTACAAGGTAAATTTTACCACTCCGGTTATTCCTGAACTGGCAAAAGAAGACGAACTGAAACTGAAAGAAACTATCAGGGCTACAAAAAGAATTCTGGAAGAAAAAAAATGGAAAGAAATTGAAAACAGCTATGCAGAGGTTTTTAATTCTTTTGAAAAAGAAAGCCTGAAAACAGAATTCCAAAAAGAAGTCAGCAGATATGAGTGGAATAAACTGGAAACCCAACTTCGTCTTTCTTATGAAAATATTGACTGGAATAAAGTGAATGACCGGGTAAAAATATCGCTTGCCCAATTGAAAACTGACAGTATTCAACATCAGATAAACCTTGCACTCGGTAGCCTTACCAAACTGGAAACCTGGATGAAAGAAAATTATATTTCCGCTATCCCGGATACGGATATCTCACTTGAACGTATCATGGATAACAAGCAGCAAGCAAAAGCACAATTAGATAAAATAAAAGCTACCCGGAACAAAAAGATAGTAAGTTTATAAGCTGCGGGGACATTTCTCACTGTATTTATTACCAAGTAAGAAACCAATCAATAATTCATGAGTACCCCGGCTAACCGTATTCAGATTGGTGGTAGTGAAATCATACGCATAGCCTACATTAAATGCATTGTTCACATTCAATCCGATCATGGCCGCATATCCGTTCTGGTAACGATAACTCCCCCCTACCCAAAACTGATCCCTGTATTGCATTTTTAAATTCAGTTCCGGCTGAAAATTTTTGCGGGAAGAACCCTGAATGTATTTCACCATCAGCGATGGAACGGCATTGATATCTTCCGTCAGCAAAAACCGGAAACCGGTATTGAGAAAAATATGCGGGATCAGCTTTCCGGTGGTAAGAAAAGCTGCATCATCGGCAAACGAAAGTTTTTGCGGAATGATCTGCTGTGCCGAAAGGCCGATAAAATAATGACGGGAATACAGATAAAGGCCGGCAGAAATATCCGGCCGGATTTTATTTATTTCACCGCTGATAGAAGAACCGGTAGCCGGATCAAACGGGTCTCCATAGCCGTCGAAATTATGTTTTGACCTGTCAATGCTCACGTTTGTAATACCGGCAGAAAGTCCTGCAGATAGATTTGTTGTTGGCGACAGGCCCAAATGATAAGCATAAGATGCAGCGGCAGAAAAGCGGTTAAAACTTCCTGTGCGGTCATTAATCATTGAAAACCCGATTCCATGATGCGGCTCTGCAGCCGTATAATTTTCCCAGTAATATTTGCCCCGTGGGTTCTGACCAGGTATTTCGTAAGAAGTGGCCGAGGTTCTGTAATCTTTTTTTCCCAAAGGGGCATGCACCGTAAGGTAGGTTGTTCTTGGCGCCCCATTCAATCCCACCCACTGATCTCTTGCACTTAGTTTAAGATCAGTATAATTTTCTAACCCGGAAATAGCAGGGTTAATGATATACTGGTTCAGAATATACTGGGTATAAAACGGACGTTGCTGCGATTTTGCAGTTACTGAACAAACCAACACAAGTGATAATATAAAAAAACGTTTACACATTATTAATCAGCTTGCTTCTTTAATACTCCAGTTTAAGCCCTCCTTCGGTACTGCCTTAGGCGGGATTGGGATGGCCTTATCTAATTACATCTACAAAACCCGCCTGTTTTTTCCGACCGTTTTTGGGATCAACAATATAATAATAAGTTCCTACCGGCACCGGCTTTCCATTAATGGTACCGTCCCATGGCACTGAATATCCAACTGAATAATAAATGCGTTGACCATAGCGGTTAAATATTTCCACCGTACTGCCCGGATAAGTTTCCAGGAATGCAATTACCCATTTATCATGCACTCCATCTCCATTGGGGCTAAAGATATTTGGAATCTGTGGCGTTTTCAGCACTTTTACAAATACCTGGTCTGATGTATTACAACCCTTCTCTGACGTTACAGTCAGCGTATAAGTAATATCATCTACCGGAGAGGCAAACGGATCTGGTATAGTGGTGGTATCCAATCCTGTTGCAGGCGACCATAAATATGAAACCGGGAAGCCGGCATTCATCGCCGGGGTTAATTGCACCGATCCTCCTTCCAAAACAGTTTTATCGGGGCCGGCATAAGCAACCGGTGTAGAATTTACTAATATTGTTTGTTCAAGAAAATTGGAACAAGTATTCGTTCCTGTATAGGTGTACCGCAATGTATACGTACCGGCTCCGGCAGTGGCAGGGTTAAACAAACCATTTGGCGAAACACCCGGGCCGGAAAAGGCGCCTGTACCGGGTAAAGTATTTGTGATACCTGCCTGTGTTATCTGGAATGTTGGTGTATTGCTGCAAACTTCATTCATGGAATCAAAACTGACGGCCGGCGTTGCAAGTACAGTAATTGTTTGGGTAATTGTATTCAGGCAATTAATACCGGAAAAAGAAACCATTCTTACAGTATACGTTTTAGTTGAAGGCGTAGTAAATTCAGGATATTTATGAGAATAATTTTTACCCGATGCAGGCAAATCGTCTGTTGTTTGAATAGTTGTATCATTGGCATAGTCCCAGTAAATAATAGTTTGTACGATGCTTCCAAAATCCACACTGGAATTATCGGTGATAATGACATCCCGGTTGCTGCAAAGTGTACTTGCATTTTGCACAGTAAAATTGGCAAGAGGAATGGACCCGTTTACAGTAAATGTTTGAACAACTGTATCTGTGCAACCCTGGTTTGAAGTAACTATTAGTGCGGCAGTATAACTTCCGATAACTGAATACCTGTGTGTAGGATTCTGAAGTGTGGAAGTATCCGGATTTGCTGCAGTGGCCTTTGCATCGCCAAAATCCCATAGCCATGCGGTTATAGAACCGGCAGAAATTTTACTTGTATCTGTGAACGGTGCAAACGGATCAGTTAAACAAATCTCCGGGGAAATGAACCCCGGTAATGGCAACTCATGAATGGCAACTGGTTTTGTAAAAACAGTGCTGATACATCCTTTATTTGTTTCTACTTTCAGGGTTACATTGTATGTGCCGGCAGAAGTATAATTATGAACAAATTGAGCCGGGCTGTTTAAAACGGCATTTGAGCCATCATCATAATTCCATGTCCATTTTACAAGATTTCCTGCATTGGCAACCGACGCATCGGTAAATGTAATATCCCTGGTCTTACAGGCTGGTGATGATGTGCTGAAATTTGCCAATGGCAACGGATTTATTAAAACAGATTTTGTAGCAATTGTAGATGGACATCCGGCTGCAGATGTAATGGTTAAGGTAAAATTGTAAGTTCCGGAATCGGAATAATACTTTGCCGGATTTTGTTTGTCTGAAGTAGTGCCATCGCCAAAACTCCATAACCATTGTGTAACCGAACTATTCGCAGCAGTACTCTGGTCTGTAAAGTTGATGGTTGTTCCCAAACAAACCTCTGAAGGTGTATTGAATGCCGCTTGTGGTTGGGTATAAATATTCGTAATCGTCCTGATGGTATCGTCCACACATCCATTATTTGAAGTAGCTGTAAGCTTAACAGTATAAGGGCCCATTCCTGTATAAATAGTTACAGGGGTTGCATCACTTGAAGATTGATTATTACCAAAATCCCATAAATAAGTAAGCTGTGCCAGCGTACCATCGCTGATGGAAGAAGCATTGGTAAAATTGGCCGTGCCGGCCGGCAGACAGATATTTCCTGCTAAAGAAAAATCAGCTACCGGGTTCACCCGTACGATGATCTGTTTGGAGAAAACAAAACTTTGACAACCGGTACTGGTCTCTACTTTCAACGTTACATTGTATGTGTTATCTGATGCATACGTATGCACCTGCGCTGAATTGTTGGCAGCAACTACTAAAGGACTTCCGTCGCCAAAATCCCAAAACCACTTTACTAGTGTGCCACCGCCCGCTATCGAAGAAGAATCAGAAAATGTAATAGGTTTCCCTGAACATTGCGTTGCACTGATTCCAAATTTTGCATTTGGCAATTGAGTCAGGATGATAGATCCGGTGGCCGTATCAGAAATACAACCCACATCTGTAATTACAGAAAGTGTTGCATTAAAAGAACCCTGAGATGAATAACTGTGTGATGGCTTTTGAATTCCAGATATTTCAGTATCGCCAAAATCCCATTGCCATTTTATGATTGGCCTGCCATCAGAGTTTGTTGTATCAATAAAATCTACCGGCGCCGTAACACATCCATTGGTTGTAAAATTAAATCCAGCCGTTGGGGGATTAAACACTTGCAAATCATAATCAATTTCCTGTACACCACTGCATCCATCAGGTGTTGGATTATTTGCAATAATTTTTATGGAGTATGTGCCAATATTTGATATCTCATAAGTGGATGGTAAACTATACCTGTATAATTGTCTTCCATTGACAACCCAATTTGAATCATAAACCGGAGAATTGATGGTTGTATCTGCAATGCCTAAGGCATTTAATGCAGAACCAAATTCCCATTTAATTTGTGTAGGCTGATAAGGAAAAACTATTCTGAGATTGAAAGGCGTACCCCGGCAGGTAGCAGGAAAATTCACCGTGGCATACTGGTTCAGGATACTTACAAACTGATATTGATCTTTTACATTGGCGCCGGCAGAATAACCATAGGATTCAGCAATCGCATATCCATAAGCCAATGCATTAAAACCTGAATCGGAAGTTAAGGTATGATAGCCTTGCGATACGTTTGCAAGGTATAAATAAGAATAGCTGGGGTTGCTGGGATGCGTTGTCCACAATGATGGTGATACTGGTACGCCATCCAATTTAAAAGAAGATATTCCGGTACCTCCATTTCTCAATATAACATGTAAATGGTGCTGGGGATTTGCAGCTACCAGGTTTGAACTAACAAGTGTGACATTATTGATATTCTGTTCAACCGGGTTCAAAATGATCATGTCCGGATCATATGGGCTGCCATTGCCCGAGCAGTTTTGTGTAGTAAAATACTGTGCAACAGAAATTGGTTCAGTAGCTGAAATCTGGTTAGGAATGGAATTGGAAAACTCATAAAAGATCCCATTGGTAAATAAAGCACCCGGAATTAATACTCCATTCAAATAGACATTGGTTGTAGCACTTTTCCTTATTATCCTGTAAAAATTAAGGGGCCGGTTATAGCTGGGTACTGTAAGATACTTTAGTCCCCAGGAACCGGTAGGATATAATTGCTGGTATAAATTATCTGATGTAAAAGTGCCTGGTGGACAAGCGCCAATATATACTTTTCCACTTCCTGAAAAAACCGCAATTCGTTTGCATCCACCGATACCGGATGAAATTGATTTAATAACAGACCCTGTCATATCTACGCCTGTAGTTCCAATTACTGTTCCCAAAACCTGATATATCTCTCCCTTGTTGAGAGTTATGGGATAAGTAGTTCCAGCTATCCATCCATTTTTTGTATTGGCTGAAGGTGTGATCTCAACTGTAGTATTATCTTCAACGGCTATAATTGTAAAGTAAGAGTTAGAATTCGGCTCATTTGATAATTGAGTATAATTGACTGAATAATATTCTCTCCCCAATACCGGCGTCGGAAGGCAAACTGTGGCGCCACTTACCGCACTCCTCGTAATATAGGAATAGACTACTGAGTTCTTATCGGTTAAGACTCTGATTGTTTTGCCGGTAAATTTTCCTTCATTATTAATGAAATAAAGTGTCGGGACTATCACTGACACAACCTGACCGGCTGTAATTGTTCCAGTTTGTATTGTTGTTACACCAAAAACTTCTACAGTATAATTTGTATTCGCATCAGAAGTGATATAGAGAGTCATAGTTGGATATCCACCATTAGACATGCCAACATGATAGCTATAGGAAATCCAGAATTCTTTACCCTTATTTGAAAAATCCTGAGAACTCAGAATAATGGGTGCAGTTAAGCAAAAAATGCCAGCAAGCAGTAACTTACTTAGTTTCATTTATCCAAATAAATAGTCCTATGGGTCCAGAATAGGGCTGACAAGTTAAGAAAAAGATGAAAACTTTAAAAGGTAAAAGCCCGATTATGGACAAAACTAAGAATATAAAGCAAAAGATTTTTATACACCCATTTGCCATTTGCCCGGCTTTAATATACTCAGGTTTCTACATCAAAAAATAATTCAGGCCAGTTTCAAAACGATTCTAATTACTGCAACTTTCGAGGCCATTTAAAACCGTTCTTAACTCTATAACAGATGGTTATTTATGTTGTAAAAATCAGATGGATTGTCCATCGGTATTGAAATAAATAAACATGAACAGTGACTTGATTTCTGATAGGAGTAGGTGCCTTTTTAATGCTTAAACTCAAAAAACTGAAGTTTATATTATGAAAAACAGTAATTGAATTTTATTATTCAAATGAAGAAGAAATAATTACCAACCATATATTGATTTTCAGCATTTAATCATAGTAATTAAACTTAATACCCCCTTGTTATATAAATTCCCATTATCATGAACTATTCAATATAAAAATTCGATTTTTAAATTCTCAACAACATCGTTTTTTGAATAATTATCAATGCTTTAAAGTTAATATTATAAGCCCTTTTTATTGGCCAATAAATAAATTTTCAAAAAAATTGAAACGATAAGCTGATTAGCAAGAATTAAAAAATAATACGCGTCTAAAAATAACCTGTTACTTATTTTTAGTGCTCATCAAAAAAAATCCTCTGAAGCCTTTAGAAGCTTTGACTTGGTTTTTCAAAATGGGAGTTGCAAGCCTATTTTTGAGGATGTTTTTGCTCAAATTAAAGAACCGGTCGGTAAGTACATCTGTACAAATTATTTCAACGCCCAATGGCAAATACAAGATTTAAAAAAAATGGGGTTACACGTATTGAATAACTGCTGCAAAAATTATGGTGCTTGGGTAAGTAGGAATCTGAGCGGAAGGGTCATCAGTCGAAGTTGCTTGTTTCTGAAATCGCCACGGTTGTTGAGTTGGTATGCTCTGGTTAAAAAAATACAAATATCAGAACAGTTGGTCCAGAACTGATTTTTGGAAAACTATATACCCATATGGGGTTAAGGTAAATTAAAAGCGATAGAATATATTTATCGCTACCGGGGTATGCGGCTGGAGTTTGAAGCGGTTTACCGGTTATTTGATAAGCTTTATACTAAAAAGAACAGGCAGAACAGATAGTAT
Source organism: Bacteroidia bacterium (assembly GCA_020051175.1). Classification (GTDB taxonomy): domain Bacteria; phylum Bacteroidota; class Bacteroidia; order 2-12-FULL-35-15; family 2-12-FULL-35-15; genus 2-12-FULL-35-15. Next base: position 3,264 of record JAGVJJ010000003.1, on the reverse strand, counting down.
TTAAGCATGCACAAAAAAACGCTGAGCGGAAATAGTAGTGTTGTGTTTTATGATTTGACTACACAATACGTTGAAGCCAGTGATGAAGATAATTTACAAAAAAGGATTCAGTAAAAGATAGCAAACAACAGCGCATGCTGATTTATCCCGGTTGGCTATGATATATTTCCTGACTTCACAAGGGGTACCCCAAAAATCAGCTAAAGAGGGCTAAAAGTAATTTTTCATATTTAGATATTCCGTCGGGAGGATTGGTTCATTAGTTTCCAGCGGGTCTATCCTGTCGCTCAGGCTTTGGTATCAAAGCCTTTCTTGATAATTTAAATTTGCCTGATTTAGGATCAGTTCCTATCAGTTTCACTTTTATAACATCACCTTCATTCAATACTCCATCCAGGGTTTCCAATCTTTTCCAACTTACTTCACTTATATGTACCAGTCCCTGCTTTCCGGGCAGAAACTCAACAAAAGCGCCAAATGGCATGATAGATCTTACCGTAGCTTCATATACATCGCCCATCACAGGTACGGCAACAATTCCTTTGATCCATGCTTCAGCTTTTGCTACTCCTTCTTTATTCACTCCAAATACGCTAACCTCACCCATATTATTTACTTCTTCAATATTGATGGTTGTACCGGTTACCCGTTGCATTTCCTGGATCACTTTTCCACCTGGCCCGATCACAGCACCGATAAACTCACGGTCAATAAACATCTTCACCATTCTTGGCGCATGCGGCTTCACTTCACTTCTTGCCTCAGGCATACATTTATACATGGCATTAAGAATATGTAATCGACCACGACGTGCCTGTTCAAGCGCCTGCGCCATCACTTCCATTTTTAATCCGTCCACTTTAATATCCATTTGCACTCCGCAAATACCATCTCTTGTTCCGGTTACTTTAAAATCCATATCGCCCAGATGGTCTTCGTCACCAAGTATATCACTTAAAATTGCAAACTTGTCATCTTTTGTGATCAATCCCATTGCCACACCACTTACATGTTTACGCAGGGGTACACCGGCGTCCATGAGGGCTAAAGAACCAGCACAAACAGTTGCCATGGATGATGATCCGTTTGATTCAAGAATATCACTCACTACACGAACCGTATAGGCAAAATCTCCGGTTGGCATCACCTGGTTCAAAGAACGCATGGCCAGATTGCCATGACCTACTTCGCGGCGGCCCGGGCCTCTCATCATTTTCACTTCCCCGGTTGAAAATGGAGGAAAGTTATAATGCAAAAAGAATTTTGAGTCATAAGATTTAGCAGCGCTTTCTATCAATAGTTCATCGAGGGCAGTCCCTAAAGTAACTGTGGTCAGCGACTGGGTTTCGCCCCTGGTAAATAATGCAGCGCCATGTGGCGAAGGCAATACATCCACTTCCATATCCAGAGAACGGATATCTTCCAGTCCACGGCCATCAAGGCGGATTTTTTCATCAAGTATCATATCACGAACCACATAATACTGCAGGTCGGCATAATATGTTTCGGCCATTTTTTTTGTAAGTGCCGGTAATTCTTCTCCTTCTGGCAGGGTAGTATCTTTCTTTAGAAACTCAGTCAATTCATCAGCGATAACTTTGAATTTTTCACTTCGATCTGCTTTACTGTACTTACCTTTTGCTACTTCATACACTTTTAGTTTTGCAAAAGCATTTACTTTTTCTCTTAATGCCTCATCTTGTACAGGCTTTTTATACTCTCTTTTTCCCTTTACTCCCACCATGTCACGAAGTTCTTCCTGGGCTTTCACCTGTATGCGGATGGCATCATGTGCAATTTCCAGCGCTTTTATCAGATCAGCTTCGCTGCACTCCTGGGCTTCACCTTCCACCATCATCAGATTTTTATCGGTAGCTGCAATCAGGAATTCAAGATCTGCGTTTTCTAATTCTGTACGATTGGGGTTTACAATAAACTCGCCTTCTACCCTGGCTACACGAACTTCTGAAATAATTTCTTTAATAGGAATATCAGAAACTGCAAGAGCGGCCGATGCAGCAAGGCATGCCATTGAATCCGGCATGATCTGTTCATCACTTGAAATAAGTGTTACAAGTACCTGTACTTCGCACAGGTAATCTTCCGGAAACAACGGACGAAGTGCCCGGTCAATTAAACGGGACGTCAAAATCTCATAATCATTCAATCTTGCTTCTCTTTTAAAAAATGAACCGGGGATGCGACCTGCTGATGCAAATTTTTCCTGGTAGTCAACCGAAAGTGGAAAAAATCCCTGGCCTTCTTTGGGTTCTTTATTTGCAACCACTGTTGCCAGTATCATGCAATTGCCCATGGAAACTGTAACGGCGCCATCAGCCTGGCGGGCTAAACGACCCGTTTCAATAGTAACCATACGGCCACCACCTATATCAAATGTTTTACGAATTGGTTGTTGTAACATATTATTAGAAATTTGAAAGTCCTCTTCCGAATCAGAATTGTCGGAGCCATCAGCGCTCATGGCCAACTTATTTGAAGTGAACTAAATGTTTTGAAAAATTTTATTATACAATTTATTTTTTATTTACCAGGCTTTGTTACTACTATCCGCTTTTATGGCGTTATTCCGAAGGGGTTACTTCAGGGCGCCTTTGTACATCGGAAATTTTATTGAACAAGAGATTGAAGAAACTTTTTAATTGCAAAGGTGCAACAGCCTAAAAACAGTTATTCCCAAAATCCTTAAAAGAGTTTGGGAATAGCTTATAATGAAATTCAATTTTATTTTAAACTTCGGATATAATCACTCTTCCCAATTTCCCTTCGGAGATACAGGGTTTATTTTCTTAATCCGAGTTTCTCAATCAACTGGCGGTAACCTGTAAGGTTTTGTTTTTGCAGGTAATTCAGTAACCGTTTACGCTTACCTACCAACTGCATCAACCCACGGTGAGTAGAGAAATCTTTTTTGTTAGTCTGAAGGTGACCGGCAATCTGGCTGATACGCTCTGTTAATAATGCAATCTGCCCCTCAATTGACCCGGTATTAGTTTCTTTTCCGCTAAACTGGGCGAAAGTTGTTGCTTTTTTTTCTTTTGTTAATGGCATCTTTATTTTTTTTTAAAATTTCATCCGATTTTGCATCCGATTATTTTGTGGCGGCAAAGGTAAGGTAAGCAGCCATAAATACAAACAAAAGCCTGGTTTTGGCTAATTCTTTTGTTGAGGTGCTATTAGTAACTTTCGGTTATGGGACAAAAGAAAAAACAACCACAGACAGATGTACTTTTTGAACTTTCCCGG
>JAGVJJ010000111.1 GCA_020051175.1 Bacteroidia bacterium | reverse complement strand
GGAAGAGATTATTCAGTTTATTATTGATCATCAGAAGGATGTGTCCTGATCCTTTTTTTCTCACAAAAAATTTAACGTCTCTTTAAACTACGCACTGTGTGCTTGGTCACAAACCGTGGCTATGTACTCCTGACCCTATTGTTAAAACTATTGTTTACTAAAAAACTCATTTTATGAGAAAATTCTACACCCTTGTCATCGGGTTATTCTGCCTGTTTACTTTGAAAACTATTGCTCAGCCAGGCGTAAGTGACGTTACTTTTTCAGATGAAAGTTCTTACAGCAACATCGGCTTATCATTCTTACATGTTTTTTCTGAATCATCTCTTTCAGAACCGGGCGAAAAAACAGTTAACAATGAAACAGTAAGCGATACTATTTGCCGGGTTGATTTTGAAATCAATTCGACGCCCAACTCTCCTTTTTACAAAAAATTTACAGCGCTTCCCCTGCATGGTGAACAGAAAAAACCAGTATATATCTGCTGGAAATTTGGCGATGGTAAAGACACCTGCATTCAGTATTCCAATACCAATCCGGGTCCTTACTCTGTTATTCATAATTACCAGCAAGCGGGTATTTATGAAGTATGTGTAAGAATTGTGTATGAAGGCGGATGCGAAGCAAAAACATGCAAGCAAATTGTGATAGCAAAACCGGATGAGTGTAAAGCAGATTTTGAAAAACTTCCTGTACCCACAGTTAATAATCCATTGACATCAGTTTTTAAAGCTTTGCCAGGGAACAGCAACAATAAAAAACCAAAACTTATTTGCTGGGTATTTGGCGATGGCAAAGACACCTGTATTGAATACCCTGAAAATTACACCGGTGCTTACCTTGTTCATCATTCTTATCGTGAGCCTGCTATTTATGAAGTGTGTGTGAAGATCAGGTATTATGGCGGATGTGAAGCATCAATTTGTAAAAAAATACAAATAGGAAAACCGGATGAGTGTAAAGTGGATGTTGAAAGAATTCCAACTATTGATAATGACAATCCATTAGTTGTTGGTTTCAAGGCGTTGCCTTCATATACCAATAATAAAGTTCCAAAAATCATTTGCTGGAACTTTGGAGATGGAAGAGACACCTGTGTGGAATATGCTCAAAATTTTACAGGCCCTTATGTTATTCGTCACAAGTACAATGCACCCGGCGCTTATACAGTTTGTGTTAAAATTAATTACTACGGCGGATGTGAATCCAGAATTTGTAAACCCTTTATAGTAACAAAACCCGATGAATGTAAAGCCGGCTTTGAAAGAATACCTGTTGCTTCCACAGCCAATCCATTACTGGCCTACTTTAAAGCTTTACCTGCGCATACCAATAATAAGAAGCCTAAACAAATTTGCTGGAAGTTTGGCGATGGCAAAGACACTTGCATCAGTTATAATGAAAACTTTACCGGCGCTTATGCGGTAAAACATGAATACCGTGAAGCGGGCAATTATGAGGTTTGTGTAAAAATTATTTACTATGGCGGATGTGAAGCAAAGAAATGTGAGATAATTAAAATAGATGGCCCGGGCGAATGCCGTGTGAAATTATACGAACTGACTCCTTCCTTTACAAGTTTAATAAGAGGATTCTATGCCACACCATGGTCATCAAATAACAAACGTCCAGTTCGGATTTGCTGGGCATTTGGCGATGGAGAAGATACCTGCATTCAATTCAATAATTCAGCAATCTCCATTCTTCCATTTATTATCCGGCATACATATCCTGCTCCGGGAGTGTACAAGGCTTGTGTGAAAATATTGTTTGAAGGCGGCTGCATCGCTTATACTTGTGAGGAAGTGGTTATCAAACCAACCGCCAATAACTGCGGCGGATACATGACTGATTCGCTTGCATCGCCCCGAACATTCAGGTTCAAAGGCTTTGCAGTGCACAACCAGAACGATCCGGTGATCGGATACCAATGGACCTTTGGCGATGGCAGCAGCGCTGCTGGAAGAGAAGTAACACATACATATAATGCACCGGGCAGCTATGAACTTTGCCTGCGGATAAAAACACAGTCTGGCTGTGAAACCAATATCTGCAAAAAACTGATTGTGCTGAGCGATACACACCCTGTATTATACCTGTCGCCCAATCCGGTTGTGAATATATTACATGTATTATTTTACTCTACAAACACTGAAACTGTGACTATAAAAATTGTGAATGCATTTGGAGTAATCATAAAAAATTATGTTCGCAATGCAAGCACAGGCGCCAACAACTGGGATTTTGATCTGGGCACACTTACTCCGGGAGCTTATACTTTGTATGTGAAATCACCTAACCAGTTATCAAGCCAGTTGTTCATCAAAAACTGATTAACTCAGTCAGGGCTGCTAAAGCCAGGCCGCTTTATCCGGAAGGATGGGCGGCTTTTTTATTACTTGATTTATTAATGTACCGAAACACATTAACTGACGGCGAAGATTAAAAGGTTTTAAAATAAAATCCCGGATGATTGTGGCTTCCGGGACTTTATTAAAATTCTATAAATTATTTACTTATTTCTTTTGAATTAATTTATTGTTACAGTTTGCAAGTTTTCATTTAGAGTAATCGTATAGCTTCCTGATACAGCCGGTGTACTAAAGTTACTGCCACCCTCCCATTTAATTTTACGAGTATTAGCTCCTGTTCCTGCCCCGTTATCTTCATAATCAAAAGCACCCCAATCATTACCTGCAAGGAATTTAATCTCTTTTGAACCAACAAGATAAAGAGTAATAGTCCATATACCATTCCCACTGTATGTCATTTGCGGACTGGCTCCCGGATTCCAGTCAGGAACACCCTGAATTCCGTTTCCTACCACTCTCATTTCTGTGGCCGGGCTTATTTCATATTTAATATTATCAACATTACGGCCATCCCAGATTACTCTGTACCTGCCGGCTGTAGTAATATTGGGAAAATTAGCGCCGTTTACTTCCATGGTACTTCCGCTTCCTCCTGTTGATCCGTAACTCCTCGTTTCACCCACAGTGTTGCTGCCATCATTCCACTGATCATTATCAATAAGTTTCCAGCCGTCAGTTACTAAATCAGTAAGTCCTACAAATAAGTTGGGGGCAGGGGCTCCCATTGCATAGGTCGGGAAAACATTAGGCGGGTTCCATCCAGCGCCAGTGGCACCACCAACAAATCCCATTCTTCCTTGCCTGATATCATACTTTAATGTTATCCTGTCTATTGAAATGCGATAAACTCCTGCCGTAGCAACAGTCAAATTAGCGCCTCCTGCAGATAAATTACCTCCAGAACCACCATAATTAATATCCCATGAACGGCCCTGAGTAATTTTAAACTCTGCACCGGCAGGTAAAAAAATATACATGTAGTATAATTTATTCAAAACCCCTGCTCTCATATCCCTGATAAATTCTGGTGCAGTACCCGGATCCCAATCGTTTCCATTACCTGTAGCTGCCTGATAGCCGCCTGGTAAATAAAACCGCACTATTGGCAGATAGCTTTGAATAGTTATCATCACAACATTTGAATAAGAAACAGCGCCCTGTGCAGTAGTTGCCTTTAATCTGTATTCTACTCTCCCGGAGTTTCCTCCAGGAATACCAGAATTTAAAGCCGTTTCATTCATTTCTCCCTGTGTCATCGGTTTGCTATAAATAGAAGCGCCGACAGGAACCTCTTTCGGAGCAACAAAATTTTTCCCTGCTGAATCATATTGCAAAAGATAGTTCACCACTCCTGAATAACCATTGAAAGAACGTGTCCAGGAAAAAGTATTGGAAAGTTGTGCTGCTGTGGCCAGAGAGGTTGAAACTGAAGTGTTACTTGTTGTTAATACAGACGGATCATTATACGCTGTCAATCTGATTTTTACAACATTCGAAATTATTCTTTCATTATTGTTGGCATAAGATGAGATAACTCTTACATCCAGATCAACCGGAACATTAAGGGCATAGCCTCTTGCCAATAAAATATTGTTCAACTCTTTCGCAGTGAAAGAGCCGTTCAAAGACCCTATTATAATTTTAGTGTCTGGTTTGGAAAAATTTTTCCCGATCGAATCGATTTCAATTGTATATTTTACATTACTTGGAGCCGTTGCATAATCAGGGAAACTCCAGTTGAAGGTTAATACTATTTTATTGGAATCGGCAGCCGGCGGTGCAAGAGTATTTGCTGATGATGTGAGCACCGGTGCTTTGCCATTAGTATAATACGGCAGGTCTTTCACT
>JAGVJJ010000081.1 GCA_020051175.1 Bacteroidia bacterium | reverse complement strand
TTTATTTATCTAAATATTCTTTTAACTGTAGTAATGATTAATGCCTGTGCAGGTAATTTAATTACGCTTTTTGTTTTCTATGTCGTTGGTATTCCATTAACCTATCCTCTTATTAACTTACGGGAAAATGCCGCATCCATTAATTCAGCAAGGAATTTTCTGAAACAAACACTTTTACCCTCTTTATTAATTTTTTTACCCGCTATTCTTATCACAGAAAATTTGATTGGACATGTTTCTTTTGATGGTAGCGCAACTTTAGGAAAAAATAATATAAACCCAATGTTAGGAGGCATATTACTATTTATGTATGTAATTGGTATTTCAAAAAACTCGGTGTTTCCTTTTCACACATGGTTACCTAGCACAAATCCAGCACCGGCTCCGATTAGCGGATTAATACATTCTGTTGCTGCTGTAAAAACAGGTTCCATTGCTTTAATCAAAATTGCGGTTTATATTTTTGGTTTAGATTATATTCATTTTTTAACCTCTAGTTTTTTAACGGGGGGATGGCTGATATATTTGTGTGGCCTGACCGCTGTTTATACGGCCTACAAAGCATTAACTACAGATGATTTAAAACAACGTTTTGCATACTCAACTGTTGGTCAATTATCATACATTATTTTAGCAATCCTTATTGGTACAAAAACTGGCATTCTAGCAGCTACTTTACATATTGTAACACATGCTATAGCTAAATCGTGTTTGTTTTATGTGGCAGGCTTTTATAATAGTGTATATCACACAACGTCAGCTAAAGAAATCGGAAAAATTATGCCATCAACACGCTTTATTGCTTTTGTTATTGCAGTGTGTGGTTTATCTATCAGCGGTTTCCCTTTTTTGGCTGGTTATTACAGTAAAGATTTAATGCTAATTGAAGAATGGCACTCACATTATTATGCTTCTGCAATTTTCTTATTAATTGGCTCAATAATTAATTTATTCTATATTATTGGCCCTGTAAAGAGTGCATTTAACAAGATTGATCCAGAATTTCAAGTCAAAAAAGTTCCGCTATCTATGCTATTCACTTTTGTTATTTCAGTAGCATTAATAATAGGAGGTAATCTTTATATTAATTACTTAACATTATTTTTAAAATAAACCTAATGTAGTTAAAAATGAAAAGATCGTGATTTAAACCTGATTTGTAAAAAAATAATTTATTATGTTACCCTCTTGTTAGTTAGTATCAATAATACAACAACTTATTTTTACCGAACTTTGATATAAAGAAAAGAACAATAATTGTTGATGCCGTAACAATTTGAATAACGGGTAAGTGGAAATAATAACGGAATATAAAATTCAAGAAGTGAACAAAAAATGCTTAAAAGCAATTAACCCTATTAGAAAAGGCACAAAACTTTATAGTATTGTCAATTTAAAATGTCCAAGATGTCAGGAAGGGAATTTGTTTCTGACGCAAAATCCTTATAATCTAAAAATGTTTGATAAGATGCCAAACAAATGTACTGTTTGCAGTGAGGACTTTTTAAGAGAATCAGGATTTTATTGGGGCGCAATGATGGTAAGTCATGCAACAACAACAGTAGTAGCGGTAATCGTGCATGTCATTGTACACTTCTTTGCAGGTTGGGAAATCGCTCCCAATGTAATTAGCATAGTTACGGCCATTTTACTCCTATTTCCGATAGTTTTCAGAAACTCTAGGGCAATATGGATCAACTTCTTTGTAGACTACACCCCAACTATAAAAAAATAAGGCTGAAAGAAATTTATATTATATCAGCGGTCCGCACTCCATTGGGAAGTTTTGGCGGAACTTTGTCAAGTGTGCCTTCGACTAAATTAGGCGCAATAGTTATTAACGGTGCAATAGAGAAAGCAGGCATAAATGCAAAAGAAGTGCAAGAAGTGTATATGGGCTCTGTCCTGCAAGCTAATTTAGGCCAGGCTCCTGCACGGCAAGCTGCTATCTATGCTGGTTTGCCAAACACCGTTCAATGCACAACTATTAATAAAGTGTGTGCATCAGGAATGAAAGCAATCTCAGTAGGAGCGCAAAGCATTTTATGTGGAGATGCGGACGTAGTAATTGCAGGTGGTATGGAAAACATGAGCCAGGTTCCGTTCTATTCTGAAAACGTGCGTTGGGGAAATAAATATGGCAATGTTACAGTGATTGATGGCATAGTTAAAGACGGATTACTGGATGTTTACCATAATTATGGGAAATGCATCGGATTTATGCGCGAATGAATGCAATATTTCAAGGGCAGAACAGGATGCGTTTGCTATTGAATCATATAAACGTTCCAAAATTGCATGGGAAAACGGGAAGTTCAATGATGAAGTTGTACCTGTCGAAATCCCTCAACGTAAAGGAGAACATCTGATATTTAAAGAAGATGAAGAATATAAAAATGTCCGATTCGATAAAATCCCTGAATTAAAACCGGCCTTTACAAAAGAGGGTTCAGCAACCGCTGCAAATTCATCTACCATGAATGATGGAGCAGCGGCACTTCTGTTAATGAGTAAAGAAAAAGCGAACCAATTTGGTATAAAGCCAATTGCAATTATTCGTGGTTATGCGGATGCGGAGCAAGCACCGGAATGGTTTACTACTTCCCCTTCGTTAGCTATTCCTAAAGCATTAGCTAAAGCAGGATTGAGAATAGAAGACATTGATTATTTTGAATTAAACGAGGCTTTTTCAACTGTTGGATTAGTGAACATTCAAAAATTAAAATTAGATTCTAAAAAAGTAAATGTAAACGGTGGTGCTGTTTCATTAGGGCATCCTTTAGGATGTTCTGGGGCGCGAATTGTCGTTACACTAATAAATGTCCTTAAGCAGAATAAGGGCAAATATGGAGTGGCCGGTATTTGCAATGGTGGTGGTGGTGCAAGTGCCATTGTTATAGAACTTATTAACCTTAAATAAAAAATCAAATTATGAACCACAAATATAATTACGCAACTGTTTCAGAAGCTATTAATGATTTGAGACATCAAGGGTTTACAGTGGATTTTAATTTAGAAGAAAATTGTATTACTTGTCATCCCGAAAAGTTTAAAGCAGATGAATTTGAAATAGTAGAAATATATCGCTATGAAGGAAACACTGACCCTGCCGATGAAGCCACAGTTTATGCTATACAATCTAAATCAGGACTAAAAGGGATTTTGCTTACGGGTTATGGTATATATACTGATACTATCTCAACCGCAATACTTGATAAATTGCGAATCAAAAAATAAAAAATCCGTGTAGTGCAATGGTGTACGGCAAACCTAAGATGGGTAAATCATTTTTATGTGTGGACTTTGCCGGATATTTAGCCCGTAATCATGGTAAAGTACTTTATATTGCTAAAGAAGAAGGGTTGGATATGACCTTACAGGAAAAACTGAAAGCAAAAGACGTAGCGCATCCTAATTTGTTTGTAACAGAAGAAATGCCAAGTGATTTAAACACGTATGATTTTATTTTCCTGGATAGTGTAAATAAGCTGGGCTTGTCTGCACAGGATTTAGATACTTTAAAGCACTCCTATCCTAACAAATCTTTTATTTATGTGTTTCAAACAACTAAGGAAGGGAATTTTAGGGGCGCGAATGAATTTCAGCATGATGTAGATATTGTGATTGAAGTACCGGAGAAAGGGTTAGCTGTTCAGAATGGCAGGTTTAATCAGGGTGGGGAGATGAGGATATTTGAGGATCAGGAATATAAGCAGGCAGCATAATACTAACAATCTATTAAATCCCTCCTTTTTAAGGCGGAATTTTGTATTTTTATAATTGCTTAAACAGATAGAAATGAGTGTATTAATAATTCCTTGTTACATAAAAACAACGTGGGATGTTGATTGTTTGAATCGACTGTTAAACAGTGTTCAATCGCAAACAGTAGCTTTTGAGAAAGTATATGTTGTTGGTGATGCAAGCCCAGAGAATTACACTTTACCATTTGACTTCATTGAGCATATTAGATTACCCGAAAATGGTGGGCCAGCCAAAGGCACGGAATGTTGCCATCGAAAAGGCACTTACTTTGAAAGTCAAAAACATTCTATTTACAGACCACGATCCAGTAATCATTGTTGACACTTTTAGCGGAGATAAGATTAACAGATATCTTGACACATTACATCGGCTTGACGAGAAGATTACGATAAAAATATTCGGACTTTTTACCACAGATGAAGAATTGAAAAGCAGGTTGAAAATTCGTATGAATAAGGAGTTCAAGGATTTTTCGATTTCTAAAAAACTGAATGATGATGTTTTAAAATGGAAACACGACAGTGAATTTCAAATTAATACGACAGGGCTTTCATCTTCTCAAACAGCCCAAAAGATACATGAACAACTTTAAATTAAGCAAATGACATTTGAACCTATTTTTGAAATCGCAAAGTGCCAGATGATTCAGCGGGATGAATTGCCGATTTCAGGAGTTGAAGAATATTTTGAGCCAGCTCGGCCAGCTTTTTTATATTGCATTCTCAGTAGAAACAGAATAAGCATTAACCATGAGTATATTGATTTTTCTGACAAACACGTTAATCTTGAGTTCTTAATCAATAATAAAGGCATATACCTCAAGGAACGATTTGAAATAGATCACAACTTCCCAGACTTAAAAGAGCTAAAGATCAATTCAGACTATCCATTTAATGACTTTTTAATTCGAGACGAAAACGGAACTGCATTGTACGGTGGTAAAGCAGCATACTTTCCTGAAAATACCCGCCTATACCCACAGGTACAAAACAAAGACTTTCTTGATTATGAAATATTGTATATAGGGCAGTCCGTCACAGAAGATAATAATGTTCCCGTTTTAAAAAGAACCTTGGCGCATAGCACTTATCAGGAGATTCTTGAAGACTATAACCGCAAGCATCCTGACAAAGAACTATACACATTTTTCTTTTCCTTCAGACAAAAAGCACTACTAGATTTTCCGGCTCTGGTTTCGGTGGGAGACCGAAAAAAACTACTGAAACATTTTTCAAAAAAACTATTTTACCCCAACAATTAAAGAAATAAAACAGAATGTTTCTCTATTTGAAGCTGGCTTGATTAACTATTTTAAGCCAGAATACAACTCAATCTTTAAAAGTAATCCTCCCGGAAAAACTCACAACTCCTTTAGCGGTCTTCACAAAATGAACTTACATAAAGTGCGGATAATGTTCGGAATTAATGATTTCAATCCGCGACTTTATACCGAAACGTCCGGTAAGAGTTATGGACACTTAATTGAAATAGATATAAAATAGATATGGCAAAAATTGAAAAACATCTTAAGGAAACTTTTGATCTGATTGATAGAGTTACGCAACCGAAAGTTCTTAATATGAAAGTTGGTAGAACTAAAAACCATGCTTTTAATGGAAGAGCTTTGACCTTAGAGAAAAATGACAGAAAATATTCATTTATCGTTACCACTAAGATTAAAAAGGGCATTCAACGAGAAAAGGAAATTGCCGTCAACAGAGAGACCGAGGTCGAATTGAAAAATGAAGGTCTTACCCTTTATACTAAAGGGAAGAGCATACATATTACCAATATCAGTTATCCTGATTTTTTTGAGAGTGAACTATTGGAGAAAACGATCAAAGGTGAGTTGACCGAAATAACTACCCAGCGATATAGCTATTATAACAAAAGCAGGTATTACAGGATAATTTTACCCGTGTACCGGAAGATTGGTTTATGGGGAGATTTTACAGGCTGGCACTACGCAATTGACGGCAATCCCACTCATGAAACCCTTGTTAAACTCTCTATCTTAGAGAAGGAATTTCATTTTTACTGTTATACTAACAAGGCAAAACAGACATATATTGTTATTGACTGTTTATCGAAGCAATCACTTGATAAATTTCAGTTAGCGGCCACCTCTATTCTTTTAGCTTACGCCTTTTTAAAAGGCGAATATCATGGTATCGAGGCTTCGATAATAACCTATGATAATATTGATTTTAAAGCCCCTAAAAGTCTTAGAACGGTTATCTTGGGAGGAGGAATATATAATGGGTTCCCTGTTCATTCCACTAAACCTTACTCACTCGTACAATTACAAAACAAGGTAAAGTACAAGAAAGATTCACAAGGAAGGATCATTGGCTTTAATGATGAGGAAATGAAAAAGTATATGCTCGAATTTCCAAGCGAAAGTCTTGGAAAGCTCTGCGAGCTTATTTGTACTAAAGGTGGTGTTTTACGAGCAGTGATTCTATTCATTAATAATAATTCAGCCACCCTGGAAATGAAAATACCCACCTTATTTGTAGCACTGGAGAATGTTACGAAGGTTTTGATCGGAGGGGACAAATCCGTTCCAAAACTCGTTACAGATGAAACTGTTATTAAGCACTTAAAAGCCGTAGTAAAAACAGCAGTCAAAGAAATATCTGTCATCGAACGAAATAACAAGCCAGAGGGTTTAACATCACAAGAAGAAAAAGACTATAAAGCTACGTTCGCGCGAATATCCTCAAAATTCCATGACTTTAATAAAGGAACAAACAATGCGAAATTAATTGAACCTTTTATTCGATTTGGATATTCATTGAGCCAAGAAGAAGAAAACTTGATTTTTAAATACAGAAATGTTTTTCTTCACGGAGACGACTTTATGACTATGGAAGAAAGCTACGAACTGGAGTTTAAAGAGCTTTTCCATATTAGTATGAGGTTACACAAATTAATCGCGATCTTAATGCTCAAAGCTGCGGGTTATTCAGGGTATATTCTTAACAATGCGAAAGTGCATGATAACATATCGGAAAAGAATCTAAATGAACAGGTATTTATAGAAATATAGTATTCTCAACTTGAGAACTAACTAAACGAAAAAGGGGCGTAAATCGCCCCTCTTTTATCTTTATGCAGTTTTATTTAGCTTCCTTTTAAAAATTCTATAACTTTTTCCAAATCGCGGGCAAAAAGGTTCGAAATCCGTCCCCGCTTGCCCGCAAAAAGACTATCTGACGGATAGTCTTTTTTATTTTACACCTTTTTAAATATACAATGCAACAAATCATTCATACACAAGGAGAATATTATTTCAGTTCGGACAAAAGTTTAATGCAATGGGAGAGGATTCATGAATGGCTCTCTCAAGAATCGTATTGGTCAAAAAACATTCCCTATGACACAGTAACGTCAGCAGGCGAAAATTCTTTTTGCATTGGTGTATTCTATCAGGGTCAACAAGTGGGGTATGCACGTATCATTACAGATTATAACACATTTGGCTATCTGGCCGATGTTTATATTATTTCAGAACATCGCAGAAAAGGATTGTCAAAAATAATGATGGAATGTATTATGAAATTGGACTGGATAAAAGGTCTCAGAAGATTTATGCTGGCCACTTTGGATGCGCATGACTTATACAAGCAATACGGCTTTGTACAACCAACTCACCCCAACCGTCTTATGGAAATTAACAAGCCTGATATTTATATTTCAAGATAAGTTAAAGACTTATAAGATCCTGTTAAAATTTATTTCACAATAGTAACCGTACCAACATACTGATGTTTTTTATGAAACACATCGGTAAGCTCAACTTTCCATACAAATACATCCTGCTGTGCCATTTCCTTACCACTATTGGCTTTTCCATCCCAGTATTCGCTTAAATTTTCAGTATGGAATACCATGTTTCCCCAGCGGTCAAATATCCATAAATCATATTCAACAATCCCAATACCCGAACCGAAGAAAGAATCATTTACACCATCGCCATTGGGCGAAAAGGCATTGGGAATAAAGAATGTAAACTCCGGACCAATAAACACGGTATGCGTAACTGTATCGTAACAATTATCTGCATTATGCACAATTAACGTAACGGTATAGTTGCTGGATGCCTGGTTTGGAAATGTATACACAGGGCTGCTTACGTTCAGCAAACTGGTGGTATCACCAAAATCCCAATCCCAGTAATTGACATCTGATGAAGACTGGTTTTGCATTGTAATTACAGGGTCGAGCACCGTTGCGGGATTTGGGGATGGTGTAAACTCTGCAACAGGCAAGGCAAATACCTGTATCATTTGCGGTATGGTAAGTGTGGATGTACAGTTCTGACTGGAGGTTGCTGTTAGTGTAATATCATAAAAACCGGTCTGTTCAAAGCAATTGGCCGGACTCTGAATATTGGAGCTGCTTCCATCACCAAAGTTCCAGATCCAGGTATCTATTGTGGCTCCCCCTCCAACCGTTGAAAGATCTGTAAAATTAACACAATGAACAGGACAGCCACTCGGTACATCAACAGAGAAATCAATTACAGGGTTTTCATAAAAACTGAATGTTACATTTGAAGACGATGGATTGCATGGCCCCGCAGGATCATCTGTGGTAAGTGTAAGCTGCACCGAACCTGCTGCATATTCAGCAGCACTTGGTGTGTATACAGCATTCAACGTGGTATTGTTTGGATTATATGTTCCGCTTCCACCGCTCCAGGTACCGCTGGTGGCAGTACCACCAACAGAGCCGGCAAGCGTTATGCTTTCTCCTTCACAGACAGATTGTGCAGAGCCTGCATTGGCGGTCGGCAGCTGATGTATTGTAATGGTCATCTGGTCTGATGAGCCGGGACAAGGGCCTGGAGGATCGTCAGAAGTAAAAGTAAGTGTAACTGTTCCGGCTGCATTCTCAGTTGAAGACGGAGTATAAACAGCATTTGCAGTAGTGTTGTCCGGACTAAATGTTCCGTTACCACCACTCCAGGTACCACTTGTAGAAGCACCTGAAACTACACCCGCTAAAACTGCAGAACCTCCTATACATATATCCAAAGACGGGCCAGCATCTATTTCCGCAGCAGGATTAACTGTGAGCACCATCTGATCACTTGCAGATGGACACGGGCCTGCAGGATCATCTGTTGTTAAAGTAAGTGTTACCGTTCCTGCTGTAACATCTGCTGCACCAGGTGAATAACCTGCTGTTAATGTTGTATTGTTAGGTGAAAATGTACCGCTGCCACCACTCCATGTACCACTTGTTGCCCCACCACCAATAATACCGGCAAGTGTTGTAGCCGAACCTGAACATATGGTCCCATCCATGCCTGCATCAACGGTTGGCAAAGGGTTAACTGTAACCACTACCTCATCTGTAGTAGTACAGGTACCATCCGTGGTAGTAACAGTATAAGTTGTACTAAGGGCTGATGTACCCGTATTTGTTAAAGTTACAGTAGGGTTGGATATAGTTGCATCACTAAGGCCCGTAGCTGGACTCCAGCTGTACGTGTATAGCGCGGTAGATGCTGCACCGATATTTCCCGTAGTAGCTGAACAAATAGTAACATCAGGTCCTGCATCTGACACCACTTCCGGTGGGTTATTCACTGATATGGCATCTGTAGCACTGCAGCCGGAGGCATCGGTTACCGTAACTGTGAAGGTACCTGCAGCAAGACTGGAAACAGTAGATATTCCTGTCGAGGTTTGAACAAAACCATTGGACCAGGTAAATGTATAAGGTGCTGTACCCCCGCTTATTGTCGCACCTATTGCTCCATCATTTGCATTATAGCAGGTGATATCAACTGAATCCGTTGATAATACAAACCCGGTAGTTGAAAATGTTTCGGTATAAAAGCATGAACCCTTCTGGATTAGTATGTAATGCTGTTCACCCGGTCCGATAGTAAGCGAAGTATTGTTATCAGAAGTAGCTATATCTTTTATAAAAGGCCAGGCAGGATAAAGGTTTGTATCCAGTGTATCTGCATCCCAGTCCCACTTTACACCGGTAGAAGGATTCATTGTCAAATTCAATGAACCAGTATTTGTATTACAGTCAAAGGTTTGAGTTACGCTGTAATTAAAGGGAGCAGCATCAACCGTAACAGATAAGGTTGAAACACAGGTTTTATCGCCACCGAAAAAGCCCATATCAACAACCAGTGTCAGTGTAACGGTATACGTTCCTGGTGCTGCATAGGTATGGCAGATTGTATTTGCAGAACCCGAATAGGTTGCAGTACCGCCATCACCAAAGTCCCAGCTGTAATCAGTATCAGGGGGCTGGTCAGAAGTTCCTCCAGGATTAAAGCATACTTCAAGTGGGTTCCCGTTCGGGTCACAATTTGGCTGAACAGTAAATGGCCCGTTATTACAGCCATCCGCGAGAGCGCGATGAGTAAAACAAATCAAAATAAAGAGTACAAATATTCTGAATCTCATGTTAACGGTAGTATGTTGCCTGCTATCAAGACTACTTTATTTGCAAAAAGGTTCCACAACCATCAATTTATTTTTTGTAACGGTCTTGTAGAACGGGGCTTCTGTTTTTTCAGGAGCCGGTGGAACATCCATCAGCAGCTGTTTACCAAGCTCTTTTATAGAAAAAATATTGATATGATCTTTTGAAACAATACTGGCAGGCTTATAAAAACAGGTATTGTGCTTAGCCGCTCCTTCAAAAGACAGAAGATAGGCCTGCGCACTTTTCTGCGCTTTGCTTATAAAGGAGAACCCTGTAGCAAACACGGTAGTACCGCTAACCACAGCGCTTCCCAATTCATCGTGGTCTTTCTGTCCAAATGTTTCAACATTAATCACTTCCCCTTCTTTTGTAAGCGTTAAAAGAAATAAATCATATGCTCCATTACCAAAAGAGTTTGTTTCACCAGCTACGAGCAAAGTGCTTTTATCCAGCTCCACAATGGTACTTGCATTTTCATGGCCAATACCACCGTAGGTTTTAAACCACTTCAGATTTCCAGCCAGGCTTAACCGTGCAAGGTAAGCATCACTCTTGCCTTCCCCGGCTGATGTAGTAGTGCCTGCCACAAAAACATCACCATCAATTAACCCTATTGTTTTAATTGATTCGTTTTTAGGGCCACCCACTCTTTTCCCCCAAATCAGGTTTCCTTTTTTATCAAGGTGGATCAATAGCATATCGGCATTTTTTTCTTCCCCGTTTTCCCCATTGATAATACCCATTATACCACCAATCAGATACCCCATATCTGTTTCTACCACTTTATTTCCGGTAGCTACACCACCATCCTCATAATTGAATTTTTTTGACCACTCTTTATTGCCGTTTTTATCCGTTTTAAGAACGTATAAATACTGTTTCTCTTCCTTCATGGTCACAAAGACACTGGAAACCACAGTACGCACCTTAATAAGGCCTGTAACCACAAAACCACCATCTTTTGATTGTACAATAGAAAGACCCTCAACTTCATTTCCCCCTTCATCAAACAACTTAGACCATTGTATGTTACCGTTGGTATCCGCCTTAACCAGGTAAAGTGTTTCTTTGTCGTTTTTGTAGTATTGTTCTGCCGACAGGATAAACCCACCGTCATTGGTCACACTCCATGAATTAACCGCATAAGATATATCACCACCATAGGTTTTATACCAGCTGATTTTTCCTCCTGATGTCATCTTTGTAATAAACAACAGCTTATTGGCCGATGCCGTATCTTCTGTTTCCCCAGCAATAAAAATAGAATTTGTCCCCAGGACCGAAATCAGCTTTCCCCGGTCCATTTTATTATCTCCGAAAGTAAAATAGGTATTGCTCCCTTGCTGTGCGTTAACTTGAGTACTCAGAAAGATAATTGTGATAATAAATAACCTTAAAATAATACCGGTTTGATAGTGGTACATAGGCTCTAGTTTAAGTTTTATAAACCTGATACTAATATATGAAATATTTGATAATCAGCAAATAATCGTTTTAGCTTATGCAATTTTTACTTGTTAACAGCTGCATAAAAACAAAAACTCCTGCTGAAATTCATCAGCAGGAGTTTAAAATCGGAATTAAACAATTATTGGATAATTAGTTTCTGAACCTTAACACCAAGTTCAGTGCTCAGTTTTACATAATAAATACCTTTTGCAAGTCCTTCAAGATTAATTTGTTTTGAATAGTCTGAAGCGGTATTTTTATCCGCTACGCTGTACACTACTTTACCTTGTAAATCAATTACGCTGATAGCAACTTCATTGAACTTACCACCATTTACAGCAATGTTGAATACACCTGCAGTCGGATTAGGATAAATAACCACATTGTTCAACATATTATTTTCTTCGATACCTACACCTGATGTACCGGCAATGTTTACAACATAATCTTCTGTTTCACCATAAGTATAGTCATAGCAGGCTGCTGTATCTGCCAATTGAGTATTCCATCTTAGCCTCACACGCATTACAGTTTGTCCATTGCTTGCAGTGTTCGGAATCATAATGTTTGCCATTAGTGTTGTGTCTCTTCCACTTCCAACATATACATATTCAGTTGGGTCAAATGTTCCACTATGGTTGTAGTCAATCCATACTGATACATGCTCTGTTCCACCAGTATCAACTGTAACGGAAATAGGATATGTAGTTCCCTTGTTCAGAGTTGGTATAGACGAATTATACATAGTATAACCATTCGTTCCACAAGTAGTTGTATTGTTCAATGTTCCCAATGTAACATTCAGAATAGCATCTTTTAAAGTGCAGCTTGTTGAAGTTGCACAATAGCAATTAAGGAAAGTGTTCATTGGCACAGAATATTCAGGCGTAGAAGCAGACATACCGCTGCAGGTTACCACTACCTTATAGTACATAGCTGCGGTTTGAGATGTGGTAAGGGTTGTGCCGGTTTCACCAGGAATATTTGTAAATGTTCCACCAGATGTGGTTGAAGATTGCCATTGGAATGTTAAACCTGAAACACCGGAGGTATAACCAGTTACCATTAAATCAAAATCAACACCGCTGCAAGCACCAGTTGCGCCAGAAATAGTTCCCGGAGAAGGGGTTCCGGTACAAGCTGCAGGAGCTGTCCATGTAAACATCAATCCTGACGAAGGTTTTACAGTTGGTGAAAGACGACAGGTGTCTGTATTAGCTGTTCCTGCAGTTGTTGCTGCCCAGTTGCTTGAAGTTTTTCTAAGATTAAAATCCGATGGAGTTGTTCCGCTCAATCCTACCTGAGGTTTGTAAAACTCCGCAGCCGTAAATGAACCATAAGCAAACACAATGCTGTTTGTAGTTTCATTTAAACGTATCTGGAAATTGAAATTATCACCAAGTTCATTGTATTCTCTGAAATTAGACCATTGAATAACACACACCCTGTTAGGTGCCGTTCCTGTAGTTTGTATTCTTATTTCAGAACCGTTTTGCCCTTCCAAATCCATCGCAAGCGCACCCAGCCTGTTACGCAATAAAGCAGGTGTTGCGGATGAAGTTTCTGAGAGAGGTACAATATAATTGCTGCCAGATGCCATGTTAACAGAAGGAGTTAAGCTTGACTGGCCGAAGCTGATCCAACCATTTGTATTGATACCGATTCTGTCAAAAACAATAGAGTTATAGGTGAAATTAAATCCTATTGGAAACCCAACACCAGTAGTTGTGGAACCTCCCAGTGGTGTAGCAGGATCTACGTAACGTTCTTCGTCAACAGTGGTATCTCCCAAAACAGTACCTCCTGTAATAGGCGTATAGGTACCTGTTGATTGTGCAAACGCATATGCAGAAACGACTTGCGCATCGGCACACACATACATTGAAACACTTAAAAATAAAGTTAGTAACGATTTTTTCATTTTCAATTTTTTTAGGGTTTATTTTCAGCAAAAATATAATATTTTTTTAATGTGGGCTTAAAAAGTAGAAAAACAGTGTATATATATAACATAAGGCTTTTGTAATGTAAAAACCCCGAAAAGTATACCTGTTCAATAGATTAAAGAGGAGACGAGAACCGGCTTAATTCTTAATAAATTTCAAAGGTTGGGTAACCTGATTACCTGAATTTTTTAAGGATATAAAATAAATCCCATGCGTTAAACTGCTTATGTCCAGCTGAACGCTTTGTTTGCCCAAGGCGCTTCCCTGAAGCTCATTTTCACACACCAATTCACCCAACAAATTGTAAAAAAGCACTTTACAACCCGCCTGTTGAATAGAGCATTCAATCGTCAGGTATTTGTTCGAAGGATTGGGAAAAGCCCGGTATAAACCAAAGGAAGCCCCTTTATCATCTGCTGGGTTCACACTTACCCCGGAGCAGTAATTCTGGATAGCTCTTACCGCTTTATTGAGGTTTAACCTGCCACCGGTAACGGTAATGCCGTTCAAAGAAAGTATCGGATCAACGTTGTTTAACAATGTGTCTTTTAATACCAAAGCCATTGTAGCCGGATCGGCCTTGTAAGCATCAATAAAACCCTGGCAGGGAGCGGAATACATTAATGCAATAGCTCCGGCAACATGGGGTGTGGCCATAGAGGTTCCGGAGATGGAACTATAACTACCGGAAGGATAGGTCGAGGTTATATTTGTTCCCGGGGCTCCCAAATCAATGGTACTGAGACCATAACCGCAGCTGCTGTTTTTGGCATCGGTATTCGTGGTATTGGTAACAGTAACCAGCCAGTGGCTGGTACACGCTGTTGGAATATCACCCTGTACATCAACATTAAAATTGGCATTGGCCGTAGCCCCTGCACTTAATATACCCACAGAACCCAGGGAATCATACATAGCACACCACAATGGGTAATTCGAGGGCTGCCCATTGTTCACGCCAAAAGAAGAATTGGTTGCCACTACAAAAGCCCCTTCCGCACCGTTTGTCTGATTGTAGCGGACACGTTGTTCCATTACAAAAGCATAAGAAGCCACCACATTGGACTCAAAAGAACCTCCCCATGAAGAACCATAGGTCACAGCCATAATTTTCACATTCCAGTTAACACCGGTAACTCCAAGCCCATTATTTCCTTTGGCCCCTACAATGCCTGCCACATGAGTACCATGACTCGCCACAGAAATATTATCATTTCCGGCCTGACCATTCCAACCATCGTAGTCATCCACATAACCGTTATTGTCATCATCAACGCTGTTATTGGGTATCTCATGATGGTTTTTCCAGAAATCAAGGTCGGGTTGTGTCAAATCAAAGCCCCCATCTATAACCGCGACCACAATTGTATCGCCCGCGGCCGTAAGACCACCGGTAGTCAAATCCCAGGCTTCGGTAGCATCAATATCAACCGAGGGAGTACCGCCATTCTGGCCTGTATTGTACATATTCCATAATGCTCCGAATTGCGTATCATTCGGTGTATTTCTTTCTTCAACAAGGTGATTGAACTGCGCAATTTTAACAGATGCTTTTTTACGGACCTCACTCAACAGGACTTCACCATTTATAGCTGTTTCATCGAATTTTAAAAGATAAATATGCATCCTGTGCGACAGCTCCCGCTCCAATTTTATATAGGTTTTAACACCCTTTACAAATTCCAGGTCACGCACAAGCAATTCTGCATCAACAGTGGGCTCCAGCATTACTATTAAATTTCCCGGGACAATATTGGTTTCCTGTGCCTTAATTTTATGGCTTGAAATAAGCAATATGCTGAATAATAGGGCTGTAATCGTTCTCATTGTTATCTTTCTGTATTTACGAATATACAAAAAAATTCGATAATTGTGAAAAGTAATGCTATTCTTAGCTCCGCGTTTCGTAAATTCGTAAGTATTCGATTACTCGCAACCATTCATGTCAGGTAAAAACTTTACTATTTATAAATCCTCGGCTGGCTCCGGTAAAACCTTTACACTTGTAAAGGAATACCTGGCCCTGGCCCTTAGCGATGAAGCAGAACCGCTAAGAGCATACCGTCACATTCTGGCAATTACCTTTACCAACAAGGCTGCTGCCGAAATGAAGGAAAGGATTATTAAAGCACTGAAAGAACTGGCCGTGGATGACTACAACCAGTTGTCGCAGGGTACTAAAACGCTGCTTGCAGAATTAAAGAAGCACCCACTGTTTTCTGCAGGCAAACAGGCAGAAGAAGCCATTATCAAAAAAAGGGCAAACAACGTGCTGAAAGAAATACTGCACAACTATTCGGATTTCGGTATTGGTACCATTGACAGCTTTGTACATAAAGTAGTGCGCTCTTTTGCATTTGACCTGAAGATACCTATGAGCTTCGACCTGGAAATGGACGATGATAAGCTGCTCACTCAAGCCATTGATTTGCTCCTTAGCCAGATAGGCTCAAATGATTCGCTCACCAAGGCTTTGGTAGAGTTTGCGGAAAGCAAAACTGACGATGAAAAAAGCTGGCACATTGAAAACGATTTAAAATATTTTGCAAAAAACCTTCTCAATGAGGAGGGTGCAATTTATGTTGAAAAGCTTCGGCAGCTTACTGTAGATGACTTTTTCAAAATCAGGGAAACTATTCAGGCTGAAACAAAAAAGTTCGACTCCTTTGTTAGCAGCTGCGGTAAAGAAGCATTAAAAAAGATTGCCGATGCTGGTATCGAACACGAAAAATTTGCAGGAGGCGCAAACGGAATTGGAAAATACTTTACCTATCTGGCAGACGTACGCCACGATAAACTTACACCTTCCAATACAATCCGTAAGAATATTGGCTCAGACACATGGTATGCCGGCAAAGCTACTGTAGCCGACAAAAATGCAATTGACGGTATAAAACCTTTTCTGCTGGAACTATTCAACCGTGCTACTGAATATATCGAAAACAACCAGCAGGAAGCCACTATTTTCCGTTTAATCAATACGAGCATTTATTCCCTGGCCGTATTAAACGAGATAGAAAAGCTCTTGAACGAATACAAGGCACAAAACAATATCCTGCACATTTCCGAATTCAATAAGCTCATTGCCAGAATTGTTTTGAATGAGCCAACACCCTTTATTTACGAGCGTATCGGAGAAAAATACAACAACTACCTGATTGATGAATTTCAGGACACATCTGTACTGCAATTTCAGAACCTGCTTCCCCTGATTGACAACTCACTTGCAAATGGCCATTTCACCATGCTTGTAGGCGATGGCAAACAGGCCATTTACCGGTGGAGGGGTGGTGAAGTGGAGCAGTTTGCAATGCTTCCGGAAGTATTCTCACACAACGACAATCTACTGGTACTGGAACGTGAAGATGCTTTGAAACGCAATCACAACCCGCAGGTGCTGAATAAGAATTACCGCAGCAAGCGCGAAATCATTGAGTTCAACAATTCCATTTTCAGAACGCTCTCACATAAACTCAGCGACAGGTTCAAAACAATTTATGATTCGCTGGAACAGGAATTCAATGCTGAAAACACAGGTGGCTTTGTACAGGTGCAATTTCTTGATGGGGAAAAAGAAGACCTGATAAATAAAAATCTTGAGCAAACCCACAACATCATTCAGGATTTGCTGTTACAACAATACCAGCTTAAAGACATCGCCATACTTGTAAGAAAAAACACAGATGGAAGCAAAGTTGCCAATTACCTTACAGAACGCGGCATTGACGTTATTTCATCGGACTCACTCCTACTGAGCAATTCTGCAGAAGTTAATTTTATCTCTTCGTTGCTCAAATACCTTAACAACACAAGCGATCCTATTGTACAGGCTGAATTGATTGAATACCTGGTAGCCTCACCCTATATCAACAACACTGACCCGGAATTTAACATGAACCAACTGCTGGTTGAGAAGCGCCAGGATTTTGTGTTAGTTATTAAACGCATTTGCCCGGAATTCAATGTATACACGCTTTCTAAATTGGCGCTGTATGAGTTGTGCGAAGAGCTTATCCGTTTATTCAAATTAAATACCTCACCCAATGCTTACATTCAGTTCTTCCTGGACGAAGTACTGAACTTTTCCATCAAACAAAACAACAACATCAAAGATTTTATTGATTTCTGGGACGATAAAAAAGAAAAAGCATCCCTCATTGTGCCACAGGGCTTAAACGCAGTGACTATCATGAGCATTCACCGGTCAAAAGGCCTTGAATTCCCTGTCGTTATCCTGCCTTTTTCAAATGGCAAGGTAGAAAAAGGAAAAAAGCATTTGTGGATTGATACACACAACGACAAAATCCCCCAGCTGCCTTCGGCACTTGTATCTGCAAGCGAAAGCCTTATGGAAACGCCTTATGCATATCTCTACGAAGAAGAAAAAAGCAAGTCGCTGCTGGATGCATTAAATGTATTGTATGTGGCGCTTACACGTCCGGAAGAACGCTTGTACATACTCACTGCAAAGCCTTCTAAAACACCTGAAAAACTAGGAACTTTCTGCGATATGTTTGCATACTATTATCAAATGAATGGCCAATGGCAGCAGGATAAAACAACTTACACGTTTGGTGTGGAAACACCACACCATCCTCATAAACAAAACACCTCCACCTTAAACTTTAAACTCAAAACATTTAACTCCAACCAATGGAGGACAAGTATTAAAATGAGGGCCGCAGCGCCAAGCATCTGGAACCTTGAACAAACAGAACAGAAAAAAAATTATGGTGTTATGGTTCATACTGCACTTGCAAAAATAAAAACTGCGAACGACATTGAAACATCTACCAACTCTATGTTTACAGAAGGCCTCATCACAGAAGAGGAAAAACAAAACCTTCGTACCATCATTTCTAAAATCACTTCGCTTCCGCAATTACAAAAACATTTCGCAGAAGGCCTGAGAATAAAAAACGAAGCAGAAATCATTTCTTCAACCGGAGAAAAATTCCGTCTCGACAGGGTAGTATTGAGAGAGGACAAAACCGCAACAATTATTGATTATAAAACCGGGGAAGAAAAAAAAGAGCACAGGCAACAAGTCCTTGAATATGCTGATTTACTAGGGCAAATGGGATATACCGTTACTGAAAAATTATTGGTGTATATAGAAAATGAAACGATTGTTTCTGTTTAACGGTTTACCACGTGATTTCGTAAATTCGTTACCATTCGTTTATTCGTAACCCCTACATCAAGCCTTCATCCGCAAAACTATAAAATCCAGTATCTGTTATAATCACATGGTCCAGCAGCGGTATTTCCATTATCTTTCCCGCCTCTTTAATACTTTTGGTAATCTTTATATCTGCTTCACTCGGTTTTAAATTGCCCGATGGATGATTGTGGCAGATAATGATTGAGCTGGCATAGTGCTCTACAGCCGTTTTAAAAATAATCTTGTTATCAACCACTGTTCCTGCAATGCCTCCACGACTTATCAACTCTTTTTTAATTACTTTATTTGCCCTGTTCAAAATCAATAGCCAAAACTCTTCGTGTGGTAAATCCACCATGTTTGCTCTCATAATATCAAAAACATCAGCACTGGTGGTAATTTTATCGTGCTTTACTATTTCCGCTTCTTTGCGCCTTCTGCCAAGCTCAAGCGCAGCCACAATGCTTATGGCCTTGGCATCGCCAATACCTTTGAACTTACACAATTCTTTTACATTTAACTTCCCAAGCTCATTCAGGTTATTCCCAACATCGGCCAAAATACGCCTGGACAGCTCCACTGCAGTTTCATTCCTGTTACCCGAACCAATTAAAATGGCTATCAGCTCTGCTTCTGAGAGCACCTGCCGGCCTTTATCAAGTAGTTTTTCACGCGGACGGTCTTCTTCCGCCCAGGATTTAATACCCAATGATTGTTGTTTGTAATTTCCCATATTTTGTAGCAAAGTTGACAGATAAAAAAAGAGCTACGTTTTCACGTAGCTCTTTTTAACTCAATTAATCTATTTAGTAGTACTATTTAGCTTTTGCTTTTAAGCCATTTACTTTTTTAGTAAGCTTTGACTTCAAATTCGCAGCTTTATTCTTATGAATAACGTTTTTCTTAGCCAACTTGTCCACCATAGCAATTACTTTTGGTAATTTTTCTGTAGCGGTAGCTTTTACTTCTTCTGTTCTAAGCTCTTTCACTGCATTACGCATTGTTTTAGCCTGGTAACGGTTTCTTAATCTTTTAGCATCGTTAGAACGGATTCTTTTGATACTTGATTTGTGATTTGCCATTTTCTTTTTTTTAAGCTGCTAACTATTTAATTACCAGCAATTTATCATTTTCTTTTACTGTAGCCCGTAGGGGAATCGAACCCCTGTTTCCAGGATGAAAACCTGGCGTCCTAACCCCTAGACGAACGGGCCATTTTGATTTTGGGAGTGCAAATGTACAGAAAAAATATATTTCCACAAATATTTTTTACAAAAAAATGCAAAAAAATCAGAATCGGTTTAAATTTTAATCAAATAAAATACAGTCCGCAGCCCATCGCCTATATTTCGACAAGCTCAATATCACAGCGCGCAGTCTGGCTGAACCTGTCGAAGACTTTGCGAAAGCAATAATAAAAAATAAATGACTAAAATTTACACAGGTTCTTAATCAATTTCATCACTATCCACCTGGAAACGGAAACCCAAACGCTTGCCGGTCTTAATTTGCATACTTTCCGTAGCCGCCTGCATGTCCGAAACCGATACTTCCTTAATGGCATCAAATGGAGGGGTAAACAAATCAAAATTCAGACAGTACAAAATGGTTGATTCCAGCACCGAACGAACAGCCTTGGCATCTATCACCGCATGCACAAAATCATTGTATAGAAAACCCAGCTGGCGTTTTCCCTCAATAAAATAATGGTTTTCTTTATTTACAAACACCCTTCCTATTACGTATCCAAGGTCATTGATACGATTATAAAGAAAGGAATCATTCAAAAAGTTATAAATATTGATAATCCCGCAAAAAGAACGTGAAGGCTCGTCTTTTACGTAAGAACTTTTCCAGATCTGGTGTGTCTTATCAAAATCGAAAATATTGGTATGCATTGCAAAAATCAACAAATCGCCCGCAACACGCAGCTCAAACTCAAACTCCCCCTTGTCACGGTACTCAATAACCACCCTCTTGTCAATAGCAGCTATCTCTGCCTTATATTCTGCCACCAGTGCCTTGGCAACCGACTTCATTAACTTAAACGCCTTAAATGTATTGTCATACACATCCTGCTTCATGGTCGACTTTTCTCTCAAAGTCTTCAAAATCAATTCCCGTGGCGATTGCTTTTCCATTATTTTTCTCTCTTTTTATATCACAAACTACTAATATAGCAAAAATTTCGCAATCCCCCTAACTCCCAACACAAATTGCTGTCGGCCAACACTTTACAACCACAGACTTAACATCACTTCCCATTTTTTAACCTGAAACTTGAGACCTGAAACCCTATCCACTTCTGACTTTTGACTTAAACCCTTGACAACTTATTAATATGCCCTCGCAAACACCACCCTCTGTGTCGAAGGTTTTCCGGAGTAAATACATGTACCTGCTTCCTGCTTGTTATTCAATGGTATACAACGGATAGTAGCCTTTGTCTCTTCCTTTATTTTCTGCTCTGTTTCGGCTGTACCATCCCAATGTGCAAGCACAAAGCCCGGGGTAGCTTCTAGTACTTGTTTAAATTCCTCATACGTATCTGCCTTATACGTTTTTGCCTCACGCATAGAAAGCGCTTTCTGAAACAAATTATCCTGTATCTGCTCCAGCAAATGTTCTATTTTGGTTTCTATATCTGCCTGCTGAAGCGTTTCTTTCTCCATTGTATCCCTGCGGGCCACCTCAACTGTTCCATTTTCAAGGTCACGCGCTCCTATGGCAATACGCACAGGTACGCCTTTTAACTCATACTCCGCAAATTTCCAGCCCGGGCGCTGCGTATCCCTGTCGTCATATTTTACAGTAATACCCTTGGCTTCCATGGCCTTTTTCATTTTTTTCACCACTTCGGAGATTTGCGCCAATTGCTCCTCTCCTTTATAAATAGGCACAATCACTACCTGGAAAGGTGCCAGTTTTGGAGGCAGTACCAATCCCTTGTCATCTGAATGCGTCATTATCAAAGCCCCCATCAGTCGCGTGGAAACACCCCAGGAAGTAGCCCATACATAATCCTGCTTGCCTTCTTTTGAAGCAAATTTCACATCAAATGCTTTCGCGAAATTCTGCCCCAAAAAGTGCGATGTTCCTGCCTGAAGAGCCTTTCCATCCTGCATCAGCGCCTCAATACAATACGTTTCCAAAGCCCCTGCAAAGCGCTCATTAGGCGTTTTAATGCCCTTAATTACCGGTATCGACATCCATTTCTCAGCAAATTCAGCATATACATTCAGCATCTGCTCTGTTTCGGCAATGGCTTCTGCTGCCGTTGCATGGGCCGTATGCCCCTCCTGCCAAAGAAATTCAGTAGTCCTTAAAAACAAGCGTGTGCGCATCTCCCAACGTACCACATTCGCCCATTGGTTCACCAATATTGGTAAATCGCGGTACGACTGTATCCAGCCTTTATAGGTATTCCATATAATAGTTTCCGATGTAGGCCTCACAATAAGCTCTTCATCCAGCTTGGCGGTTTCATCCACCACAATCTCACCATTTTCGCCATTCTTCAGGCGGTAATGTGTTACTACCGCACATTCCTTGGCAAAGCCTTCAACATGGCTCGCTTCCTTGCTGAAAAATGATTTAGGTATAAACAATGGAAAATAAGCATTCACATGCCCGGTATCTTTGAACATTTTATCCAAAGCCTGCTGCATTTTCTCCCAGATAGCATAGCCATAGGGCTTAATTACCATACAGCCCTTTACTGCCGAATGCTCCGCCAAATCAGCCTTTACAACCAATTCGTTGTACCATTCCGAATAATTTTCTTCACGCTTTGATAATTCCTTGCTCATACAGTCAAATTTATGGTATAGTATTTGTAACTTTACGTTTTAAAGAGTCACAAAAGTAAAAATTAAATCCTTTTACCGCTGATTCTTAACTAAAAAGAAAGCTAACAAAAATACATACCAAATGAAAACGTATCTGTTCCCCCTGGCTGCTGTTGTTTCCATGCTATATGCATGCAATACACCTCAATCGATGAGTTCGGCAAAATACAGCGATGATGTTTACACATCATCTAAAGACCTTGCTGCCGAAAAGGAAAAAAGCCAGAAAGATGCGGAGCTGGCAAAAGCACAAAGAGCTGAAGAGGCACGACAAAGAGAAGAAGAAGCCAGAAAAAATGAAGAAGCTGAAAAGCAACGTATGGCAAAGTATTACAACAACCCGAATACCGATGCTGACGACTATTATACTTCGAAAAAATCCACTACCCAAACTACCACGAACAGTGACGGTAGCGTAACAAATATTACCAATAACTACTACGACAGGGATTTTAATTACGATGATTATTATGACAATGAATACTCGGTGCGTTTAAGGCGCTTTCACAATAACATTGGTTCCTATGGATATTATGACGATTACTATACCAACAGCTACTGGTACACAGGCAATCCATACAATTACGGTTCAAGCATTTATTTAGGGTACAATTTCTGGGGGCCTACCTATACCACCTTCAGCTATAACCCAAGCTATAACTGGTATTCAAACATGGGCTGGGGTTATGATCCATGGTACAACCCTTACAACTACACCAACCCTTATTACGGTGCCGGATATTATGGTGGCGGGTATTACGGAGCAAGCTATTATGGTTACAACCCTTATGGTTACGGTGCTTATGGTGCAGGTTATAACCAGGGTTACTGGAATGGTTATAACAATGGTTACAACGATGCTTATTTTGGGAACAACTATTTTAACAGCTACGACAACAACAGCTATTACTATGGGCCAAGAGGTACAACCGGTTCTAATGGCCGCACCACTGCTCAACCGTCAATGGCACACAGGTACATGGCTGCAATTGAAAAAGAAACCCAAAAGCCTTTTGAAGCTACTAAAGGAAGGGAAAACAACCCGTACATGAACAAATCCGGAAACAAAACAAATAGCAGCACACCTTCCAGAACAGATGTGAATACAAGACCATCAGGACCAGTAAATCCTGAATATAAACCTGCAAACAACACAAACAATGCAAGGGAAAACAATACAACTGTTCCGGCAAGAAACAACAACAATGCTAAAGCTGCTGAAAAACCTGTATACGATATGCAGCCAACAAATCAGCCTTCGAAATACGATGCTCCTGTTCAGCAGGCACAACCGAAATACGAACAACCAAAATATGAGCAGCCAAAATACGAGCAGCCGCAGCCGAAATACGAACAACCAAAGTATGAGCAGCCGAAATACGAGCAGCCACAGCCAAAATACGAGCAACCAAGACAGGAGCAGCCGCGTCAGGAACAAGCGCAGCCACGTACTGAGCAACAAAGAAACAACACACAGCCGCAGCAGGCACCGGCCAGTACTCCGGCTCCCCGCTCAGGTTCTGAAGCCAAACCAAGAAGATAACTAGGTGAATTTTTTAAGAAGTGCAATACAACGTTGCACTTCTTAATCCACCCGATAATCCAGAATTTTCATTAAATCATATAAACTATGCAAAAACAAGCCTTACTAATAGGAACGGGATTGCTCTATGCTTTTTCAATTGCAGCCCAAAATGATATTGATGCCATCCGCTACTCGCAGATAACTTTTGGAGGTACTGCCCGTTTTGCTTCAATGGCAGGCTCTATGGGCGCTCTGGGAGGTGATATATCCACCCTGAGCTTTAATCCGGCAGGTATTGCTGTGTTCCGCAAAACGGAGCTTTCCATTACACCTTCCATATTTTCCCAAAGCACCACTTCTACCTATAACGGTATGGAGTCGGGCGACAGAAAGCTGAATTTCAATTTCGGAAACATTGGTATTGTTGGCAGCTGGGACAGAAGCTCACGCGGCAACGGTTGGGAAAATATTAACTTTGGTTTTGGACATAACAGGACCAATAATTTCCATAACCGCATCAGCATTCAGGGCGACAATACCAGCAGCTCCCTTCTGGACACTTATGTTGCCAATGCAAACGGACACACGGCAAGTGATTTCGACCAGTTTTCAACCGGTCTGGCTTGGGAAACATGGCTTATCAACCCGGACACCAATGGGGGCGCAAACTCCTATAACCACGTTATTCCCAACTACGGGATTGTTCAGAAAAAATCAGTGGAAACAAGAGGTTCCATGGGCGAAACATTTGTAAGCTTTGGTGGTAACTACAAAAACCTGGTCCTTGTTGGCGCTACCCTGGGCTTTGTCAATGCCAGGTATGTAGAAGAAGCTGTTTATGAAGAAGTGGATGAAGCCGACACCATCAGCAATTTCAAATCGTTTACTTTTACCCAGGATTTAACAGCACGCGGAAGCGGTGTAAACCTTAAAATAGGTACTATTATCAAACCTACCGATTGGTTGCGATTAGGAGCTTCGGTGCATACCCCAACAAGTATTGCCTTTACTGATAACTACACCAGCTCCATGAAATCAAACCTGGAAACAGTAAGCTATGACACCACTTCACCAAAAGGTTCTTTTGATTACCGCATTACTACCCCTTTCAGGGCCATGGGAAGCCTTGGCTTTGTGCTGGGTAAATATGCATTGCTAAATGTTGATTATGAATACGTTGACTACACATACGCACAGCTCAACTCCAGCCCGAATGTTTTTGCTGACGTAAACAGGACAATCCGTACCAAATACACATCTGCCGGAAATTTAAGGGCCGGTGCCGAAGTGAGGTTCGACCCGTTCAGCTTAAGGCTGGGATACGCATTGTACGGCAGCCCTTACGCCAAGGATGAAAATAAAAATGCGTCCCGCACCAGCTACAGTGCAGGTATTGGTTTCCGCCAGAACAATTATTTCTTCGACCTGGCTTATGTTTTAACAAAATATACGGAATACAGCTACCTGTATGACCCGGCTTTGGTTAACCCCATTAAAAATGATTTTCAGAACTCCAGCTTTATGTTTACTGCAGGGGTAAGATTCTAAAACGATTTTACAATAGAGCAAAAAAACCGCATTTCCAGTTGGAAATGCGGAGATCGGAAGAGCG
>JAGVJJ010000075.1 GCA_020051175.1 Bacteroidia bacterium | reverse complement strand
TATTTTTCATTTTATATTATTTATACTTCCGTAATTATAGTTTCGTAAATGTGTATTTACCTGTTTTAAAGCTGACATAAATCTTGTAATTACCAGCTACTGCCGGAGACTTAAAGTCATTTCCACCTGGCATAAAATCGTCCCCGTTTACATTGTTGGCCAGTCCAGCGCCGGTATAACCATATTTATTGTTCCAATCTCCATAAACAGGAACAAACAAGAAGCCCTGATTAGGGTTGATCGCCAGACTCGCAAGCTGAAACTCAGAACTCGAAATCTTTGTAAATTTCTGGCTTAGTAGTTCCGGGTCGCCCCCGCCCATCCAGTTTCCGGGTGTGGCTGCGCCGGTTATATACAAATTTGCCGGCACAGGATACAGAACGTCCAGATAGGGCGTAATTACAATTTTTATAACATTGGAATAAAGTGGAACGCTGCCGTTACCCAAACTGGATTTTATTCTTATTTCCATATTATGGGCCATGCTTTCCACCAGATCCATAGCAAGAAGAGCGGTATTTAATTCCCCCACAGTAAATGAAACTGACAGGTCTTTTGCAATTGCTTTTTCAAATTTTTTGGGATTGGCAAAGTTGGCCCCGGTGGTATCGAATTGCAGTATGTAGGTAACATCCTGCGAACTTATACCCGTGGTAAATTTATAATCAGGGTTTGTCCAGTTAAACTTTATTGCAAAATTGTTTTTATTGGCAATATTCAACAGCATTGCAGAGGTGGAAGATGCAGTTAGTACAGGGGCCGTGCCCCCTTCAAAAAAGATTTTGTTTTCGTCCTTCTTGCAGGAAGAAAATAAAGCTGTTACAAATAGCGACCCAAGCAGTAGTTTAAATATACTTTTCATATCAGGCATTTTAGAAGTTGATTTAAGATTAATACCCTGTGTTTTGCGTCAGGTTAGGATTAGCGGTTATATTGGCTGCAGGTATTGGGAAAATATTATACTTGCCGTCAACAGCAGTACCGGATGCCACACCTCCTTTCCATGGCCATAAATAAGTACCGGTGGTCAGTAACCCATAACGAATCAGGTCTGTACGGCGATGGCCTTCCCAATACAATTCCCTTCCCCTTTCATCCAGGATAAACGGCAGGGTCAATTGTCCTGCAGAAATATTACCACTGGCATTGCCATAAGCTCTTGTTCTTATTATGTTGATATAGCTTACGGCAGTTGTTGCATCACCACCGGTTCCGCCACGCAATACTGCTTCTGCATATATCAAATACATTTCAGACAGACGGAATACAGGAAAATCAACATCTGAAAAAGTTTTAGTGGCATCTGACACTATTCCACCGTCTGAACGGATGTTTCTGTATTTAATTACATGGAGTCCGTTATCAAAATTGCTTACATCGCTGATTGCAATTTGTGCGGGGCTTGTACCAAAAGCGGAAGTGGTAAACATGGCCCTCTTATCAGTAGCGCCGGTTAAATCTGTGAATAAATCAGCTAACCCCTTTGTTGCCCTGTAACCAAACCAGCCGCCACCTACGCCATAATCAGCAAAATCATTACCTGCGGCAGCATGAACAAAAAATGTGGTGTTTCCGTAAGCCTGTGTACGAAGGCCATCACAATTAATGACAAACATAAATTCGTCTTTTCTTTTGTCATTATCAGCCATGAATAATTGGGCATAGTTGGGCTGCAATGAATAACCTGCTGTTATTACTTTTTTGGCGTAGGTAATTGCGTCTGTATTTCTTTCAGTTCCGGTATAAGTTTTAGCATTCAGATAAAGGCGTGCAAGCAAGGCCCAGGCAGCACCCTGGTCAACCCTTCCGTATTCAATTGTTTTTACCGGCGCCAGTTCAGCATCAATGGCTTTTAATTCATTCTCAATATATGTAAATAACTCAGCCTTGCTTTTTTCGCCTGGTAAATCAGTGCCTATCAGATTTGTCTCATCAATAAAAGTTGACTTGCCAAACAGGTCCAGCATTACCCAATAATTAAAGGCACGCAGGAAACGGGCTTCAGCTCTTGTTTTTTTAATTTCAGAAGCATCAGCTCCCGTTATATTTCTTGCAGCCAGTTTTTCATCTGTAGATTCCCGCAGGTATTCATTGATCAGGGTAATATTATAAATAGGACGGGCATAAATTCCTTTCAGAAAAGGATCTGCGCTGGTCCAACTCAGGTTATGAAAATCTTTGATGGTTTGGTCATTCCAGGCCACCACTGCTTCATCGGTCGGTAATTCCTGGGTATTAAAAAACATCCTGATAAAGGCTACCTGTGAACCCTCATCAAGGCCACCGGCTATATCTGGCTGGCCTGCCGGGCCCTGGTTGCCTGTAATAGACAAACTGCCATATATTTTTGCCAGTACACTTTTATACCCTGCCGCAGTAGAAAATGTTTTTTCCGGTGTCAGATCATTTACAGGAAATAAATCTAATTTTTTTGAACAGGATGCTATAAATGATACTGCAATAAATGCCAGTAATATTTTTATTGTTTTGCTTTTCATATAATTTACTCGTTTAAATAAATTAAAAATCAAGATTTACACCTAATGAATACACCCTTGGGCGTGGATAGATCGTATTGTCAATCCCCGAACTATTTGCGTTTTCAGGATCTAATCCTGAGTATTTGGTAATGACAACTACGTTCTGGATACTGGCTGATATCCTCATGCTGGCTTTTTTATTCCATATACTGCCCAAATTGTATCCAAAATTGATATTGTCCAGACGGAAATAGGATGCATTCTCAATGTAATAATCAGACAGGTATCGATTATTTGTAAACCCTGTTTCCCTGTAATTTGCCGCTGCATTCTGTATAAAAAATTGCGGATCTTTGATGTTGCGCAATGCCCCCCTGCCGGAAGCAAAATTGTTATACAAATATTGGCCAAAAGCGCCATGTCCTGCCAGCCCAACGCTGAATTTCTTATAGATTAACTGTGTATTGATGCCCAGCAGAACATCAGGAAAAGGGCTTTTGTAAAGATAACGGTCAGCATCATCTATACTGCCATCCCTGTTAATATCCTCATATAAACCATCAATAGGTTTGCTTGTATTTTTATCATACACCTGTTTGTACACAAAATAGGAATACGGAGCGTACCCTACAGCAAATTTGCCGATATTATTACCTGTGCCCCCGCTGATACCACTGACATCTATCCCCTTAAAATTTGGATCGGGTTGTTTTAACAGGTTGGTAATTTCGGATTTATTATAGGTGTAGTTGAAACCAAAATCCCATGTAATATCTCTTGTTTTGACCGGGGTGGTATTTATTGTAAGTTCAACACCGGTATTCTCCATATTGCCAACATTGGTCAGCAAGGTAATATCAAAATTAGAACCAGGCGCTACAGGTATTACACTCAACAGGTCTTTTGTCTTTTTCTTATATACATCT
>JAGVJJ010000100.1 GCA_020051175.1 Bacteroidia bacterium | reverse complement strand
CCACTACTTTACCCGCCTGGCTACCATTCTGGGGTGGCCAGGATTTTGAGTTTTTCAGCCCGATTTTTAATATTGCTGATGCCTCAATTAGTATTGGGGTAATCACCCTGGTACTGTTTCAAAAGAGATTTTTTAAGAAACATCCCCAAAAGGAATCGTATTCTACAGTTGAAACCAGCGCTGAAATAAGCGATAAGGTTCAGGTTCTGTAATAACAAGCCCCCTCTGATTGGGCGTATTTCCAATCCGATAGCTATCGGATGTCGCAGGCTTCATTCCGCAGAAGCCCCCATCATAGTAGGGGAGCCACCGTTTTAAAGTTTGATATCCCCCTTTAGGGGATAGGGGCAAAAGCGACATCCGATAGCTATCGGATTTGAAATGCACCCTTCTGGTTATACGCTCTGGAAAAAATGTGTTATTTTCATAGCTACAAATTACACCTCATGAAGACGATGATCAAACTACCGGTTTTACTGGCATTGCTGTCAGTACTTTTTTTTGCCTGTCAGAAAGAAACAAGTTTCGAAGTAGGAAGTTCAAAATTATCTGTAGGTTCCTTGCAGGCCGATGGCACCGGGGGGTGCTTGGGAGCAGTTGTTTCCGGCACTTATTATAAAGACTCCGTTTTAAATGCTACTCATTTAATTACTTTAAATGTCAATGTTGATACTGCAGGCAGTTATACAATCAGAACCGATACTATTCAAGGATACTACTTTAATGCAAGCGGAAATTTTACTACAACCGGCACACAGGTAGTTAAATTACGGGGAAACGGAAAACCCTTATCAGTCGGTACACACATTTTTACGGTTACATATAATGGAACAGTTTGTGAATTTTCTGTAAATGTTATTGCCGGATCAGGAGGTACAGCTGCATTTACCATTAGTTGTACAGGAGCGGTGTTGAGCGGCAGTTATGTGACTGGTACAGCCATGACGTTAGCGAATACAGTAGATTTAAATGTTAATGTAACAACTATTGGCACCTGGGGCATATCTACAGCGCCGGCTGTCAATGGTATTATTTTCAGCGGATCCGGCGTCTTCACTGCAACCGGGGCGCAAATCATAACATTAACCGCTACCGGTACACCTGCAGCCACAGGAGCTTTTAATTTCCCGGTTGCAGTAGGCGGTACCACCTGTAATTTCCAGGTGATAATTAATAATCCTGCAGATTATTTCCCAAGAACTATAAACAGTAACTGGAGTTATGAATTTGGTGGCGATCCCAACGACTCAATGTTAATAAAAGTAATTCCCCAGACTTTAACGGTTTCGGGAAATATTTATAACACTTTCATGTGGACAGTTGATGCGTCACTGGGTTTTGACACTTCGGGTTATTACCGCCGGGCAGGTTCTGATTA
Source organism: Bacteroidia bacterium (assembly GCA_020051175.1). GTDB lineage: Bacteria > Bacteroidota > Bacteroidia > 2-12-FULL-35-15 > 2-12-FULL-35-15 > 2-12-FULL-35-15. The sequence goes on along the minus strand of JAGVJJ010000100.1, from coordinate 2,067 downwards.
TTTTGAATGGGGCGATATTAGCTGGGGAATTCTTGATAATCCTTACAGAACAGAATATATTTTTTTAAAAGACAATCAAACAGCAGGAGCAACATGGATCTTGCCTCAATTTTCCGGACCATATACTCCACCAGGAGGCAGCCCTGTTACTGTTACACTGCGATGGGAGTTTTCTGTTTTACAGCAAAATGTTACAGTTACCGTAGGCGATACTTCTTATCCAAATACAATTGAAATACAACAGGAGTTAAGACTATTATCTGGTTCAAACTGGATACGCCAGATTTACTTCAGGAATTATTATGCAAGAGACAAAGGCCTTATCAAACAGGATATTTATGACGATACCGGCACCCTGATTTCAGCAATGGATGTGCGGCGTCTTGTAATTTATTAATTCAGAAGTATAAAATAAAATAATAAAGTCCTCTGATTCAATCGGGGGACTTTATATTTATTGGCGCAGGGTTTTATTCATAACTGGCAAACCAGTCACTTTCTCTTTCTTCAATATGTTCCGGTTCAATATTTTTTTCTTCTGTAGATTTTTTTAATTGAGGATCATTACAGGCAATCATCACAGGCAAGATTTTTGCATCAGGCAATCGTTTGAGGCCTTTATCTTCTGTTTTGTAAATATGGAGATAAGCTCTTTTTTCTTCCGCAGGAAGATTGAAAGTTTGTAACGGGTAAGCAGAAAAGAAAAAATTTGTTTGCTGCTGGTTATTTTTCATAGTTGTTGGATTTCCGGATGGAATTTTCATCGTCTTATTGAAAACGTCAAATTAAAAACTTTATGTTGCAGTACATAAGTAATTTTTTAAAAAAAGGCGGGAAATTTACCCCGCCCCTTTTCGTACTGATACGATGTAAGATTTAATTCAGTTTTCCAACCATATTCTCCTGTTTCACCCACTCGTTAAATTGTTCTGCTGTTACATAACCCAGTTTTACTGCCATTTCTTTTAAAATGGTTCCTTCATAATAAAGCATGTAAAAATTATCGCAGGTGTAAAGGTTTTGAGATCAGTAATATCAATCAATATTTCCAGTGATCTGGTTTATATACCCGAATATTACTGATGATTTCATTTGCCATTATTAGTTTGTACTTTTGACACATGAACAACGCCGTGCAGAAATATCTGCCAGAAATAAAGAAATTATTGCTGCATTATGGTGTACAAAGGGCCTATGCGTTTGGTAGTGCCGTAAAAAATACTATGCACGCTGACAGTGATGTGGATTTTATCATCAGTTTCCCCAAAGACATGGATTATGAAACTTATGGTAACAACTATTTTTCTCTTCTTCATAGTCTGCGAGCTTTGTTGAAAAAAGAAGTTGATCTTGTAGCCGAAGAAACACTTAGCAATCCCTACCTTATCGAAAGCATTAATCAAAATAAGGTGCAGATATTATGAGCATTGAAGAGAAAAAATTACTAACAGATATTCTGACAGCTATTCAGGGAATTGATGAACATCTGGAAGGCAAAAGAGTATTTGAAGAATATAAGGCCAGTAAAACTAAACGCCGTGCAGTTGAAAGAGAGTTGGAAATAATTGGTGAAGCAGTTAATAATTTGTTGAAAGTAAATCCTTCCATTCAAATATCTTTGCCCGCCTGGTCGTTGATCTGAGAAACAGGATTATACACGCTTATGATAACGTGAATGATACTGTTATCTGGAAGATCGTAATGAAAGATATTCCCATCCTTTCAGAAGAAGTGAAACAGTTATTAAATAGCAAATAAGTTTGTTTTGTCAAAGAATCTTATTTAGGATGGTCACTCAATCTTCCCCACCATATTTTCCGGTTTCACCCACTCATCAAATTGTTCAGGTGTTACATAACCTAACTTAACCGCCATCTCTTTCAGCGTCGTTCCCTGCTTATGCGCCTTCTGTGCAATTTCTGCAGCTTTATAGTAACCAATCTTTGTATTGAGCGCCGTTACCAGCATCAGCGAGTTATCAACATGTTTTTTAATATTTGCTTCAATAGGCTCTATGCCGACAGCGCATTTATCATTGAAGGAAACACAACCATCGCCAATCAACCT
>JAGVJJ010000009.1 GCA_020051175.1 Bacteroidia bacterium | reverse complement strand
CGTTGGGGCAAAGCCATCTGAAATGGCTGCAGAAAATTTTGATTTAATTTCATCAATATTTTCGCCGTAAATATTTTTTGCTTTCATAATTTAATTTTTAAGCTGTTACTAATTCGGGTGAAGGCTGCTCTTTTATTTGTGCAGCAATTTTAGTTACATTTTTTGTTATGATGGAAATGAGTTGCGGTATAAATGACCCGGTTACTGTATTACTAAGCCAGGGGTTCATAACAGTAGAAATAATAAAGTTAATGGGGGCGTCATAATCTGATGCCACACCCAGGCGCTGGCGCAGGCTGTTTACCAGGTAATCCCCATCTGCTTCACGGGTAAAAGCAGATGAGGTGACCACTATTTCTGTCAGTTGCGTGTTATCTTCTCCCGGCTTGTAACTAAATGCCCTGTAAATAGCGTCGTTCAAATCATTCACTTTTTTCATGTTATTATTTGGCGTGCCATCATTGTTGTAATAATTATACATATAGGTGATGATGGTTTGATCGCCGCCCAATTCTTTAAATAAGGCAAAGGCTTCGGCATCGGCAAGCAATTGCTGGTTGGTTTTGTTTACAATTCTGTCCCTGATAAATTCATATTGTTTTTGTACCTGCACGGGACTTAATCCCTGCTGTATGGCGGGAATGGGTACAAGGGGCACCACAAAGAATGGCAGGTTGGCAATGTTTAAACAAACCAAAGCAGCATATAATCTTTTTGCATTAAAGAAACATTCACCGGAAAGTTTTCCGTAGCCATCCATATTTGGCCTTATGACCTTATGGCTGAAATAAACAGCCGCAGCAGCAGCGCCCGGTTTTGAACCTTCCACTCCATATACACCCACTGTCGGATCCACACCACCATGATAGACCACCGGCGCAGTAAAAGAAACAAGATTGCGCATGGCGGAATTGCGGTAGCATAGCCCGCCTGCAGGATAAGGAACATAACCTGATTTGTGTGGATCTACTGTAATGGAATCAGCAAATTGCAATACCTGGTACTGTTCTGTTACATACTTGCTCATGGGCAATGCTGCCATGGCTTCCTCATCAATAGACGTAAAACAAGCAGGGTTGCTTTCATTATTACTGTTGAGCATCGTTTTGTAATAACCGCCCCAAGCAGCATCGCAATGAATGGCAAACTCAAGTCCCTGTTTACGGTATTCTTCCCTTATGGCCAATATATCTTTTAACGGGTCAACTGCGCTTTCTTCTGTACTGCCAATTATAGCCACCACATTCATCACTGGCGTTTTATTTTTTAAACATAAGCCAAGTGAATAACGCAGTTGGTTTACATCCATCCTTGCATTTAAATCAACCTGTATATTCCACATATTATTGGCCCCAATACCCAAAATGGCTGCACCTTTTGGCCAGGAATAATGCCGGGTGGCAGAACACATAGAAACCGGCGTTTGCGTAATATCCGGAACATACTTGGTTAATAAATCATGATAGCCTAAACTCTGCACCGTATAATTTGCAATCGTATTACTTACGGTGGTAATATCAATATTATATTGTGTGGCTATATTATTGGGTATGGCGAGTATTTCATCAATCGGCAGGTTTAATATCGTCCAACTGTCAAGGTTTACCAGGGTTGCCAGTGTGCCATTCAACAATTTTACTTTAAAATCTTTTATGCTTTGAAATACGGCTTCCTGTTGTATAGCTGCCCTAACACTCACCGGGTATAATTTCAGGTTTCTTGCCATCCATAAACCTTCTAAGTTAGCAACTGAACCATCGCAGGTGATGTGCCCCCAGCCTGTAACCTGGCCTTCCTGCAATGTAAATTCGCCTGGCTTTGCGCCAGTTGGATGAATGGCATATCCAAGCATTTTACAAAGTTCATTGCCTACCTGCATTTCAATTAAAGTGGTAACCGGCGAAGCTTCTGCAGCCACATTGTTTTGATTATAAAGCAATGCGGCAAAATAACCGAGGATGCCCGGCATAGTAGTATCCCATAACATGTGCCCGATGGTACGCATGCTGAAAAAGGTGCCGGATTGCTGCAACTTGGAAATGAGTTTATCATATTCGGTTATCATCAGCTGCATGGTGTTCTTAAACCCCGGGGAGTTTTGTATGGCTGCGTTTAAATAATCCGGGTCAGCAGGAAAATAATTTTTTCTGAACTGAACATGGCCATTCAGGGCACGGTCAAGCAGATCGTGTAAAAACATAGCGTTGCTGCCTCTTGTTCCTAAAAATAAAGCTTCAAGGGTTTCGGCGCCGGGGCCTTCTAATTTAATACGCTTGTCTTCCGGATCGTTTAAATGCGTATGCAATAATTGCCGGGCAAATTGTTCGGCGTGTTGTTTGGTTACCTGGTGCATAATAAAAAATGTTTTGGCGGTTATTAATATTCTAATATGATTTATGGTTTTTTTAAATTAAACAGATACTTAACGGGTTTATACTGGTTCAGATTTTTTTGGTTAACGGTATCGGTGTGCTCCTTTATTTTTGATTTAGCAACGGTTCGTTTCCTTATGCGTGTATGGAGAATTTATGGCCGGGCAGGGGTAATAATTATCTTATGAAGTAGCCGGCAAATTTGAATTAAAACAATCTCTGAAAATTTTCCAAACGCCATTTTCCTGTTTCCAGAGTTGAATTGATTTTCCAATATCCAAATTGCTGCCCCCTTGCTGGCTGAGGGTATATTCTGTTTGCACACCCACCACGTCTATATTGCCATAAACAGTGGTTGACGTAACCTTGTATTGCGTAAAGCCCTGGCTGAGATAACCTGCAATGGCTGTTTGAATATTGTCCCTTCCTTTTACAGCCTCCTGGCCCGGAGCCATAAATTCTGCATCTACTGTATAACAATTGGCAACACCTGTCGCATCAGCATTGGCCATGGCTTGCTCAAAAATGAGAGTTCTTTCTACAATAGCCTCCCGGGTTGAATTAAGTCCAAAATCTTTTGTTGTGTACATAACGTTGAGTTTTCGTGTTTAAAAAAAATGAGTTGTTCTCAAATAGTTGAAACCCTGAAATTAGAGATATTTTCTGACTTGCATTCTGTTTCTTTTTAATTGATATTGATAAAGACCAAAATAAAATAAGCAAAATCCGGCTGCATAAACTTTGTGCTTCCATGTTTACAATTTAAGATAAGCCTCTTACTTATACTCTTATACTCTTATGCAGATAATAAAATTATAAATTCCGGTACCTCACCCCCTTTTGTCACCATCTTCAACTTACCGCCATGTGCTATTACAATATCATAACTTAAGCTCAAACCAAATCTTGTTCCCTGCCCGGCGGGTTTGGTGGTAAAGAAGCCCGCCCGGATGCCCCCCGCCTGAATGACAGAGTCGGGTAGGCGGGGGGACGGGGGTTGAAATATTTTATCAAATTTCATTCTAAAATATTTTACACTTTAGAGAGCCGTAGGCCGGCAGGCTCAAACTATTTTATAAAAACGGATTTTAATTCGTTGTATCTGGTGCCGCTTTAGACAGAGTGCCGTCGGCACGGTTCATATCAGTTTTAAACAATAACTGGTACATGTACCGAACCTACGGTTCTCTTATCCCTTCTTGTTTCTTTACAACGGATTGAAATCCGTTGTAAGAAAATGCACCGAGGCTACGCCTCTGACCTATAATTACACTTATCTTCATTTCAATCTCAAGAGCCATAGGCTCGGTTTCTTTTTGTAACACCAGAATTTATTCCGGTGCAAGTGCCAGTGATACAAGCAGAGTGCCATCGGCACGGCTCATATTAACCAGGTAGTGAAATAACAAACTCACTACCTTCCCCT
>JAGVJJ010000016.1 GCA_020051175.1 Bacteroidia bacterium | reverse complement strand
ACTGTATCACCCTTAACACGGAAATTTCCGCGTAAAAGTTCCTCCGTGCTGCGTGAGTAAAGGCTTTCAACCAATCTGTGTAAAAATTTATTACGGCTGATAATATCCCCTTTTTTTATGGAAATAACATTGCTTTTAAATTCTACAGGATTTCCAATACCGTAAATGCAGGAAACGGATGATACTACAATAACATCACGCCTTCCGGAAAGCAGGGCGGAAGTGGTGCTTAAACGTAATTTCTCTATTTCATCATTGATGGATAAATCCTTTTCAATGTATGTGTTTGAGCTGGGAAGAAAGGCCTCTGGCTGATAATAATCATAATAGCTGACAAAATATTCTACCGCATTTTTCGGGAAAAACTGTTTGAATTCACCGTATAATTGGGCTGCCAGCGTTTTATTGTGACTCAATATCAGGGTTGGCTTTTGTGTTTGCTCAATTACATTGGCAATGGTAAACGTTTTTCCGGAACCGGTCACTCCCAACAAGGTTTGGGCAGGCATGTTATTGTTTACACCTTCTACCAGCTGTTTTATTGCGGATGGCTGATCACCGGTGGGTTGAAAATCGGAGATTATTTTGAATTGCATGGTATAGCGAAGTTACGAATTTAAAATGAAAATAGTTCTCGCAAAGGCGCAGAGGCGCAAAGTTACTGTATTATTTGCGCCTTGGCGGCTTTGCGGGCAACTTATAACGTAAACAGAAAAATAAATGCCATGAGTTTAGCTATTCCATATCCTCCAGGCTTCTTCGGCCTGTAAGTGAAGCATGGATAAGCCATTTACCGTGGCAGTACCTTTTAATTTCCCTTGTTTTAAGAATTCGGTTTCAATGGGATTATACACCAGGTCGTACAACAAATGAGAAGGTTGTAAAAACTGGTAGGGCAGGGCCGGACAGCCATCCACATTGGGATACATCCCTACAGGTGTGGTGTTTACAATGAGCTTGAATGCATTGATAATATATTCATTCAGCTCGTTATAAGTAAAAAGCTTATCGGAGTAATAAGAAGAAACCTTCGCGCCATGTTTGTCACGGGTAACGAAATAACAATCAATTCCAATCTCTTTTAAAACGTAGGCCACGGCTTTAGCAGCCCCGCCAGTCCCAATGATCAAAGCACGTTCGTGCTGAATTTCAAGGAATGGTTTGATGCTTTGGCGGAAACCGGCAACATCAGTGTTATAGCCTTTTAGATTTTTTGATCCAGGATTTAGGATTTGAGATGTTATTTTTATGCAATTTACAGCACCTACCGCTTTTGCTGTTTCGTCAAGTTCATCCAGGAATGAGAGTACGCTTTCTTTATGCGGGATAGTAACATTAAGACCTTTTAAGCCAGGGTTTTCGGTAATGAGCTTTGGTAATGAGCGAATGTCATCTAAAGGATAGAGATTATATTCACATCCGGAAATGCCTTCTTTTTCAAACTTTTCCGTAAAATATTGTTTTGAAAAAGAGTGGGAAAGCGGATAACCGATAAGACCGTAAGATGCTGACATTTATACTTTATGGTATTATACTAAAGGTATAAAAAAACGGAAATTATTTTTTCCGGCTTTTTCTCGCTTTATAGGCCTCAATGATTATTGGCAGCACTGAAATAAATACGATACCAAGGATAAATTTCTCTAAATTCTTTTCCACGAATGGAATTTGCCCCAGGAAGTAGCCCAAAACGGTAACAGACCCTACCCACAGGATGCCACCCAGGATATCGTAAGGTAAAAAGACTTTATAGTTCATTTTCCCAACACCTGAAACAAATGGGGTAATTGTGCGGACAATAGGAACGAAACGCGCTAAAATGATGGTTTTTGTTCCGTTTTTTTCAAAAAATTCATGTGTTTTATCAAGCCACTGCTTTTTCACCAGGGGCTTCCCTCTGAATTTCCATGACAACACACGATCACTGAAAAATTTGCCTACAAAGTAATTGATATTGTCGCCCAGGATGGCCGCAACAATCAGGAGTGGAATCAGAATCCAGATATTAAGACCGTTTGGCTGTGCGCACAGCAAACCTGCTGTAAACAAAAGCGAATCGCCAGGAAGAAATGGCATAATCACCAAACCTGTTTCCACAAAGATAATAAGGAACAAAATAGCGTAAATGAGTGTGCCATATTGCTGAAACAACATCATCAATACATCTTTGGTATGCGTAAGAAGGTCTAATAAAAAATGAATTACTTCCATAAAACGGATTTAGGATTTGGGATTAAGGATGCCTGTATTAATATTTAGCTACTGTCGGGTCAATTTCATTTGCCCAGGCAAGAATTCCGCCTTTCAGATTATATACATTGTTATAGCCTGCTTTTTCCAATGCCTGGCATATAGCTCCTGAACGCGCACCGCTTCGGCAGTGGATAACGACCTGTTTGTTTTTGGATATTTTATCAAGGTTGTCCATTACCTGTCCCATAGGAATATGTTCGCCACCAATTTCAGCTATTTCTACTTCGTGATCTTCACGCACATCAATCAATTGAAAATCTGCGTTACTGTCTTTTAATTGTTTTAGTTCAGATACTGTTATTTCTTTCATGGGTTACGTATAACGAATGGCTACGAATTTACTTGGTTACGAATAAACTAATGGATACTAATTTACGAAACTGAATTTAGAATCTACTAAATACTAATCTTTAAATTGCAAAATTGCCAACTTGATTTATTCAGCACCTGAAGTTTGTTTCAGTTCTTTCGGTAAAAAGCTGAAAAATGTATCACCACGAAGGCCTAAACGCAATGTTTCCAAAGGGATTACATCATCGTAAGCGATATTCCCCAGGTTGGTATCTGAACCCAGAAGCTTTAAGAACCATACCTGTTGCGGCTTTTGAGGAGCTTCCCAGATAATGTTATCTTTATCTACTTTCGCTAATATTTTATTGATAAGCAGGGTATGGGCAGTACCGTTGGCACGGTAAATACCTACATTGCCGCTTTCACGTGCTTCTGCAATTACCTTCCAGGAGCCGGCCTGCAGCTCTTTGTTCATCATCACGGTCCATTTTGCGGGATGAATAATGATCCCTGCCTCTTTGGATCCAACCTCAGAAAAAACAGTAAAATTTTTAGATAGTTTATTGATGTATTCACATTTTTTATCGTGCGGCATTACGATAGAGCCATCGGAAACCTCTGCAGCATTCAGCTTCAGCTTGTCAAGCAGTTTCATGTAATCATCAAACATATTGCGCACAATAAATGCTTCGAAAAGCGTACCGCCAAGGTAAATCTTCATTCCGGCCTCCTTGTAGAGCTTTATTTTCTGCTCAATATTTTTTGTAACGTAAGAGGTGCCAAAACCCAGTTTAATTATATCCGTCAGTTCACTGCTGGCCGATAGAAAGTCTTCCACCTGTCGAACGCTAAGCCCTTTGTCCATCATCATTGTGAGGCCCTTTTTACGGGGTTTTTCCTGGCGCTCCGGCAGGTAGGGTAATGTAAAATTCATAAACTATTTTTTATAGGATTCAATTAAGTCAGTAATACTTGGGTTTTCTTTAAGTTGTGGAATATAGTCAAATAATTCGTTGTGAATATCGTAATTTAGTTTCAAAGCATTGCGTAAAAAGCTGAGCGCTTCCTGCTTTTGTCCGATGCTCATCAGGCAGGCAGCTATACGGTATTGTAATTCTGCATTATGAGGGTGGTATTTGATCCCTTCGGCCAGAATCTCCAAGGAGCCGTTTTTATCCTCCTGCTCAAACAATAAGTTGGCATAATCCAGCCATATTTCAGCATTGTCGGGGTCCAGTTCAATTACTTTTTTAAAGGAAAGTTCAGCATCTTCGTAAAAACGCATTTTTTGCTGAAACTCGCCATAGATATACCAGAAATCGGAGTTTTCTTTTTCAAGCTCTACTGCTTTTTTTATATAATGGATGCCCTCGCTGGTGCGATCCTGCGCATCCAGAACAATTCCAATACCTACCCAGGCATCTGCAAATTGGGAGTTTAGCCCGATTGCTTTATTGTAAAATACAAGTGCGTGTTCGTAATCTTCCTTTTTCTCGTAGCATTCACCAATGTAGTAGTAGGTAATTGCTTCCGGCTCCTCAAATTTCATTGTTTCCTTGTAAACTTCAATCGCTTCATCAAAGCGGTCGAGGTTGGCCAGGGAATTGGCTTTGTTGAAGTATGCAGAAGAAAAGGAAGGATGTATGGCGATTGCAAAATCGTAGGCATCTATTGCTTTTTCAAACAACCCCAGCCTGTTATAAGCTACACCAAGATTGAACCAGGCGGTAGTGGTATAGGGGTATTTGTCTACAAATTCGCTATAGAATTTTACGCTTTCAGACGATTGTCCGGCAAGCTCAAAGCAGAAGGCAAGCTCATATAAAGCAGCCTCATTGTCCGGATTTTTTTCAATTGCTTTTTTCAGGTAAAAAATAGCATCGTCAAACTTGGAAGTATTCTCAAATTCAAAAGCCATAGCCAGGTAAACCTCATCCAAATCATCGGTATGCTCTGCAGCTTTCCTGTAATTTTCTATGGCCTGGTCTGTAAGCCCCATCTGACTGTAAATAGCGCCTTTGGTCATGTACAGTTCGGCATTGTTAGGTTCCATGCTTTCCACATACGACAGTATTTCCAGTGCTTTCTGGCTTTGATTGGTAGCCGCCAGCAGCTGTGCCCTGCGCATTAAAAATATAGTGGAAAAAGGGTATTGGCCTATTGCAGATTCAATGGCCTGTAATGATTTTTTTAAGTTGTTTTTTTCGAAATAGTAATCAATAATCACTTCATACTCTTCTGAATCAAAAAAGTGGTTTTTGCCTTTATTTACCATTTCCTCGAAGCGGTCAACCAGCTGTAGCAGCTGTTGTGCTCCACTATTTTCTTCACCAAATTCTTCGCTGCTCATCTCTCTCAGGTTTTGAGGTTAACACCCGGTTTGTAAGAAATAAATTAATTTTAGAATGATTCTAAATAAACTTGAATTTTCTGTACCAAATGATGATTCAAAGGTAGTAAAAAATGGGCTAAGAAATGAACTTTTTCTCAACAGAAAAGTACGGATTGTTGAGAACTAATTCTTTAAAATAATCCGATAAAAAGTTATCTTTGTAGGCTTGATAATTTAATACGAAAATTAGTTTTAAAAGTTATAGTATTAAGGGAGTATATTTTTGGTTGCATATAAGGCTCGAAGTCTGAAGTACGAAGTACGAAGCTTGTTTTGGAACTTTATTAGTTCTTCTGACTTCCGACTTCCAGCTTCCGGCAAAAAACAGAACATTAGATCATTAACATAGAATAAGAGAAGGACAGACGTATGGCGTTAATTAAATCAATTTCGGGTATAAGAGGTACAATTGGCGGCAAACCGGGCGAAGGTTTCAGCCCTTTGGACATTGTAAAATTTACCTCTGCTTTTGCAACTTGGATAGCAAATAATTCAACCAACAAACGGATTAAAATTGTGATTGGCCGCGATGCCCGCATTTCGGGCGAAATGGTTAACAACCTGGTAATAGGTACATTACAAGGCATGGGTGTGGATATTGTGGATATTGGTCTGTCAACCACACCAACGGTAGAAATTGCAGTTCCGGAAGAAAAAGCGGACGGTGGTATTATCCTTACTGCCAGCCACAATCCGAAACAGTGGAATGCGCTGAAGCTTTTGAATGAAAAAGGAGAGTTTATCAGCGAAAAAGACGGAGCAGAAGTATTGCAAATTGCTGATAATGAGGCGTATTTGTATGCAGATGTAAATTCTTTAGGAAAAGTAACCAAAAACGATACGTACTTCAAAGTCCATATCGATAAAATACTGGGGCTTCCATACGTGGATGTTGCCGCCATTAAAGCTGCCAAATTCAAGGTAGTAATTGATTGTGTGAATTCAACGGGAGGAATTGTGCTCCCGCAGCTTTTAAAAGCTTTGGGAGTAGATAATGTGGTAAAGCTGTATTGCGATCCTACAGGTGAGTTTCCGCACAACCCTGAGCCTTTGGCTGAAAACCTGAGGGATATTTCCAAACTGGTAAAAAAAGAAAAAGCACACCTGGGAATTGTTGTTGATCCGGATGTTGACCGCCTTGCCCTTGTTTGCGAAGATGGTGAAATGTTTGGGGAAGAATATACCCTTGTTGCCTGTGCGGATTATGTTTTAAAAAATTCCGGTGATAAAGGTTTTAATACGGTATCCAACCTGTCTTCCACCCGTGCTCTGCGGGATATTACAGAAAAACGTGGTGGCAGTTACAGCGCCTCTGCTGTTGGGGAAGTAAATGTGGTAAAACTGATGAAAGAAGCCAACGCAGTAATAGGTGGCGAAGGCAATGGGGGCGTTATATTACCAGAGCTGCATTACGGCCGTGATGCGCTGGTTGGAATCGCTTTATTTCTGTCGCACCTGGCAAAATATGGTAAAACAACTTCCATGCTGCGTTCATCGTACCCGGATTACAATATCTCAAAAAATAAAATTGAGCTTACACCGGAAATCAATATTGACAGCATTTTAGAAGGTATCAAGGAAAAATATAAAAAGCAGCCGGTAAACACCGTAGACGGGATTAAGATAGAGTTTGAAAAAGACTGGGTTCACCTGCGTAAGTCGAATACCGAGCCAATTATCCGTATCTATTCAGAAAGTGAGCTAAAGGCCACTGCCGATAACCTGGCTAAAAAGATTATGATGGACATTCGTGAGTTTATCAAACAACAACAGATTGCTGTATAATAAACTGATAATTTAAAGGTACCATCCACGGTACCTTTTGATTTTTGACTTAAATCTCTTTTGACTTTAAAAAGAACCCATGTCAGCAAGTGATAAAAAGGCCAGGAAAAAGGAAGTGAAAGCTTCTGTAAAAAATCCTGCTGTTGATAGCTCGCAAAAAAAGTACCCTTTGTGGTTGTGGGGCATTTTAGCGCTTGTATTTGTTGTTTTTTTTCCTTCACTCGGTAACGATTTTGTTAATTGGGACGATCCGAAATATATCCTTAACAACGGCCTTATAAAAGATCTTTCCGGAAAGGGCATAAAAGCGATGTTCTCCAGCTTTTATGGTGGTAACTACCATCCGCTTACGGCTTTGTCCAATGCTATAGAATACAAGTTGTTTGGATTGAGCGCAAAGCCTTTTCATTTTTTTAACCTGGTACTCCACATTGCCAATACTTTCCTGGTATACCGTCTTATCAGGTTACTGTCCAGCGACATGCGTATTGCACTGGCGGTATGCCTTCTGTTTGGTATCCATCCCATGCACGCTGAATCTGTTGTGTGGATTTCGGAACGAAAAGATGTTTTGTACACATTCTTCTATTTGCTTGCAACAATAAAGTACATTCAGCTTCAGGAGGAAGAGAAGCTGAACATGAAACATTATCTTGTGATGGTGTTGCTGTTTCTGTGTTCCTTATTATCAAAATCAGCAGCAGTAGTATTTCCTTTAACACTTATTCTTATTGACATATACAAGGGAAAAAAAATTGGCATTTCCATGCTGCTTAATAAAATTCCGCTTTTTATTCTGTCCGTTATTTTTGGCCTTGTTGCATTGCGCTCACAGGGGGTAGATGGAGCACTGTCGGACTTAAGTCCTGTTTTTTCAGTGGCTGACAGGGTATGGTTGGTAAGTTATTCCCTGGTATTTTATATTTATAAACTGTTTTTGCCGGTCAATCTTTCGGCCTTTCATGCCTATCCTGAAAAGGTGAATGAGCTGTTGCCCTGGTATTATTACATTTCGCCATTGGTGATAGCAGCACTTGCTTTGGTTACGCTCAAGGCCAAACAATTCCGGAAGGTGCTGAGTCTGGGCCTGTTGTTTTTTGTGGTGAATATTATACTCGTAATACAGGTGATCCCTGTGGGACAGGCGCTGGCAGCTGAAAGGTATTCGTATGTACCTTATATTGGGTTATTCTTTATTGTTGCTCATTTGTTCTTTTATTTGCTGGATAGTTATGCTGCAAACAGAACAGCGTTCCAGGCTGTGGCAGCTGTTTATATTTTAGCATTATGTGCTGTTGCTTTCAACCGTAACAAGGTTTGGAAGAATGGAATTACATTGTGGAATGATGTTATAGCTAAGAATGATAAAGTGGCTTTTGCGCATTATAACCTGGGCAATGCGTATAAAAATGAGAAAAAATTCCAGGATGCTATTAATGCTTATTCTGGGGCCATACGGGTGGACAGTATGTATATCACAGCTTGGTTTAACCGTGCGCATGCCTATGCAGATATTCAAAAGCACGATGAAGCCATTGCCGATTATGGTAAAGTGGTGAGCCTGAATCCCAAGCACCAGGAAGGTTTTTACAACAGGGCAGTATCCAATGCTGTATTAAACAGGTATGATGCCGCCATTGCAGATTATACCCAATCGCTGGAGCTGAAACCTGATGATGTGGGGGCATATTACAGCCGTGGAAATATGAAAGCTTTTAAAGGTTCATTTGAAGAGGCTATCCCGGATTATACAAAGGCCATTGAGCTGGATGCCACGTATTCAGACGCATACAATAACAGGGGAAATTGTAAACTGAACCTGAACCGTATGCAGGAAGCCTGTGATGACTGGCAAAAATCTTTACAACTCGGAAATACCAAATCTGCCGATATGCTCGGCAGGTATTGTAAATAAAGAATTATAAATAAAATACCCTGAATGGGTATGCAATAATTTTAAACAAAATGAAAGTTTATCTTGACAATGCGGCTACAACACCTTTAGATAAAGAAGTGCTGGATACCATGCTTCCTTATATGACGGAGTTTTTCGGAAACCCGTCTTCTATCCATTCTTTTGGAAGGAAAACAAGGGCTGCCATTGAAAATGCGCGTAAATCGGTGGCGAAATCACTGAATGTATCGCCTTCTGAAATATTTTTTACCTCCGGTGGTACAGAAGCCGATAATATGGCCATACGATGTAGTATTCATGATTTAGGCATCAAACATGCCATTACCAGCAAAATTGAGCACCATGCTGTATTGCATACCCTGGAAAAGCTGGAAGAGGAAGGACTAATAAAGCTGAGCTTTGTAAACCTTACACCGGAAGGACATGTTGACCTTGAACACCTGGAGCAGCTGCTGAAAAGTAATGAACGTACCTTTGTATCACTTATGCATGCCAACAATGAGATTGGTAACCTGTTGCCGATAAAGGAAGTGGGTGAAATCTGCGAACGCTACAATGCCGTATTTCATTCGGATACGGTACAAACCATGGGGCATTATGCCATGGACCTTCAAAAAATAAACATACACTTTATTACCTGTGCTGCACATAAGTTCCACGGACCAAAAGGTGTGGGCTTTTTATATGTGAGCAGCAAAATAAAAATCAACCCGCTGATTTATGGGGGAGGACAGGAGCGCAACATGCGTGGCGGTACTGAAAACCTGTACGGAATTGTGGGCCTTGCAAAAGCGCTGGAAGTGGCCTTGCGCGATGTGGAGCAACACCAGCAACACATCAAAGGGCTGAAACAATATATGGTGGAACAGCTTAAAGCGCAGATACCTGCTGTTGAGTTTAATGGCTCCTGCCTGAACAACTGCCTGTATACCGTATTGAACGTACGTTTCCCGCATACGGACAATGCAGAGATGCTTTTGTTTAACCTGGATATAGCCGGTATTGCAGCATCCGGGGGTAGCGCCTGTACATCAGGCAGTGATATTGGTTCTCATGTGTTGCGTGGTATAGGCAGTGATGTAACCCGTCCTTCGGTGCGTTTTTCATTTAGTAAATACAATACCAAAGAGGAAGTTGATTATACTGTTGGGAAGTTGAAAGAGTTATTTGTGGTGGGGGCTTCGGTGAGTGGGGTGTAGTTTTTCATGATGAAAGCCTTCCCAAGGTCTTCGACAGGCTCAGACTGACCGCGTGCTAGTCATATTGAGCCTGTTGAATATAGGCGAGAGCATTACGCAATTTCTAATAGAAGATTTCCATCAATACCTAATATTTCATGTAAAGCCTTTAGAAACGACACATTGGGTTTTCTTTTACTGTTTAATATTTCCGAAAGCTTTGTTTCAGTAGTGCGAAGCATTTTCGCCAGTTCTTTTTGTTTTATTTTATTTTCGTACATCTTCAATTCAATAAGTCCCTGAATTGTTTGAGGCAATGGTATATGATACATTCTGTCCTCGTGTTCTTTTACAATTTCAGTATACTTATCAAGTTCCGCACTTTCTTTTTTCGAAAGCTTGTCGAAACCACCTTTTTGAGTAGCAATTGCCAATAGTTCATTCATACGGGCTTCTGCTTGTTTATACTTCTGTGTTTCCGTTGTTTTTTTTATAGTTTCCATTTCAAATAGTTTTACAATCTATCTTATCATATTCTTTGTGAGTTCCAACAAATTTCAAGTAAATGGTTCTTTTGCTGAAATGTATCATCGCCACTATTCTATACTTATTACCTCCAATATCAAATACATACCTGTCGTTGCCGACACTATCTACACTATTAAATACTTGTTTTATTTCGTGAAAATTACTCCAGTCACTTTTTAATGTAATATTATACCATTGTAATAAAACTTCTGTAGCCTTTGGTTCTTTTGTATAGAATTCAATGATTTTGGTTTTGGATATAATAACCATATACAAATATAGTTCAATATTTATTGAAATCAAAATAAAATTATCAAAAACGAAATTTTTTAAATTGTTTCATAAGCGCCAAATGTTGAAAATTCTTTGAAACACTAGTATAAGCTAGTTTTCCCCGTTTGCATAACATAATCCCTCACAATTTTTACGGGATGAGATTTTGAAAAAAATGTTTTAGCTTGCAATTTTGCGAATGCAGGCTCGGAGAAATTTAATTTTATTTCCTCAATCAATTCATCCGGCATCTTCCGTTCATGAATTAAATAGGTTAGTAAATGATTAATCGAAGTGAAAGCAAGCGTTTGTTGTCCCACCTCATCGCAAATATAAGTGAATCTTGACATAACTGTTTTTATTGTTTATGCGCCAAATGTATCGAAGAGTTTTAATCCTAAAAAATAGCAAAGACAGACATTATACCAATTTGACTCATGTTGTACGGTGTCATATAGATTAATGTTAATAAGTTAATTGATTTTACGCAAAAACGTTGAAAACTTTTGGAACGAAAAATCATTGGAAAATTATTTTTGATGGTTCGAGTCAAAATTTTTATCAGTTATCGAACACCTGATTGGAAAAGTCGTTTGCTGTTGGAACTCTTGATAATAAAGAGATTGTTGGTTATAAAAACAAAATGGGAGCTTTTCTTTGCAGAAAAACTCCCATTTGGGGTGGCCAATGGGACTCGAACCCACGACCCTCAGAACCACAATCTGATGTTCTAACCAACTGAACTATGGCCACCATGAAATTTTGAGAGTGCAAAGATAAGGGCTTTTTACAATTTTAAAAGAATTTAAAGCATAAATTATTGTGATGGCACCAAATTAATCATCTCTTTGGTATCCAGCTTCCTTTAGGAAGGTTGTTATGAGGTCTTTTTTCCGTAACTTTGCAGTCTTATTCCATGTCAGAAAAATCAGCCAATATAACCTTGCAGGTAGAAGGTATGGATTGTACCGCCTGTGCCTTGGGGATTACCAAAAGCCTTCAAAAAAAGGGGGCTGAAAATGTATTTGTTGATTTTGCCACCGGTGAAGCTTCTTTTTTGTTGAATGATAAAACCAAGCTGCCTGCTTTTATTCAAAGTATCAATGATTTGGGCTATAAGGTAGTCGACAGCAAATACCTGGAAGAGCAGGAGGGAAAAATGTCGCCCATTGAAAAAAAGTTTTATTTCACGCTTCCCTTTACTGCCATTTTGTTTTTCAGCCACATGCTGCTGCCGCATGATTTTATCCTCAATCAACCGTTTGTGCAGCTGGGTTTATGCATCCCTGTATTTGCTATTGGCCTTTTACAATTCGGCAAAAGTGCCTGGGGTTCGCTGAAAGCGGGTGTGCCCAATATGGATGTGCTGATTTTTATTGGTTCTTCTTCGGCATTTATTTATAGTCTTGCAGGTATGTGGCTGTATTCTGGCTCTGCAGCACTCCACAGTTACCTGTTTTTTGAAACTGCAGCTACTATTATTACCCTTGTATTGCTGGGCAATGTGTTTGAGCACCGCTCCGTAAAGCAAACTACTACTGCATTGCGGGAACTAAGCTCCATACAGGCGCAAACAGCTAAAATGATTAGTTTACAGTTTGGCAGGGAAGTAATTACCGAAGTGGATTATAAGAACATTCATGTGGGAGCTTTGTTGCAGGTTAATACTGGCGATAAAATACCCGTTGACGGGGAAATATATTCCGGTGATGCCAGCATTGATGAATCCATGATTACAGGGGAAAGTATACCCGTTGACAAAACCGCGGGTTCTAAAGTTATTGGTGGTACAATCCTGTTGAGTGGCAATATACGTATGCGTGCCGAAAGTGTAGGCGACAACACCTTGCTGGCAAAAATCATTGATCTTGTGAAAAAAGCCCAGCAGGCAAAGCCCAACATCCAGAAGCTGGGTGATAAGATAAGCGCAATATTTGTCCCTGTCGTGCTTGGTATTTCAGTACTTACATTTTGCATCAATTACTTTTTTGTCCCGTTTGATGCTGGTACCAATGTTCTCCAGGAAGCTATTTTAAGAGCCATTGCAGTACTTGTGATTTCCTGTCCGTGTGCAATGGGACTTGCCACACCAACGGCTGTGATGGTGGGTATAGGGCGTGCAGCAAAAAAAGGGATATTGATAAAAGGCGGAAGCACCCTGGAGGAATTTGCAAAAGTAAAAACTATTGTTTTTGACAAAACCGGAACGCTTACAACAGGGAAGTTTAAAATCAGACAAATCAAGACCTTTGAAGGTGTTTCAGAAACCGAAGTAAAAGAAATTCTGTTGGTAATGGAGCAGCATTCTTCACACCCCATTGCAAAATCCATTGTGGAGGAGCTGAAAAGTACTGTTTCAACTAAAAAATTTACATCGGTGGAAGAGCTGAAAGGAGTGGGGATGAGTGCCAGGGACGAACAGGATAACACCTATAAAGCCGGCTCTTATATAGTAGCGAAAGAGTTGGGCGCTGATGTTGGACACAGCTTGTATCTTGTAAAAAACGACAAGCTGATAGCCACCCTGGATTTGGAGGATATGCTAAAACCAAATACTGCTGAAACCATACAGCAACTGGTAGAGCAAGGCATACAACCTGTAATACTGAGTGGCGATAGCCGGGAAAAGTGCGAAGCGCTTGCAGCAAAAGTGGGTATTAAAACAGTATACAGTGAGCAGCTGCCATCTCAAAAGCTGGAGGTGATTGACAATCTTACTAAAACCGCCCCAACGGCTATGGTTGGAGATGGTATTAATGATGCCCCCGCACTGGCCAAAGCATCTGTGGGTGTATCATTGAGCAATGCAACACAGGCAGCTATACAATCGGCACAGGTTATTTTGTTGAAAAACAATAATTTAGCAACCCTTGTGGAAGCTCAGCTTATCAGTAAACACACATTGATTACAATTAAACAAAACCTTTTCTGGGCATTTTTTTACAACATAATTGCAATACCTGTGGCCGCTATGGGATTATTAAACCCAATGGTGGGAGCATTGGCCATGGCTTTTTCTGACGTGATTGTTATTGGAAACTCCATCCGTTTAAAAACTAAAAAGCTGAATTAGAGGTGAAGCAGATTATCAAAAAAATAGCGGGTGATTTAGGTTACCACATTGCCAAAAAAGATACCCTGCTGGTAAAAGACGGGATGCCAATTGATATCGTGGACCCTGATTTTTCACGCTTGTACCGTCAGTGCCAGCCCTATACCTTTACTTCTGTGGAGCCGATGTATTCGCTTTATCAATCAGTAAAATATGTATTGGACAACAATATCCCGGGCGATTTTGTAGAGTGTGGCGTATGGAAGGGAGGAAGCGCAATGCTCATTGCCAAAATACTTGCAGAGGCTAAAATTACTGATAGAAAAATTTACCTTTATGATACGTTTGAGGGCATGTCAGAACCGACTGGTAAAGATGTTGATTTTAAGGGAGATACCGCTGTAAAGCTGATGAACGAATCTGACAAGTTTGCACAGCGCAACGTGTGGTGCTACAGTACCCTTGAAGAGGTTCAAAACAACTTGTTTTCAACGGGCTACCCCAAAGAGAACATTGTATTTGTAAAAGGAAAGGTGGAAGATACTATTCCGGCAACTGCGCCTGTGCGCATTAGTCTTTTAAGGCTGGATACGGACTGGTACGAGTCCACCTACCATGAACTGCTTCACCTGTACCCGCTGCTTTCTGTAAACGGGGTGCTTATTATTGACGATTATGGCCACTGGAAAGGGGCCCGCGAAGCTACAGACGATTATTTTAAAAAGTACGGGGTAAGAATACTTTTAAACCGTATCGACTACAGTGTACGTACCGGAATTAAAACCGCATGAAGGAAGAGAAGCTGACCGTTTTGTTCCTTTCCAGCTGGTATCCCAGCCGTGTAATGCCTACACTAGGCAACTTTGTGCAAAAACATGCAGAGGCCGTTGCCATACATTCCAATGTTTTTGCCCTTTTTGCCTGCTCTGATTCAGGCTGCAAACAGCCCTTTGAAGTTGTTGAAAGCACGGTCAACAATGTATATACAGTAAATGTGTATTACAAAAAGGTGGAGCATTCCATTCCTTTTATTGCTCAGTTTCAGAAATTATCCCGATACCTGAAAGCCTATAAGCTGGGGCTGGAAGCCGTTAAGAAAAAGGCCGGTACTATTGACGTTATCCACCACAACATACTTTATCCGTCAGGTATTATCGCCTGGTACCTGAAGAAAACCAAAGGCATACCCTATGTTGTCAGCGAACACTGGACAGGCTACCTGGCTTATAAAAAAACGAAAATCAGTGCATTTCAGAAGTGGGTTTCAAAAGTGGTTGCGCGCAATGCCGATCTGGTATTGCCTGTGTCGGAGGATTTGGAAAATGCCATGAAGCAACAGGGAATAAGCGCCAATTACGAAGTGGTGTATAATGTTACCGACACCCGACTGTTTTATCCTTCCGAAGAAAAATCAACTGAGCGAAAAGTAAAGTTCCTGCATATTTCCACCCTTGACGATGCACATAAAAACATAAGCGGTATGCTGGAAGCTGTCGCAGCACTCTATACCCAAAGGCCGGATTTTGAATTCTGGTTTGTGGGTGATGGAGATACAACACCGCATATTCATACTGCCAAAAAGTTGGGTATATATAATTCTGTGGCTTTTTTTGATGGTACAAAAACAACACAGGAAGTAGCGGAGCTTATGCGCAATTCCGATTGTTTTGTGCTGTTCAGCAATTATGAAAACCTGCCTTGTGTGCTGATCGAAGCCATGGCGAGCGGACTGCCTGTTATTTCCAGTCGGGTGGGTGGGATACCAGAGCATATTACGGAAGATTTTGGCCTGCTTGTACCACCAGCCGATACCCAGGCACTTGTTTCTGCTCTTGCTGAGATGCTGGAAGCAATCCGGCAGAAAAAATACGATAAGAAACTATTAAATGACTATGCACGTGCATATTTCAGCTATGAAAGTGTAAGCCAGAGAATACACGAAGTTTATCGTCAATTTATTTGATGTATCAATTAATTGATATTTAGCTTGTTATCCTGCTTTTTGTCGAATATTTGCCCTTTGCTTCTATTTTTAATTATTTGATAATCAGTTTGTTGTAAATTGGCTTTCAAAACTTTTTTGCATCCCTGACTGATATTTTGTACATTCGCAACCCTCAGAAATAGTTATTTATTATATATTAAAATAAACCTATGAAAAAACATTTACTTATTGGCGTTGCTGTAGGTATCGGAAGTATTGTGTGTGCACAAAACAACACGATGCATACTGGTAAAAAGGCTCCGAAAATTAAGCCGGAAGTGGCAAATAAAGTCCTTCCATATAGAAAGCAGGCACTTGATTCTGGTGCACCGGGATTCCAGGCTGCCGCACAAAGCAATAACCAGCATAATCACCAGGCGGTGGGTGTTTCACGTTCTTTTGCTTCTGCCGTAATCGGAACCAGTATGTACGATTTACAGTCCAATGCTTCGATATGTAACCGTATTGTGTTGAACAGCGATGGTACCATTGGTGCTACCTGGACCATGTCGCATGATTCGGATGCCGAAACATCTCCAAACAGGGGAACAGGCTACAACTATTTTGATGGTACCAACTGGGGCACTCCTCCTACAGCACGATTGGAAAGCATTCGTTGCGGATGGCCGAACCTGGCAGTAACCGGTACAGGTGGAGAAGTGATTGTTTCTCACGAAGCAACTTCAGGCGTTGGAAATATCCACGTTTTAAGACGTCCGGTAAAGGGTACTGGCAGCTGGACCGATACTACTTTAGGGTATCCTGATGTATGGCCGCGTATGGTTGTTGGTGGTGCAAATGGTATGTCCATCCACATTATTTCTCAAACAACTGGTGCTTCCACTTCGGGCAACCCTCCTTTCCACGGTCAGGATGGTGCTATCGCTTATTCCCGCTCTCTGGATGGCGGAGTTACCTGGGATAAGGTGCAGACGGTTATTCCTGAAATTGATTCTTCCCACTATCTTGGTTTTGGCGGAGATTCGTATGCTATTGATGCGAAAGGCGATACCATTGTTATAGTAGCAGGTGGTTTCGATGTGGATGTTGTATTACTGAAATCAACTGATAATGGAACAAGCTGGACCAAAACCATTGTTCATGAATTCCCCGTTCCATTGTATGATGCAAGTACAATGGATACCGATTTGGATGATGATGGCACAACCGATACTATTGAAACCAACGATGCTTCTGTTGCCGTTTTGTTAGACAATAATGGCAAAGCACACGTTTGGTTCGGAAGGATGCGCGTAATTGAAGATGTTGGTGAAACCAATCTTTCTTATTTCCCGGGAACGGATGGCTTATGGTACTGGAACGAAACAATGGCTGAACCGGGGATTGTTGCATTTGCCGAAGATATTGATGGTGATAACATGCTGAATGTTGAAGGCTGGGGTACTTACCAGACTTCATTAACATCTTTTCCAAGCGCTGGTATTGATGCTGCTGGCAATATCTATTTATCTTACGGAAGTATATACGAAGGTGTTGCCGAAGAAGGGGTTCCTGGTGGAGGGAAAAGCTTCCGTCATACCTACGTAATGATGTCGCGCGATGGTGGATTTACATGGTGCGGACCTATAAATGTTGTAAACCCTGACTATACAGATGACCAGTATGATTACCTGGAAGGTGTTTTTGGAGCAGTAGCACGCGATGTTGATGGCAGCGTTCATTTGGTTTACCAGAAAGATAACAGTCCGGGCCATGCTTTATCTTCCAACAACGTGGACCCGCAAAGCGGAAACGAATCGGAAATTATTTATGTGAACCTTCCTGTAAACAATTTCGATGCTTTTTCAAGCTGCGATAGTCTTTTCTTTGACCTGGAAAGCGTGGGTATCAAAGAGGTGAAAGATGTGGCTAAAAATGTTCAGCTTTACCCTAACCCGGCTGCAAGTTCTGTGAACCTTTTACTAAGTCTTAACAAAGCAGGAAAAGTAGCAGTGAAAATTACCAATATGATGGGCCAGGAGCTGAATGCTTTTGAAGAAAACATGGCTGCTGGTGACAATAAACTGAATATTAACATAAGTAATTATAAACCAGGTGTTTATTTTGTAAAAACTACTGTTCATAACAAGGTGGTTACCAAGAAATTAATTGTGGAATAGTTAGCAGGATACTGCTTTAAAAACTCCGGTGAGGTTAATTCTTCACCGGAGTTTTTTTATGTATACCCGTAACGTGTTTGCCTGAAATTGAGTGAAATGAGCATGGCATTAAGTTTTAACTGATTAGAGCTGAAAGCACTCTTAAAAGATGCCATACAGTTGAAAAATCATAAAACAAAGCCGGAACATGCGAAAAATTACACTTTCTATAATTTTACTATTGATAACAATGGCAGCCTTTGCCCAAAGTTACCAGACAATAACTTTTGGCGGGCCGCTTTCTGATAACCCGCAATCCATCGCGACAGATGCTTCTGGCAATGTATACATTACCGGAACGTTCCAGGGTACTGTAGATTTTGATCCGGGTACAGGAACTACAATGCTTACCGCACATGCCGATCCCAATAATCCGGATGCATTTATACAAAAACTGGATGCAGCCGGCAGCCTGGTATGGGTAAAAACATTTGAAGCCAATCCAGTTTCCATAACAGCTGATGTTTCCGGAAATATTATTGTTACAGGTAGCTTTCATGACAGTACTGATTTTGATCCCGGAGCAGGTGTTGCCATGCAGGTTTCAACCGGTGGAAACGATATTTTTGTTCAGAAACTGGATGCTTCAGGCAACCTTCTATGGGTAAGAACTTTTGGTGATTCGCTGGCAGATGATTACAGTCGTGCGGTGACTACGGATATTCTTGATAATGTGTTTGTTACAGGTAATTATACAGGTGCTGTGGATTTTGACCCGAGTGCCGGAACAGATATTCATACTTCTAACGGTTGGGCCGATATTTATATTCAGAAAATGGATGCTTCCGGTAATTTCCAGTGGGCAAAAACCTTTGGTGGCTCCAGCACCGATTATGGTTATTCACTAACCACAGATCCGGCCGGGAACGTATATGTAACAGGGCTTTTTTTGAATACGGTTGATTTTGATCCGGGTGCAGGTACAGAAAGCCATGTTTCTAATGGCAGTTATGATGTATACATTGTAAAACTAAATATTTCCGGGGATTTGCTTTGGGCCAAAACCTTTGGTGGAGCTGATGATGATGAAGCCTTTGGGGTAACAATCAGTCCGGATAATACCATTTATATTATGGGCGCATTTTCAGGCACAGTAGATTTTGATCCGGGTGCTGGAGTTACCAGCAAAACGGTTAATGGAATGCACGATGTATTTATCCTGGAGATGGACAATGCCGGTAACCTGCTGTGGGTAAATACTTTTGGCGGTGCGGGAGATGACTATGCAGTGGCACTTGCAGCTGATGTATCCGGAAACATATATACGACCGGGTATTATAATGCAATTGTAGATTTTGATAGTGGTACCGGAACAGACAATCACAATTTTACAGATGGTGATGTATTCGTGCAGAAATTAGATGCGAATGGCAATTACCGCTGGACCAAAACATTTGGTGACGGTGCCGGACATGCTACCAGCCACGCTATTGCTGCAGCGCTAAATACTGTATATGTTACAGGCTATTTTGGTTCAAGCGTTGATTTTGCTGTAGGTTCAGCTGTTGATACACATGTTTCGGCCGGGGATATTGATGCTTTTGTATGGCAGTATTCCTGCGTAAATACAAGTGCGACTATTAACGTAACAAGTTGTCATAGCTATTTGTCACCTGCCGGAAATACCTACGCTTCAAGCGGTACTTATACTGATGTGATTGGCAACAGTTCTGGTTGTGACAGTACTATAACCATTAATTTAACAATTGTTGCACTGGATACCACGCTAACCCAGAATGGCAATACGCTCAGCTCTAATGAACCCGGAGCTGTTTACCAATGGTACAACTGTGGTGCTGATGCGCAAGTCTACGAAGAAACATCCGTCAGTTTCACGCCATCCGTAAATGGTATGTATGCAGTAATTATCAGTAAAAATGGTTGTGTTGATACATCTGAATGCATTGCTTTTGCCGGGACTGGTATAAACAAACAGAATGCAAAAAACAACAATGTAACTATTTTTCCGAATCCTGGCAACGGGGTTATTTACATGCAATTCGGCAGTGAGCAAAAGAACACAGGTATTAATATATTCAGCGCTGACGGGCGTTTGATACGTATGATACAGATGTCAGGGCTTACTGCATCCGTGGATCTGACCAATGAGGAACGTGGTGTTTATTTTATTGAAACAAATTCAAACGGAATAAAGCAAACGCACAGGGTGGTACTGGAGTAGGGTGCGTTGTGTGTCAGAAAATTATCTGATAGAGCAGAGCGGTTAGAGCTTATTTGTGCAAGCTATTCTTAATTTAAATGATAACTGCTGTTCCTGAATTTAGGTCTTGCTTTTAATTTTCCATATTTTGCTTTACTTTGTTTTTGTATTCTGTCAGAGCTTTGTGTGTGTAGATTGTAAGTTCTTTTGTAAAGGTATCTATGTCTGCAGCACTCATTTCGGCATAAGTCATAATTTTTTTTAGCTCTTCAGCCTTCGTAATATCACTTTTTGCCAATATGTTTATGAGTCCTAGAATCCGGCATAGGGGACCTCTTACATTGTGGGAAGTCATAAAAAGAATACTTTCAAGTGCATTTATAAATGCCAAATGTTCCTGCTCTACCTTGCTTCTTGTGAGGTCGCTTTTTTGTAGTTTGTTTTGAATGGTTATTAAAAGTATATTTTCGTTAAAGGGTTTGTGCAAGTAGTCATCAGCTCCAAGATGTAATCCTTTGAATTTGTCATTAACATCTACTTTTGAGGTTAGGAATATAAACGGAATTTCTGAGGTTAAAGGATGTTTCGAAAGCTCGGTAAGTACTGTATAACCATCAGCCTCAGGCATTAGCACATCGCAAAGTATTAAATCCGGAATTTGTTTTTTTGCAATTTCAATCCCGATAAGTCCATTCTCGGCTTCAATTATATTATAACCGGCTAAGCAGAGAATTTCTGCTATGTTTTCCAGAATAGGTCTGTTGTCTTCAATAATAAGTATTGTCTTCATAAAAATCCTTTATTAGTGGTTTGATGTTCCCGGGTTGTTTAATTATCCAGTTTGTGAATACCGGTATATAGATAGTTATATGCCACTACAAAGATTCATAATCTTCTATGTCCGAAGATTGAGCTAAATCAGCTAGTTATATGACTTTTGTCAGTTTTTAAGAAAAGGTGGATGTTAAGTGGGTTGTTGCTGTCGGTAGTTGGTATATTACGCTATTTTTTTTGTCGGCATGACTGTTCCGATTAAAACAATAAGAGTAAGCGCATAGTACTTAAACTGTTGTTGTGTGAAGAAATGTAATAGCCTTTTGCCTAAAAAGTTCCTGTTAGTCCAAGAGCAAAAAAGTATGGGAATCGAATAGAAATCTTTTATGCATGTATCCGTTTGAAAAATAAACAACGCTTCTGCTGATCAATTCCTAAATCAATAATGGCAGAAGTGGCGATAAACGCTTCTTTCTGCGGATTGAAGGCGCAAGTGCTAACCCACGGATAGCTCCTCCTGTACCTAACAGGCCTGCAGTTATTCCGGACAATGCTCCGCCACTCCTTGAGTTAAATGCAGTAGCCGGTATGGAAAAAAAATTGAAAATAAGTAGTAACAGGCTGATAGATATAAAAAATCAGGCTAGTAATGTTTGCAGGAGAGAGGTATTGATATATTTGCTGAAACAGGCGCACCTGCAACAACAAATACAACTACAGGAATTCCCATGTTGATGACATGTTTTTCATCAAATCCCTGTCTGAATAAGCTGTTTTGGAAATATTGCCGGACGGGTGAAATACCTGTAAGAGGTGCAAAAAAATTGCGAAGAGCCAAATCCGCCTGTCGTTACTAAAACTTCAGGAAGTAAAGCCAGTAGTGTAAAGTATACGAGAGATTCTATTGTTCTTTGTTTTAATTTATTTCAGAGCTCTGAAACACTTAGAAATATGTCTTACGTTTTTATTTTTATCATTTAATGTATAATATGTTTTTGAGCTTTCAATTAGTCTTTCCAGTAGGCCGCTGTTTTTCAGTATCCCCAAATGCCGGGATATTACAGGTTGTGCCATTTGCAGTTCATCATAAATACATTTTACAGTGAGCTTGCCTTCTGCGCTATTGCATATCAGGCACATGATCGCTACTCGTGCCGGATGTGCTATTGCTTTAAGCATTTCAGAAAGTTCTAAAATATCCTGCTCTTTTATCAACTGTTTTTTTGCAACTTTCATAGGTTCGTATGGAATTATTAATTGTAGGTGTGTTATACTAACTTGCTATTTGTATCAGTGCATCTCAAACGGCTTTTTTACTCAGAGCTTCACCCTGGAGGTTTTGTTCTTCAAGTGTCCAATTATCAGTGACAGTAGTTTCCAGCCACACTTTTCCGGATTTTCTAAATACCTGCACGCTTAAACCATACAGTTTACGGAAACTCTCCTCAAGATCCGCAACGGTTGTTTGAGGATTGATAATCAACTCTCCTTTGTTATGAATGGTGCGGCATTCACCAAGTGTTTTACTGTTGGGATTCATATACTGTTTTGCTGAGCCTCTACCCGCCAAATGTGGCTTTGAAAAAAATTCAATTTTGAGGTAGGGAAAAACTGTATTAAATTCTTCCTGCAAAACAGAAATTTTTCTGTTGTCGTTGATCGTGATTTTCATATTACAGTTTTTAGGGTTGTTTGATACAATTTATTAAACTATCGAGCGTCCATATATCCCAGGTTGTTGGGATTGCAAGGAGAAAAACAAGCAGAGCCAGGCGGGGAAATACAAAGCGCATGTCCCACATGGGCTGAGTAATGCTAAATGCTACAGAAGCAACAATCAGGTTAACTCCCAGCAGGTAAAGAGCGAAATATTTAATGAGTCCTGCAACAAGCAAAGCTCCGGCAATAAGTTCTGTATAGGAAGTAAACCATACACCGGTCTTAATTAGGATTCGGGGAATCCCCTTGTTTGAGAAAGTGGTTTGATAGGTATTTACAATATTTTTAACTTTAATGTTAAATACGGCATCATATCCCTGAAAGAAGAATAATGTTCCGAGAAATACCCTGGCTGCGAAAGCAGCTGCGGCTTCATGGCCCTGTAAAATTACTTCCATTGTTTCAATTATTAATATGAAACAAAAGTAATGGGAGTATATTCTCTATAAAATGAGTGCTGTCAGGAAAGGGTGTGATTATTATCAGTTAACGCACGTTTTTCTGTAATTCTTTGGAAAAATGTGCTCTTCCGTGCTCAGTTTTTCATTTTCGCCAGCTTATCATAGTTAAGGATGGTAATGGTTCCTCCAGATATCTCTATATACTTATCTTCCTTAAAATCGCTGAGTGTACGAATTACAGTCTCCGTAGCGGTTCCTACCAGGTTTGCAAGATCTTCCCGGGATACATTCATGCTGAATTTCTGCTCACCCTCCTTTTTGTATTTATCAGAAAGCTTCACAAGTGCTTCCGCCACTCTTTTACGCACTGAGTTATATGCAAGCTTTACAAGCTGTTTCTGGTTTTCGTGCAGATTATTGGAAAGTATTTCAATGAATTTACGTGACACTTCGGCATTTTTGTAAATGAGTGTAAAGAAATCATCTTTGGGAATCATATAAACTTCAGAATCCTCCAGTGCTGTGGCAGAACTGGTATATTTTTCATCCTGCAAAAGGGATACATATCCGAAAAAGTCACCTTCCTTGTGCAGTTCTGTAATCAGTTCTTTTCCCATATCATTGGAGTGGTATATTTTTACTTTGCCTTTATTTACAAAGTAAATTCCCTTAGGATAGGAGCCTTCCCGGTAGATATCGTCTTTCTTTTTGTAAATCCGTACGTCCCTTTGTTCTGAGAGCCTTTTCAACGAGTCAATTCCTTTTGCTTCATTAATAAAATCATTAATTCCACTGATGTTTTTGGTAAACTCTTTTTTTAGTATATCGTTCTTTTTTAATCTGCTTTCAATTGCATTCAGCAGCTCCACATCGTCAAAAGGCTTGGTGAGATAATCATCGGCACCCATTTCCATACCTTTCCGGAAATCACTGCGTTCTGCCTTGGCAGTTAGAAATATAAACGGGATACCGGATGTTTCCTCATTCTTGGATAGAAGGTGCAGTACGCCATGTCCGTCAAGTACCGGCATCATGATATCACAAATAATTAAATCGGGTTTTTCTTTTTGAGCAAGTTCAACACCTTCTTTACCGTTTTTGGCAGTAATCACATTGTATTGGGCCAATGTCAGGATCTCTGCCGTATTTTCACGCACATCGTTATTATCTTCGATCAAAAGTATTTTCTTCATGTTACTGTGGAATTATAAGGGTGAATGTAGTTCCTTTATTTTCAATACTTTCAAAATCCAGTTTCCCGTTCATCAGCTCAGCATATTTCAGAACAATATTTAATCCCAGACCGGTACCTTGTATATGGGTTGCATTTTTTCCTCTGAAGAAGCGCTCGAACAAATGTTTCTGATCTTCTTGCGAAATGCCAATTCCGTTGTCCTTAACTGAAATCTTTACGGAAGAGTTGCCTACACTGGTTTCAATTTCAATTTCAGAACCGGAGGGAGAAAATTTAATTGCGTTTGAAATCAGGTTGAAAAGTACGTTCTTCAATAATTTTTTATCCAGATAAGCTATTTCACTGCCTGAATGTTTATGTGAAAGCTGTTGTCCGTTTGTCGCCATTGCCTGCATTTCGGCAATAATATCCCTAATAAATGATTTAAGGCTCATTTCTTCCGGTACATTTTCTATTCTTCCTTCTTCCAGCTTACTTACAGATAAAAAGTCATTCAATATGTCTGTAAGGTTGTTAATAGACGTTTTAATCTTGCTTACATGTTTTGCCTGGCTTGATTTATCATTTTGTTCACCGTATTTTGTCACCAGGGAAAGGGACGACATCATCGTTGTAAGGGGAGTTCGGAATTCATGCGAGGCCATGGATACAAAGCGCGATTTGAGCTCATTCAGTTCTTTTTCTTTGTCAAGCGCTTTATTCAAATCTTTTTTTGTTTTTTCCAGTTCTTCAATAGCTTCTTCCAGAATTAAAGTTCTGTTTTTTACCTGTTTCTCCAGTTCTGTGGAGTAATTTTTCAGTTTTTCTTCAGCCTGCTTACGTACCGTTATATCTACAATAAATGCAATAACAAAGCGACCATCCGGAGTAGAGTATGGACTGAGGCTGATTTCAACAGGAAATTCAGAGCCGTCTTTTTTTAATCCGTATAATTCCATACCCGAACCCATGGAGCGTGCATGTGGGTTATGGCCATATTTTTCCCGGTGGTCTTTATGCCTTTCCGAAAGCCTACGGGGTATAAGGACCTCAATGCGTTTGCCTATAAGCTCATCTTTCTCATAGCCAAACAGTCTTTCCGAGCTGGGATTTATACGCGTAATTTCGCCTTTATCATTTACCACCAGGATACCTTCAGTAGCATAAAGAAAAAGTGCATCAATGCCTTCTTTACCTTCCATTTTTGTGTATACTATTTGATTCATGGCGAATTTACGAATTTACACTGACAAAAATAATATGGATGTTTTTGAATAAATATGACAAAGATCATATGGGGTTTTGACTGCTATCAGTGAATAAAGAAAAATACCGTTCCATCTTTGCCTGAGTACTTTAACCTTTAAACATATTTCAAATGAAATCACTTCAAATAAAAAAAATTCTTGTTCCGCTTGATTTTTCAAAAACCGGTCTTTTGGCTCTTGAACATGCTGTATTTATGGCCCGTTTGCATAAAGCGGACTTGTATCTTCTTCATACCATTGAAATATCAGAAACTATGTACAGCATATACAACCCTGCTGTTATTGTAAGAGATATGAAGGAGGTGGAGAAAATTGTTTTGAAAGAACTTGGAGAGCTTGCAGCAAAAATAAAAAAAGAGCACTCGCTTACTGTAAAAGCATTTTGTTCAAGGGGGCAGGTTGCTGTGGAAATCATTACCGCTGTGAAAGAGAATGATATCGACCTGGTAATTATGGGTACACACGGTGCCAAGGGCTTTAGTGAGCTTTTCATTGGAAGTAATGCCCATAAAACAGTTACCATGTGTCCATGTCCCGTCATTACAGTACAAACCCACGCAAAGAAAATTGGTTTTACAAGTATTGTTCTACCTATTGATGATTCCTTTCCTTCACGGCAAAAGGTATATCCTGCTATAAATCTGGCAAAAAAGTACGGTGCTACTATTCATATCATTGGCCTGCTGGACAAAAGCAGGGATACTAATCTGAATAAATTTCAATTCAAACTTGATTCGGTTGAAAAAGCAGTGAAGAAATCCGGGCTTGCATACGACTGCAAAATTGTAAAAGGGGATAGCTTGGCTGTTGCTGCCTTGAAATATTCGAAGAAGGTAAAGGCAGATTTGATTGTGATACTTACCGATCATGAATCCAACCTTACAGGGATGTTTTTAGGAGCATTTGCCAAACAGATTGTGAATCATTCAAGAATACCAGTAATGAGTATTCGTCCGGATGAAGGGATTTATGAATCCGTTTCTTTAGCCGGAGCAAATCCGTTTTAAATTCATATTTCATAATAGACCTAAGTGTTACTTAATAATCTATTTTCCTATGAAAACCATCCTTGTTCCAACAGATTTTTCAGATGCGGCAACCAATGCGGCAGAATACGCAGCACATCTTGCAAAAGATATGAATGCAAATATTATTTTATTTCATACTTATCATTTTCCTACACCTGTTTCCGAAGTACCGGTGATGGTTATAAGCCCTGATGAATTGCAGGAAGAGAATGAAACCCTTTTGAAAGAGTATGCCGCGCGCCTGGAGAAAAAGACAGGTGTTCGGGCTGACTACCGCGCGAAAATTGGTCTTGCCGCTGATGAAATTATCCAGGAAGGCGTTGCTGCCGATCTTATTGTTATGGGGATGAGAGGTGCTGGCAAGTTGAGCGAAGCGCTTATTGGAAGTATTGCTACTTCTGTTTTACGTAAATCGCAGGTACCGGTATTGGTTATACCAGAAAGAGCTTCCTATACACGGCCTGAAAAAATTGTATTCGCTTGCGATTATGATCCCCGCACAAATATGCATAAGTTGATTGTATTGAAGGAGCTTCTGAAAACATTTAAAGCGAAGCTATACGTTCTAAATGTAAAGAAACAAAAAGAAACTGTTTCGGTAGAAGAGGCTGTTGCTGGTGTTAAGCTGGAGAATGAGCTATACGATGTAGAGCACGTTTATTATTTCCCGGAGAGTGATGATTTGGTAAGCGGTATCAATGAATTTGTGAATAGTCACAAGGCTGATATGGTAGTCACCATTCCGCACGTATATACTTTTTTTGACCGTCTGTTTCATAAAAGTATCAGCAAAAAAATGGCCTTTAACATCCATGTTCCATTGCTTGCATTGCCTGACACGCATAAATCAGCATCTGCTTACTTTTTATAAATCGCTACTAGTTAATGGTATTAGGTCATATTTACGCTGCTTATGGATTATAAAGATTATTATAAGATATTGGGTATTTCTAAAACCGCTACGGCTGATGAAATAAAAAAGGCATACCGTAAGCTTGCTGTTAAATACCATCCCGATAAGAATCCGAATGATAAATCAGCTGGTGAGAAGTTTAAAGAGATCAATGAAGCCAACGAAGTGCTCGGAAATCCTGAGAAAAGAAAAAGGTATGATGAGCTCGGTGAAAACTGGAATTCGTATCAGCAGTCACCGCCTTGGGGACAGAATAAACAAGGACCGGGTTTCAATAATGACAATGCCTACCAATATACGACAGGAGAACAATTCAGGGAAAGCGATTTTTCTGATTTTTTTGAATCTGTTTTTGGTAACAGGTTTGGCGGGGGAAAACAAAGCCGGGCAAGGGCTTTTAAAGGCCAGGACTATAACGCTGAAATGCAGATCTCCCTGGAAGAAGCATATTCAGGAACTACGCGGCAGTTTGAGCTGGACAATCAGAAGCTACAGTTAAAAACAAAACCCGGAACAAAGGACGGCCAGGTATTAAGGCTCAAAGGGAAAGGTGGAAAGGGAGTAAACGGTGGTGCTGACGGAGATGTATACATTACTGTACATATCCCGGAACACCCTCATTTCAAAAGAAAAGAAGATGATTTGTATTGCGATGCCACTGTTGATTTATACACGGCCATACTTGGCGGGGAAGCACTTATCCGTACTTTGCGCGGCCCAATAAAAATTACCCTGGGCAAAGAAACTGACAACGGGAAAGTATTGCGGTTAAAAGGAATGGGCATGCCTGTATACGGAAAAGACAATGAATATGGAGATCTGTATGTGAAAGTAAACATAAAACTACCTAAAAATCTTTCGCCAAAGGAACTTGAATTATTTATGGAATTGTCGAACATTAAAAATACATCCCATGCTAAAGCTGTTTGATTACCTCGAAGATATAATGGAGGAGCATAATAACAGGCAATGGTATTATGAAACCCGCCTTGATTATTTTGCGAATGAAATAATGGAATTGCTTGGAATTGATGAAATGGATTTCGCGTATTCCCTTACCCGTACCTTTCAGGCTTGCCAGGCGCTTAAGATACCGGCCAATCATAATTTTAAAAAGGTGTACCGTTTTGATGGAAGTAATCTCATAACGGACTGGAAGGTTTCACCATTAGCCTGTTACTTGATCATCATTAACTGTAATCCTGCTAACGAGCAGGTAGCAAAGGCGCAATTGTTTTTTGCTATGAATCAGGTAAGTTATAAAAGCGTATGAAAACAGGCAATTATACCCAATATAAAACAACATCTGCCGTATGCTATCACTGCGGTGAAAGCTGTAAAGCAGAAATTGTGGATTTTGATGCTAAGCACTTTTGCTGCGATGGCTGTAAGCTGGTATATGAACTGTTAAAGGAAAACAGCCTTTGTACCTATTATAACCTGAACAACGCTCCGGGCAATTCTCCCGGAGTATCTGCATACAGCGGTAAATACAGCTACCTGGATGATACTAAAGTGGCTGAAAAGCTGGTGCGCTATTCGGATGAGAATTTTACTCACATTACTTTTTATATTCCCAAAATTCATTGCAGCTCCTGCATCTGGCTGCTGGAAAACCTGAACAGGCTCAATGAAGGGGTTATCAGCTCTTCTGTAAATTTTTTACGTAAGGAAACAACCGTACAGTTCAATTCAAAAAAAATAAAACTGTCGGAAGTGGCGGAACTGCTGGCACGTATTGATTATGAGCCGCTGATTAACCTGGATGCGCTGGAGCAAAAAGCCCCGGCTAAATCCAATCGTGAACAGGTCATTAAAATTGGCCTGGCGGGTTTTTGCTTCGGCAACAGTATGATGCTAAGTTTTCCGGAGTACTTTTCTGTAGGCGATTTTAAAGGCCAGGAAAATCTGAGCTACTTCTTTGGTTATTTAAACCTGCTGCTTGCATTGCCCGTATTTTTTTACAGCGCTTCCGGCTTTTTTGTTTCGGCATGGAAAAGTATCCGTTACCGCTACCTGAATATAGATGCACCCATTGCACTTGCCATACTGGTTACTTTTACAAGAAGCGTGTATGAAATTATCAGCCATACCGGTTCCGGGTACATTGATTCAATGACGGGTATTGTATTTTTCATGCTGATTGGCCGTTATTTTCAAAACAAAACCTATGAAACACTTTCTTTTGAGCGGGATTATAAATCCTACTTTCCCGTGGGTGTTACGATTAAAGAAAACGGGAAAGAAGTCAGCAAACCGGTTTCCGAGCTCAAAAAAGGTGACCACATTATTATCCGTAACAGTGAGCTGATTCCTTCGGATGCCATACTATTGAGCAATCATACCCACATTGATTACAGCTTTATTACCGGTGAGTCGGCAGCAGTTAAAAAGCGGGCAGGGGAGTTGATATATGCCGGAGGAAAGCAGCTAGATGGTGCGATAGAGCTGAAGGTGCAGAACCCTGTTTCACAGAGCTACCTTACACAGCTCTGGAATCAGGATAAAAAAACAACCACTGAAAAGGATACCACCTACGTTGACAAAATCAATAAATACTTTACCATAGCGGTGCTGAGCATTGCATTTCTCTCTGCGGTGTACTGGTTGCCAACAGACAGTAGCAAGGCCCTGAATGCCCTTACCGCTGTGCTTATTGTGGCATGTCCCTGCGGGTTATTGCTCACAACTACTTTTGCTAACGGGAACATCCTGCGAATAATGGGACGGAATAAATTTTACCTGAAAAATGCCGGAGTCATTGAAAAGCTGTCGCAGATCGATACTATTATTTTTGATAAGACCGGCACCATCACATACGGTTCACAAGTGGAGTTTAAAGGAAAACCGCTGGCAGAAAAAGAATTGCAACTGGTGGCTTCACTTGCAGCACAATCATCACATCCGCTGAGCCGCAAGTTGTACACTGAGTATGCCAAAGACAAGATATACGAAGTAAGCGAATTCCGGGAAATCCCGGGCAATGGAATTAAAGGAAAAGTAAACGGGAATTACCTCGTACTCGGTTCAGCTTATTTTGTAACAGGTACAGTGAAGGCAGAAGATACAAAGTCAGCAAAGGTATATTGTATGTTGAATGGTGAATTGATGGGCTATTTCAGTTTTCAAAATGCTTATAGGCCTGGCTTGGAAAAACTGGTAAATACGCTTTCAGAAAAGTTCAAACTAAAACTGTTGTCGGGCGATAATGACTCAGAGAAAATACATCTGCAAACAATGTTCGGAGAAAGCACGGATTTGTTTTTTGAACAAAAACCCAAAGATAAGATGCATTATGTTCAACAGCTGCAAAAGAACGGACACCGTGTGATGATGGTAGGCGATGGGCTAAACGATGCCGGGGCTTTGAACCAAAGTGATGTGGGAATTGCAGTATCTGACAATACCAATAATTTTTCACCTGCCTGTGATGCCATACTGGACGGCTCATCCCTTTCAAAACTTCCTGCCTTTATACAATTTGCCAAGTCAGGTAAAAAGGCAATCATTACTACGTTTGTTATTTCGCTGGTGTATAATATCATTGGTCTTTCATTTGCCGTACAAGGCACACTATCACCTGTAGTTGCGGCTATACTTATGCCGGCAAGTTCTATTTCTATTGTGCTTTTGACTACAGCTCTAACGTCTATAACCGCTAAATTTCTCAGATTAAACTAAATGGTAATAAACCTAAAAATATTAGTTCAGCACGAGATTTGGTAAATCATGCTGTGCGAAAGAAATAATTGAAATGTTTTCTAAAATGTTCTTGGAAAAGCTGCACGTTGGGCCTGAAAAAACGCAATGCCGTGTAGCTTGTGGGTAGCAATCGTTTTTTCTTGATTTTTTTGTTACTTTTTTTATCAAGGAAAAAAGTAAACACACAGTTTTTAATACAGGGCTCATATATTTTCTTTGTGAACTCTCTGTTTAACTTTATCTTTGCACAATAACTGTTTTGGACACACATGTTCCGCCACAAAGGAAAAAAGCGAACCTACTTACATAACATCCGTCTGGCCTCTATGCTCTCATTCATTGCAGGGCTAGTAAATGTAACGGGCGTTTTGTCCGTTAGAACGCTTACCACCAATGTTACCGGACACTTTGCTTTTTTCGCGGAAGAGCTGACCGGGGAAAATTTTAATGTTGCATTTATATTCCTGATTTACATTTTTTCTTTCCTTTTAGGAGCCTTTATTTCCAATTTTATTGTGGAGATAACGGTTCGGATAAAGCCGCGTATGGCACATGCCATACCCATGCTTATTGAAATGGGAGTACTATGCATGGCAGGAACATTCGCAGTTCCCGAAAAGCTTATGAATACCGCAACCCAGGTAATTGCCTGTTCGCTGCTATTTGCAATGGGTTTGCAGAATTCGCTTGTAACAAAGGTTTCAGATTCTGTTGTAAGAACCACGCATCTCACCGGTTTGTTTACGGATTTGGGAATAGAACTGTCCCAGCTGTTCTTTTTCCGCCAGCCTTTTGAACGTGGAAAGCTGAAAAAGAGCGTTTACCTGAGACTCGCCATTATTACATTTTTCTTCCTTGGTTGTATCGTCAGTGGGTACTTATATAACTATCTTCATTTAAAAGTGCTGTTTCTGGCTGCTATGTGCCTGCTGTTTGCTTTGGTTTACGATAATTTGCGTTATTTTTTTTATCGTTTGCAAAGAAAAATGAGATACAGGTAAAAAGACAATGTCTTCGATTTTGCCGTATCTGTAGTTTTCAATTGTGTTTTCATCATCCATTTCGCTTCTTTCATCTGAATGCATTGATAGCCCTGCATCCCCGGTTCAGCGCCAAAACTGATAAAGATCAGTTCATCTACTGACTCCACTCATAACGCACTTTCTGCCTCTCCGGTAATTTTGCCTCATAAAATAAACCCGGCATGAGCGCATTGTACTTACTGATAGGAATAAGCCTTACCGTAGCACTCGTTTTCTTATTTGCTTTTTTATGGGCGATGAAAAAAGGACAGTACGAAGATGACTACACCCCTTCCATCCGCATACTCTTCGAAAACGAATTTTCTGAAAAAAATCAACCAAATAAAAAATAGCTTATGGAATTAGAAAAATTCTCTTACGACAACAAGATTGTAAAACGGTTTGCCTATGCCACCATCGTGTGGGGAATAGTAGGTATGACAGTTGGATTATGGGCAGCACTGCAACTTGTTTTTCCTGTACTGAACTTTAATACAGGTATTACCACGTTTGGCCGTGTGCGGCCCCTGCACACCAATGCGGTCATCTTTGCCTTTGTGGGTAATGGAATTTTTATGGGGGTATATTACTCCTTGCAGCGCTTGTGCAAAGCACGTATGTTCAGCGATAAGCTTAGCAACATCCACTTCTGGGGCTGGCAGCTCATCATTGTAGCAGCAGCTATCACATTGCCTTTGGGCTTAACCACGGGTAAGGAATATGCCGAGTTGGAATGGCCTATTGATATTGCTATTACACTCATCTGGGTGGTTTTTGGATGGAATATGTTCGGTACTATCCTTAAAAGGAGAGAAAGACATTTGTACGTGGCTATCTGGTTCTATATTGCAACGTTTGTAACCGTTGCTGTGCTGCACCTTGTAAATTCATTTGAGCTTCCGGTAAGCATGTTTAAAAGCTACTCCTGGTATGCAGGGGTGCAGGATGCGCTGGTGCAATGGTGGTATGGGCACAATGCCGTAGCGTTCTTCCTTACCACACCGTATTTGGGTTTGATGTATTACTTTATACCAAAGGCTGCTAACCGCCCTGTATATTCTTACCGCTTGTCCATCATTCACTTCTGGGCACTGATATTCCTGTATATCTGGGCCGGTCCGCATCACTTGTTATATACTTCGCTTCCCGACTGGGCACAATCGCTGGGTGTTGTATTTTCGGTGATGCTGATTGCTCCGTCCTGGGGCGGTATGATTAACGGCTTATTGACCTTACGTGGTGCATGGGACAAAGTACGTGAAGATGTGGTATTGAAGTTTTTGGTGGTAGCTGTTACTGCATACGGTATGGCCACGTTCGAAGGGCCGATGCTGTCGCTGAAAAATGTAAATGCCATTGCCCACTTTACCGATTGGATTGTTGCACACGTTCACGTAGGAGCATTGGGCTGGAATGGCTTTCTTACATTCGGTATCCTATACTGGTTGATTCCAAAAATGTTCCGTACGGAGCTGTATTCAAAAAAGCTGGCCAACTGGCACTTCTGGCTGGGAACACTGGGTATCCTGTT
>JAGVJJ010000097.1 GCA_020051175.1 Bacteroidia bacterium | reverse complement strand
TAACTCATGCTCCCGTTTGGCTCTGATTTCTTGTGCCAATCGTTTTTTTTCTTTGTCATCGTGATTGGGACGGTTTTTATTGATATGAATCTCCAAAAACTCGTACCATCTTGTTTTGTTGTGATAAATATCCAGATAGAAGGATATTTGTCCGCTACTCAATTGTTTTTCTCTTAATTTTACACCCATGACGTTATGGTTTTTTAGGTTAATAAATACCCTTGTGCAATGTTCTCAAAAGGAAAACACTTTACTTGGGTTCATGAACTATCGTGTAAGCCTTTGGGAGTTTTTGGGTAACAATCGGGTAACAAAAATTGCCAAAAAAAGCCTAATTTCACCTAATCAGGCAGAAATTAATAATCCCTATATAGCCCCTAAAATTGGGGGTAATAAGCCTTTATTTAGGTTGGGATAAATTATGAAATTTAAACAGGCTCTAAGAGTTAATGATTGATATGCACATATCTGCAAAATACATACATTTGCTGCCATAAACCAAAACATAAAATTATACACCACATGAAAAAAGTTTTATACGTTATCCTTGGCTTGGTAGCTGCTTATCTTATCTTATGCCTTTTTGGGCCTAAAATGATAAAAGTAGAACGCTCAACCGACATTAATGCTCCTAAAGAGCTGGTACAAAAACAATTGGCAAACCTTAAGTTCTTTCACGATGCATGGTCACCATGGACTGAGAGGGACTCAGCCATGAAAACAAGCTATACGGGAGAACCTGGACAACCAGGAAGCACTTATGCCTGGGAAAGTGATAAAGATGACGTAGGCAAAGGTTCTATGACTTATGAAAAAACAGTTAACGACAGTGTGCTTCAAAGCTTGCATTTTGACGGCATGGGCTCCACTCCGGTATACTTCATTACCAAAGAAGAAAACAATGTTACCCATGTTACCTGGGGAATGATGTTTGAAATCGGGTTCTTTGGCCGTGCTCCAATGTTGTTTATAAACATGGAAAAACAAATTGGGCCAGACTATGAAAGAGGGCTTGCAAAGCTTAAACCTCTCCTGGAACAAATGGCTGCAGCACCTGCTGCAACTCAATACGAAATTAAAGAGCTGCAATGGGATGCAAAAACATTTTATGGCAAAAAAGACAAGCTCGCATTTGATAAAATAGCCCCGTTTTTTGCAGAGAACTACTCTAAAATTGGTGCTGACATTGCAAAAGCAAAAGAACAGCCGATAGGGCCACCCAAAGCAATTTATTTTGCATTCGATGAAAAAACAATGGTTGCAGACCTTGCTGCAGTAATGGAAGTTCCGGAAGGAACAAAAATAGCGGGCTGGGAAAAATTTGAAACCCCGGCAGGCAAAGTACTCATGATTGAATATTATGGTCCTTATGAAAAATCAGCTGAGGCTCATTATGCAATGGATGCTTATATTAAAAAGAACGGACTTACACAAGGTAATGTAATTGAAGAGTATGTTACTGACCCAATGAAAGAAAAAGACCCTGCAAAATGGCTTACGAATATCTACTACCTTGTGAAGTAGGTAATCTTTAGCTGAATCAAACAAAACGACTCCATCACGCAGATAGAGCCGTTTTTTTATTACTACTCTTTGCCAATCCGAAGCAAAATACGTCAACCTATTTATCCTTTATTTTTCAGTTCAGGCAATTAAATTGTATTTCTGACGTTTACCTAAAAATCCGTACATTCGTAATCTAATTTTGATTACAATTTTCAGGTATGATAAAAGGTATTCTCCAGTTTTTAAAAAGCAGGACTTTTTTTATCCACCTCGCCATTTACGCGGTGGTTCTTGGTTTATTGCTTTGGCTCATTTTAATGTGGCTAAGTTCATATACCAACCATGGTGAAACCATTACTGTACCTGATTTTAACGGAGTAAAAGCTGCCGATCTCGACAAGGTGATTGAGGGCAAAAACCTGCACTATGCAATCATTGACTCGG
Organism: Bacteroidia bacterium; assembly: GCA_020051175.1. GTDB lineage: Bacteria > Bacteroidota > Bacteroidia > 2-12-FULL-35-15 > 2-12-FULL-35-15 > 2-12-FULL-35-15. The sequence goes on along the minus strand of JAGVJJ010000097.1, from coordinate 22,709 downwards.
TATGGGATGCAAAAGCTGTAAAAGGTGCCGTAATAAGGCAGGAACCTGAAGCAAACGCAGCAGTGAAAGAAGGCCGCACTATTTACCTTTACATCACCTCTACCCAGCCTCCTGCGGTGCAGATGCCTAAACTAATTGACAGGTCGCTGCGCCAGGCAATTACAATGATTCATGCGTATGGCTTTAAGCTGGATAACAATATCAAATACGTACCGGATCAATGTGCCAACTGTGTATTGGAGCAATTGGTAAAAGGTAAAAGGATTCAGCCTGGAGAAAACGTACCTAAAGGAACAACAATAAGCCTTGTAGTTGGACAAGGGCTTGGAAATGAAGAAGTTGGAGTACCCTGTTTACTTGGCCTCACCCGAAAGGAAGCGATTGCAAAGTTGGCTGAAGCCTCTTTAAACATAGGAGCCATTGCATTTGATAACCCTAAAGATACGGCTATGGCACGTGTGTACCGCCAAAGCCCGTCCTGCAGCAAATCTTCAAGCGCTAAACTGGGTGGCAGCGTTGATTTATTTTTAACAAAGGACAATAATAAAATACCTGCTACTGTTGATTCTACAGGAGCCATAAAAAAGAATGAGCCGAATTTTGACGAAGAATAATATCCTGTTATCCCTTTTGTTTGTTGTTTTTTCCACATCCCTGTTTTCACAGGAGCTGGTTGAAAATGACCTTACTTCCAATGCTGTGCTTGTAAGCAGCTGGAAACAGCTCAAAATGCGCGGTGAATTAAGACAATCATCTGTGTATGACACAATTAACCTGGATACCATTAAAGGGCTACTGGACGATTTTTCTTACGATAGCCCCTACCCGGACACATCCTTTTGGCTGGATAATAAAGTATTTATAAACCGCGGTTATGCCAAGGCCCCTGTTTCTATTGGTGCAGCAACCTTTGACGGATTAAATGCAAATGGTTATCCATATAACTTTTTTGCCACTCCCACATCTTCCGCTTCAGCAGATTCCCTTACTTCAAAACCCATCAACCTCAAGAATTATATAAATGGCGGCAACACTGTGAATTACCTGCCAGGGGACTCCATTTATTTCAGCTTTTACTATCAGCCGGAAGGCAGGGGCAATTATCCTGAATCCAGCGATTCATTGGTGCTGGAGTTCACCTCTCCGCTTTTAACATCCTGGCAGCACATTTGGTCAGCACCCGGCCGTAACCTGGCTGACAATGACAGTAGCTGGACTTTGGTGATGATCCCGATAAAAAATGTGCAATACCTGCAAAAAGGTTTCCAGTTCCGCTTCCGCAATTATGCTACCGTGAGCGGCAATGTTGACCACTGGCACATCGACTATGTGTATCTCAATAAGTTCCGTACCCGTGCCGATACAATTTTTGAGGATGTGGCATTTGTTTACAACACCCCTTCCTTAATCAATTCATATTCGGCAATGCCCTGGAAACATTATGACCCGTCTTATATGAAAACCGATTATGCAACGGTGATGCGAAATAATCATATCGTAGAGAAAAATGGAAGTTTTATATATAATATCTACAATGATGCCGGTAGCATGGTATCACCGGTTTATAATGGTGGTGGTGGAAATTTATATCCATATGTAGACAGTGGCTATGTTGATTATCCTGCTTTTACTGAACCTGTTTTAAATTATGTCATTCCTGCATTAACAGATACAACTCATTATGCCATAGAGTGTATTTTAACAACCAGCCCGGACAAACAAAAACAAAATGATACGGTTCGCCACCGCCAGGTATTCCACAACTATTACGCGTATGACGATGGCACTGCAGAAACAGCATTCGGTTTAAGCACGCTGAATGCACAAATAGCAGAAAAGTTTGTTTCACCTATTGGCGACACATTGCGTTGCATTGATATTTATTTTAACCCAGTGCTTACAGATGCCAGCCTTTACGCCTTTTTGTTAAACGTATGGAACGATGCAGGCGGCATCCCAGGCACCGCGCTTTATACCAGCGACTCCATTGTACTTCCGCAATACGCGCAAACAGGATACGATAAATTCACCCACTATTATCTTGATCCACCGCTATACCTGCCGGCTGGCACATTTTACATTGGCTTTACACAAAAAACAACGCAATTCCTGAATGTGGGGGTTGACAGGAACAACAATACGCAGGAAAATATCTTTTATAATGTTTCAGGCCCCTGGAACAGCTCACCTTTCCCCGGCTCGCTCATGATGCACCCGGTATTTGGAGTAGCTGATTTTTATGCCGGCATCGAGCAACCTGTTATTGCGAAAAGAAAGAGTCCGTTTACGGTTTATCCTAATCCTGCAAACGACAAGCTTTATTTAGCTGCCTCTGCCAGCATTGCTGAAAATGCACACTACAGCGTTACGGATATGTACGGACGCCTGGTACTGCAGGACAAAATAGATTTGTCGGGGTATATTGATATTTCGGGGCTTTCAAACGGCATCTATTTTATACGCATTGCAGATGGAGCTCAGGTATCCGCAATAAAATTCATAAAAACCAATTAATCTGAGCACACAATCTCCTGCACTTAAGAGAATGAAACGTTCTCAATACAACTATGAAAGAAGACGATGAATTTGATTTAAGTGAAGAACAGGATGCAGACCAGGAGCTGTTTGAACACTACCGTATAGTGGTTGAAAAAGGACAGCAATTGCTCAGGATCGACAAGTTTTTAATGAACCGTACCCCTAATGCTACACGTTCCAAAATACAACAATCGGCCGAAAACGGAAGCATACTTGTAAACGGCAAACCTGTAAAATCCAATTACAAAGTAAAACCCTTTGATGTAATATCTGTAGTGCTGGCACACCCCCCGCGCGAAATTGAGCTGATACCGGAAAACATTCCTATTGATATTGTTTACGAAGACGATGACTTGATCATCATCAACAAAAAGCCAGGAATGGTGGTGCATCCCGGATATGGCAACTATAAAGGAACGCTCGTAAATGCACTGGTATACCACTTTCAGAACCTGCCTGTAAATGCGGGAAGAATAAACCCTGTTATCAGCTTTGACATGGGCGAAGATGAGGAAGATGAAGGTCGCCCAAAGAAAAAGGACAAGAAAAAAGACAAGAAAAAATCGGATGCGCAGCTTACCGCACCGGGCTTGCGGCCTGGGCTGGTACACCGTTTGGATAAAAACACCAGCGGTATTATGGTAATTGCAAAATCTGAGATTGCAATGGTAAAACTGGCAAAAGATTTTTTTGATCGCAATATCGACCGTATTTACAATGCCCTCGTATGGGGCGATTTTAAAGAAGATACAGGAACAATAACCGGCAACATTGGCCGCCACCCGCGTGACCGCAAAAAAATGGATGTGCTGCCCGATGACAATGAGCTGGGTAAACATGCAGTAACACATTACCGTGTGCTGGAACGCTTTGGCTATGTCACACTTGTTGAGTGCAAGCTGGAAACAGGCCGCACGCACCAGATACGTGTACACATGGAGCATATAGGGCATTCCCTGTTTAACGATGAGCGTTACGGTGGCGACAGGATTTTAAAAGGCACTACTTTTTCCAAGTACAAACAGTTTGTAGAAAACTGCTTTAAAGTGCTTCCCCGCCATGCTTTACATGCCAAATCACTGGGGTTTACACACCCGGTAACCGGTAAATACATCCACTTCGATTCGGAACTACCGGATGATATGGTTGCTGCACTCGCCAAATGGAGGAACTATGCCAATTCCAAGGCATTTGAAGAGGATATAGAGGAAGAACCTGATAATATTAAATATTGATTACGTATAAACACATGGAATTCACAGCAGAACAAATTGCCGGCCTTTTAAATGGGCAAATTGAAGGAAATCCCAATGTTAAAATAAATACATTAGCAAAAATTGAAGAAGGTGCAGAAGGTGCTATTTCATTCCTTGCCAACCCCAAATACACCCATTACATATACACCACAAAAGCTTCGCTGGTAATTGTAAACAAAGACCTTGTACTGACAGCACCCGTTTCTGCAACGCTCGTGCGTGTGGAGAGTGCAGAAGCTGCTTTTGCTAAATTACTGGAAATGTATAACCAGGTGAAACTGAACAAATCCGGCATTTCAAAGCAGGCCTACATTTCAGAAAAGGCAAAAACAGGAAACAATATCTATGCCGGTGAGTTTGCTGTTATCAGCGACAATGCGCGTATTGGAAACAACGTTAAAATATACCCACAGGTTTTTATTGGTGAAAACGTAGTAATTGGGGATAACACAACTTTGTTTGCAGGCGTTAAAATTTACTCTGAAACACAAATAGGTCAGAACTGCATCATTCATTCAGGCACGGTAATCGGCAGCGATGGCTTCCGCTTTGATCCCCGCAACCATCAGAAAATACCGCAGATAGGAAATGTAATTATTGAAGACGATGTGGAGCTGGGTGCCAACTGCACTATTGACAGGGCAACATTAGGCTCTACCATACTTCGTAAAGGGGTAAAATTCGACAACCTCATACACATAGCACACAATGTGGAAGTGGGCGAACATACTTATATTGCAGCCGGTACATGCATTGCAGGCTCGGCTAAGATTGGAAAGAACTGCATGATCAGCGGACAGGTTGCAATCATTGGCCACATTACGGTTGCGGACAATACAGTTGTTACCGCTCAATCCGGAATATCAAAAAGCATTATAAAGCCAGGTGAGATATTGATGGGCTCTCCTGCTTTTGATATCAATAAGTACCGGAAAACGTACGTTCATTTCCGCAACCTGGACGCAATTGTGGACAGGTTGGAAAAGTTGGAGAAGAAGGGGTGAATAGAAGAACATTATCCCTACGCACATTTCTCGACTAAGCTCGAAATGACCCTTGCGCGCTGTCCGTCTGTCCAAAGGACTCCTTCGGAGAGCCTTGTCGAAGACTTTGCGCAGGATCTATTTCACCTCCCCTACAAAAGTTTTCTTAAATTCTTCGAAGCCCTGCGTTTTATAAACACCGCTTCCCAAAAACTTAATGATTGGCTCAAACTCTGCAGCACGGTGCAACCCCACAATGGTTTGAACGCGTTTAATATCCGAATCAACAAAAACAACTGACGGGTATGACAGCTTCCCATCCAGGATAGAAATTGCAAACTCATGCACGGGGCGCTGTGTGCCGGGAGGATTATTGTTCTTGAAAACATAACCATTAAAAGCAACTGAATCCCAGGTTTCAGCATTGAATTTAACAGGATAAAAATTCTCATTCAGGTATTTGGCAATAACCTCGTTTTCAAATGTATATGCCGACATCATTTTACAAGGCCCGCACCAGCTGGTATACACATCTACCATAATCATTTTGGGATTTTTCTTTTGCAGTTCCACGGCCTCACCAAATGAATACCATTTCACAAGACTGTTTTTTTCATCCGGTGCCGGACGGTTAATAAAACTGAACGAAATAGCAGCTATAATTACTATAACGGTAAGTAGTATGGTGATTTTGGTTTTCATGGGAAATAGAATTGTATGGTAAAATTACAGATTTTTTACAAAAAAAACAGGTCAAACACTTTACCAATGTTTGACCTGCTTTTAGAGTTTGCGCCTATTGGTTTATCTTACACCGTGCATTAATTTCTTTAATAATGGAGTTAATAAAAACAACACGGCCGCAGCTACTCCGCAAAGAATAACAAATACCATGAAAAACTCGTATAAATTATGAATATCGAATCCCATAAATTTCGGATAACCAACTGTGACAATTTGTCGCTCCTCAATTAATTTAAACTGCTCTGCAGTAAACGTTGTATCCTGATCAGTATAATTATTTACGAACTCTGTTTTATTCTTTAATGCTTCCGCTCTTTCTTTTTCCATTTTAGAAATGGCAGCAAATTTTTTCTCAAAATCCAAATTATTCTCTTTCGCCAGTTTTGGATTAATTGAGCCTACCTGGATTTGGGCCAGAGTAAAAAGCGCATGTCCATCGGGTTTTACTTTCTTATCTAAAACTGCCTGAAGTTCGATATTATGTTTCTGTGCTGCAGAATATTTATCTCCTGTTGGAGGCAAAATAGCTCCGAGGGTTCCGGCTAACGCGTACCCCGCAGCATTCGATAAAAAGAACACACCGTAAAGCAATGACGCAAAACGCTTTGGCGACAATTTGCCTACCAGCGACAATCCGATCGGTGAAAGACATAACTCTCCGCATGTTTGGATCAAATAAAGTAAAATCAACCATTTTATTCCTAAAAGACCACTGTTGCCTAAATCTTTAACATTATGAGCAATGATAAAGTAGCTAAGAGCTATTAAAGCCAGACCAAAAGCCTGTTTTACAGGTGAAATCGGTTCCATTCCCTTCGCAGCCAGCTTACCCCAAAACCAGCTGAAAGGAAAAGCAAGTATAACAACAAATAAACCGTTAAAAATCTGAACCATGGATGCCGGCATTTGCCAGCCAAATAAGAATGTGCGGTCAGTCTGGTTATCCGCTATAAATGTTAAGGATGAACCGGCCTGCTCAAAAGCGGCCCAGAAGAAGATCACAAAGAAAGACACAATATAAATCACAATAATACGCTGCCTTTCCACCTTTGTAAGGGATGTATCGGAAATGATAAGCCCTGCAAGTGTTAAACCGCTGGCATATATGATAGGATAGATAACTGTTTTTACGATATTGGTTCCGGCAATTAGATAACGTATTGCAAAGAATAGCGCTACAAAGGATACTAAAGCTATAACAAGCGATTTGGTACTGAACACTGCCTTTTCAGCTTCCCCTTCTTCAAAATCAGAAGCTTCTTTTTTAGATGGCAAACCACCCAAAGGTTTACCGTCAGGGGTTACAACATATTTGTTTTTTAAGAAGTAGAATATAGCTGTTCCAAGGATCATGGCAATCGCAGCAGCTAAGAAGCCCCATTTAAAAGCATGTACGTCCCTTACTCCACCGGCATCTTTTACATCACCTATCAAAGGACATAACCATTGGCTGAAAAGAGCCCCCAGATTAATCCCCATATAAAAAATGGTAAAGGCAGAATCCAGCTTGCTTTTCTCATGCTTGGGATATAAGCTTCCAACCATACTGGAAATATTTGGTTTGAAAAATCCATTCCCGAATATGATAATACCCAATGCAATCCACATCAATGTTTTAGCAAGTTCCAGATTGTTTGAAAAAGTTATAGCACTTGCAAAAAGAAACAGCTGGCCAACAGCCATCATCGAGCCCCCCAGCATGATACAATTCCTGTTCCCTAAAAAACGGTCAGAAATGAAACCACCCAGCATTGGCGTTAAATAACAAAGCCCCAGGAATGCACCATAAATCAGGGAAGTATCATCTTCCTTCATCATTAACGAATTCACCAGGAACAGTGTAAGGATTGCCCTCATTCCATAAAAGTTAAACCTCTCCCACATTTCTGTTCCAAATAATACCCATAAACCTTTTGGGTGTTTTGATGTAGCTGCTTCTGCCGACATATGTTATAATTTTTCTGGTTAAATTAATTTTAAGTTCTTGCGAATATAAGGAAAAAAATGAACTTAAAAATCCGGGGGTTTTAGGAGTTAGATGGAAATAAAATGATATTTGAATTTATACGTATAAATGTATTTTTTTTGTCGTATAAAATATTAACCATGGATGCCAAAATCACTTTATCGTTTGATAAAAAAGTTATTGAACGCACCAAGAAATATGCAGAGAGTAATAACAGAAGCGCTCCAAACTGAAAGTAGAATACAGGAACCGCAAAAAATGAAAATATTCAAAAACAAAAAAAATTCACGACTTTGAAGACGGGCTGCAGTACTATTCAGCGCTTAAAAGTGACTGTATATGTATTTGTTACCGAAGACCGGAGCGACTTTTACTTTTCAGAGATAGAAGTAGTATCCAGCAGATTATTTTTAGAAAAGTACGCATAACCAACTAAATGAGCTTCTTCGGAGAGCCTGGATTTGCTGTTATTCAGGCCGTACAGCCTATTTATTGAGGACTTCGGTACCAGTTTCTTACATTCTCGTAATTTCCGGGCTTAGCTTTCCCTATTTTATAACAAAAACCCAGCATGAGTTCGTGTGAGCCATTGCTATGGTTTTTAATACCTGAAGTTGTTATATCATAAGAATAGCCGAATCTTGCAGTAAGCTGAGGATTAATGCTTCCTTCAAGTCCAACAATTCCAACCATAGCATCACTTAAACGATACGAAAAACCGCCAAATACCATGTCATTCCATTTCGCAATTAAGTTTAAGTCCATTTGTGTAGCAGAAGCATCGGATTTTGCCAATACCGATGGAGTTAGCCCCCAGATATTGCCTAGTTTAAATGTATATCCGGCCATTACGTAATAATGCCTGGCAATTTTATAATTAAAATCATAGGCAGTTTCAACTTTTCGTAGTTCCTGCTGAGGCAGGTGTAAGGATGATAACCCAACATACAGGTTTTGCGTTCTGTAATAAAGCCCCAGGCCAATATCATAAGTGGTAGCACTTGTTCCTCCCCAGGGTACAGCTGCATCGGTTGTAGTACCGCTTGGCGTAATAAAATCACCTTCAAGCGCCTTTTGTATCATTCCAACATCAGCACCTATCCCCAAAGCGCCTGGGCCAAGCGGCAAATGAAAGGAGTAGGCAAGCTTTGCTTTTAAGGTCCTTTCAAAACCCAATTGGTCCTGGTCAATTGTAAGTCCAACTCCACCAAAGAGTACCTCACCAAAATCAACACTTAACAATCCGGTTTTAGGTGCACCGGGAAAGGCAGTCCACTGCTGCCGGTACAACAATGTACCACAAAGTGCTTTATTCATACCTGCATAAGCCGGATTAACCGCCAAACGGTTAAACATGTTCATGCTGAACTGGGCATCCTGCTGTGCAAATGCCGCTGTTTCTATTAAAAGAACCGATAACAGGTAAAGTAGTTTTTTCATAATACAGTGCTTTTATACGAATAACTGGTATTCGAAATAAAAGATACACCCGATTATAAAAATATTTGACGATGTGCTGTAATGCCTGTAAATAAGTGCTTTACATTAAACAATATTAAAGGTTATTTAAAATAAATTCCGTCATTCTTGTATAAAGGTGCAAACGCGTATTACCGCCAGCTATACTATGATTTTTATCCGGGTAAATACCTAAATCAAATTGCTTGTTGGCATTTACCAAAGCATTGATCATTTCCATGGTATTCTGGTAATGCACATTGTCATCGCCACTTCCGTGAATCAGCAGGTATTTACCTTTCAGCTTGCTTACGTGGTTAATAGGCGAATTATCATCATAACCGCTTGCATTCTCTTGCGGCAGGCTCATATAGCGCTCAGTATAAATATTATCGTAATAGCGCCAGTTGGTAACCGGTGCAACAGCAATAGCGGCTTTAAAATAATCTGCGCCTTTTGTAATGCACAATGAACTAAGGTAACCACCAAAACTCCAGCCAAATGTACCAATACGGTTTCTGTCCACATAAGGCAAAGTACCCATGTATTTGGCTGTTTCTATCTGGTCGGCAACTTCGAGCTTACCCAGCTGTTTGTAGGTAGACTTCTTGAATGCCGCTCCTTTGTAGCGTGTACCACGGTTGTCTACGCATATCACAATGTACCCTTTTTGCGCAAGCATCTGGAACCAGAAATAATTGCTGCCGTCAAAGCTGTTGTTCACCATGTTGCGGCCGGGGCCACCATAAAAAGTAAGGAACACAGGGTATTTTTTAGCCGCATTAAAATCCGGTGGCTTAATCATCCAGCCATTCAGCTCAACATCTTCAGTGGTTTTAAATACAAATAACTCTTTTGTTGCAAGGTTAAACTCCTGCATCTTTTTCTTCAGTGCATCGTTGCCTTCCAGCACCCGTATCTGTTTGCCCTGCTGGTTATAGATTGCAATTACATTCGGGGTATTGGCTGTAGAAAAAGTATTGATGTAATACTTCATGCCATTGCTGAACTGCGGATCGTGAGTCCCTTTCTCAGCAGATATTTTTTTCTTAGCACTGCCATCCAGCTTTATAGAATAAATATCTTTTTCAGTTGCTGTAGTTTCGGAAGCTGTATAAAAAACAGTTTGTGTTTTATCATCAATTCCATGCACTGCAACAACGTCCCAGTTACCTTTCGTAATTTGGTTCACAGGCCTGCCATTCATCTCAAACAAATACAGGTGGTTAAAGCCATCCTTTTCGCTCTGAATAATAAATCCCTTTTTATCACTGGTGAAATTTACATAATCACCCTCACCCTCATGAATGTCAATATACGTATCACTTGTTTCGGAATAAACCACTTTGCTTTCGCCTGTAACAGTATTGGCAAACAACAAATCCAGCTTATTCTGGTAACGGTTCATACGAACAATGGAAAGTGTTGCAGCATCCTGTGCCCATTTTATTGAAGGGATATATTGGTCCGTTTCTTTACCAATATCCATCAGCTTGTCCGAACCATTCGTTAAATCATATACATGAATGGTTACAACAGAGTTCTTTTCACCTGCCTTCGGATATTTGAAGCGGTACTGGGTAGGATATAGCTGCTTGTTAAATTCATCGAATGAAAACTCTTTTACCTGGCTTTCGTCAAATTTATAATAGGCTATTTTCTTACTGTCCGGGCTCCAGAAATAGGCTGTGGAAATAGCAAACTCCTCTTCATACACCCAGTCAGTAGCGCCATTGATAATACTGTTCTGCTTACCATCAGTAGTAACCTGGGTTTCTTTTCCGGATACAAGATCTTTTATAAACAGGTTATTGCCACGCACAAAAGCCACTTTACTTCCATCACCCGAAAAATTTGCGTGCATCTGCTTTTCACCGGAGGTAACAGGACTCAAGGTTTGTGTTTTACGGTCATACACATAATAGTTCTCACGTGTTGAATGCCTGTAAATGTGTTCAGTTTCAGTCGCAATCAGGAGCTTTGTTTCATCCGGACTAAATTTGTAATCATCAATTTTTAAAAGGCTATTGTTTGTTTTCAGCTGAGCTTTGGTTACTATCAGCTCCGGAGAACCAGCCTTTTCATATTCATAGCTGAAAATAGTATCATTTTTAAGTGTAGAATAATGCATTCCATCCTTCATTGATACCAAACCATACACCCCATTGCTGCGAAACGTTCCGGTTTTCCATATATCCTCTAAGGAAATACTCTTTTTCTGGGCAATTAATCCACTGATTATCAACAAAGAAAAACCTGTTATAAATAATTTTTTCATGCTATTTATTTGTAATTTTGAGAATAACGAAAGTACTAAAATATTTAAAGCAATCGGACGATGGAAATTCAATTCAGGATAAATGAAAAGCTGAATGCAAGGGATGTTATCGATGTTTTTAAGAGTTCCGGCATAAACAGGCCGGTAGAGGATGTAAAACGCATTCAGACCATGCTTGACAATTCCAATCTTATTATATCTGCCTGGAATGGCAGTGAATTGATAGCATTGGCACGCGCAGTTACAGATTTTACCTACTGCTGTTATTTATCGGATATAGCAGTGAAAAAAGAGCATCAGAAGTTTGGTATTGGCCGTACTCTTATTGAGCTTACACAGGAAGCCATTGGCGAAGACACGATGCTGATTTTCCTCTCCAATATGACTGCTCTGGAATTTCATCCCAAAGAAGGGTTTGAAAAAGTAGAAAACGGCTACATCATTAAACGCAAAGCTAAAAGATGAAATTTGCAGTTACCGTTTTTTACATCCTGGGCTTTTTGGGTTTGGGCTATGGCCAGCATGTAAATAGCATTAAACTCGTTGATTTGGAGAAACGCATCACCAACGATACCGATACACTTTACATTGTTAACTTCTGGGCAACATGGTGCGTACCTTGTGTTAAGGAATTACCGGCCTTTGACAGTATTCAGGCAGCCTATGCAGACAAAAACGTGAAAGTACTGCTTGTAAGCCTCGATTTTAAAGAAGACCTGGAAAGCAAACTACTTCCCTTCATTGCTAATAAAAAGGTAAAATCAGAGGTAGTATTACTGGATGAAACGGATGCCAATTATTTTATTCCCAGGATTTCAAAGGAATGGTCAGGAGCCATACCTGCTACGTTACTTCAAAACAATCGTAAAAAAACAACTGCTTTTTTTGAAAAAAAGCTTAATTATGCATTTTTAAAAACGGAGATTGAAAAAATACAATAAACATTTCATAAATTCTGATTTGTACATCATTTCAACCATTTAAAAAATCGTTCTCAAACGGTATGCTTCGGAGAGTAAAGTGCTTAGGGCTTGTAGTAATACTCCTATTTTGTATTGACCAGAATATGGCACAAACTGCAGCCGGACTAGCAGCAGTGTACAAGGACCAAGCCGGTAATTACGGCTACATTTCCTCTGAGGGTAAAATCCTTATCCCTGCTCAATTTAAAGATGCAAAAGCTTTCTCAGATGGTGTGGCACTTGTAAAGGTCAAAAAAAGCACCGGTGAGATACGTTATGGCCTAATTGATAAATCCGGAAATTTCATTTCCGAACCAATATATTATACAGCGGGTGAGTTTAAAGAGGGCCTTGCACTTGTAAGGGTTAAAACCCAAACAGGGGAACTGCGCTACGGATACATCAATAAAACAGGCAAGTTTGCAATTGAACCCGTATATATCTATGCTTCTGAGTTCAGTGAAGGCCTTGCTGCGGTTCAGTTTTCAAAAAAAGTAAAGTCCGAAACCGATTCCGGAAGTGTAGAAACCATTATAGCATGGGCCTACATTGATAAAACTGGCAAAACTGTTATTGAAGAATCTCAGATTTCAGTACCTTCAAAAATCTCAATGCTGGGGAATTTTTACAATGATGTAGCTGCAGTTTCTGTTTTTGAGTTTACAGAAACCTATTATGTAAACCGTAAAACATTGCAGCCATCAATTAAAGGGAACAACAACAAAACACAAAAGACACAAGCTTCAGAAGAACTTTCACTTGTTCAAAAGGGTCCGCTTATGTATGAATATGTAAATGCGAAAGGCAACAAAGCCTTTTCCAAAAGCTTCACTCGTGCATCTGATTTCCAGGAAGGCCTTGCAATGGTTGAAATAGACAAAAAAGTAGCATTCATCGACAAAAAAGGAGATGTGAAATTTACCACTGACTTCCGCTATACAGATAATACAAAAGCAGGTGGATTTAAAAATGGCTTTTTTACCTTCATTACAGCTGAAGGTAAATATGGTGTTATAAACAGGCAAGGCAAGCTGGTTATTAATCCTGAGTACAGTTTTATTGGCGAATTTAATTAAGGTTGTTACTAACATCCCAGATAAACATCCTTTAATTTCACTTCCTGTTACTAAGTAACCGAATTTAAAGTATTTTTGTATTCTCATTCAAACCTGAATACAGGAGAGTAAAAGTCTGGTACCATTTAATTAATTACAATCCATGAAAGTAAAGTTTATCAATCTGTTTTTATTAGTAGTTGCAGCCGGTGTATTTGTTTATGCATTTTTTGTTTACGACACACAAAAGCCAATTCGCCATTTACCTGTATATGGCCAAAAAAGCTACGAATCCAAAAATGGAAAAACCGATACCACTTACCATACCATACAAGATTTCAGTTTTATAAACCAGGATAGTCAGATTGTTACACAAAAAACATTTGAAAACAGTGTTTATGTAACCGATTTCTTTTTTACAACCTGCCACACCATTTGTCCTGTAATGAGCACACAAATGGAGCGTGTTGCAGCTAAATTCAAAGGCAATCCTGAAGTGAAATTTTTATCACATACAGTTGACCCGGATATAGACACGGTAGCACAGCTAAAGCGTTACGCCAACCAGCACAATGCCGATGCCAGCCAATGGATGCTTGTTACCGGGGATAAAAAAGCGTTGTATGATATTGCCCGTACCAGCTATTTACTGGATGCAAGCCAGGGCGATGGCGGACCGGACGACTTTATCCACACACAACTCTTTGCGCTTGTAGACAAAGACAAACGCATACGTGGGTATTATGATGGTACCGATACTACAAAGATAAACCTGCTGATGACAGATATTGAGCTGCTCCTGCAAGAATACAATTACAAGAACAAGAAATAAGGCCCACAACAAGAGACGATATTGGAATAAAGGGTCAGATGCAAGCTTTTAACAGTAAACAATAATTACATCACTAGCCTATTTATTGCGGCATACTCCTTCGCTGAACTTCCTCAGCCGTTAATCCAAAAATAGGTGGAGTGGCTACATCCAGCATGTTCAGGTACAGATAAAGCTGGGCACGGTGATGTATTTCATGTTCCACCATCGCACGTAACCATTTCCAAATGGCAATTTCGGAATTGTCAGGAGTAATGCATTTACGTTTCAAATCAGCATCATCAAGAGACCCGATTATTTCCAACGATTGCCTGTGCAATTCATTAAAATAACTGACAACATTCTCATACCCGTCTACCAATTCCTTTCCGCAGCCTGGGTAAGAACTCTTGCGCCCGGCCACGGTTTCCACAAACATATAACGTTCAATAGTTCCTATATGCCGGATTTGATCACCTATTGTGAATTTTCCTGGCTTATAAGTAAAATCAAGATGTTCAGGCGGTACAACTTTTATAAGTTTGTTTGTGCGCTCTCTTATCTTTTTGTAGTAATCAAGAAAAGAAAATACAGATGTTATTTCCATGAAAGTTATATATTAATTTATTGCTGGAATTCTTGAACACGATAAAGCTGATGTTTCAAAGCATGGTAAATTCAAACCTTACGAACTCCACTCGTCCGTTCTTTGATATTTTTTTAATGCATTTTTATAATGCGATTGAATTGTTCCTGAAAGCCGTTTCGGTGCCAGCACCTTCATTTTATCTCCAAAACCAAGGATTTCGCGCTCCAGCTCAAAGTTCCAAACCACCTTTATACTGAATATCATTCCACCCGAATCCTCTTTCAAAATAGCCTGGCTGTGGTGCAAAGGTTTGGTTTTAATGTAAGGCGCATTTTCTTTATCAATGTGCAGCACTACGGTATGTGGCTTTTGTCCCGGCATCTTGGTTACACCTATCACATCATTATAGTGTGTTGTAATGTCCACTGCACTGTTTTCAAGATACAATTCGCCAGGCAATTCATTTATGGCTACAATGCGGTCAAGAGCAAGGTTCATGATACCACACGCCTTTTTGTTGGAGCCAAGTACAAACCAACGATTGCGGTATTCTTTCAACAGGTATGGAAAAAAAACAATTTCAGAAGGCTTTGCAGCCTTAAAAGACTGATAACTCAGCAAAAGGCTTGTTTTATTAATGATGGCTTTGTGAACAGGATCTATAAACTCAAGGCCTTTCAAAAGTTCATTTTTTTCGAAATCAATGTAGGAAACCCCTTTGTGTTTTTGCTTGTAAAGCTTGTCTTCCAGGCGAGTCACCATTCCGGCAAGCTCCTGGAAATGACCAAAGCCTTTGAACTGCTTTAATACCCCAAGCACTTCATTGAGGGTATTCAAATCCTGCCTGGACAATGCCGTACTGGTGATGCTGTAATTAGGTTCCTCGTACGAATAATACTTGCGTTCGGTAACAACAATAGGTGCATTATAACCCAGCTTTTCACTACGCATATTCTGCAAGTCAAGCTGAATAGTACGTTTACTGATACCCTGCCGGATGCCCTCATATTCATACAAAGCTTCAGAAACAGCATCCATAAGGTCTTCCAGTGTCCATTTACGGTAACGGTTCTGCAAGCAATTGTCAATTGTTTTGTAACGGATGAGTGCAAGTCGGTTTATAGGCATGTAGCTGGCTTTTTTTCAAATGTATGAAAAAATGCAGCTATTGCGCAATTGGTTTGCGTAGTTTTTTAATTGAAATGAATTAACAGGGAATGCGCAGTATAGCTTATTACCTGGTGGCTACTTTCCGATACAAAACTTACTGAAGATGTTCGCCAGCAAATCATCAGAGGATATTTCACCGGTAATTACACCCAGATGGTGCAGCGCCTGGCGTATGTCCATAGCAAGGAAATCACCGGAAACATTATTGTTTAATCCTTCCAGTACTCTTATTAGTGCCGAATTTGTATGTCGGAGAGCTTCCACATGACGGGCATTGGTAACAACGGTTTCAGTTATATTAACAATACGTTCATCAAATAACTTAACAAGGTATTTTTTTAAATCATCAATAAAAAGGCGCTCCTTGGCTGAAATAAAAATCATATTCGGAAATTCACGAAACTCCTGCCTGATATAAGCTTCATCCTCTTTATCAATTTTATTTGCAACCAGTATTAGCTGGGAATTATTCAGGTGAGGCTTCAACTGCTCTACTTCCATTTCAAGCTCTGATGTAGTAATTTCATGAGCATCAAACAGGTACATGGCAATAGAAGACAATTTAATTTGTTCAAACGTCCTCTCTACCCCAATCGATTCTACAATATCATTTGTATCGCGTATTCCGGCCGTATCGATAATCCTGAACAAAACGCCATCAATGTTCAGCTCATCTTCAATTACATCACGGGTTGTACCAGGTATTTCAGAAACAATTGCCTTATCCTCTTCAAGCAGTACATTCAAAAGCGTTGATTTTCCGGCATTCGGTTTCCCCACAATAGCTACCGGGATACCATTTTTAATAACGTTTCCTACTTCAAAAGAATCTATCAACCGCTGTACAATCCGTTGAATGCTGCTTACCAGCTTTTTTAAATCACTTCGGTCTGCAAATTCCACATCTTCTTCGCTAAAATCAAGCTCCAGCTCAATAAGGGATGCAAAATCAATCAGGTTCTGACGCAGCAGTTTAATTTTGCTCGAAAAGCCTCCTCTCATCTGCTGTATGGCCACCTGGTGGGAGGTGGACGAATTGGAAGCAATCAAATCAGCCACAGCTTCTGCCTGCGACAAATCCAGCTTTCCATTTAAGAAAGCACGCAGGGTATATTCTCCCTGGTTAGCCAGCCGGGCGCCTCTTTTTATAAGGAGGTGAATCACCTGCTGCTGAATGAATTTGGAGCCGTGACAGGATATTTCAACCGTATTTTCACCGGTATAGGAATGGGGAGCTTTAAAAAGGCTCACCAGCACCTCATCAATGATGATATCTCCTTCGTGTATCACCCCAAAATGTATAGTATGGGATGCTTCTTTGCTTAAGTTCTTCTTTTTGAGCGTTTTGCTTGCGAATACACTTTCACAAATAGTAATAGCATCCTTACCCGAAAGCCGGATAACTCCAATGGCTCCAATACCTTGCGGGGTTGCCAAAGCTACAATGGTATCATTATTCAATAACGTGCTGCTCAATTTATTCTGGAGTTATTTTAACCGTTCCTTACGCATAATTATACAAAAAAAATGGAACCACAATCGAAGGATGCCCGCAAAAGATATTAAAAGATATTAAAACACGTTGTCAGGCATTCAATAAAATTATACATTAGCGAGCGAATTTTAAAAACGCTTTACCATTTTAGCATAAAGCGCTAAAATTCAACAAATTAAATAAATTCAAATATTGTAAATATGAGCGTATTAGTAAACAAACAATCAAGAATAATTGTACAGGGTTTTACTGGCAGCGAAGGTACATTTCATGCCGGGCAAATGATAGAATACGGCAGCAATGTTGTAGGTGGTGTTACACCGGGTAAAGGCGGCACAACACACCTGGATCGCCCTGTTTTCAATACAGTAAAAGAGGCGGTTGATAAAGCTGGAGCTGATGTATCCATCATTTTTGTTCCACCAGCATTTGCTGCTGATGCCATTATGGAAGCTGCAGAAGCGGGAATCAAAGTTATTATCTGTATTACGGAAGGCATCCCTGTAAAAGACATGATTGCTGTGAAAGAATATTTAAAAGGTACCAAATCCCGCCTGATAGGGCCAAACTGCCCGGGAGTTATTTCTGCTGAAGAAGCAAAAGTGGGTATCATGCCAGGCTTCGTGTTTAAAAAAGGAAATGTTGGTATTGTATCCAAATCAGGGACTTTAACTTATGAAGCTTCTGACCAGACTGTAAAAGCTGGCTTAGGCATTACTACCGCAATCGGTATCGGTGGCGACCCAATCATTGGAACTACCACAAAAGAGGCGGTTGAATTATTAATGAATGACCCTGACACACATGGTATCATTATGATTGGCGAAATTGGTGGAAATCTTGAAGCGGATGCCGCACGCTGGATTAAAGCGGATGGTAACCGTAAACCGGTTGTAGGGTTCATTGCCGGTGAAACAGCTCCTAAAGGCCGTACAATGGGCCATGCAGGTGCAATTGTTGGTGGTGCTGATGATACTGCTTCTGCAAAAAAGAAAATCCTTCGCGAATGTGGTGTTATTGTAGTTGATTCTCCGGCTGACATTGGAAAAGCGATTGCAAAAGCATTAGCTGATGAAAAACGCAAAGAAAGCCCTCATCACTATACAAACAGGGTAGATTAACAATTTATAACAATTAGTATAAAAGGCTGTGTTCATTCACGGCCTTTTTTATTTACGAATATCTCCTTTTTACGCTATCTTTGACAACTGTTTAAACCTAAAAAACAATCTCACATACTATGAAATTACTGGAAGGTAAAACCGCTTTAATTACTGGTGCTTCACGTGGCATCGGACGAGGTATCGCTCTTAAATTTGCTGAGCAGGGCGCCAATGTAGCTTTCACCTATTTATCATCTGTTGAAAAAGGCCAGGCACTTGAAAAAGAACTGGAAGCTTTCGGTGTTAAAGCCAAGGGATACCGCTCGGATGCGGCTGACTTTAAAGCGGCTGAAGAGCTTGTAAATGCTGTGGTAGCTGATTTCGGCACCGTAGAAATACTGGTGAACAATGCAGGTATCACCCGCGATACGTTGTTGATGCGTATGACCGAACAACAATGGGATGAAGTTATAAATGCCAATCTTAAATCTATATTCAACCTTACAAAGGCTGTTACCAAACCAATGCTGAAACAGCGCAAAGGCTCTATCATCAATATGAGCTCTGTAGTAGGTGTAAAAGGAAATGCAGGCCAGGCAAACTATGCTGCATCAAAAGCAGGTATTATAGGATTTACCAAATCCGTTGCACTTGAACTAGGCTCACGCAATATCCGCAGCAATGCAATCGCTCCCGGGTTTATTGAAACAGAAATGACTGCAGCCCTTGATCAAAAAGTTGTTGAAGGCTGGAGAGAAGGCATACCAATGAAGCGTGGAGGAACGCCTGAAGATATTGCCAACGCTACTGTTTTTCTTGCATCGGATATGAGCGCATACATTACAGGTCAGGTATTAAGCGTGTGCGGTGGAATGCTAACATAGTCACCGAATTATGAATTAGTACAAATAGCTTGTCCTTAGGGCCTTTGTGCCTTAGTGCAATAATAGTGTTTGGGTATTACTAAAATGAAATTAACAACTGAATATCCCATCTGGTTTATAATATTCTGCATTGCTGCGGGTATTGCGTATGCGGGTATTTTATATTATAAAGACAAAAAGCTGAACGAATTGTCCACATGGATGATCCGACTAATGGCTGCTTTCCGCTTTATCGTTGTTACACTGCTTTCATTTTTATTGCTTTCACCATTGCTAAAAACAATTAGCCGTGAAGTTGAAAAACCAGTCATTGTTATAGCACAGGACAATTCTGAATCGCTGGTGGCCGCCAAAGATTCCGCTTTTTATAAGGGTGAATACAAGCAAAGTATTCAAAAACTCATTGACCAGCTAAGTGAAAAATACGAAGTGCGGTTTTATTCCTTTGCCGACAGGATAAAGGAAATACCTTCTGCCGATTCTCTTTCATTTAATGAAAAACAAACGGATATCTCTGTTTTATTTGATGAAATCGAAACACGCTATACCAATAGAAATACAGGCGCCATCATACTTGCCAGCGATGGTTTGTATAACAAAGGTTCCAACCCTGTATATTCTGCTGATAGAATAAAAACTCCCGTATATACTATTGCTCTTGGTGATACCACTGTAAAAAAAGACATTATTCTGCAAAAAGTAGAACACAACCGCCTGGCATATCTTGGTAATAAGTTTCCGATGGAAATTGTTGTAAATGCAAGACAGTTGAAAGGCAAGACCACAACGCTTACTGTTTCAAAAGGCGAAGCCGCGCTTTTTACACAAACGCTCAATTTTAATTCAGATGCTTTTTTCACTACGGTTCCCGTTTATCTTGAAGCCAAAGAAACCGGACTGCAGCACTACAAAGTAAAGCTTACTGCTCTTACTGAAGAAGTGAATACAAGCAACAACACGCGTGATATATTTATTGAGGTGCTGGATTCACGCCAAAAAGTAGCCATTATAGCCGATGCACCTCATCCTGATGTTGCTGCAATAAAGGAATCTTTGGAAAACAACCAGAATTACGAAGTGGAAAGCTACACCATCGACAACTTCGACAAGCCGGTAAAAAAATACAATCTCGTTATTCTTCACCAATTGCCTGGGACCCGTAACCCGGCAGCCAAGCTTCTGAATGATATACAAGCTGCAGAGGTTCCTGTATGGGCCATTAGCGGTGCTGGTAGCATTCTTAAAAACAACTTATCCTCCGTGTCTGCTTCTCAAAAAACAAATGAATGCGAAGCAATACTTGATCAGAATTTTTCATTATTTACTATTAGCGATGAACTGCGCAAATCCATTAAGGACTTTCCAGCCTTGGTATCTCCTTACGGAAATTACTCTGCCGAAAACATTGCCAATGTGTTGTTTTATCAGCGTATTGGGATTGTGGATACCAAAACCCCGTTAATGTACTTTAGCTCCTTTGGAGAAAGTAAAACTGCACTATTTTTAGGTGAGGGTATCTGGAAATGGCGCTTGCAGGACTTCGCATTGCATAGTAATCATAACCTGTTTGATGAGTTGGTTTCAAAAACAGTTCAATACCTCTCCGTTAAAGCAGACAAGAGTTTCTTTAAGATAATTGGCAAAAATAACTTCCTCGAAAATGAAACCATAGAGCTGGAAGCAGAAGTATACAATGAAACCTACGAACTTATTAATGAACCTGAAGTAAACATTACAATCACCAATTCCGACAATAAAAAATTTCCGTATACATTTAGCAAAACTGCAAGCGCATATCGCTTGAATGCAGGTATGATGCCTGTTGGAGAATACAAGTATGAAGCACGTGTAAAAATTGGTGAGAAGATAAATACACAAAGAGGCGAATTCAGCGTGAGTCCTTTAAAGGTTGAATTAACAAACACAATCGCAGATCATCAACTGCTATACAGCCTTTCTAAAAAGCACGATGGCCAGATGTTGTACCCGGCCCAACTTGATAATCTTGCGGAAATGCTGAACAACAGAACCGATATCAAATCCGTTTCATATACACAAAATAAATTAGCCGATCTGGTTAATTTAAAATGGATATTCTTTCTGCTCCTTTCCCTGTTAAGCCTTGAATGGTTTCTGCGCAAGCGTAATGGAGCTTACTAAAAAGTATTATTTCAGTTATCCTTCCTATTGTTCCATTCGTCTATTTAACACACACAAAATTGTTTTAAATAAATAAAATACTTATTTTTATCAAAACAAACCTATACCACCATTATGGTAACAAAAGATACAGTTTCGATTGATGTGCATAAAACCTCACATTCGAGAATAAGCGAGCTTGATTTTAATAACATTTCGTTTGGGAAGCAATTCTCCGACCATATGTTTATGGCGGATTTTAAAAACAATCAATGGGGTGACGCACAGATTGTGCCTTATGGCCCCGTAATGATGAGTCCTTCTACATCTGCATTGCACTACGGTCAGGCGATTTTTGAAGGGATGAAAGCCTATAAAAATGATAAAGGAGAGGTATTGTTGTTTCGTCCGCTAGACAACCACAAGCGTATTAATATATCTGCTGAGCGTATGTGTATGCCTGCTATTCCTCAGGAATATTTTTTAGAAGGCCTGAAACAGTTGATAAAAATGGATGAAGCCTGGATACCTACTGCTCCCGGTGCATCATTGTATATCCGTCCATTCATTATAGGAACAGATGAATTCATAGGCGTGAAGCCTTCAGACACTTACCGTTTCTACATTTTCACCTCCCCTGCCGGTGTGTATTATAACAAACCGGTAAAAGTGCTTGTAGAAACAAGTTTTATCCGTGCCGTTGAAGGCGGTGTGGGTTATGTAAAAGCATCCGGAAATTACGGACGCTCTCTGTTTCCAACCAAGCTGGCTCAGCAACGTGGATATGATCAGATTATATGGACCGATGCCCGCAACCACCGTTACCTGGAAGAATCCGGAACCATGAACCTTATGTTTGTAATCGATGATGTATTGATTACTGCGCCTTTGGGAGATACTATCCTTGCCGGCATTACCCGCGACAGTGTGCTTACACTTGCCCGCGACTGGAAAATGAAAGTACAGGAGCGCAAAATCAGCATTGATGAAGTAATTGATGCGCACAAAAAAGGTACGCTTGATGAAGCCTTCGGGACTGGTACAGCAGCTACGATCGCACCTATTTCGCAAATCGGTTTTGAAGGCAAAGATTATATTTTGCCGGATACCAAAGGTCGTATATTCTCCAACAGGGTGGCACAGGAACTTGAAAACATTCGCAAAGGCCGTGCCGCTGATATACATAACTGGATGTACAAAATCTAATAGTGTAAGTACACACTATACTGTATATAAAGCAAAGGGCCTGGATAATCCAGGCCCTTTGCTTTAAGATCG
>JAGVJJ010000002.1 GCA_020051175.1 Bacteroidia bacterium | reverse complement strand
TGGAAATCTACATATACCCGTGTATAGTCATCCATTTTCATCATTTCCCTGGCACATTCAGCAAAATTGATCTCATCCCAATCAAATAAATGTACATTCCCAAGAAAGGGAATAAAAAGTAATCCCCCGATAAATGCCAGGAATAATACCGAGAATGATTTAGTCATAGCAGACCATAAATTCTATTGCCGGGGAAGTTAAACTAACTGGTTCAAATTATAATGATGGATAAATAAAAAAGCGTACTGTTTCTGCCAGAACGGTTCTACATCAGTTATCGGGAATTTAATTAATGTTCATCCTCATTGAACATAAAATCTTCCTGGCTCGGGTAATCGGGCCAGATGTCTTCAATGCTTTCATAAACTTCGCCGCCTTCATCTTCCAGTTCCTGCAGGTTTTCTACTACTTCAAGTGGTGCGCCGCTCCGGATGGAATAGTCTATCAGTTCGTCTTTAGTGGCCGGCCAGGGTGCTTCTTCAAGGTATGAGGCTAATTCTAAGGTCCAAAACATTGTATTCTTTTTTTGTGATTTTCAGGAATTGGTTTCTAAAGTTTTTTGCTAACCCACCCCCTCTAAATTTCCGCAAATGTAGGGTTATTAACGAATTTTCCAAATCAAAGTCAGTAACTTGAATTTTTGAAAGAAGGGCACATGCTCTGTTTTTTATTGCCAAGATAGGTATCAAAAAGGCCTTCTTTTATGAGTGAGAATTCAAAAGCGCCACGGCCATTGTTATAATTTTTAAGCGTTGATATGGTAGCGTCGTAGGTAAAAGTGGCTTTGATGTCCTTCCATTGCAAACCAATCAAGGGAATAAAAGAGTCATTCAACCGGTAATAAAGTCCGCCGATTAACTGGTATTCACCTTCGCCAGACAAATTATAATGAGCATTCATGCCTCCCACTATTTCAAATGATTTTGCCTGTGTAGTATAATAGATGTTGGGATTAATCAGCCACTGACTGTTCAATAAAAAACTTCCGTTCAAAAAACCAGTGTGCCGCACGGCCAGCCGGTTGTCAATTCCCGGTGATGCATCAAAAAAAGATTCCCTTGGCCTGTTTACATTAAGAGCGGAATAACCGATATTCAGATAAACCTTTTCGTTGGGAAAGTAAGCGTAATTAAGCCCCAATTGAAGATTAAGGTAATTGGTATTATTGCGGGCCAGTATAACAGCAGTCGGCAATTTATTATCAAAAAAACGCCCATCAAACTGATCAGGAAATTTCAGATTGGTTACATTGATCCGCTTACTGGCCCATCCTACATTGAACCCGGCGCTTACTAAGCTTCCTGCATCTATCAACTGGTGATAAGCCAGCGAACCGAAAATTTTAGTAGAAGTAAGATTTCCACTGCCTGCTACATCCTGGAGAATAGTTCCGCCGGCACCAATCCAGCCGGTTTCAAAACGGTTACGCAAGATCTGTATATCACCAAAAGCACTTGTTGTTTTATAAGGAATGGCCATGATGCCTGACCACTGGTTACGGTAATTAATGCCCATCCGGTAATCACCACCCGGAATAAATCCGGTGTTAGCGGGATTTGTTGTCAGCGGTGAATTCATAAATTGAGAAAAATGAAGATCCTGGCCCTTTAGGGAAATTACAAATAACAATCCCGGTATGCATCGGGATAAAATTCCAAATAATATTTTCAAGCCTTTTTTCATTAACACATTAGCTTATTTACAAATCAGCTTACTATCTTATTAGCGTTATATCACCTTTTTTAGTTGCTCTGGTTCCGTCAAAAAACTCAACCTCCAGGGTATATGCATATACATCCATGGGTTGCAGCAGGCCTTTGTACTTTCCATCCCATCCTGTACTTTTATCGCTGGTTTCAAATATTTTCTGGCCCCATCGGTTCCAGATAATGAATTTTATTTTAGTTATACCAAACCCTTTTACAAATACTTTGCTGTTTATATCGCCACTGTTCGGTGTAAATGCGTTGGGCACGTCAACCAAAGCCGCCACAAGTGATTTAACATCCTGGCAAAATGTATTGGCACAACCGGCGTTGTTTGTTGCAACCAGGCAAGCATTAAAAGTGCCGGTAGTATTATACTGATGGTTAACAGATGATCTTGATTTGGTTAAAAGACTATCGCCATCGCCAAAAATCCATTTAAAGTTTACAGCATCGGGTGATGCTAAGTTGGTGAAAATTGTGGGGGTGTTTTCCGCAGCCGGATCTGGTGCAAAGCTGAAATTAGAAACAGGATTATTAAATACATTAATTGTAAAATTTGTTGTATCAGATATATTGCAGGTATTCGGATCAATGGCTATTAAAGTTATCGTATAAGTTCCTGCACTATTGTAGGTATATACAGGATTTATTGCATTGGATATTCCTCCATCGCCAAAATCCCAGGTAAAAGATTGTCCGGCGACTGAAGTATTTGTGAATTGGGCTGTATAAGGTACGCAGCCGGTAAGCGGTGTAGTGAAATTTGCTACCACTAATGGGGCGATGCTGATTGTTTTTACTGCTGTATCAGGAGCATTGCAATAAACCGTATCTGTTAATATCAGATTCACAACATAAGAACCCGGAGCTGCAAAGGAATGAAATACCGGTGCAGCGCCGGCAACAAGAGCGGAAGATCCATCGCCAAAATCCCAGAGAAATGATTGATTGGTAAAAGGTCTTGCAGGTGGCGCTGCAGATAAATTATCAAAGCGGAATTTCAATGAATCGCAAGGGGCCAGTTTTACAGGATCAAAATCTGGTATAGCCTGAAGCATACCTGCTTTGATATTTATATAGGATGTATCGCGGATATTGCAGGTGGTAGAATCTTCAGCTATCAGCATTACCTGGAAAACACCAGCCGCATTGTAAGTATGAGAAATGTTTGGTGTTGCAGTTATTGAAACCGGCGACCCGTCGCCAAAATTCCAGTAATAATTTACAGCATTGGAAACGGTGTCCCGAAAATCAACAGTGAGAGGAATGCAATCAGCAGTATCTCTTGCTACGCCGTTTATTGAAGACTGTATGCCGGCATCCACTCCTGCAAAATCAAATGATAGTTTTAACATGGCCAGGTTACATCCCTGAGGTAAGGCCCCATTAACAGGAGACCATACGCCAGGTGTAGTAGGAAAAACCGCGCCTCCAAAACAATTGGCGCATACTGCCTGATAGATTACTCCTTGTTTGTCAAAACGACTGGTACCCCCATCTACATGATCCGTAAATCCTCCGTTTTGTCCAAAATAACTTCCGAATAACTGAGAAGTGGCATTCTTTCTTAAAACAAAAAAATAAAAATCTCTTCCATCCGGTACTATTGGAATGGCATCTGGTGTAAGTGGCATCAGGTCTGTTCCCGATGACTGATAGGGATTACTGTTTTGCGGGTCGTTAGGATAGATGGCTCCACCCCAACCGGAAACATAAACATTTTCACAATTATCAACTAAGAATGCTGTAATGGAAATATTGGGTGTGGCAGCCGCACGACCAAATGTGGTGGAATAAATATAGGCTGAAAGATCAGGTTGCAATTTTGCAATAAACTGCGGTGCATCTGCATTGTAGTAAACTACATTGGGAGTCACGGGCCACGGCCCCCTTGTCTGTCCGCAAACGTAAGGAAACCCCTGTTGATCAAATTGAATTCCAAATACCTGGTCGAGTGCTGGCGTACCAAGATAAGTTGTTCGTAGAATAGAATTACCGTTATTACTGATAACCGAAACAAATCCATCAATACCACCATTGTTAGACGGGCCAATAGTTCCTGCCGTATTGCCGGGCAAGTTTGTACTTGCTGACCCACCGCCAATATAAATATTTCCATCCGGGGCTAATGAAAGTACATAAGCTGCATCATCGCCGTTGCCGCCAAGAAAACTTGAAAATAACAAGGTGGTAACTGCTGGGTCCATTTTTATTGCCACTCCATCCTGCAATGCGCCGGGTGTAACTTGAAAAGCGCCGGCAGTAACCGGAAATCGTGATGAGCTAACCACACTGGTGGATTGTGTACAGGAAGCTACATAAATATTACCTGCACCATCCAGTATGACTTCGCTTCTTCCATCATCGCCATAGTTTTGCTGAAGGGAGTTTGCACCATTGCGGTTGGGTTCAATATTCACTCCGTCATCTCCTGTACCACCGATTTTTTTTGAGCCTATTAAAGCTGTTCCGTTTGCATTCAGTTTTGTTACAACAATATCATATCCGCCACCGGGCCCTAATACTCCGCTACCTGTTGTGGGATAATTTGAAGAATTACTTCGGCCAGCAATGATGAGATTGCCTGCGCCATCTACCACAAGACTATGAGGCTGGTCATTACCAAACCCACCCAAATAGGTTGCATACATTCTTGTTGTGCCATTGGGAGAAAGCTTCATGATGCTGATATCAGAAGCCGGACTGCCGGAACCGCCACCCCATGTGGTTTGAAAAGCTCCGGGGGATACCTGGAAGCCCGGTGCAATGTTTATACCTCCGGAATAAAAACTTCCATCAGGCCCATACGTAGCAGTAAAGCCCCAGTTGCTGCCGGCGCTACCGGTAAAAGAAACAAAGATTAAAGTGGGATCAATGATCAGAACTTTTTTTGCATCATAATTTTTTACGTCAAACCTTACTTCGTTTCCTGTTAATATATATTTACAAGAAACTTTTTTTTGCTGATTGTTTTCAAACTGGTAAGTAAAAGGCTCCAATTCCCGTACATCGCCAACCGATGTTTTTATAACCAGCTCTTTATTTTTTAATTCTAATTTATCTGCTCCTTTATAACGTAAAACTATTTTACTGATATCGGCCCCGGGTTTTGCTACAATATCATACTTCAATGTACCGCCCTCTGTATAATATCTTACATCTATATTGGGATAAATATTCTTCAGCGTAACACCCTGGTAAATTTTGCATTCAGCCGCCCATTTCAACGGATCGTTGCCTATAAAATAATTGTTGTAATAATTCCGGGGTTTGTCCGGTATCATTTCAAATTTCTCAGAAGCGCCGGCAAAGTCAACAGTGTAAGCATGGGAACGAAGCATAAAAGAAGATGAATTATTACCGGCATTATAAGCATGCCCATGGCTTATTTCCTGGAGTCGCTTCAAATCTTGCTCATTATGCTGAAGCACAGTAAATCCTGCCGAACGAATAAAAAAAGCCCCCGCAGGAACATCGCTTTTGAATTTAACACGACTGTCCCATTGTCCTTTGTTTTCAATAAACTCAATATTTCCTGTTTGAGCGTTGAGAGCCGTGGCAAAAAAAATTGATAGCAGGGCTATATAGCAATTCCGGATCAATAGTATAATTTTTTCTAATTTACCTAAAAAGAGCGAAAGGGTTTTAAAACTTGTGTTAAGAAATTTTGCTCCAGGCTGTTTTCCCTTTTTGTAACTGAAGATAGCTGTTCAACTGCAAATTTTCAGCCGAATTAAGTTCAGGATCCTGTTCCATTATTTCATTTGCAAAATTCTTTGCCAGCTCCAGCAATGGCCTGTCTTGGACTATACTGGCCAGCCTGAAGTTTAATACGCCGCTTTGCCTTGTGCCTTCAATATCACCTGGCCCACGCATATCCAGATCTTTTTCAGCAATGATAAATCCATCATTGGTTGATGTCATTATTTTCATTCTTTCTCTTGCATCATTTCCTATACCGGCGGCGGTCAATAAAATACAATAACTTTTTTCAGCGCCCCTGCCCACCCGGCCTCTCAGTTGGTGCAATTGTGATAATCCGAATTTCTCGGCGCTTTCAATAACCATCACAGATGCATTGGGTACATCTACACCCACTTCCACTACGGTTGTTGAAACCATAATCTGGGTTTCGCCATTGACAAAGCGTTGCATATTCGTATTTTTTTGTTCGGCTTTTTGCCGGCCATGCACCATGCTTATCCAATATTTTGGTTCGGGAAACCAGGCTTTCACATTTTCGTAACCCTTCATCAGATTTTCATAATCCAGTTTAGCACTTTCTTCAATTAACGGGAAAACAATATAAACCTGCCGGCCTTTTGCCATCTCGTTTTTCAGAAAATCCATCACTTTATGCCGGTCATTCTCATAACGGTGAACGGTAGTAATGGGTTGGCGGCCCGGCGGCATTTCATTAATCACACTATAATCAAGATCGCCATAAGCGGTCATGGCAAGGGTGCGGGGAATTGGCGTAGCTGTCATTACTAAAATATGGGGAGTTATTTCTCCGAAGGAGTCCTGCCGGACATTTTTTTCCCAGAGTTTAGCCCGTTGTGCTACGCCAAATTTGTGCTGTTCGTCCACAATAGCCAATCCCAGATTTTTAAACTGCACTTCTTTTTCAATAACCGCATGTGTACCTATTAATATATGTAATGAACCATCAATCAGTTTTTCCCGAATAATCTTTCTGGCAGCAGTTTTGGTGGAGCCGGTCAACAGTCCGGCTTTCACCGGCATTTTTTCCAGTAACGAAAAAATATTTTTGTAATGCTGTTGTGCCAGAACTTCGGTAGGCGCCATCAGGCAACTTTGATACCCGTTGTCAGCAGCAATTAACAT
>JAGVJJ010000080.1 GCA_020051175.1 Bacteroidia bacterium | reverse complement strand
TTGTGGTGGAGCTCTACTTCTTGTTTCTTTTGGGGGCTCACTGTCTGCTTTTGTTTGTCCTGGCGCTCGTCTTGCTGATCCAGTTCACCGGCATATGTTGCAATGTGTGAATATGCTGCACACCCATGCTGCGCAATAGTTGATAGGTTTTTTCGCCTACCATCGGAATTTTTTTTACCGACAGCGGAGCCAGAAAATTTTTTTCTGTTCCGAATTCAATTTGTTTTTGTCCGTTGGGTTTGGCTTCGCCCGTTCCTACTTTCGAAACGGTTTTGTTGGCCGATAGCGCAAACGAAATGGGCAGGCCCGTTTCTTTGGTAATTTTATGCCTTACCTCGGTGGCTAATTTATTGCAACCAAAAAACCGATCCATGCCCGTCAGGTCAATATAGAATTCATCAATAGATGTTTTTTTGTACAGTGGCACATGCTCATTAATATTCTCGGTAACCATGTCGGAGTACTTGCTGTAGTTTTCCATATCTCCGCGCACCTGTATGGCTTGCGTACATAATTGTTTGGACATACACATGGGCATGGCCGAGTGTACCCCGAATTTACGCGCTTCGTAACTGCAACTGGCCACCACTCCGCGGTTGACGCTGCCACCCACTACTACCGTCTGTCCAATAAGCCTAGGGTTAGCCAACCGCTCTACCGATACAAAAAAGGTATCTAAATCAATATGTACAATATTGCGGTGGGGCTGGGTTGTCAGGGGTAAAAAATTTTATAACAAAATTCGCTACAAAAATTAACAAACAGTGCTTAGTTTTGTAGCATGTTAACGATTGCTAAGAATATCCGGTTTTTGCGCACTCAGCGCAAACTCTCGCAAGAGCAACTGGCCGATGAATTGGGCATTACCCGTTCGCGCATCGGCTCGTATGAAGAGGGTCGTTCTGAACCTAATATCCAATTGCTGATTACGCTTTCTGATTTTTTTAAGTTGCCGGTAGATATGCTGATCAAACATGATCTGGCTAAAGCGGGTAAGCAGCCACTGATTCATGTAGGACAAAACAGGGTATTGTTTCCGGTGATGGTGGATGAAAACAATAACGACACCATTGAAGTGGTGAGTGCCAAAGCATCGGCCGGATATTTAAACGGCTATGCCGACCCAGAGTATGTAGAAGGGTTGAAACGGATGAACTTACCTTTTATTCCCTCGGGTAAACACCGGGCTTTTCCCATCAGCGGAGATTCGATGCCTCCGCTGGGAAAAGGAAGTTATGTGGTGGGAAAATTTGTAGAGGATATTAAAAACCTGCATAGCGGACAAACTTATGTGCTGCTTACCCGCAATGATGGTATTGTATACAAGCGTGTGTACAATGATTTGAAAAAGGATAAAACCCTGTTACTTGTTTCAGATAATAAATCGTATGAGCCCTACAAAGTGCACGCAGCGGATGTGCTGGAAGTGTGGGAATATGTGTGCAGCATCAATACAGGCACTTATACTGAAAATGATTTAAACCTCGAAAGCATTATGCAGATGTTGCGGCAACTGCAGGTAGAGCTGCAGGATATACGGGTAGGGAAGGCTATTCAGAAACGATCGGGGTAAAAAACTTTTCTCTGCTGTTTTTCGCTGCATGCAATCTTCTTATCTTCGCTGCGCATGACAGTAAAACGAAACAATGCCCTCATCTTTGTTTTTATTACTCTTCTCATTGATGTTATCGGGTTGGGGATTATTATTCCGGTGGTACCCAAACTAATCAGCGAACTTACAGGCAAAGGATTAAATGAAGCTTCGCGCTACGGTGGGTGGCTCATGTTTTGTTATGCCGGCATGCAGTTTATTTTTTCGCCCATACTCGGAGGGTTAAGCGACCGCTACGGCCGCAGACCCGTGTTATTGTTTTCATTATTGGGACTTGGGGTTAATTTTATTTTTCATGCCCTGGCATCTACCATTTCGTGGTTGTTTATGGGCCGTTTAATTGCGGGAATTATGGGAGCCAGTTTCTCAACAGCCACAGCCTATATTGCCGATATCAGCACGCCCGAAAAACGCGCGCAAAATTTCGGACTCATCGGGGTGGCATTTGGGTTAGGGTTTATGCTGGGGCCTGTTATCGGGGCGCAGTTTGCTCAAATAAGTTTGCGGGCTCCGTTTTATGCGGCTTCTGTCTTTTCACTGTTAAATGTGGTTTATGGATATTTTGTGTTACCCGAGTCGTTGCCTAAAGAAAATCGCAGGGCCTTTGAGTGGAAGCGCGCCAATCCCGCGGGGTCGTTAAAGCACCTCACCAAATATCCCGTGGTATCGGGGCTGGTGGCTTCGCTGGTATTGGTTTACCTCGCCTCGCATGCAGTGCAAAGCAACTGGAGTTTTTTTACTATGTATCGTTTTAAATGGACCAGTGTGGAGGTAGGATATTCGCTTGGGTTTGTAGGGCTGATGGTAATGCTGGTGCAGGGCGGTTTAATACGGGTGGTGATTCCTAAGTTAGGTCAGAAACGTTCGGTGTTTCTAGGCATGATATTGTATTCCGTTGGATTATTTCTGCTGGCTTTTGCTACTCAAAGTTGGATGATGTATGTGTTTCTGGTTCCGTATTGCCTTGGAGGTATTGCAGGCCCCGCTTTGCAGGGCATTATCTCGGGTCAGGTGCCGACCAATGAACAGGGCGAATTGCAGGGAGCATTAACCAGCCTAGTGAGTGTCACTTCCATTATTGGGCCGCTGCTCATGAATAATTTATTTGCCACCTTTACTTCGTCCCGGGCACCGTTTTATTTTCCGGGTGTATCCTTTTTTGCCGGAGCCGTTTTTACCATCATCAGTACCCTGCTGTCCATGCGCTCACTGAAACATTTTCACAACCGCCCGCATTAAAATGGCGGTAAAAGATAAAAACCAACGCACTCAGCAACTTAACATCCTGTGCGAAATTATCCTCTAACATTGCGTAAAAACACAGATTTTTGCAGCCTGTTAATTTTTAAAATATGAACCAGATTGAACACATCGAATGCCTGATCATCGGATCGGGTCCCGCAGGATATACCGCAGCCATTTATGCAGCCCGTGCCGATATGAAACCTGTAATGTATGAAGGCATGCAGCCGGGCGGACAATTAACCATCACCACCGAAGTAGAAAATTATCCCGGGTTTCCGCACGGAGTACAAGGGCCAGAGATGATGAATATGTTTAAAGAACAGGCCACCCGCCTGGGAGCCGATGTGCGTTACGGCATGGCTACGGCTGTTGATTTTTCAAAACGTCCGTTTAAGGTAACCATTGACGAATCGAAAGTAGTAGAAGCGGAAACGGTAATTATTGCCACAGGTGCATCGGCCAAATGGCTGGGCATTCCAAGTGAAACCCGTTTGAATACCCGTGGTGTTTCGGCCTGTGCCGTATGTGACGGATTTTTCTTTAAAGGGAAAGAGGTAGCCATTGTGGGCGGTGGCGATACCGCTTGTGAGGAAGCTTCTTATTTAGCCAAGCTTTGTAGCAAAGTATACATGATTGTGCGCAAAGATTCCTTCCGTGCCTCCAAGGCAATGCAGCAGCGCGTTTCCACTACACCCAATATCGAAATTTTGTACAATACCGAAACCGATGAAATTTTGGGAGAGGATAAAGTAAGCGGAGCACGATTGCGCAACAATAAAACCAACGAGCTGCGCGAGATTGCCATCAGCGGATTTTTTGTGGCTATCGGACATCATCCCAACACCGATATTTTTAAAGGATGGATTGATTTGGATGAACAAGGCTATATCAAAACAATTCCAGGCTCATCTCGTACCAATGTAGAGGGCGTATTTGCCTGTGGCGATGCACAGGATAAAGTGTACCGCCAGGCTATTACCGCTGCAGGTACCGGATGTATGGCTGCATTAGATGCCGAGCGTTACCTTTCGGCTAAGCATGCGGCTGTATAATGGGGAGTTGTAACTTAACAATTTAGGCCTTCTTCGATATCGCCCACAATCCCCCAAAGGTCATCAATCCGTTAATGATGAGCATTTCAATACCTATCTGGTAATTTCCCGGTAGAGAAGAGGTGTTTTGTTGCAGGTAGTAACATACTAACGGAGCAGCGGTACACATAACGGGCACCCACTTCCCGCTTAGCTTTCGTTTCGTGAGAATGCCAAAGGCGAATAAACCAAGCAAGGGCCCGTAGGTGTAGCCGGCAATATCCAGCAAAATGGTGATGATGGATTTGTTGTTAAGCGCCTTGAAGAAAAACACCATCAGTAAAAAAATTATTGCGAATGTTAAATGCACCGTGAGCCGCGTGCGTGAGCGTTGTGGCTCATTCAGTTTTTCATTGCGCTGAATGCCTAAAATATCAATGCAAAAGGAAGAAGTGAGGGCTGTGATAGCCCCATCTGCCGAAGGGAATAATGCCGAGATTAGACCAATGATAAAAATAATTGAAATAAACCCTGGCAGGTATTGCATGGCAAGGGAAGGGAATAAGTCATCACCGGCCATATTTTTGCCATCTACCACAAACTGCGTAATGTTTTTTCCATCTGCCATTACTTGCTGAAAGGAGGCGCCTTTGTTTATAGCGTACAAATAGAGCAGCCCTCCTAAAAGTAAAAACAGAAAATTCACCAATACCATGATGGTACTAAATGTCAGCATATTTTTTTGTGAATCTCCAAGCGTACGCACGCTGATGTTTTTTTGCATCATCTCCTGGTCAAGCCCCGTCATGCTGATGGTAATAAAGGCCCCGCCAATGATTTGTTTCAGAAAGAATTTTTTATTGTTGACATCGGTGTTAAAAACGGGAGTAAAATTTTGTTCGCTGAGTTTGTTCATGGCAGCAGAAAAAGAAAGGTTGAGATCAGCGAGAATGTATCCCACGCAAACCACCAGAGCAAGCAACATAAAAAAGGTTTGCAGCGTATCGGTCCACACAATGGTTTTTACCCCGCCTTTAAATGTATAGAGTAAAATCATGAGCAGAATAATCACAGAGGTTACATGAAAGGGTACGCCCATTTTGTCGAGGATGAACAATTGCATCACATTAATCACTAAATACAATCGGAGCGTTGCGCCCAGAGTGCGGGATAAAATAAAAAACAAGGCTCCGGTTTTATACGCATGCAACCCAAAACGCTGATCAAGGTAATTGTAAATGGAAGTAAGGTTAAGTTTATAGTAGAGCGGTAATAACACATAAGCCACCACAAAATACCCGATAAAATAGCCCAGCACCACCTGAAAATAACTGAACCCCGCCAATCCTACCGTGCCGGGTACTGAAATGAAAGTTACTCCGCTTAGGGAAGTGCCAATCATACCAAAAGCCACCAGCATCCAGTTGCTGCTTTTATTGCCTATAAAAAAGGTTTCGTTGGTGCTGTTGCGCGATGTGTAAAAAGCCACCCCAAGCAACAGTAAAAAATAGGCGAGGATAAAGGAGAATAAGATTATCGGGCTCATTTGTCAAATATAACAATCTTGTCTTGAATAAAAATTGAACTATTTGTCTTATACCGAAAGCATGTCTGAAGCAGTTCAATGTATTTGGACTGAATAGCCATTAACAGAAAACGCCATCATTTGGATGGCGTTTTCTGTTTCTACTCTAACGACAACCTATCGTATTATTACTAATTTGTTTTTGTACACCATTATCCCATTTTCCTCAATTATGCACTGATACAATCCGGGGGCAAGTCCTGAAATATCGTATGCAGTCCCGGAACCATTTTGACTAATTACTACGGGTTGAATTATTCTGCCTGATATATCAATTAGCTTTAGCTGATACTCAGGATGGTTTTTCTCACTTGTGCGCAAATTCAATCTATTGTTTGCCGGATTTGGATAAATGGAAAGACGATTCACTAAATCTGCAACGGGCTTCACACCTGTACCATCACCCTGACGAACACCTTCAGGGTCTCCTTCCTCTTCGGCAATTATTCCATTCCATGCGTTGCAGCTTGTGGGGGCACTTACTAACTCGGGTGAATAATCGAAAGCAATATCATTGTTGTTGGCACTATATTCCAATTCAATATTGGAACTTGTGGGGTAGTGAATCAAAGTTAACGAAGGATTAGGAGTACCTACCCAGGCGTACAAGCTCCAGTAATTATCAGTAACATCAAGGTGGTTATTGCTGTTTGAATAAAAGGAGTTGGAAAGAGAACCAAACAGAATGGTGCCGGGAGTACCGCTATACGTAAAACTATTATAACCCTCATCTAATAAAATATCATAGATATCTGTGGCATACACCACTTCGCTGCTGCTATTGATGAATTTATTATTTCCACCTACGTCTTGATTGGAGGGCAATCCACTACCAATACGAGTTACTGTTTGGGTAGTGCTTAAGTTAAGTGTGCAGCCATCTGAAAGTACAAAATCAGAAACATTGCCCTCGTATTTACTGCACTTGGAAGTAATAGTGATATCACCATCTGCTATAACCGAGAACGTGTTAGTATTAAACTGCGTGGTGGTGATAAACAAATCGGCCCCAGTAGTACCAGAATACACTAATCCATTTGCACAATCCTCAACGTAACCACTAAAATCACTTAATCCGGTCATGCTTTCGGCCAGCCATGCAGCCGTATTGCATTCAATAAACCGAACATTTTTAATATCTACTCCATTTCC
This sequence comes from Bacteroidia bacterium, assembly GCA_020051175.1. GTDB lineage: Bacteria > Bacteroidota > Bacteroidia > 2-12-FULL-35-15 > 2-12-FULL-35-15 > 2-12-FULL-35-15. The sequence continues at coordinate 2,838 of JAGVJJ010000080.1, read as the reverse complement.
TACGGTATGCAAGGCTTTATCGCAATTTTGAAATTGGGTGCCCAGTATGGTTAAGGTGCCCGAGCCGCTGCTGCCCCACCAAAGTGCTGTTTTAGCATTAAAAAAATTGCTGTAGCGTATGGTAATATCGCTTACACTTTGGTTGCCCAACTTTACGCCCTTGTGTACGTAACCGCTACCCACATTTGAGGTGATAGTGGTATTATTTATCTCTGTTTTACATCCCAGATTCAGGTAAGCATCGGTGCCAAGTTCTACCGTGCCTTTGTAAATTTTAAACAATGCTAAATTTGACGAAGGGGTTACCCACCCCTTGGTTACCTCCATCACTTTATTAGTTTGGTTATTGGTTGATAAAACAAAAGTACAATTGCTGTTTGAGGCGGTGATGGGAATTGATTGTGCGGTGGTGCCATCCGGCAAACTAAATTTAATATACCCCGAGCCTGTTATTGTAAAGTTTGCATTGTTACCTAGTACAAGTTCACCTTGTATTTCCAATACACTTGTTGTACTCGCCAAATTAATAATTGCCCCTTCCTTAAAATTTAACTTGCCTCCGGGTTTGATCACCACTCTTGATCCTGCCCTGACAATTAACTCTCCATCGTTCTCTAATTCTAGTGTACTTTGATCAGAAATCACAAGATTTCCTTTGTGACTAGAGCTGTATTGATCTCCAACCTCAATGGTGCCGCCACCTTGAATAGATATAACATTGGTGGAACATGGTGCAGAGTAAACTGAATATTGAGCCGAACCACCTGCTGGAGTCGGGCCACTGCCGTAATACGTTGAATAATTTCCGTTAATTTGAAGTTTACCTCCTGAGTTTATGGTAAGACTTCCTACAATCACATTATGTGCTAACGTGCCGAAATTATATGTGGTGGATAAAGGCGATTTAAGGTACGTATCAGATGTTGGAGGACCGGTGACATTTAAATGATCCAGCAACTCGTCAAGAATAAACCAACTTGCGTGCCTTTCAATATTGTCTGCATGTCCGTAATTACCCTCTTCACCATAGAAGAAAATATTATCAAATGGAGTTAAGAAATTATCCAGATAATAGTTGGGAGTATGATTTTGAACCAGTGTGGTACATTGCGGACATTTTAAATCAATGGCACTGGTCATGGGAATCATACAGTGCTGATCACGGTTGTTGGTGGTTGCAGTAGAACCACTAAAAAAGCCAATAGTTTGAACACCCTGAACAATGAAACGTTGCGTGGTTAAGAAACCACCGGGTGAGTTATCATAGTCTAAATACGACTGGTGCAACAGGTTTCCTTTAATAATATCTCTTACTTTCTCCCCCGCTATATAAACCCCCACATTTATGACCGCTATTTGCAGCGGTGCCGTATTAGTTTGTGCCATGCAATGAATGTTGATGCGAGTGCCCGATGAAGTATTATTCGTAATCGTTAGTATTTCGTCCAGCGGATTGTAAGCTGATGTATTCAGTCCTCCTGCCAGATCAGCATGAACTTCATTATTCGTGGCATTGCCATTTGAAAGGGCGATACGCCTGCATTTTTCAGGATAACCAAGTAGATCAAATTGTGTTTGTAAATCATAATACATTTGGTCAGGCCCAAAAGGGTAGCCTGTTAAAATGTGCTCCAGCAACATTTGCCTGGCCGCAGGTGAACTAAGCGATCGATACCTTTGCCTGATCGTTGGATCTATACCCCCGATGGAAGAGGTGTAAACCTTTTTAAGAATATACTGAATACCTAATGGAATATTTGCCCTTTTTGGGGAGCATCATAACTTATGTACAAACTTGTTTTGTGATCCTCGCAATACACTTTTTCCATTTTAGCAAGGCAATACCGCGCCACCAAACCGCCCATGCTCGCTCCGCCTACCACTATGTCAGCGGCTCCGGCATTTATGGCCCACTTTATTAAACTGCGTAATATCTCTGCATTGTTTTCTATCCTGTCTCCACCTGTTCCGGCCAAATCCAATATAATAAAATCATACCCCCAATCTATGGTACGGTCAATGAGACCTCGTACGTCATTTCCTGATCTATAAGTTGGATATGGAGTTGCGAAGTTGAGATCCCCTCCATTGATTAAGATTAGCAAATCATCCAAATTAACTTCTTCCATTGCATCAAAACCTTCCACAAAAATTATAGGTTTTACAGGGGTAGTGTGCCCGCTGGCCAGCATCATAAAGGCAGCGGCAGCATGGTAGTTGGTTCCTGTGCCAAAAGTTTGATTGGCGGGGTTGTAGTACAAAGCCGTTGCGCTGCCAAACGTATTGGCCTTGTATTTTACATTCAGTTTCATTTTTGAAGTATAGGCCACACTATTCAATGTCATTTCTACGGTAATATCTTTCACTCCGGCAGTAGCATACGATATATTTACTGCCTCATCGGACGATACTGTTTGCCATCCCTGTCCATCGCCAAAGTCAACCCGAAACGTGGCGCTCCCTATCACGGTGGTATTACTAAAAAACAAATCGGACGGAAGTATAAAGGTTATATTGCCAGATAATTTTTCATCGCTACACACAGAGCCGGCAAAACACAAGGCTTCGCGGTAAGGTGATACGGTTCGCTGCGCATCATCAGTAAGCATTCCATCTGTTAAATCAAAATACTCTTCCAATGAATCAACATTAAAATAATTGTATTCAAAAAATAAAACACTTATTGGTGTATAACTCATGGCACGGTGTGCAATAACCCGGCTCATTACAGAGTCGGGTGTGGGCAGGTGCCAGGTGGTATCGGTTTGGGAAGCGTACAACTCATCATATAGCACATTCCAGCGCACACTGCTCATTGCTGAATCATGATCGTACTCG
>JAGVJJ010000117.1 GCA_020051175.1 Bacteroidia bacterium | reverse complement strand
GTGAATATTTCAGGCTTTACTGATAACATTTTGATTGAAGCAAATGTTAAAACCGAAAGTGTTACTACTTCAAATAATAACAAAAACGACAAGTTTAACATACTCCCTAAAACAGAGCTTACAAAGTTTTATATCCCACTTTCTGGTACAGAAGAAGTTAGTGAAAATAACTTTATCACTTTTATAAAAAAGGACAGCAGCTTGGTTCTAAAAAACGATTATAAAATAAAGCTTGACGGACTCACCCTTGATTTCGATCTTAACGTAACCCCGGATGCCGAAGTTCAGCTCATATTTGACCAGAAAGTGGGTGATGTTATCCGTAGCAGGGGAAATGGCAATATCAAACTTGAAATCAACAGTAAAGGAGATTTCAAAATGTTTGGGGACTATGTAATAGAGGATGGAGATTATTTGTTTACCCTGGAAAACATTATTAACAAAAGGTTTTATCTTGAAAAAGGCGGTACTATAAAATGGAGCGGTATTCCTTATAAAGCTGACATCAACCTGAGTGCGATATATAAGGCACGTGCATCTCTGAAGCCATTCTTTTCAGACATCGATTCTACCAACAGCATGTACAAAGTACGCTACCCTGTTGACCTGAAGCTTCAGATGACCAATGATTTATTATCACCTGAAATCAATTTTGATATCGGTATACCAACTGTTGATGCCACTATTCGCCAGCAGGTAATGAGCTATATTAATACCGAAGCAGAAATGAACCGCCAGGTATTCTCACTGCTGGTACTGAATAGCTTTGTAACACCTTACCAACTAAGTAATTCAGGATCAGGAACTACTGTAGGTTCGGCAGCAGGGGCAAACACAAGCGAGCTACTATCAAATCAGTTAAGCAACATGCTAAGTAAAATCAGCAATGATTTTGATGTGGGTATCAACTACCGGCCTGGCGATGAAATCAGTAAAGATGAACTGGAAGTGGCCATGTCTACCCAGCTGTTTAATGATAAACTATCCATCGATGGTAACGTAGGAAGAAATACTACCAACGACCAGAATGCAAACAACATTGTTGGTGACGTAAATGTGGATTATAAACTAACGGAAGACGGTAAAGTACGGGTAAAAGCCTTTAACCGCGCTAACGATAATAACCTGAGCTTTTCAACAGGCCCATATACACAGGGGGTTGGTGTATTTTACAGGGAAGAATTCAACTCTATCGGAGAACTTTTGGGCAGGTACTGGAACGGGATTACCCGCAGAAAAAAAACAATTGCTCCGCCTTCTGAAACACCGCCAGCAACAACAATAACGATAGATCCGGATCCTTCGGAAAAGAAATAGCGGCTTTTATTTACCCAATTTTAAGGAATGCCCCATTTTATCTCTTTTCGTCTGAAGATAAAACTTGTTGTGCTCGTTTGATTCTATTTCGATTGGAACATTCTCAACAATTTCAAGCCCATAACCAATTAGTCCTGCACGTTTCTTAGGGTTATTGCTCATCAATCTTATTTTAGAAACACCTAAATCCCTTAAAATCTGCGCACCTACACCGTAGTCCCTTTGATCACCGGCAAATCCAAGCTCAAGATTGGCTTCTACTGTATCACGTCCCTCTTCCTGCAGTTTATATGCCTTTAGTTTGTTCAGCAGTCCAATGCCTCTACCCTCCTGGTTCATATACACAATTACCCCTTTTCCTTCCTTTTCAATCATTTCCATAGCCTTATGAAGCTGGGAGCCACAATCGCAACGGCAGGAACCAAAAACGTCTCCCGTTAAGCAGGACGAGTGCACACGAACCAGCACCGGCTCCTCCTTTTTCCAGGTGCCTTTAACAAGCACCAGGTGCTCTTGGTCATTGGTTGTCTGACGGTAGGCAATCAAATCAAAATTACCCAATTGAGTAGGCATTTTAACCTGGGCATCTTTTACTATGATGCTTTCATTCTTGATGCGGTACGCAATCAGGTCTTCAATAGAAATAATCTTCAGATCGAACTTTTTAGCAATTTCCAGCAGTTGCGGTAGACGCGCCATTGTGCCATCTTCATTCATGATCTCAACAAGCGCACCTGCCGGGTCAAAACCCGATAAACGGGCCAAATCAATCGTTGCTTCTGTATGGCCGGCCCTCCTGAGAACTCCTCCATTTTTGGCCTTCAGTGGAAATATATGCCCTGGTTTTCCAAACTCTTCCGGTTTAATAGCAGGATTTACCAAAGCCTGGACCGTTTTTGAGCGATCACTTGCCGAAATGCCTGTGGTACAACCATAGCCCAGCAAATCAATGGAAACAGTAAAAGCTGTAGTATTTTGGGAAGTATTATTGCTTACCATCATTTCCAGGCCCAGCTGTTCGCAGCGCTCCTCGGTAATTGCAGCGCAGATAAGCCCGCGTCCATGAGTGGCCATAAAATTGATTACTTCAGGCGTTACATTGGCCGCTGCCGTAATAAAATCCCCTTCATTCTCACGATCTTCATCATCAACCACAATAATCACCTTACCTGCCTTCAGGTCGGCAATTGCTTCTTCAATAGTATTTAACACCGATTTCATTAATTTGAGTATATTTACAAAGATACAAAAGAATTTGCAGAAGATAAATAATATGCTGACTCAATGCATCTTACACTCAGCCAAAAAGTGTTATCCACTGCTATAATCGTTAAAGATTGTATATAGTACGAATTAGTATTTGGCAGGCGATTTGGCAAATTCGTTTCTATTCGTTATCCGTAACCCTACCCTCTTCTGAACTCTGAACAGATTATTGCAGTTGCAATTGCCGCATTCAGGGATTCTGCCTCACCTTTACCCGATTTATAATGCGCAAATGAAGGAATTGTAATTCTTTGGTTAACAAACGCTTCCACCGCGCCCGAAATACCTCGGGATTCATTTCCAATAACAATAATACCTTCTTCCGAAAGTTGTTTCTTATAAAGGTCCTCCCCTTCAAGCAATGCGCCATAGATTGGGAAAGACTTGCCTGGATCCAGGCTCGTATTCAAGTCACTAAAAAGCTCGCTAAGTTCAAGGTAGTGCAGGTTTATCCTCGCAATTGAACCCATCGTTGCTTGTACAACTTTGGGATTATATGCATCTGCCGATTCCTTGCTGCAAATAATTGTATCAATCCCAAACCAGTCCGCAATTCTGATAATAGTTCCCAGATTACCCGGATCTTTAATATCATCCAGAACAAGCGTTAATTTTCCTTTTAGAACCTTTTTATCAAATACATGAACAGGGATTTTGCAAACTGCAAGCACGTCACTAGGTGTAGTTTGTGCGGACAAACGCTCCAATTCATTGTATTTTACCTCTATACATTCAATATTCTCTCCTACAGTATGCCGTTCCAGAAATTCCCTGGTCGCAAACACCTGTTCCACCTTTATATCCGAACGCAGCAGTTCCGGCACAATTTTCGCTCCTTCGGCTATAAACAGCTGATGCTCTTCCCTGTATTTCTTTTGCTTCAGCGAGTTAACAAGTTGAATCTGCTTTTTTGACACCATTTTATTAGGGATTTATTTCCGGTAAATGTAATAATTTAGCACTTTTGTATTAAACAGGATTATTTAACTGCAGCGTGACTTCAAAATCCACATATTCTTTTCCCCTACTGGCCGCTGTATTCTTTTTATTGTGTATTGCCTGTAACCCTGCAAAGAAATTACGCGAAGGCGAATACCTTCTAGATAAAAACTTTATAGTCGATAAAGATACCAAAATTGACAAAAACGAAATTGAAAATTACATCAAACAAAAACCCAACCGAAGGATCCTTGTTCTTTTCAGGTTCCACTTATGGTTATACAACCTTGCAAACGAGGAAAAAGTAAAACGCAAACGTATTGCTTACAACAAAAAAATCGAACGCAAAAACACCAAACGTTTAGCCAAAGGAAAAAAAGCAAAACGCAGTGACAAGCAGCTTATGGGTGAATGGCTGTTGGAAATAGGAGAAGCCCCGGTAAAGCTGGATACACTTCTTACTGAAAAATCAACCAAGCAAATCAAGCTTTTCCTGAATAACAAAGGTTTTTTCATTAACTCGGTTACTGATTCCATCCATTATAAAAAGCGAAAAAAAGCAGTGGTTTATTATAAAATAAAAGCTGCAGAGCCATACACCATTAATAATGTCAATTATAAAATATCCGATGAATTGCTCAAGTATTTTGTTGATCTGGATACGGCAGGCACCTTGCTGAAAAAACGCAGCAATTATGATGTAGACGTGCTGCAAGATGAACGCGACAGGGTTACGGATGCATTAAACAATAATGGATACTACCTTTTTACAAGGGATTTTATATACTATGAAATTGATACTACCATTGGCAGTAAAAAGGTAAACGTGACAATGGGGATAAAGAATTTCGTAAAAAGAGTCAATAGTTTTTCGGATTCTACGCTTGAAACTTCCCATCAGCGTTTTCATATCAATAATATTTTCATTCAGCCCGACTTTATCTCCAAAAAGTTTGAGCAGCAAAAAAAGGATACCCTCATTGTTGACGGTTACACGATTCTTCACACATCAGCACTGAAATATAAGACAAGAGTATTGCTCAACGCGATATTCATTCGTAAAGGGGAATTGTATCAGCTCAAAAATGTTGAAGATTCTTATAAAAAATTATCCGAGCTGAAAGCTTTCAAAACCATCAATATCTTTTTTGTTGAAAAAGACGATAAAACTCTCGATTGCTTTATCCAGCTCAGTCCTATACTTAAGCAATCTTTTACTGTTGAAACCGAGGGCACACACCGCTCCGGAAACCTTGGTATATCCGGCAGCTTTTCATTCCAGAACAGGAATTTGTTCAAGGGAGCAGAAGTATTTGAATTGCAGCTGAAGGGAGGTATTGAGGCACAACGAACATACAATGACAACGCAAACAACAATATTAATACAAGTAACTTAAGCCAGTCCCTGAAACAATTTAATACCATTGAATTTGGACCGGAGCTGAACATCTATATCCCACGCTTTTTAGTGCCCTTTAAAGTTAACCCGGAAAAGCAGACTAGTCCTAAAACAATCTTTACAAGTGCGCTAAATTATCAGCGCAGGCCCGACTATGAACGCAATATTCTTAATTTCTCTTATGGCTATACCTGGAAAACATCCAACAGAATTCGGCATACTTTTAATCCTGTTGTTATCAACTTCGTAAAAGTTAAATTGGAGAAAAATTTTGAAACTTACCTGAGAGATAAAGTTCAGAATGCATTTATCATAAACAGCTTCAGCAACCACTTAACACCTAGTACTATGTATTCCTTCGTGTTCAATGAGCAGGACGTGAAAAAACAAATCAATTTCTCTTATTTTAAAGTCAATGCAGAATCTTCTGGAAATCTTTTACGTGGGTTTTATGATCTTGTAAACTCTATTGAGGAAGATACATTTATAAAAGATTCCTTAGACAGGTATACTATTCAGGATATTGCCTATTCACAGTATTTACGCCTGGATGTGGATTACAGGTACTATTACAGCTCCAGCGAAATCAACAAAGTGGTTTTTCGTGTTGCAGCCGGGCTCGGAAGGCCATTGACCAACTTTAAAGTATTGCCTTTTGAACGTAGCTTTTTTAGTGGCGGTTCAAACGGCATCAGGGCATGGCAGGCCAGAACCCTTGGGCCTGGTTCCTATTCCGACTCCACATCCTTTTTATGGAACTTCGGTGACGGCCAATTGGAAGGCAATGTTGAATACCGCCTGAAGCTATTTAAAATTATCAATGGTGCTTTGTTTATTGATGCTGGCAATATATGGCTCAGACAACCTGATGCAAAACGCCCGGGTGGTGAATTTAAACTCAACCGCTTTTACAAAGAAATTGCAATTGGAAGCGGAGTAGGTATCCGTGCCGATTTTAACTTTTTTATCATCCGCTTTGATATCGGCCTCAAGCTACGCGACCCGCAATTTGAGGAAAACAAAAGATGGGTTATTCAGCATGCTTTTGACCAAACCTGGAAAAAGCAGTATTCCATTACACACAAAAAAGATTACAACTTCCTTGCATTTAATATTGGAATAGGCTATCCTTTCTGATACACATTTCATACATTTACTTATGGAGTGGTGACAGTTATTGTACCCGAATGCCCGCTAACTCCACAGCTATTTGCAGCTCTTACTCTGTAATAGTATGTCGTAGCCGAACTTAAACCAGTTACTGTCAACAAATCTGTATTCCCAACATTTCGATTATTATAACCAGGAACAAAATTTGTAAATCCGGCATCTGTTGCAACATCAACATAATAAACAAGTGCGTTGCTAACCAAAGTCCAGTTAGCTCTAAAACTTATACTTGTCAAAGATGTGGCTGCACCGGCAGTTGGAATAGTGGGTGCACCAGTTGTTGTAGTCACAACACCTGAACTTGCACTGGTTCCACATACATTTGCTGCACGAACCCTGTAATAATAAGTAGTATTAGTAGTTAAACCACTCACGTTAACAGCAGTAACCAAGCCTACATCAAGATTATTGTAACCACTTACAAAGCTTGCGAAATTCGACACTGTAGATACATCCAAATAATAATTTACTGCACCCGAACTAGCTGTCCACTTTGCTTCAAAAGAAGAACAAGCAATTGTAGTTACTGCTATATTAAGTGTTACCGGAGGATCTGGAGCAGACATCACAGCTGAAATAATACTTGAATAACCGCTTGTTCCGCACGAATTACTAGCACTTACCCTGTAGTAATAGCTCATACCAGACGTTAAACCACTTATAGCATAGTCAGTTTCATCACCAACATTTAATGCATTATAACCTGTTACAAAAGACGTAAATGCAGCACTTGTTGAAACATCAAGGAAATAATTGGTTGCTCCTGTTGAAACACTCCACTGTGCATTGAATGATGTACACCCGCTTATAACAGGAACACTTGCAACTGGTGGTGCAGGACTAGTCACCTTGAACATTATACTGCTCGAGCTTGCACTTGTTCCACAATTATTATTTGCACGAACCCTGAAGTAATAAGTTGTATTTGCTGTTAGTCCTGTAACATTTCGGGTAGTTACCAAACCTACATTCAGGTTATTATACCCTGTAACAAATGATGAAAAGGCTGGAGTAGTTGAAACATCAAGAGAATAACTCGTTGCACCGGCAGCTGCTGCCCATGTTGCTGTGAAAGATGTACAAGTATAGTTTGTAACAGCATTTGCAACTGGCTGGTCTGGCAGCACTGTGGAAACTGTTATATAATTTGAGCTGACGCTGGCACTGCATCCATTGGATGAACGAACCCTGTAATAATAGTTTACACCGGCAGTTAGCCCGGTAACATTGTATGTGGTGACCGCACCTACATCAAGATTATTATAACCGGTAACAAATGAACCGAAAATGGCACTTGTAGATACATCAAGGAGGTAACCCGTTGCACCTGAAGCAGCTCCCCAATTTGCATTGAAGGAAGTGCAGGTTAAATTGCTTGCTGCACTAGCCACAGGAGTCAGTGGTGCAGCCATTATGGAAACAGCAATATTGGAATATCCACTGGTAGCACAGGCATTTGCCGCACGGACACGATAATAATAAGTGCTTCCTGAAGTCAAACCGGTTACATTGTAAGTAGTCACCAAACCTACATTCTTTGAACTAAAGCCGGTTACAAAATTCGCAAAGCTCGAACTGGTTGATACATCCAGTAAATAATGGGTTGGAGCACCAGCTGATGCTCCCCAATTCGCATTAAATGATGTACAGGTAAAGTTGCTTGCTGCTGCTGTTGCCGGTGCATTCGGCTCATCTGTTGCCTCAACTATTGTATTTGAATTCGCACTGGTAGCACAAGCGTTTGCAGCACGTACACGATAATAATATGTTACACCGGAACTTAAACCTGTTACATTATAAGTAGTTACCAAACCTACATTCTTGGAACTAAAGCCCGTCACAAAGCTTCCAAAAGTAACGTCCGTGGATACATCCAACAAATAGTGTGTTGGCGCGCCAGCCGATGCTCCCCAGTTCGCATTGAAGGATGTACAGGTAAAGTTACTCGCGGCAGAAGCTGCAGGAGCATTTGGCTCATTGGTCGTTTCAACTATTGTGTTCGAATTTGCACTGGTGGCACAGGCATTTACCGCACGCACACGATAATAATACGTGCTTCCCGATGTCAAACCGGTTACATTATAAGTAG
>JAGVJJ010000083.1 GCA_020051175.1 Bacteroidia bacterium | reverse complement strand
TGGAAATTAGTGAATTAAAATCGACAATTAAATATTCACTATTAGGAGGGGAAGATTTTCAAATAACGAAAATTTAGGCGCTAAGTTGGATAAAGACTGAAACAGAATAGTTGAGTTTTCAACAGATGCATTTAAACTTGTTTTATAAATTATAAATCGCATATGATTAAAAAAAATCTAAAAACCATATTCTTTCTTTTCATCTGCTCCACATGCTGTGAAGCTTTCTCTCAAGATGCTTTCGACAAATCTTGCTATTATGATTCCTACACAATGGATAGCAATATGGAAAAAGTCATTAAACTTAAGACTTATTTGGAGAAAAACGTTCCTGATAGCGTAATGAATCTTATAGATAAGGAATTACTATCAAAAAGAACTAAAATATTTGAGGAACTAAAAAACACTTGTGGTTTGATTTCAAAAAATTACAGACGGTTTCATGTATCAAATTCAACTCCCACAATTGCAAATGATAAATTACATTATATAAAACTAAATTATTATGATCCTAAAAGCGAATTTATAACTTATACAATTATTGTATATTTCATTCACAAAGATAGAAACTTGCCAATTATGGACATAAAGTTTGAAGATCACTTTGAGGAATTCGAAAAATTATCAGAACAAATGGATTCGGAAGAACCACCTCCTTTTGAACCAACCAGGTAGCATAAATAATAATATTTCTACGAAGGCTTCCTGTGATTTGCAAACACAAAATTATACCTAACGACCGAAACTAAATACCATTTTACATCCCAACACCTACTCCTCAATCAACCCCAACTTATACTGAAACATCACAGCAATATTCCTTGCCTTCGTTTTAGCCGTTTCCGCCACATCACCAATAAAATTTTCATCCACTGTTTCAATAAATAATTTCAGCCAGCGCTCAAAATGCTCCACGCCTATGGTCAATTTTGTATGAGGTGGAAAGGGCCGGCCCACATAGTCCCCTGTGCCAATAAGCTGGGTACCCCAGAATTTATACATCTTCGGAAGATGTTCTTCCCAGTGAATCCCTGCTTCTTCATTAAAAACAGGAGCTAACAGCTCATCCTTATTTACCTTTTCATAAAATTTATCTACCAGCTCTTTGATATGCTCTGTGCTTACAATTTCCTTTTTCATTGATAAAATTCCTCGGTTACATTCACAAAACTACAGGTTATTCACCTATCCACAGCTGATATAAATCAGCCGGGGGCTAATTTATTTAATTTATCCATGTTTCAAATGTGGCACAGTTTTCGATTACAGCATTAAAAAATTGATGCCATGAGAGCCTATATTACACTCCTTTGTTTATGTATCCTAACAGGAAAAACCTTGTTCAGTCAGTGTTACAAAGACAACAATATCTATTCCAGTGTTACAAAATACAAAAATATCAACACAGCATACGCTAATTCAAGCACAGCTACATACCTTGATCTTTCCAACCAGGACCTCGACCGTATCCCATATCTGCTAAGCCAGCTTCCAAACCTGAAAGTATTGATCCTGGACAACAATAACATTTCTGATATTGGATATTACATCTCCTCCTTAAGTAATCTGGAAGTATTAAGCATACGTAACAATGACATTATGCAAATAGGGTATTACCTGTCATGTCTGAAAAACCTTAAAGAGCTGTACCTGGATGGTAATGCCATAAGTGAAATAGGTTATTATACCTCCAGCCTCACAAATCTGGAAGTGCTAAGCTTAAACCGCAATAAAATAACTAGGATAGGATATTACACATCCCAACTGAAAAACCTCAGGGAATTGTATCTCGACTGCAATCAGATTGACAACCCGACTTATTTTTACCTATCGGACCTGGAAAATCTTCAGCTTGTAAGTCTGAAGAATAATGAGGGCGCATCTTCCCACAACACAGGCAAATACACAATTATCAAATAGGATAGTTTAACATTTTCAAGGCTACACCTTGACTGCTTTCCAGCGCCCCTTTTTAAAGTAGTACCAGGCCACAAGCGCTATTGCGGTTTCTGCAACAGGCACTGCAATAAAAGTACCTGTAGCCTTAAAATCCAGTACATAAGCAAGGAAATAAGCCAGAGGCACCTGGAACAGCCAGAAACAAATAAGATTAATAATTGTTGGAGTTTTTGTGTCACCTGCACCATTTAAGGCCTGAGTCATCACCATAGCAATACCATAGAACACAAAGCCGGAACCGATAATCCGTAATGATTTTACTCCATAAGCGGCCACCTGTACATCCGTTGTAAAAAAACCGATTATTGGCTCAGCAAAAAACAAAAACAAAACCATCACAAAGCTCATAAAAATTGCATTGTACTTTGCTGTAATTAAAACACTTTCTTCAGCCCTTTGTAATTGTTTCGCCCCAAGATTCTGGCCTACAAGTGTTGCCGCAGCATTGCTTAAACCCCATGCCGGAAGTATAAAGAAAACAACGTTCCGCATTGCTATCTGGTACCCGGCAGAAGCTTCTGTTCCTCCCGTTTCCGCAACCAGTTTGGCAAGCACAATCCAGCTTCCGCTGGCAATAATGAACTGAAATGTAGCTGGCCATGCAATGGTAATAATTGATTTGGTAACAGGCATATCAAATTTAAAGTGGTGAGAATGAATTTTTAAAATTCCACTTCCTTTAAACAAATGGTAGCACTGGTAAAGTACGCCTGAGCTGCGGCCAATAACCGTTGCTATTGCCGCCCCTTTTAAACCCCATAAATGAATAAGTACGGGACATAAAATAATATTTATCAGGCTGGCTATCCACAAGCTTTTCATAGCCATGGCTGCATCGCCCGCCCCCCGGAATATACCGTTGATTAAAAAAAGCATGATAATCGCCAGGCTTCCCCCCAGCATGATACGTGTAAAAACAGCACCTTCAGCTACCACTTCCTTACTTGCACCCATAAGGGATAAAATATCCCGTGCAAAAACAATTCCCAGCACACTCAGCACAACTGTTGCTATCAATGCAATTATCAGTGATTGAGCTCCTGCATGAGCAGCAGCTTCCGGGTCCTTCTCCCCTATCCTTCTTGCAACAACCGCTGTAGCAGCAGTGCTTAAGCCAATTGCAATAGAATAAATAATTGTAATCACAGATTCTGTTAACCCTACAGTAGCTATTGCATTCTGCCCCAGCTTACCAACAAAAAACATATCCACCAGCGCAAATACGCTCTCCAGGCTCAGTTCCAGGATCATTGGAACAGCCAGAAGAAATACCGCTTTTCGTATACTCCCCTGCGTATAATCCTGCTCCTCACCATTCAGCGATTGTTTAATTACTGCTATCAGTTTCCTGCTTTTAGACCCGCTTGTATTTACTGTCATAACTCAAAATAATAATACACGATAGTACGAAAGGAATTAACATGTTTAACCGGAGCTGAAAATTATTTCAGCATCTGTCTAAAAGCCAATGTGTTTTAAAATAATTATTTTTCAACAAACTCCTTTAATGACCTGCCAATGATATCTGTCCAGCCCGCTTCGAAATTGGCTTTTGCAAAATCCGGGTGATTCATTGGGAATGTTTCCAAACCTGCATGTGTGAGCCTAAGCCTTGTTTTTCCGGCTTCATCAAACAATTCAAATGTTACATACGAAATACCTTCATACCCTTCGTAGCGCCAGCTGTAGGTGAGCCTTTTACCAGGAATCACTTCTGTTATTTTGCAAATATGTAAAAACTCCTTGTCCTCGGTACCACCGGTAAACTGAAACTCAAAGCCCACCTGGGGCTTAAACTCAGCAAGTGAAAAGTACCATTTCTTCATATCGTCTTTATCTGTAATAGCTTTCCATACACGGGAAGCAGGTGCATTGTATACGCGTTCAATTACAAATGGCGCTGTAATAATCATCTTGTTAGATTTTGAATTAGTAGAACTGTTTATTTATTTATCTTTTCCAAATAGGATTCAAGCTGGTCAAATGTTCCTTTAAAGCCTTGCTGCATGGATGGATGCATCCCTTCGTAGAACCTGCTCTGCGCTTCGGTAGGGTTAACAGGCCCACCACGAAGTGTCAACGTTGTTTTGCCATTCTGTTCCTCAAAAGTCCAAACATTCATAACCTTCTGTGGGAAGTCGGCACTGAACGGAGCTGGAATGCTGTTACCATACTCATCGGCAAATGAGCTTGTGAAAACAATTTTGCCGGGAGCCTCTATTTCAATATAGTTAAACAGTCCCCACATTTTATGTCCGTTTACAGCCTCCATGGAATAATGAAAAACACCTCCCGCACATACCTCAAGCTTTAGAACTTTGAGCGTAAAACCCACCGGTCCCCACCAGTGGGCAAGATGCTTTGCCTGAGTGAAAGCATCAAATACAAGCTGACGGGGAGCATTAAATTCACGTGTAATTACCAGCTCATTTACTTTTTCTTTTGTCATTTTTTTTAAGTTTTGATTTTGTTTTATCTTTTGCTTTAGGATGGGCTATTGCTTCCGGCTGCTCTTCCATCTGCAATGCATTCAGGTACATTTCAAGGGCATCCAGCTTTTGGTTCCAGAATTTTTTATACTGTTCTAGCCAAACCGAAACCTCGGTTAATTTATCCAGTTGCGCTTCACAATACCGTTCCCGGCCTTCCTGTTTCACTATGATAAGCCCACACTCCGTCAATATTTTAATATGCTTGGAAATGGCAGGCCTGCTCACATCAAAATTTTCGGCAATGGTATTCAGGTTCATTGGTTTTCTCGCAATAATACCAATGATTTGTCGTCTCGTAGGATCTGCAATCGCCTGAAACACGTCTCTTCTCATTTGTTCAATACAATTATGTAACCAATCGGTTACAAATATATATGTAACGATTCGGTTACGCAAATAAATTTTACAAAAAACATAATCTCTTGATTTTAAATAGGTTGTAATTAATTATTTGTATTTGTTTCAGCCTGTTATTCGTGCTACCCAACTATTAATAATTTGGCATTACCGAATACTTCATCATCTCAGGCATCCCATGAATACTTTTACCTAAACTAAAAAATTATACGCTATGCTTAAATGGTCTGCTACTTTCTTCCTTGTCGCAATTGTTGCCGCAATATTTGGTTTCACAGGTATTGCAGAAGGAGCTGCTTCGGTGGCTAAAGTTTTATTTTCAATTTTCATGGTGCTGTTTGTTATTGCGCTGGTACTCGGATTAACGGTATTTGCTAAAAAATAATCCTTGTTTACCTCTTAGTGCAAAGCGTTAACGCAACTGCTCTAACAGCGTAGCTCGGATAGTTTATGAACTATAACAACATTGTTCATTTAGTTTGACATACAGCATCTCAATGCAGGTTTTCCAGGGACATCCGCTCCTGGAAAACCTTTTGCACTTCCCAATACGGGGCTTATAGTCTTTTACAACTCCCGGTACAACTCCCCGCCTCCCGGCCACCGTTCACCTTCTGCTGCAACTTATCGACCTAATTGCTGTTGTATGGCTTGCCCAAGTCCTCTACTTTTGACAAAAAATAAAACAACATGGAAACGAAAGAAACACAAACACATGATGAAATGTGGAACAAATGGGATAAAGAACACCGCAGGGGAAAAAGAATAGGCGGAGCAGTAATAGTACTTATCGGTACCTTGTTCCTTGCCCGGGAAATGGGTGTGGTATTTCCCGCCTGGTTCTTTACATGGAAAATGCTGATTATTGCCATTGGTTTAATAATTGGAATCAAACACGGCTTCCGCGATGCAAAATGGCTTATACCAGTAGCTGTTGGTAGCGCATTCCTCGTTTCTGACCTTTTTCCGGAATTATCAATACGTCCGTTTCTATGGCCCCTGATGATAATTGCGTTCGGACTGTTTATCATCTTTAAACCACACCGCAGAAAAAACAGGGCTTGGAGAAGATGGAAAAGAGAAGAAAAATACAGGCATCACTGCGAAAACAACTGGAACCTCAAAACAGAATCCAATAATGAAGACACTGTAGATTTCACATCTTTCATGGGAGGAATAAAAAAAAACATCTTGTCGAAAAATTTTAAACGGGGCGATGTTACAGTAGTTTTTGCAGGAACTGAAATAAATTTTAGTCAGGCCGATTTCCATGAAAAAGCCGAGCTGGATCTTACTGCGGTATTTGGAGGTACATTGCTGATTGTCCCTTCCAATTGGGAAATAAAATCAGAGGTAGTATGTGTTTTTGGTAGTGTTGAGGATAAACGTATAATACAGCCTACAACTACAACGGAAAACAGAAAAATACTGACACTGCGCGGAACAGTGTTTATGGGCGGAATAGAAATTAAAAATTACTAAAATACAGAACTATGAATTCATACCTTGCAAAACTTGTTTTTAATATTGTTATTGAAAACAAAAATATAACTTCGCAGTTTGATGAACAGATTCGCGTTATTCAGGCTCATAGCCCTGAAGACGCCTTTATTAAAGCGCGTGCGATCGGGAAAAGGGAAGAGGACAGTTTTATCAATAAAAAAAATGAAACGGTGCAGTGGAAATTTATTGACATTACGGGCCTTTATTCCTTAAAAGAAGCCAAAGATGGAGAGCAGTTATACAGTCAGACACACGAAGCAGATGACTCAAACAGTTTTATCAATTACATACGGGAGAAAGCCATGCTCGTACAAACCAACTTGTTAACATTTGCCTGAAACAATTGAATAAGCCGCTTCCATATCCTTTGCCAAAGCTTTTAGCCCTGCATACATTATGCTGGTCCTCACTTGCCGTAATACAAATATTTGTTTTGCACCGGCTTGGACTCAACTGGGAAACGGCAGTTATCGACTCTATTGTATCCTGTACCGTGCTTGCTATGGCAGTGCTTGCATCTATACTTATGTACCGGTTTTATCAGCCCGGAAGCACCAATCGTATCTACCGGCTGGTATTCGCTGTTGCTATTACATCGCTTTACTGTTTCGTAATTAAATTCGTCCTAAAATTTCTTTTTGCGCACAACACAGATTACCTGGTATTCCTTGAACAGTCAATGCCTGTAAGGTTTATATTCTCACTGTTAACCATTTCATTTATTACAGTAATATATTGGCTGCTCAACAACATACTGGAACAGAAAGAAAATGAAAAACGCAAATCAGATAGTGAACAACTGTTAAAGGAAGCAGAGCTTACCAAATTGCGTCAGCAGCTTCAGCCTCATTTCCTGTTCAACAGTCTCAACTCCATCAACGCACTAATTGCTACTAAACCGGCAGAAGCACGGAAAATGACGCAGCAGCTTTCTGACTTCCTACGTGGAACATTAAAAAAAGAAGATCAGCTGGTAGAGCTAAAAGAAGAAATTGAACACCTCAAGTTATACCTTGATATAGAGAAAGTGCGCTTCGGGCAACGTCTTGATGTTGTGTTCAATATTACCTCCGAAAGTCTGGAAATTAAGCTGCCTTCACTTTTGCTGCAACCGATTGTAGAAAATGCTATAAAATTTGGTTTGTACGATGTTACTGACCAGGTGGTCATTCAGATTTCGGCCACACTCAAAGAGTCCTTCCTTACAATCGAAATAAAGAACCCGTATGATCCGGAAACAAACCAAGCCAAGCAAGGAGTTGGATTCGGTTTGAGCTCCATACAAAGGAGGTTGTTCCTCCTGTACATGCGCCAGGACTTATTGACTACTAACCAGCATGAGAATATTTTTACCACCACTTTAAAGATACCTTTTACCAAATGAAAAAGGCAATTATAATTGATGACGAACCGCTTGCACGAAGCATTGTTACGGAATTCCTGCAATCACACGCAGACATAGAAGTAATAGCCGAATGCAACAATGGGTTTGAAGGTGTTAAGAGCATTACGCAACACCACCCCGACCTGGTTTTTCTTGATATACAGATGCCCAAAATCAATGGCTTTGAAATGCTTGAGCTGTTGCAGGATCTACCATCTGTTATATTCACTACAGCCTTTGATGAATATGCCATCAAAGCATTTGAAAGCAATGCTATCGATTATCTCCTAAAACCTTTCAGCCAGGAACGGTTCAATACGGCAATTGAAAAATGGCGCAAAAGCACAACAACAAACAACAAACTTCAGCAGTTTGTAGATAGTGGCACCCGGCAGCCGGATGAGAAAAACCGCATCGTGGTTAAGAACGGAACAGACATACGCATTGTACCTGTTGAACAGATTGTATACATTGAAGCGTATGACGATTACGTAAAAATATTTACAAAAGACACCTACTACCTCAAAAAGAAAACAATGAATTATTATGAGGAAACACTGGATTCAGCTACTTTCTTCAGGGCCCACCGTTCCTTTATTATCAACCTTCAGGAGCTCACAAAAATAGAATCGCTTGAAAAAAACAGCTATATCGCCATTCTGAAAAACAACAAGCGGATACCATTAAGCCGCAACAGTTACAGCAGGTTGAAAGAATTGTGGAAAATATAAAAATGAAGAACTAGCTGTTCAGCTCATTCAGCGCAAGCCAGGCCATAAGCCCGGCACCTATCTCCAGCGCACGCTCATCAATATCAAACGTGGCTGTATGCACACCGCTTGTTATGCCTTTTGACTTATTGCCTGTTCCCAAACGGTAGAAGCAGGAAGGCACCTGTTGCGAAAAAAAAGCAAAGTCTTCGGCCGTCATGCGCATAGGAAGTTCTTCAACATTTTCTTGTCCGAGGTATTCCTCTGCTGCCGCGCGTGCCCGCTCTGTAACCATCTCATCATTTACCAGGAACGGGTAACCCAACTCTACCCTGAAGTCGCAGCTTCCACCCATCTGTTTTGCCGCATCCCCTGCTATCTGCTTCATCTTTGCATGCGCCTCTGCACGCCAGTCCTCATTCATTGTTCGGAAAGTACCTTCTATTTTAACTTCTTCAGGAATAACGTTTGTAGCGCCATTACCTGTTATCTTTCCAAAAGCCAATACAGTAGGTGCTTTCTGCTCTGCCTGCATAAACACTTTATTCAATTCTAATAAAATCTGTGAAGCAATCAACAACGGACTATTATAGTCTGCTGGCATTGCCGCATGCCCCCCTTTACCCTTCACTGTCATATACAACTCGTCTGTACTGGCCATGTACATTCCTGAACGGAAACCCACCTTCCCTACTTCCATGCTTGGAAACACATGTTGCCCTAACATACTGTGCGGACGTGGTTTTTCAAGCACCCCTTCCTTAATCATCAACGATGCACCACCGGGCAACTTTTCTTCACCGGGTTGAAAAATCAGCTTCACAGTTCCTTCAAATTCCCCCCTCAGCTCATTCAATATTCTGGCAGCACCAAGTAAAGATGCACTGTGTACATCATGCCCACACGCATGCATAATACCGATATTCTGCGATCTGTACTCCACCTCATTTGTCTCATTTATAGGAAGCGCATCCATATCGCCCCTCAGAGCAACGGTTTTTTTTGAAGGGTTCTTCCCTTCTATAATTGCAACAATCCCTGTCTTTACGATGCCTTTCGTATAAGGAATAGCAAGCATTTCCAGCTGACGTGCAATATAATCGGATGTTTCATACTCCTCAAACGAGAGCTCCGGGTGCGCATGCAAATGCCTCCTGATATCAATAATATCACGGAGATAATTTTTAGCAAGTGTTTGAACAGATTGTTTTAAAGTGTGCATAAAGAAATTTACAAAATATTAACAGGCATCAAATCATATTGTCTGCAAGCAGTATGGTTGTTATCGAAAACACACTAATGATAAGCCAGAGCAAAACACCCTGTATCAATGGCCTTGCACCCACTGCCTTAACAGCGCTCAACGAAAGGCCTGAACCAATTAAAAACAATGTTACTGTAAGCCCTTTCTTCGCTGTAGCTCCTATATAAGCATACAATGTTTGGAATTGTGGCATGTAAGTACTGATAATCATAGCAGCGATAAAGAAAAAAATGAAATACGGAATACTTATTTTTTTATTATCGCCCTTTACAAAAAACATGGTAACAAGACACAAGGGAATGATCCACAATGCGCGCTCCAATTTTACAGTGGTAGCCACCTGCAGGGCCTCCTCACCGTATTTGGCTGCTGCCCCCACCACTGAGCTGGTGTCGTGGATTGCAATAGCACACCACAAGCCAAACTGGTGCTGCGTCATTTCAAACCAATGACCGAGTGTTGGAAACACAAGCAAAGCGATAGAGTTTAAAATGAATATAGTACCTAAAGCAACGCTTGTTTGCTTCTCATCCGATTTAACAATAGAAGAAACTGCTGCAATAGCGCTGCCTCCGCATATTGCCGTACCGCTGGAAATCAGGAAAGAAATTTTTCCGTCAATCTTCAATAAACGTCCGATGAGCCAACCAAAAATAAGTGTTACAGCAATTGTAAGAACCGTAAAGAGCAAACCCTCCTTCCCTGCAGCAATGGCATGGTGCAGGTTAATACTGAAACCAAGACATATAACAGAAATTTTAAGCAGCCATGCAGTTACTTTCCGGTTTAAATGAATAAAGGGATTACCAATTGTTTGTGCGAGGATAAAACCAAGAAGTAAAGCAAGAGGTGGATCAATAAAAGGGGTACAGCAAAGAATAATAACAATAAAGAAAATAACCTGCTGGCCGGTTGGACTAATATTTACTTTCATCAATGTTTCTTAATTGCAGTGGTTTTACTTACCCAATATCATTTTTAAAGAGATTAGCAGCATAAATACTCCAAACACTTTCTTTAACAAATTCTGATCAATCGCAATAGCAATTTTAGAACCTATAAAACCTCCGATAACAAAAGTACATCCAATTATCAATGCTGATTTCACATCCACCAGGCCTTTGCTGTAATAATTGTAAACTGCCAGGATGCCCACCGGCATAAGTAAAACAGCCAGGGAAGTCCCCTGTGCCTCGTGCTGGCTAACATGCGCGAAATACATCAGCGCAGGAACAATAACTACACCTCCACCTATACCTACCATACCACTGAGTATCCCTGCCATTAACCCAATGCAGAGCAAAATAAGAATTGTTGCCATAGCCGATCTCCTTTGTTCCATTTAACTATCAATTACTAATCCGTACTAATATACGAATAAGATTGGAGCTAGCAATAAGCTGTTGGCAGTGGTGGGATTAAACTGTGTTGGACAATTTTAGCAACCTAGTATTTGCAGGTTATACGATTCCTTATTCGTGCGGATTCGTTATTTGCTGAATTAGAAATCAAGACTGAGGGATATGTACCACAATGGTTTAAGGACAATGCCATCCTGAACTCCCCAGGCCCTGTCCAATCGTATAAAATAGCCGAAAATACGGCTTCTTACACCCCAGCCATATCCACCTACAATCGGGTCGTGCAAGGTATTTAACGTAATAATCAACGGGGTTTGTGAATTGCCTATTATTGTTTTGTTCAATGAATTTTTATCAGAATAAGGGGAAGTACCGGTCCACGCAGTACCTACATCCCCAAATGCAATTATCTGGAAATTCTGTGCAAAATCCGAACGTATCGGACGCTGCGCCAAATACTTAAACAACGGGAAACGCAATTCACTGTTGATTACCACAAAGCTGTTGCCGTTACGTATATTCTGGTAAAAACCACGCATATTGGTAGCCAGAGTTTGGTATGCATAGTTTTGATCTGTTGCTATATTGGTAGTATTGTCAAACTTGGCCCCAAACCAGTTGTCTACCCCACCCATATAATAAATCAGCTTTTGGTTACCAAACGATGTGCTTCCCGCAATACGGTTGGCCCATATAAAGTCACGGTGTATTTTCTGATAATGGCGGGCATCAAAACCAAGAACAAAGAAATCTGTTTCTGATTTATCCAACTGCTTGTAATATTCACCAAACACTTTGGCGCGTGCACCATTAAAAAGGTTCAAGCCTCTTTTTATGGTATTATCAAATACATATTCCCCCTTTACAAAGGCCCAGTTTTCCATCGTGTTTGGCTTGGGAAGCGTATTGTCATCCGTAGCCAGGTAAACCATACGGTCATTACGGTAGCTGATAGTACCTCTGACACTTGCCACTTCGCTGAATGGATATTTCAGAATGTATTTGGCATCATGCGTAAAAATTTTCACAAGCATGTTATTACCTGCACTGTTTAAAAGCGTTTGGCGATGCACCACAATCTGCTTATCCAGATTTTTCATCCGGTCTTCATAACTCAGGAAATACTCATTGTTATTCAGGTCAAACGAAAAACGCATTCCACCTGTAATCCGGTAATCTTCAAACAAATCGCTAAGGCCCACCTTAAAAAATGCATTCAAGCCAGGATTCAGATATATCGGGCTGCCACCACCGGTAAACTTCTGATAAGCACCGTTCAGGAATGAATTGTCAAGCTGGGATACAACATAATCAACAGAGTAATTGGTATTGTAATTACGCTGTTTGGAAAGCTGGAACTCAGGATCTTTTTTAGCAGTTAATGAATCGTAAAGTGTTGGTCCTTGTTGCTTCGCTTTCTCCTGTTTTTTCTCAACTTTCGGCTGCTCGTTTTCAAACGTATAATTATTGATGTCTATTTCAGACGAATCTTTTTTTACAGGTTCGGCCTTTGTGTTGTTGACCGATATTACATTTTCAATTTTAGGTGTCTCATTAAAGAGCTTGTTTTTTGTTTCCGCCTCCTGCTGCTCCTTCTTGTCCAACCGGTTCCTGTAATCACGGAAAGATGTGTTTTTTAAATCAACAGGTGTAACTGCACCACCGGCCAGAGGCGACACATACATTTTATACCTTCCCTGCTCAAAAATAATCTCACTGAACCTGTTTGTCTTAATATTTACATCCTGCTCCAGGATACTGCGCTTATAATTCGTAATAGGGAATGTGGTTACAACCGTACGGTAGTGGGCTGCTGTATCTATAAATGCGATAACACTATCGAACTTGGCCACATAACGGTTACGTATACCGTTCATATCGCTCAGGTAAGAAATATGCGATGTGTCATAATCGCCCGGATAGGTTTCATCAATATTCGGAGTATTGGTTACCCGGGTAAGCACATTGGATTTTGTGATATTGTTGTACATAAATATATCCTTATGCGGCTGCGCATTTTCATATTTACGTTTCGGATCCATAAAAACCGTATCCACAGGGCGGTTGGAAGCAAATACAATGCCTTTGCCACCGTGCACAAAACGTGGCGTGAGATCATCGTAAATATCTTTTGTAATCTGATCGTAAGCGCTGGAAGAGGCCGTAAACACATAAATATCTGTCTGCCCCTTCTGTACTGCCGACATCACAAAGCGTTTACCGTCATTACTATAAGAATAATCCAGTATTTTTTCGAAACCTGTAATATTACGTTCTACAATTTCCCCGGTTTCCATGTCATACGTCTTCATTACAATATAGCCTTTACGCTCTATGATAAACGAAAACAGCTTGCTACTGGGGTGCCACGCTACCAAAGGATAGGAATAGTCCGTAATGCGCTCCATTTTATGCCCGGCTTTATAAACGCGTTTGCTCTTGTTCTTCAGAACATCGTACAGCCAGAGTTTATTCTGCCCAATTTCATTAGTTGTATAAAGCACATAATTTCCGTCCGGACTAGCCTTCAGCTGACTGTATACTCGTGTAGCTTTCGGTTTCAGCACTATAGGCGGCTGCGTTGGTGATGTTTTAGTCAGGTCTTTTTCAGCATATTTATTCCTGTAGGATTCAAGGCACTCTTCCCAAAGGTTACGGATGGATATGCCCAATACAAACAAAGATGAATTATCAATGTTACGGCTCACCTTGGTCATGTACAGTATATTGGAAATTACGGCCTCCCCGTAATTGTCTGCAATATGTTTCCATAAAGCATGCCCTGCATAAACAGCATCAGCCCCCTCGAGACGGTTAATATTTTTGTACTTACCGCTTAATATACCATCCTTTACACGATTGTCGATATCCGAATTCCAGTTGTTGGCAACATACGACACCAATCCTTTCTGATACCAGTCCGGAAGATTAAGAAGGGTATTGTTTTTAAGCATTTCCCTCACATTCCCACCATACATGATCTGGTTAACGAGTACCTGGGCAACCCCTTCACGAATTTGCGCATCCAGCTTATCATGATCACCTTCATAATACAAAATCACTTTTGTTCCTACAATGGTAGTAACCCCACCAACATTGTACTGCGCCTCGGTTGAAAGGCCAATGTTGCTTTGCTTAAAATCAGAATGTTTGTTGAAAATAATAAACTGGAAACGGTCGTCAATCGCATAATCAAAAAGCTTTTCTACAGCAATGATCTGTTTTTTGGCTGCCTTGGAAACATAATTGGCAAGTTCCCTTCCCTCTTCATAAAAATAGACATCGTACCTATCGTAGGAATAATAGGTCCAGAAGAAGTCCTCATACTTTACCCTGTTTTTGCCGAACTCCATCTGCGAACCCGTATAAAACTGAGCATCAGCACCATAGGCACAAAATAGCAAACAAAATAACAGTATAAAGCGGCCTGGAAAAGCCTTATATGGATACAAAAATGTTTTTCTCACTTAAAATTATAATAAAATGCTAAGTTACTAAATATAGATACCAAACACAAGCTATTTAAACCCTTATTTTTGTTAAATTTGCCTCCAAAATAATGCCAATAACGTTTTATTAAGCAATTTATTGATTAAACCTAAAATATTAGAAATGAAAAATCTTATTCTATCTATTATTCTTGTTTTTAGCGTCCCTTACATCCTGCTCTCACAAAACAACAATGAGAAAAAGGTGGATACAAATAAAAAGATGGAAGATGTGGTGTACCTTAAAAACGGAGCAATCGTAAGAGGCATTATCATTGAGCAGGTTCCGGATAAAACGCTGGAAATCAAATCCAACGACAATAACTATTTCATTTTTAAATACGATGAGATACAAAAAATCACCAAAGAAAACCAGCTTACTGATGCAACAGATTATAAGAAAAAAGGGTTCCTGAGCATTGCAGAACTAAACTATGGCTTTGGAATCAACACAATTAATATTTACCACGGAGCTGTTGCTATTGATGGGACTTTCCCTACAATTGCCCTGCGCTCTATCAATGGTTACCAGATAAACGAAATGTTCTCTGTTGGTCTGGGCATTGGTTTTGAAGCTTTCCTGGATGGGGATAAAAAAGGTGCGATGATTCCTTTTACCCTTGATGCCCGAATGAATTTCAAAAAGGGGAAGTTTTCCCCCGTTTTAAACCTAAACGGTGGTTATTCTGTTGGGATTGAAAATTCAAGTGGTTTAGCAGCCAATCCGGCTGTAGGGATTAAATATTTCCTTACAAAAAAAGTTGCGTTCCTGGCATCCATCGGTTATAAAGTACAACAACAGCGTGTACTGATTGCTGACCAATACGGTGTTCCGCTTCCGCGCCTTGTTAATTACCAGTTCTTATCCATAAGCGGAGGACTTTCTTTCTAACTTCATTAAAGCACATAGCCCAATGATTACTGTTCATGCCTTTACATTCGGTCCGTTCCAGGAAAACACGTATGTACTTTATGATGAAACAATGGAATGCATCATCATTGACCCGGGATGCTATGACCAGAAAGAACGCACTGAGCTGGCTGCCTTTATTGAAGAAAAAAAATTAACCCCGGTTAAATTAATTAACACGCACTGCCACCTTGACCATGTTTTTGGTAACGGTTTTGTTGCCGGTAAATACAACTTAAAGCTCGAAATAAACAAGCTCGATAAACAAGTACTGGATTCGTTTTTAATGACTGCCAGCCTGTATGGATTAAACGCAGACCCTTCCCCTCAACCATCAGTGTACCTTGAAGAGGGGGACAAAGTAAAATTCGGTAAATCAGAACTGGAAATTGTGTTTACTCCAGGCCATTCTCCGGGCAGTATTACTTTTTATAACCGGGAGCAAAAATTCATGATTGCCGGGGACGTACTGTTTTATGGAAGCATTGGCCGTACTGATTTACCGGGTGGAAATTATCAAACCTTAATAGACAGTATAAAAAATAAATTGTTCCCTCTAGGTGACGACTTCACTGTTTACAACGGACATGGGCCTTCTACGACAATCGGCTTTGAGCGTTTGAACAACCCATTCCTGGTATAGTCCCCTTTTTTGGAAATGGAAAATCCGCTACCATTAGGTAAATACCGCCATTACAAAGGCAAGGAATATGAGGTAATTGGTGTTGCCCGTCACAGCGAAACACTAGAAGAATTAGTTGTATATAAAGCGCTTTACCAGCCCGAGGGTGAAAACCTATGGGTCCGTCCTCTCAAAATGTTTACCGAAATCCTTACCATTGAAGGGAAGGAAGTACCCCGCTTCAGATTTTCTTGCGAATAGCGATTTTTTTTTGTAACTTAGTTTCAGTTTATCGTTATAGAGTTATTCAACTTTGTTTTTAAAATTCAAAAGCCATGAATACAACTACAATTAAATCGCTACTATCAATTGTTCTTGCCGGTTCTATAGGGACTGCAGCATTCGCACAAAACGACATCAATTTTGATTTTCTTGATGTAAATAATATCAAAGCCACGATTAATGCCAGCGGACACCTTTTCGGTAGTTTGCAAAACATTCCTGAAAATGAAAGAAACGGGTTCGAAATTAAAAATGCCGATGGTAAACATGCCGTACGTATTGCCGGTCTTTGGATGGGTGGACAGGAAGGCACAAAATACCACATTAATGCACCTACCTTTGGGGTTTGGGGCAGAGATGTTTACCAGGGGCCTGTGATGAAACAGGAGTTCTACAATGCGGCTGAAGACGCGAAATGGAACAGGGTATGGAAAGTTTCGAAAGAAACAATCAAAAACCATATTGAAAATTTCGCTTCCAAAGATTATGTAATGCCTGAGGAAATCGCCAACTGGCCCGCTTCCGGTGACATTTCAAAAGGGCAATCCCCAAATCTTGCGCCTTTTGTGGATGTAAATGCAAATGGTATTTATGACCCTAACAATGGCGATTATCCGTCTATCAAAGGTGATCAGGCAATCCTTTTCATTTACAATGATCACCGTGCAATGCATACCGAGTCTATCGGTTCTTTCCCAATGGGAATAGAGGTAATTGGCATGGCTTATGCTTTTGCAAACCCTTTTAACAAAGCGTATAACAATACCATATTTGTTGACTTTACAATCATTAACCGTTCAGGTGTTGATTATACAAATGCCAAGCTGGGCGTATTTACTGATATTGACCTTGGTAGCGTTACTACAAATGAGTTTGAAGGATATGATTCAAAACGCAGCACATATTATGGTTACCAGGCCGATAACACCGACCAGATGGGCAGACATAAAAATCCACATATGGCTGTAACACTTTTAAATGAACCATTTTCGGGCTTCATGACTTATAATAATGATTGTAACCTGAACGGGAACCCTATTATGCCTACTGATTATTATTTCTACCTGAACAACTACTGGAAAGATGGTATGGCGATGACAAAAGGTGGAAACGGCAAAGGGGGCAATGTACACTTGAATTACATGTATGATGGTAACCCTTCAACAGGCGAAGGCTGGACAGAGAAGTCAGTAAACAATACTCCTGGCGACAGACGGGGATTAGGTATGGTTGGGCCGTTTGAATTTAAAGCTGGCCACATCAAAAAAATCTCTGTAGCTTATAACTTCTCAGGCGACTTTGAAGACATGCAAAAAAATGCAGACAAATACAGCAATGACTTTAAAAACAATTCTGGTCCGTTTGCTCCTGAAACACCAGCACTTGCTGCTTCAACGGGCATCAACCTGAAATCAATGGATATGCTTTTATATCCGAACCCGGCAAATACTGCTGCTACACTTAGCTTCAGCAACCCAGCCAATGAAGTATATAGTGTAAATGTATATGATATCACTGGCAGGAAAGTGCTGTCCGAGACACAGTTAACCGGCACACAATATCAGTTGAATACAAACAAACTTGAAAAAGGTTTGTATGTGGTTGAGCTTTTGTTTAAAGACAGAAGAAACAGCTCACGGTTGGTGATTCAGTAATCTTAGTTTAAACCATTAACCAAACCACCCGGAAAGCATGCTTTTCGGGTGGTTTGGTTTTATGCCGGTAAGGATTTGTTTATGCTGGTCGGGATTTGCAATCCCGACCCAGGAGCTTGCGGATTTGCAATCCGCAAGGTTGCCTTAAATTATTAAATTTGCTTATGGGTTTCCACTACCGAATAAACGAAGGTAAAGCGCATTTTGTAACACTGACAGTTGTCGATTGGGTCGATGTATTCACCCGAAAAAATCATAAAATGGCAATAGTGGAATCATTAAAGTACTGCCAACAGCACAAAGGACTTGAAATTTTTGCATGGTGCCTGATGACAAATCATTTACACATGATTATACGGGCAGAGGACGATTATAAATTGTCGGATATATTACGTGACTTTAAAAAATATACATCCAAAGAAATACTTCGTTTAATACAGGAAGAACCTGAAAGCCGCAAAAAATGGTTGCTCGACAGGTTTGAGTTTGCTGGTAGATTTAACCCCAAAATAAAAAATTTTAAATTCTGGCAAGATGGGAATCATCCGGTAGAACTTTACAGTGCAGAATTCACGAAGCAGAAATTGCAATATATCCATAATAATCCGGTCGAAGAGATGTTCGTAGAAAACTCACATGAATATCTCTTTAGTTCAGCAAGAAATTATGCAGACCTGGACGGTTTAATTGATGTTGTTTTAATATAGTGGGATTGAAAATCCCTAAACTATAGGGTCGGGATTACAAATCCCGACCAACAATGAAAGGAACGCTGGTTGGGATTTGCAATCCCAGCCCCAGAGTACCGGATTTATAATCCCGACCAACAGCAAGAACAAAGCTACTGCTCTCTTTTACCCCAATATTTACTACTTTGGGATTGTCCCAGCCCACCGCTTGAGTAACTAGAATAAATACTGTCATTGAAGAATCGAACATTCAAATAATTCGTACCTGTATTATAATATCCACCAGTTAAAGTACTTTGCTCAAGTTTTATTTTTACTAGACCCAAATAGATAGAATCAGAAGCAACCTTGGTAATAATAACAGAATCTGTATATGTAGTATCATAATTAGGCGGTGGTCCAGAGCTGTAATCGTTCCTTATGCCCATGTATTTTCCAACAAGTGCATCTCTGTAGTCTACCATAACAGGAACCGGAACTACATCTTTCTCCCTTCTACATCCCAATTGGATTAACGAAAGAACAATTATACTAGCAAATAAAATCCACTGATTTTTCATACTTATTTTACAAAAACGACATAAATATAACTACAACAAATTTATTCCAATATCAAATTGATACAGAATTCTTACATAAGCAGGTCTTGGGACCATTCGTTAAACAAATCGTGAGTAAAAAATTGGATTAAAATCCGTATCTTGTTAATTCAAATTTAAATAGTTTACTTCTTAGAATGCAAATCCTCCTAACCACTTTAAATGCCAAATACATTCACATGAACCTTGCAATTCGTTTATTATACGAATTGAACAAGGAATACGAAGGCTTGAGCTGGAAAGAGTTCGTAATCAAAGAAGACAAAGACGAAATAGCAAAATACTGCAGCAAATATGATACCGTAGCTTTCAGCTGCTATATCTGGAACATCACTCCAACGCTTGAAGTCGCAAAAAAAATAAAAGTCCTTAACCCCAATTGTAAAATACTATTAGGCGGCCCGGAAGTAAGTTACGATTGGCAGGACGTAATTGCATTGCCACAGGTAGATTATATCATTGTTGGTGAAGGAGAAATACCTTTTGCTGAATTTATCAGACATTATCCTTCTGTAGATAAAGTACCGGGCGTAGTATGGAAGAATGCTGGTATTGCCGTGGAAAATCCGGCACCGGCTATGTTTGAATTGAAAAATTTTGCAGATATCAATCCATACATAAATGATAAACCGGAAGAACTTTATAACAAAGTGTGCTACATCGAAACATCACGCGGTTGTCCTTACAAATGCGAATTTTGTTTGGCCAGTCTGGATAATAAAGTACGTTACCTTCCTAACGAACGCATCAAAGCCAATTTGTTGCATTTGATGACGTATGGCAGAACGATTAAGTTTCTCGACCGTACGTTTAATATAAAGAAAGACTTCACCATTGATATTTTTAAATTCATTCTTGAACATCATAAACCAGGCAATGTATTTCAATTTGAGATTACTGCCGACATTGTTCATCCGGATATAATTAAATTTATCAATGAGCACGTGCCTAAAGGCTTGTTCCGCTTCGAAATCGGTATACAGACCGTTAATCAGAAGGCCAACCTGGAAGTAAGCAGAAAACAAAGTTTTGAAAAAACACGAGGCATCATTCAGCAATTGTCGCATAAAATAGAGATGCACCTTGATCTGATTGTTGGCCTGCCTCTGGATTATTGGGAAGATATAAAATACAGCTTCGAAGAAGTATTTAAATTGTATGCTCCGGAACTGCAGCTGGGCTTTTTGAAATTTTTAAAAGGCACTCCTGTAAGGGAAAAGTATAAAAAATATGGATATAAGTTTGATCCCAACCCTCCTTATCAAATCATTGAAAGTAATTTCCTTTCTGCTAAACAACTGCACGACATAACACTTGTAGAGCATTCACTCGAAATATACTGGAATAAAAAAAGAGCTGTAAATACGTTAAAATACATTACTGCCAATTATTCCATTTTTGACTTCCTTCTAGGACTAGGAATTCACTTCGAATCCAAACGTGATTTGCATAAATTTTCTTTGGTAGATGTTTATGAAATCATTACGGAATATGTTGCTGTAAACTATAGTCATGACAATGTAGTTAAGGAGATGATTGCCATTGACTATTACCTGCATCATAAAGTAAAGCCTAAAACTTTATTTATTGAGGAGGTAGACAGAAATATTAAAAGTCAGATCATTGAAAGAAATCAATTAAACCATCATAGGTACAGATATGTAATTCTCCCCTTACAGTTCGACTACAATGTATTTGAAAAAGAAAACAAAGTGCTGAATAATGATTCTAACATTATTATTCAGTATGATGGAGTGAATAAGGCGGAAGTTATAGAAACCGCTCTATTTGCTGCTCAGAATTTGTAATTCTGGCTCCCTCTCTGTTAACTATCAAAAAGCTGCTAAAAACGATTCCCACTCCTCTTTAAACTAATAACCACAGTAGTACTCCTTTGCATTTCTTATTTTAAGTATCCATTATCTTTCAGATAAACACACTTGTTCAATGGCAAACTTAAAAAGAACGTTAGGACTTTGGGAATGTATTTTTTTCGGAGTAGGGTCTATTTTAGGTGCAGGCATTTATACCTTAATTGGCAAGGTGGCAGGAATGGCAGGCAATCTGACCTGGTTGGCTTTTTTAATTGCTTCTGTCATTGCGCTCCTTACCGCCTTTTCCTATGCGGAATTATCCGCAGCCTTTCCTGATGCAGGAGGTGAATATACTTATATCAAAGAAGCTTTTGGAAAAAAAAGCGGGATAACTATGGGAATAATAGTTGCAATGACCTCAATAATCAGTGGTTCTACTGTTGCTTTCGGATTTGCGGGCTATTTCAAAGAGTTGATAAATATTAATTTGCTGGCAGCCTCATTTGCAGTAATCGCATTGATGTTCATTGTAAATGTAATTGGAATAAAACAATCATCAGGTATTAATATTATTTTAACAATCATTGAAATTTCAGGACTCTTTTTTGTGATCTATTGCGCTTTTCCGACCATAGGTAATGTAAATTACCTGGAATTACCTCCTGCAGGCATTAATGGCTTATTAATGGCTGCAGCACTTGCATTTTTTGCCAACACAGGATTCGAGAAAATTGTGAAACTGGCTGAAGAAACAAAAGAACCTGAAAAAAACATTCCCCGTGCGCTATTTGTGTCAAGTATTGTTGTTATTGTAATGTACACGGTTGTTGCAATTTGCGCAATAAGCGCAGTTTCATACGAAGAGCTGGGTCAGTCTGAGAGTCCGTTGGCTACTATTATAAACAGCAAATTTGGAAAAACAGCAGCTATCGTGATTGCAGTAATTGCTTTATTTTCTACCTCTAACACCATACTGTCAAGCATGATCGGCAGCTCAAGAGTCTTGCTGGATATGGCAAAGGAAACGAAGTTTCTCAAATCATTTTCTCAGGTTTCTCCAAAACACAAAACACCAAAAAAAGCATTGATTTTAATTGTGGTGTTAATGTCCGCTTTTGTCTTTATCGGGAATATTGAAACAATAGCAACGATTACAACGCTTTTTGTATTCACTACATTTATTATCATCAACGTTGCTGTAATTAAGCTACGTGTAACCGCAAAAAATATTGCCCGTCCCTATAGAATACCAGGAAATATTAATAATATTCCTGTTTTATGTATTCTGAGTGTTGTAATGACTCTTGTATTATTGGGATATAATATATATAGCCTGATAACGCGGATAGTATAATACTACTAATTAATGATGTCAAATCCCGTATAAGGCACCAACACTTTAGGAACCTTAATCCCTTCAGGTGTTTGATTATTTTCCAATAATGAAGCAACAATACGCGGCAAAGCAAGAGCACTTCCATTCAAAGTATGCGCCAGCTGTGTTTTACCATCTGCACCTTTAAAACGCAGCTTCAAACGGTTGCTCTGGAAAGTTTCAAAGTTAGATACAGAGCTCACTTCCAGCCATTTTTCCTGTGCTGCTGAAT
Source organism: Bacteroidia bacterium (assembly GCA_020051175.1). Classification (GTDB taxonomy): domain Bacteria; phylum Bacteroidota; class Bacteroidia; order 2-12-FULL-35-15; family 2-12-FULL-35-15; genus 2-12-FULL-35-15. The sequence continues at coordinate 8,063 of JAGVJJ010000083.1, read as the reverse complement.
ACGCTTCAAAGTCGTATGTTAATGCAGATGCAAAGCTCATGTCACCTCCGCACAGCTTTAAAATACGGAACGGAAGCTCCAAATCACGCATCAATCCTGCAACATAGGTACGCATTTCTTCAAGTGTTTCGTATGATTTCTCAGGATGTGCAATCTGCACAATCTCCACTTTATCAAACTGGTGCAAACGGTTTAAGCCACGTACATCTTTGCCATAACTACCCGCTTCCCTTCTGAAACAAGGAGTATAGCCGCAGTTCTTAATTGGGAGTTGATCCGCTTTTAAAATTACATCACGGTAGATATTGGTAATAGGCACTTCAGCAGTTGGTATCAGATACAGATTGTCAATTGTAGAATGGTACATCTGTCCTTCTTTATCCGGCAGCTGACCGGTTCCATAACCGGACGCTTCATTCACCATAATAGGGGGCTGAATCTCCAAATAGCCGGCAGCTGTAGCTCTGTCGAGGAAAAAATTAATTAGTGCGCGCTGCAAACGAGCCGCTTTTCCTTTATATACAGGGAATCCGGCACCTGTCAGTTTTACTCCTAATTCAAAATCAATCAAATCATACTGTGCCGCCAAATCCCAGTGCGGCTTGGAGCCTTCTGGTAATTTAGGAATCTCACCTTCCTGGAATACATTTTCATTATCAGCGGGTGTTTTTCCTTTTGGAACTTTAAAACTTGGGGTGTTCGGCACCTGAACCAGTATCTGCTGTTGCTTTTCCTCAATCTGTTTCAACTGCTCAGCGAGTTTTCCGGAGCTTTCTTTTATCGCAGCACTTTTATTTTTTAATTCATCTGCTTCAGCTTTCTTTCCTTGTTTGTACAAATCCCCTACCTGCTTTGCAAGTACATTCGCTTCATTCAACAATGAATCCAGCTCATTCTGAGTGCGCCTTCTGTCATTGTCCAACTCTAAAACCTGTTCCAGGATAGGCTTTGCATCAAAATTTTTAATAGCCAGTCTTTCAATGGCTTCATCTTTCTTTTCGCGAATGTAGGTCAGCTGTAACATATATCTTTTTTTTACCCACCGAACTTTAAGCACAGGTGGATTGTTTATAAAATCAATGCGTTAAAAATAAAAAAATCTCCCAAACTTCTTATCAGAAGCTCAGAAGATTTTTCTTAATAATTCGGTTTAATTCTTATGCTTCCGCAGGAAATGGAATAATAGAAACGTATGATTTGTTATCGCGTTTCTTTTTAAACTCCACGGTACCATCAACCAAAGCAAATAAAGTATGATCTTTACCCATACCTACGTTTGCACCTGGTCTGTGTTTTGTGCCTCTCTGACGCACAACGATGTTACCTGCAATAGCCAATTGACCACCATAAATCTTAACGCCTAAACGTTTACTGTGCGATTCGCGGCCGTTGTCGGTACTACCGGCCCCTTTCTTATGTGCCATTTTATTTTATTTTAAAAAGTTTATAAAATATGTAAGTCAAAATTCAAAAGATACTAAGACAAAAAGTCTCAAATCTCATATTTCTGACATCTCAAATCTAAATTACTCAGCAGATTTTTTTGCCGCTTTTTTAGGAGCTGCTTTTTTTGCTGGTGCTTTCTTTGCAGGAGCTGCTTCCTTTTTAGCCGGAGCTTTTTTTGCTGCCACTTTTTTTGGTGCTGCTTCTACAACTTCTGCTTCAACAGCTTTCGCTTTTGGAGCTTTTTTCTCGATAGTGATTTCATCTTTCAATGTTTCACCTTTGCCTAATACACCTTGTATAAGGATTTGAGACAATTGCTGACGGTGACCATTTGATTTCTGGTAACCTTTTCTGCGTTTTTTCTTAAATACGATGACTTTGTCACCTTTCAGATGGCCGAGTACTGTTGCAGCTACTCTTGCACCATCTACAGAAGGAGTTCCGATTTGAACTTTTCCATCAGTATCGATTAACAATACTTTGTCAAACTCTACTTTAGACCCTTCATTAGCTTCTAGGCGGTTCACATATACTTTGTTTCCACGTGATACCTTAAATTGTTGCCCGGCTATTTCTACGATTGCGTACATTTTTTAGGGATTAATTTGTTAATAACTATCCAAGAAATTTATCTTGGGGGCACAAAATTACGAAATTATTTTAGTTTGAGACCCTTTTTTTCAGAAAAATTTGCGTCTTGAGGCCTTTTTCCCGCCCAATTTGTCAACTTATAACACTTTTTTTTCACTCTCTTGAGCTTCTTCCGAAGAGACAGGCTGAAGCTGCGAAGCAGGTAACTCCTTGTTAACCAAGTACACACCAAGCAAAATTAAGCCAATCCAGGCAAAATGCAGTATTGAAACAGCTTCATTATCAAAAATCCCCCAGCCCATGGCCACTATGGGAATAAGGTAAGTTACCGATGAAGCAAAAAGTGCATTTGTATTCTTTATAAGAGTATTAAAAACAATTACCGACAATGCTGTTCCAAATATGGCCAATATGCTGGTATAGCCCAAACTGCTCCACGCATCCGGCTGATTCACAAGCTTTTCGGTAAAATTGGTACTAAAAAGATAACAACCGGCCACAGGTCCAATGAACATCAGTGCCCATACTGTTGCCGTTAATGAATCTACCTCGCTTAAATGCTTTTTGATAATGTTGACACTCAATGCATAGCAAACGGTTGCGAGCACCACATAAAAAATAAACAGCAGCTCATCATCCATTCCGCTCTCCTTACCCACCATCGCAAGTCCTGTGGCTCCAACAAAGCCGATAATTATTCCTAACACATTCACCCAACCCGTTTTCTCCCGGTATAAAATCACCCCTACCAGTAATGTAAACAAAGGAGTTAATGAATTAAGCGCACCTGTCAGTGAGCTACTTATACCCGTTTCGGCCTTGGTAAATAAAAAAGCCGGAACCAGGTTGCCTATCACCCCCATGCCCACATAGCCTTTCCAGTGCTTCAGGAGCGACTTTTTAATATGTTTGAACAACAATGGAGATAAAAAAAGAAAGGCAATGAAAATACGGAGTGCCGCCACCTGATCGCTGGAAAAAACTTCCAGTCCCCGCTTCATTAGGATAAAAGAACTACCCCACGTAAGCGCCAGCGCTACCAATATCACCCAGTTCATTAATCCTCTGTTCATTGTAACTATTGAAATACAAAGATACTACGAATTACGAATTTATACGAATAACTGGTTACGAATAAACGAATGGATACGAATTTACAAAACTACACTCGTCCAAATCCTAAATCAATAATCCAAAATCCAAAAATTTCCAATTGCCTACTGCTCAATTGTCCAATTGTTAAATTGTTTATTATTTGCCAACTGCCAATTGCCAACTTTTTTCAGTTCAAAATCTACGAACTACAAACCACGAACTACAAACTAAAAACTCCTGACATACATCATCCATTTTCCATTATACATTATCCATTTTTATCCTACCTTTGTAATCCTATTTCAAAACCTGTAAACAATGGAACTGAAACCTGAAATAATCGAACGCTTAAAGCTTCTGGATGAGAAATACCAGGCAATGGGACAAAACCTCGTTTCCTACCTGGATGGCCTGCTTTATGCAGATTATTTGACCTACTGGGATTATATTCACCTCGATACTTTATTAAGTCTTCAAACGCCTAAAACGCCTATTCCTGATGAAAAAATTTTCATCATGTACCACCAGGTAACAGAATTGTATTTTAAGCTGTGTTTACACGAATATGAGCAGTTGGCTGAAAAAGAAAACCTGGATGCTACTTTTTTAACTGACCGCATTAACCGCATCAACCGTTACTTTGAAGCTCTTATCACTTCTTTTGATATTATGGTGGATGGTATGGACCCAAAGCAGTTCCTGAAATTCCGGATGAGCCTGCTGCCAGCCAGTGGTTTTCAGTCGGGACAATACCGCATGATTGAAATATGCTCCACCACTTTCAAGAACCTGGTTGCAAAAGATGTCCGCGCTGATTTCTCTGACGATACATTCGAAGAGCAGATTGACAAGATGTACGAGCACATTTACTGGAAAGCGGGCGCAACAGAGCTTGCATCGGGTAAAAAAACATTGACACTGGTACAATTCGAACAAAAATATTCTGAACAGTTCAAGCAACTGGCGAGAAAATTCCGCGTTAAGAACTTGCTGTCCCTTTACAAATCACTACCAGCCGCTGATCAAAAAAATGAGCCGTTAATGCTTGCATTGCGTCAGCTGGATGTAAATATCAATGTGAACTGGCCTTTGTCGCACTACAAATCTGCTGTCCGCTATTTGCAAGCCGATCCTGAAGACATTGCTGCAACAGGTGGTACCAACTGGCAGAAATATCTGCCACCACGCTTTCAGAAACGCATTTTCTTTCCTGAACTTTGGAGTACAGAAGAAATAAACGAATGGGGCAAAGGATGGGTGAAAAGTGTGGTGTTTAAACTGGCACCTTAATTATTATGGCTCTGTATGATTTATAATGGGTAAGTTTTAAAGTAAGAAACAAATAAAATAAACATTGGAGTTTATATCGAATTAGAGTCGTATTTTCTTTAACACAGAGATCCACAGAGTTTTAAGAGTTTCACAGGGCATTTACTCTGTGAAACTCTGTCTTTCTCTGCGGACTCTGTGTTTTAATTTTATTTTTTTTTGATAATAACACTTATTCGGTATAAACTCTAATTGTAAATTTCATATAGTTCATACCCGCTATAAATCATAAAGCACCATTACTTAATGATTATGAAGGCATTATAATGCTGTTGTAGTCTTATCAAAAACCAAAATGTTAATTTTAGATGCGTTTGCCCTGGAGTAAAAAAATTTGTTTTACCAATTATCTTTTCATATATTTGCTTTTATGAATTGCCATTTTAGCCACATAATATCCATTTACAGCGCACATCTAAACATAGTTGGCGTTACCCCCCCCCCCCCCGCAAACCACGCCTAAATAAAGATTTTTTACAACAAAAGATAATTTGCAATTGGCAATCCGCTATTTGCAATTGGCTAAGAGAGTATTTACCGTTTACAGCCCGCATGAATTTTGGGCGGGTTTACAGTTTGCAATCCTGTTCTCCAAAGAAAAATTTTTCGGACTCACACCTCAAATCTGAAACATTTAACTTTAAATTCCTGACTCCTAGCTTTCTGTTACCATTTGTCTTTTTGTCCTCAACAGTTGCATTCTCCCAAATCAATTTCGTGAACAACGGGCAATCCATTGTTAACAACAACCCTATTTTTGTTATCGTTGGCAATATAATTCACCAGAACAATGGCAGCATTGCTAATTCTGGCAATTTTTACATTACTGGCGACTGTATAAATAACAACCCAACAGGAAATGTATTTACAGCAGGTAACAACGGTTGGGTATATTTGAGTGGGGCAACCCAAACCATCAGTGGCAGCACATTAACGCATTTCAATAAGCTTGGACTGTCGGGTTCTGGAACAAAACAGCTTAGCGATATAGATACTGAAATTGAAGACACACTTTCACTCAGCGACCGTGAATTTGCTGCAGGCAATAATACTGTATTTATAACTTCTGTTGACACGGGTGTAATTGCAAGGAATACAGGCTTTATTAGCAGTACAGGCAATGGTGGGCTTGCCCGAAATACACTTTTTGCTGGCGCCTATCTTTTTCCTGTAGGTTCAAATGATGGAACTCCGCGATACAGACCTGTGGAAATTGTGCCAAATTCATCAGCTGGAAATACATTTAAAGTCGGAATGATAAACATAGATGCCACTGATGAGGGATACGACCGTTCAGTGAAAGAAAATACTCTGGGCCAGATAAACCCCAGCTTTTTCCATAAGATAAACAGAACAAATGGGTTTTCCTCAGCAGACATAACGTTGTATTTTGATAATATACTGGATGGTGATTTTGAACTAATGGCACAATGGACAGGTGCACAATGGAAGAATTTAGGAACGGTTACCAAAATAAATAATTATGCTTTCAGCGGACTTAAAAAGAAAGCTGTTGCTGATTTTTCAAATGATGCTTTTGTTTTGTCTGAAATAGTTCCTTCTGTTTTTGTGGCAAATGTGTTTTCTCCCAATAACGATGGCATTAATGACGTTTTGCATGTTATGGGTAAAGGTATTGCGGAGCTCCGTTTTACAATTTATGACAGGTGGGGCGAAAGAGTATTTGAAACCACTGATTTAAATGGTAGTTGGGATGGTAATTATCAGGGTGAACCCATGAACTCTGGAGTATTTGTTTATTTCGTGAACGGAAAGCTGAAAAATGGAGAAAATTTAATAGAAACTGGTAATGTCACTTTATTAAGATAGAGTTTCAGTTCATAATAATAGGATGATAAAATCATAAGATTATAAATGAAAAAACGTCAACAGCAAATTGGTTTAATGAAAAATAAGTATAGCTGTCCAGTTAAGCTTAAATTGGGCTGGCTAAGACTGTTTGCTTTACTAGTTTTGTTTTTGGCTGGCGTTGGTAAGGGGACTGCTCAAAACAATGTTGGTATAGGAACAATGGTTCCCGATCCAAGCGCAATTCTTGATTTAACGGCCACTGATAAGGGGATATTAATTCCACGTATTGCAGATACCTCTCTTGTTTCTTCACCGGCAACCGGCCTTTTGATTTATTTGAATTCCAATAATACCTTTTATTATTTTAATGGGACTTATTGGAAACCTCTTATTGGAGGCGCAATAAATTCAGTAATGAATGGTTCAACAGGTGCTACCGGTGTTCCTGGTTTACCGGGTAACCCTGGTTTTACTGGGAATTCGGGGGCCACTGGTCGGACAGGTGCAACAGGAAATACAGGCAATACTGGTTTAAAGGGGGATACTGGCGATACTGGAATTATTGGATTAACTGGAAGTACAGGTTCAGTTGGGGCTTCGGGTGATACCGGTGCAACAGGAGCCTCAGGCGGTACAGGTGCAACAGGTGATTCCGGGCAGACGGGGGCAACAGGTAATACCGGGATAACAGGAAATACCGGACCAACCGGTTTAATTGGAAGCACCGGGGTAACTGGTTTTACTGGAAACACCGGATTTACTGGAGATGTTGGAGCTTCAGGGACTACTGGAAATACTGGTAGTATGGGTCCATCAGGCTCAACCGGACCCACTGGAAATACTGGTAACACTGGCTCAACTGGTGGTTTGGGAAATACTGGGGCAACGGGAAATACTGGGAATATGGGTGCAACTGGCTCAACTGGAAACACTGGTCCTGTTGGGATTACAGGTATTACTGGTAACATTGGGTATACTGGAAATACGGGTTCTGTTGGTTCGTCTGGTAGTACCGGGAATACAAGCAATACCGGTTCAACAGGTACTTCCGGTTCAACTGGCAGAACGGGCAATACCGGAACAACAGGAAATTCCGGCAATACGGGTGCAACTGGTGCAACAGGCAGCACAAGTAATACAGGTGCTTCCGGTTCAACTGGCAGAACCGGCAATACCGGAATAACGGGAAATTCAGGCAATACGGGTACAACTGGTGCAACAGGCAGCACAAGTAATACTGGTGCTTCCGGTTCAACTGGCAGAACGGGCAATACCGGAACAACGGGAAATTCCGGCAATACGGGTGCAACAGGTGCAACAGGCAGTACGAGTAATACTGGATCTACGGGTTCTACCGGCAGCACGAGTAGCACCGGTTCAACTGGAGCCACTGGTATTACAGGTAATACTGGCGCAACTGGTTCAACTGGCAATACAAGCAATACAGGTGCTACAGGAGCCACCGGCAGCACAAGCAGCACGGGCGCTACAGGTTCAACCGGCAGCACCAGTAGCACCGGTGCTACTGGAGCCACAGGAAGTACAAGTAATACGGGTGCAACTGGTTCAACTGGCAGCACAAGCAATACAGGTGCAACTGGTTCAACTGGCAGCACAAGTAACACGGGGTCAACCGGAGCTACTGGTAGTACAAGTAGCACGGGCGCTACAGGTTCTACCGGCAGCACAAGTAACACGGGGTCAACTGGTGCAACAGGCAGCACAAGTAACACGGGGTCAACCGGAGCTACTGGTAGTACAAGTAATACGGGTGCAACTGGTTCAACTGG
>JAGVJJ010000034.1 GCA_020051175.1 Bacteroidia bacterium | reverse complement strand
AGCTGGATTACCGTTACATCAGGAAGCACAGGCAGCGGAAATGGAACAGTAACTTACACCATTACTGCTAATTCCGGAGCTCAGCGTGTTGGAACAATAACAATTGCTGGTCAGGTGCATTCTATTACTCAAAGCGGAGTTTCACCTTGCTCGTATGCGATTACTCCTGCTTCATTGTCGTTCTCCGCTTCAGGCGGCCCTGGAAGCGTGACTGTGACTGCTGCTCCAGGATGTAACTGGACTGCAACATCCAATGACGCCTGGATTACAATTACTTCTGGAGGAACGGGGTCTGGTAATGGTTCAGTAAACTATACTGTAGCCAACAATACTACCACAACGCAGCGTACCGGAACTATTACTGTAGCAGGACAAACACATACTGTAACACAAAACGGGTTACAATGTACTTATACCATTTCTCCTACAGCGTTGTCATACACCGCTGCTGCAGGAACAGGTACTGTAAACGTTACTGCTGCTGCAGGATGTACATGGACAGCTACTACTACTGACAGCTGGATTACAATTACTTCAGGAACCGGTACTGGTACCGGAACCGCAGGGTACTCTGTATCCGCAAACACAGGAACATCACAAAGACTTGGATCAATAACTGTTGCGGGACAGACTCATACTGTTGTTCAGAACGGCACATCTTCATGCAGCTATACATTAACCCCTTCCAGCCAGACCTTTACAGCAATTGCAGGTACAGGAAGCTTTAATGTTACCGCGTCAAGCGGATGTAACTGGACCGCAATATCGAACGATAGCTGGATATTCATTTCATCCGGAAACACCGGATCGGGTAATGGAACTGTAAACTTCTCAGTAGATGCAAGTACAAGTACATCGCAGAGAACAGGTACAATCACCGTAGGTGGTCAAATCTATACTATCACCCAATCAGGTATTGTTTGCCCTGCTACACCGGTGATGCAAAGTGTAGGATGTTCACTTGCTGCAAATCTAATATCGAATGTGAACTACCAGTGGTATATTTCAGGAACACCAATCATTGGCGCTACTTCACAATTCTATACTGCTAATCAACCTGGTTTTTATTCAGTATTTGTAACAGATATTACAAATGGATGTACAGCAAGTTCGCAACCTGCATACGTTGCCTGTTCTGGTGTAGGCGTTGAAGAATTCGGCCTTGCCGATGCAATTAACGTTTATCCGAATCCATCGTCAGGAAGCTTTAACATTATTTCGTCTGGAATCTTTACTTCAGAAAATGTTAAAATAAGCATTATAAACGTTTATGGCCAATCGGTGTACACAACTCATGTTGCGCCACAAAACGGTGAAATTAAGCTTACTGTAAACGATGCTGTACCAGCAAAAGGTACTTACACTGTTTTATTTACTTCAGGAAGCACACAAGTTGCTAAACGAATTATTATTAACTAACAGAAGCCAACAGAAACTACATGAGGTATGGGCATAAAACCCCATACCTTATATTAAACCTTACTAATAAAAACACAACAAAAACCAAGATGATGAAGCCTTACATTAAAGCAGGATTAATTATAACCAGCATCGCCCTTTTTGTGGCAACAACCTTAACTGTGCATGCCAAAGGAGCCTTGTTCATGGCGCCCCCTCCAACCGCACCGGCTAATGATGATTGTGCAAATGCAACCACTTTAATAGTGGACAGCCTTTGTAACTTTACTGCGGGTACTGTTGATCAGGCTACACAATCTGTGGCTCCATTAACCTGTAACGGACTTACAAGTACTGCAGCGTTCGATGTTTGGTATAAATTTGTTGCTGTTCCGGGTGGACAGATTATAACAGTTAAAGGTTCTGCTTCGTTTGATGCAGTGGTTCTTTTGATGGACAGCTGCAGCAGCAGCACTTTAAACAACTGTTCGGATAATTCAGGACAAGGCGGTACAGAAGTAATCAATGCTTCAGGCCTTACTGTGGGTAACACTTATTACATCCGTGTTTACCACTATGGCAGTGCTATGCCTACTACAACTGATTTTGATATTTGTGTTAAACAGGCTGCCCCCCCTATTACAAATGACAATTGTTCAGGTGCAATACTTTTGAATGTTGATACACTGTGTACCTCTGTTTCAGGAACTGTATCCGGTGCAACTCAATCAGGTCCTGCCGATAGCTGTGCCAGTTTCTCAAGCACCAGTGCTTTTGACGTTTGGTATAAATTTGTTGCAACAGACTCTAACATTGTGATTAAAGTACAGGGAGCTTTATCATTTGATGCGGTTATTGTTTTAAAAGACAGTTGCAGCGGAAGTGTTTTGAACTGCTCTGACAATACTTATTCTGGCGGGTTAGAAGTAATCAATGATAGCAATCTTGTTGTTGGCAATACCTATTATATCCGTGTTTACCCTTATGGTTCAGCCATTCCATCAACTCCGGATTTTGACATTTGTGTGTCACTCCCAGCTCCTCCACCGGCATACGACAATTGCTCAGGAGCTTTGCTAATTGCAATTGACTCTGTATGTAATTATATGATGGGATCGGTTGACGGTGCAACACAATCAGAACCGGCTGATACCTGTGGTTCATTTACAAGCTCTGCAGCGTTTGATGTTTGGTACATGTTTGTTGCGGATTCAGTTGATGTAGAGATTAAAGTAAAAGGGTCTTCCTCATTTGACCCGGTTGTAGTGCTAAAGGACGGCTGTGGTGGTAATACCATCGACTGTGCTGACGGCACGGGTTCTGGTGGTACAGAAACAATTGTAACCAGCGGACTTACTGCAGGAAATACATATTATGTCCGCGTTTACGATTATGGCAACGCACTTCCTGAAACTCCGGAATTTGAAATATGCATCGCATTGCCTCCCCCACCGCCAGCTAATGACGATTGCATGAATGCAATCACACTTACGGTGGACTCAACATGCAGTTATGTTCAAGGTACAGTTTTGGGAGCAACAGAATCAACCGCACCAGATACTTGCGGTAATTTTACAAGTCCGAATGCTTATGATGTTTGGTACAAATTTGTTGCAGGCGCTGCTGATGTGGAGATTAAAGTTAAAGGTTCATCCAGCTTTGATGCCAGCCTGGCCTTAAAAGACAGCTGCAATGGCAGTACAATTACCTGTGTGGATGCAACTGGCTCTGGCGCTACAGAATCCATTGTAACCAGTGGTCTTACACCTGGCAACACATATTACATACGTGTGTACGATTATGGCAGTTCGCTTCCTGAAACTCCTGAGTTTGAAATATGCGTTGCTTTGCCTCCACCTCCAGCATCAAACGATGTTTGTGCCAATGCTATTACCTTAACTGCGGACTCCAGCTGTACTTTTATTCAAGGAACTGTTTTTGGAGCAAACAGTACCGAACCAGCTGACAGCTGCAATGGATTCTTCAGCTCAGAAGCATTCGATGTTTGGTACAAGTTTGTAGCTGTTTCAAGCAGCCAGACAATTAAAGTAAAAGGTTCTGAAGATTTTGATGCCATTGTAGTGTTAAAAGATGGCTGCAGCGGTAATACACTTGGCTGCTCCGACAACACAACGACCGGAGGGACCGAAATGATTGAATATGGTGGATTGACACCAGGCAATACTTATTATGTCAGAGTTTATGACTACGGCAGTACTATTGCATCTACTCCTGGCTTTGAAATCTGTTTGCAAGCAGCTGGACCATCTGGCATTATAAATGAAAGCAAAAACAATTTGGTAAATGTATATCCTAACCCTGCTACAAATAAAATAACAATCAGTGTGGGAACAGGAAACAGCAATACTGTATACCGGATAATGAATCTTAATGGACAAACTGTTGCAGAAGGTAAATTCTCTTCAAATAGTTCAAAAGAGGAGATTAACCTAAGTTCATTTGTTCCTGGTATATACAATATCCAGGTTACTGTTGATGGAAACGTTGTCAACAAAAAAGTTGTTGTATTGAATAAATAAGAAGATTGTTTAGCATATAATTTTTATTGCTGAATAATAAATATTATTTTTGTATCAGTTCTTTTAATTGTTCTGCATAAGCAGAATTATAACTTATCAAGAAAGGTGGAGGGACTTGCCCTGTGAAACCTTAGCAACCTTCCACTGTGGAAAGGTGCTAATTCCTGTCCTGCCAGTTGGCCGGAACAGATAAGTCAGAGTTTTTTAGATAAATAATATCCATAATATAACTCCTCTGACTGTAAAAAGTGAGAGGAGTTTTTTTATGCTCGTACTGAGCATAAATGAAGAAATTAGAACAGTAAATGAATACGCTTAACCGCTTTAGCGACAGGGTTGAAAACTATATTAAATTCCGGCCAGACTACCCGGCAGAAATAATTGCATTTCTAAAGCAAGTTAATATACTTTCACCACAAACCATTGCAGCCGATATTGGCTCAGGAACAGGCATTTCGGCACAGCCATTATTGAACAATGGAAATACAGTGTATGGCATTGAGCCTAACCAGGAAATGAGGCTGGCTGCAGAAAAGCTATTGAAAGAGTTTAAAAATTTTATCAGTATAAATGCTACAGCAGAAGATACAAAACTAAACAGCAGTAGCATTGATTTAATTGTTGTTGGGCAAGCATTTCACTGGTTTGATAAAGAAAAATGCAAATACGAATTTAAGAGGATTTTAAAAACCGGGGGAACTGTAATTTTAATGTGGAACGACAGGCGTACGGACAGCACTCCTTTTCTAAGAGAATACGAAGATTTCTTACTCAGGTTTGCAACCGACTATTCACAGGTAAACCACAAGAATATTGATGAAAAGGTTTTCAATGATTTTTTTGGTGAGACCAATTATAGCCTGAAATCTTTTAGTAACTACCAGCACCTTGATTTTGAAGGTCTGAAAGGAAGAGTACTTTCGTCTTCTTATATGCCCAATGAAGGACATCCAAACTATATCCCTATGATTGAGGCTTTAGATGAATTATTCAGCCGGTTCGAAAAAGATAATTATGTTACATTAGAATACGACACAACAGTTTATTACGGAAAATTAAATTAAAGACCTACAAGAAAGCAGGAAGCTAAGTTTTTATGACAACTATTAAAGAAGAATTAGAAAAGCGCATACTTATTATTGATGGTGCAATGGGCACCATGATTCAGCAATACAACCTGGAAGAAAAAGATTTTCGCGGAAAGCGGTTTTCGGATTTTCACAAAGATCTAAAGGGCAACAACGATTTGTTGTCCATTACCCGTCCGGATGTTATAAAAGCCATTCATCGTGAGTATATAAAAGCCGGGGCTGATATCATTGAAACCAATACATTCAGCGGTACTTCCATTGCCATGGCCGACTATGATATGCAGGATTTAGTTTATGAATTAAACTACGAATCAGCAAAAATTGCAAAAGAGGCGGTTAATGAATTTTTTAATGACCCGGCAACCATTCCATATAGAACAAACAGGAAAACTGCTTTTGTTGCAGGTGCCATTGGTCCGACAAATCGTACGCTCTCTATTTCACCCAATGTTAACGATCCCGGTTACAGGGCAGTTACATTTGATGAAATGGTTGAGGCTTACACCGAACAGGTGCGTGGACTTTTAGACGGTGGTTCGGACTTACTGTTGATAGAAACCATTTTTGATACGCTCAACGCAAAAGCGGCATTGTTTGCGATTCAAAATTACTGTCAGAAAATTGATAGAAAAATACCGGTAATGGTATCAGGAACTATTACTGATGCCAGTGGAAGGACTTTATCAGGGCAAACTACAGAGGCTTTTTTAAATTCCATGTCTCACGTGGATTTATTGAGCATTGGTTTAAATTGTGCACTGGGTGCAAAAGATATGCGCCCTTACCTGGAAGAGCTTGCCAATAAAGCCCCTTTTTATGTAAGCGCTTATCCGAATGCGGGCCTACCTAACCAGTTTGGTGAATACGACCAGGACGCTCATGAAATGGGTCACCAGATAGAAGATTTTTTAAAGGCAGGGTTCCTGAATATTGTTGGGGGCTGTTGCGGTACCACCCCTGCACACATTAAACGTATTGCCGAACTTGCTGCCAACGTATCACCTCGTAAAAAACCGGCTGCTGACCATTTAATGCATCTCAGCGGGTTAGAGCCTGTTACGTTGTACCCTGAGAGCAACTTTATGAATGTAGGAGAACGTACCAATGTTACCGGCTCAAAAAAATTTTTACGTTTGATTAAAGAGAACAATTACGATGAAGCACTTTCTATTGCACGTGAACAGGTAGAAGGAGGCGCTCAGGTAATTGATATCAATATGGATGAAGGAATGCTGGATGCAGAATTTGCAATGACCAAGTTCCTTAACCTGATTGCTTCTGAGCCCGATATTGCACGTGTACCCATCATGATCGACTCTTCAAAATGGAATGTAATTGAAGCCGGATTAAAATGTGTACAGGGTAAATCCATTGTTAACTCCATTTCCTTAAAAGAAGGTGAAGAAAAATTTATTGAGCAGGCAAATAAAATTAAGCAATACGGTGCAGCCGTTATTGTTATGGCTTTTGATGAAGTTGGTCAGGCCGATACCCTGCAACGCAGGATAGATATTTGCAAACGTGCATACTACATCCTTGTGGATAAAGTAAAGTTTAATCCTGAAGATATAATTTTCGACCCGAACATTTTCCCTGTAGCTACCGGAATGGAAGAGCATCGCAGAAATGCAGTTGATTTTTTTGAGGCAACAAGGTGGATAAAAAACAATCTGCCTCATGCGAAAGTAAGCGGTGGAGTAAGTAACGTATCTTTCTCATTCCGTGGCAATGACGTGGTTCGGGAGGCAATAAATTCAGCATTCTTATTTCATGCCGTAAAAGAAGGAATGGATATGGGTATTGTAAACCCATCACAGCTGCAGGTTTACGATGACATTCCAAAAGACTTGTTGCAGCTGGTTGAAGATGTATTACTTGATAGAAATGCAGAAGCAACCGAGCGTTTGATTGCTCATGCCGAAACGCTGAAAGGCGTGACCAAAGACAAAGCAGAAAAAGATGAAGAATGGCGTAAACTAAGTGTAGAAGAACGTTTGAGCCATGCCCTTGTAAAAGGGATTATTGAATATATTGATATTGATACAGAAGAAGCACGACAGAAACTGGGAAGACCACTTCACGTAATTGAAGGACCATTAATGGATGGAATGAACGTGGTTGGGGATTTATTCGGAAGTGGTAAAATGTTCCTTCCACAGGTAGTAAAAAGCGCCCGTGTAATGAAGAAAGCTGTTGCTTACCTTGAACCATTCTTAAATGCCGAAAAAGAAGCCAATAAAGCTGCCGGGATATCGGACAATGGCAGGCAGAATGCCGGTAAAATATTAATGGCAACCGTAAAAGGCGATGTACATGATATCGGAAAAAACATTGTTGGTGTTGTACTTGCCTGCAACAATTATGAAATCATTGACCTGGGAGTAATGGTGCCATGCGAAAAAATCCTTGCAGAAGCAAAGGCTCATAATGTTGATATTATAGGCTTAAGCGGGCTTATTACGCCTTCATTAGATGAAATGGTGCATGTTGCCAAAGAAATGGAGCGTTTAAATTTTAAAATCCCATTGCTCATTGGCGGGGCAACCACCTCGAAAGTGCATACAGCGGTTAAAATTTCACCGCATTATTCTCGCGCAGTTGTGCATGTAAACGATGCCAGCAAATCTGTTCCTGTGGCCGGAAGCCTTATTTCAGAAGATCTGTATCCCGATTTTATGCAGACTGTAAACGCAGATTACGAGCGTGTAAGGGAACAGAATAAAAATGCACAATCGCAAAACAAGTTCATTTCAATTGAAGAAGCAAGGGAAAACAAATTCCCCGTTGATTGGGGTAAAGCAAGTATTATTGCCCCTACATTTACAGGAAATAAAGTATTCAACAACTATCCTCTGGAAGAATTGGTAGAGTACATTGACTGGACACCATTTTTCATCAGCTGGGAAATGAAGGGTTCATACCCAAAAATACTTGAAGATCCAACACGTGGACAAGGAGCAAAAAAATTGTTTGCCGATGCACAAAACATGCTGAAAAAAATTGTTTCTGAAAAATGGCTGACTGCCAATGCTGTAATAGGCATATATCCGGCAAGCAGTGTGGGTGATGACATTCATGTTTCTACTCTAAGGCCATCAGGAAAAGATGTAGTATTTCATACATTAAGGCAGCAGACAAAGAAACCCGCAGGACAATACAACGTTGCGCTTTCCGACTTTATTAAACCGCAGACAAAGCTTAATAACACAATATCTGAAACCGACTATATTGGTGCATTTGCTTTAACAACAGGCATTGGTATTGATGAACATGTTGCACGCTTTGAAGCGGATCACGATGATTATTCGGCCATTATGCTGAAAGCCCTTGCTGACCGTCTGGCTGAAGCCTTTGCAGAAGTTATGCATAAACGTGTGCGCAGGGAATTATGGGGATACGCCAAAGACGAAAATTTTACAAATGAAGAATTGATTAAAGAGGAGTATGCAGGTATACGTCCGGCCCCGGGATACCCTGCACAACCCGACCATACTGAAAAAGTAACCTTGTTTAATTTGCTGGAAGCTGAAAAGCACACAGGCATCACTCTCACAGAAAGTATGG
Organism: Bacteroidia bacterium; assembly: GCA_020051175.1. Taxonomy (GTDB): domain Bacteria; phylum Bacteroidota; class Bacteroidia; order 2-12-FULL-35-15; family 2-12-FULL-35-15; genus 2-12-FULL-35-15. The sequence continues at coordinate 50,270 of JAGVJJ010000034.1, read as the reverse complement.
CAATGTTCCCGACTGCTGCTGTAAGTGGTTTGTATTTTGCCAATGCTCAATCCCATTATTTCAGTATTGGAAAGATAAAGGAAGATCAGGTAGCTGAATATGCTAAACGTAAAGGAATAACGCTGCAGGAGGCTGAGCGCTGGCTGGGGCCAAACCTGGCTTATTAATACAGGGTGTTATTCAATTGGTTCAATAATTGATTGTATGCTTTTAAAAGGGCAGAATATATGAACTCAACTAAGGATTTTTAACAATTTTAGTGTATATTTGATAAGACACCTTTTAAAGAGTTATGAAGAAGCACTTTTCATTCATTGTTTTACTGGCAGCCCTGCTTGCTTTTCCGGCTTATACATCGTATACCTACGTAACAGGCTATTCATCGAGCACCGGAACCGTTCGTTTTACAACAAAAGGCCCATTAGGACTTATAAAAGCGGAATCAAAAAAATTAAGCGGAAGCTTTGATCCCGAGAAAAAAACATTTGCCCTTACTATTCCGGTTGCATCTTTTGAAGGCTTTCAGAACCAGTTGCAAAAGAAACATTACAATGAAAAATACATGGAATCCGAAAAAATTCCAAACGCTTCTTTCAAAGGCAAGGTAATTGAAGACATTGATTTTAAAAAAGAGGGCAGTTATGCTGTTCGTGCAAAGGGAATGATGAACATCCATGGGGTAAGTAAGGAGATAATCGTAAAATCAAAAATGACCGTTAAAAACGGGCAGATACTTGTAGAATCAATCTTTACTGTATTATTGGGAGATTATGATATAAAAATCCCTACAATCGTTAGTCAGCAGGTAGATGAAAATATACTGGTTGAAGTCAGCATGCTGTTGAGTACTGAAAACAAATAAGCTCATGTTTTATAACTCAAAGAAGTTTTATTTTTTAGTTTTCATTTATATATATCTGTCTGCAAATATTCTTGCGCAAAGTTTCCGGAACTTTACAACTGTTACCGAAAAAAAGAACACCTCTATTACCTGTGTTTTGCAGGCACCTGATGGTGAGCTATGGATTGGTACCACCTCAGGTCTTGTAATGTACAATGGTGAGCAGTTCAAACGCTTTTCAGCCGAGGATGGCCTTGTTGACAATTCTGTTTCCGCCCTTTACGTACAAAGCGATAAAACACTTTGGATTGGTGGAAAGAATGGCAAAGTTACCGTATACAAAAACAAAAAATTCAGCCCCTTTGCATTTAATGATAAATTAACCGAGGGCAGCATTACCGCTTTTTCTGAATGCGATGGACTCTGGATTGCATCGTATGGTTTAGGCCTTGGTTTTTATAGTAAAAACGGGGAGTTTAAGCTGTACACCACAGAAAATGGACTCAATGACAACTTTATATACAGCCTCTACAAAGACAAAAAGAATACTTTATGGGCAGGAACTGATGCAGGAATGCTGCACTTCGAGGTAAAAAAAGGTGAACCTGTTTTCTCCTCCATTTCAATGAAAGATGGATTGCCCGACAACATTGTACGCTACATCACGGGCGATGACAAAGGGAACCTCCTTGTTGCAATGCAGGATTCAGGCGTTTGTAAATACGATGGCATTGCCAATAGATTTAAAAGTATAACTAACACGGGCTGGAACTATGGCACCGTAACTTCACTTTGTTATGGCATGTCGGGCGCGCTTTATATTGGGACAAAGCAACATGGCATTGTCAAATATAAGGAAGACAGTAATGGAAACGCCTGGTTGCGGCAATTCGACACTAAAAGCGGATTGCTCAACAATGAAGTAAACTCGATTTTTTGCGACCGGGAAGACAATACCTGGATTGCCACCTCGAAAGGCCTTTCAGAATTATATCAGAGCAGGGTTAGCACCCTCACTACCCGAAACGGCTTACTATCGGACAAAATACTATCGTTGTATATCGATACAAAAAGAAATTACTGGGTAGGTACAGATAAAGGCCTGGTAAAATATACCCTTCAGGCAAATGGCCAAACCACAATTAAAAATTATTTTCTTACAGACGAAATGCCCGAAAAACAAATAACCTGTATTCTTGAAGATGAAAGCGGCATACTTTGGTTAGGTACTTACGGCCAGGGACTCTACCGCTTCGATCCGAATACGGAAAAGCATATTGTTATTTCACAGAAACAGGGGATTGCATATGATAATATTTCAGCCCTCACATCTGATAAAAATAACAACATCTGGGTTGCAACCCTGGGTGGTGGAATAAGCCAGGTCAGCTACGACAACAACAAGTTAAAAATTCAGAATTATTCATCACTGAACGGCCTACAGGGCGACTATATTTACGATGTATTTGCAGATTCAAAAAACAACCTGTGGATTGGTACAGATGGAGAGGGTTTAACGGTATTTGACGGGACAACTTTCAGAAATATTACTGAACAACTTAATATTAAAGGCAATACGGTATATTCCATTTCCGAAGATAAATCCGGGAATATATGGTTCAGTACGGGTGACGATGGTATCTGTAAGTACAATCCGGTAGCTGAAAAAAAAACTTCTATTACCCGATATAACAGTAAAAACGGACTTCGTGATAACAATACGCCCGTACTGGCTTCTGTCGGGAACCAGGTAATTACTGTACACTCGCGGGGAGCCGATATTATTGATGCTACTACAGGAAAAGTAAACCATTTCTCACTACCGGATATTGAACCTAATTTAAATTCTTGCTATACCGATAAGGATGGAAACATACTTATTGGTACCAATTCCGGAGTTGTTATTTTCAGGACCGCACAAATACCATCGGATACGGTGACTCCTGTAATTCAACTAAACAACATATTTGTTCAATCACAATCCTTTCCGCTTGATTCCGTCAAACAGTTTTCCTACAAGCAAAACAATTTTGTTTTCAATTTTTCCACGATATGGCTGCGCTCTACCGAAAAAATAAAGGTTCGTCACAAGCTGGAAGGCAGCGATTCTGATTTTATTGAAACAGAAGGCCGTAGTGTCAATTATCCGAATTTAGCTTCGGGAAATTATACATTCTCCATTTCAGCTGCCAACGAAGAAGGCATCTGGAGTAAACCTGTAAATTATTCCTTTACCATTGCCACCCCAATATGGCTGCGCTGGTGGTTCTGGTTATTGCTTACAGCAATCGTGGTTTCACTTATTTATGCATTTATTCGCTTCCGCTTAAAAACTTTGCAACGTGAAAAAGAAATTCTTGAAGAAAAAGTGCAAACACGTACAGCAGAAATTCGGAAGCAAAATGAAATTATTGAAGCTAAAAATATAGAATTGGAATATTTAAGTATCGTTGCCAGAGAAACAGGCAATCCTATAATAATTATGGATGCTGAAGGCCACCTGGAATGGGTAAATTACAGCTTTGAAGCACTTAATGGAGTATCCCTTCAGGAACTAAAGAAACTTAAAGGTGATACCATTTATGACATCAGCAATAATCCCGACATACGCTCGATTTTTGAATCCTGTATCCAAAACAGGAATTCAGTTGTATACGAATCGAAAAACATTAATAAAAAAGGCACGCCCACCTGGGAATCTTCTACACTTACACCCATATTTGACGAAAACAAAAAGCTGCAAAAGCTCGTTATTATTGACACGGATGTAACAGAAAGAAAGCTTACCGAAGAGATTATCCGAAGAAAAAACAAAGATATTACAGACAGTATTGAATATGCAAAAAAAATACAGACCTCCATTTTACCGGAAATAAGCACAATACAACAATCCCTGCCACAATGCTTTGTTTTCTATCTTCAAAAAGACATTGTGAGTGGTGACTTTTACTGGTATGCACAGAAAGGCGACAATGTAATTATTGCCTGTGTAGATTGCACGGGACACGGGGTACCGGGAGCGTTCATGTCGCTCATCGGATACAACCTGCTAAACCATATTGTAAATGATAATAATATTGAAGAGCCCGCTCAGATACTGAATGAGCTCAATAAAGGCGTTATCAATGCATTGTACAGAAATAACCCGAACAATACCACCAAAGATGGAATGGACGTTGCAGTCTGCAACATTAACCTGAAAACAAAAGAAGTACAGTTCGCAGGCGCAATGCGCCCTTTGTATGTATTCCGGAAAGATGATTTTGAAGAAGTGAAAGGCGACAAGATGCCTATTGGTACAAAGGAATCGGAACGTGAACACAGTATCGTATTCACCAACCACAGTATTCTGGCTGATAACGATACTACTTTTTATATTTTCTCTGATGGCTATGCCGACCAGTTTGGAGGCGATAAAGGGAAAAAGATGATGACAAAAACCTTCAGAGAAATACTGGCATCTGTTAAAGACAAGCCATTTGCAGAGCAGCAGACGGCTATAGCCCAGCATCATAAACAATGGAAAGGTGCTTATGAACAGGTAGATGACATACTTGTAATCGGTTTTAAATTATAGATTTTTGTGTTGAATACACTATGAAAAAAACAACTGAATCAGACTCTAAATACAATGCACTCGAAAAAATGAGTGTAACCGAATTACTTATCAATATCAATAACGAGGATAAAACCGTACCTCTTGCAATCGAAAAAGTACTTCCTAAAATTGAGAAGCTTGTAAAAGTTATTGTAAAGCAAATGCAGCAGGGTGGTCGCTTATTCTATATGGGAGCAGGCACCAGCGGAAGGTTAGGCATTGTGGACGCTTCTGAATGTCCACCAACCTATGGTGTTCCGCAAGGAATGGTTATAGGCCTTATAGCCGGTGGTGACAAAGCCATACGCAAAGCGGTAGAATTTGCTGAGGATGATACACAGCAAGGCTGGAAAGATTTGCAACAACACAAAATAAACCCAAAGGATGTTGTAATCGGAATCGCGGCATCGGGCTCAACTCCATACGTAATAGGCGCGTTGGAAGCATGCAACAAAAACAATATTACAACAGCCTGCATTGTTTGCAATAAAGGAAGCAAGGTTGCGAAAACTGCAAAACATAAAATAGAGGTTGTAGTGGGGCCAGAATTTGTTACTGGAAGCACACGCATGAAATCAGGAACGGCACAAAAACTTGTGTTAAACATGATTTCTACTGCAGTAATGATAAAACTGGGACGTGTAAAAGGAAACAAAATGGTTGACATGCAATTAAGCAACAACAAACTGGTTGACCGTGGAACGCTAATGGTAGCAAAGGAACTGAAAATACCGTATAAAAAAGCAAACGAGCTGCTACTGAAACATGGTAGTGTAAGAAAAGCTGTTGAGGCAGGACAAACAAATAAATAATTAAACTTAAACACCGTATCCTGATTTCCGACTTTCTATGGTCATCCGCCCGAAAATTTTTAAAGACCCATCAGTTATTGCCGGCCAAAGCACACGCAATGGAGGAGTAAGCCCTCAACCCTACTCTTCCATGAACCTGGGAATGTCTGTAAACGACCAAAAGGAAAATGTATTGAAAAACCGTGAGCTCTTTTTCGGTCAACTGGGAATTGATACGAGCCGTGTAGTTATTAGCAAGCAGGTACATGGCAATAGCGTATTTGTTGCCACAGAACCTATTATTACGGAAGGTTTTGATGCCCTTATTACTAACAAACCAAATGTATTTTTAGCAGTTTCCGTTGCCGACTGCACCCCCATTTTAATATATGACACCCGAAATAAAGCTGTAGCAGCAATTCATGCAGGCTGGAAGGGCACCGTTGCAGAAATTGTAAAGTGTACTTTACAAAAAATGCAGGAAGCATATGGCACCCGGGGAGTCGACTGTGAAGCATACATAGGCGCATGTATCGGATATTCAAATTTTGAAGTTGGTGAAGATGTGGCCCAGCATTTCAATGCCAATTTTAAAACGTTCGATCCCGAAAAGCAAAAATGGTTTGTAGATTTAAAAGCAACAAACAGGCAGCAGCTGCTTGATTTCGGTGTCGCTCTGAAAAACATTGAAATCTCAGTGTATTGCACCGTTCAGGACGAGAATCTTTTCTTTTCTCACAGAAGGGATAAGGGCCTGAGCGGCAGAATGATGGCTGTAATTGGAAGAAAAGACCAGAGTTTTTCTTAACTTTGAGTATTGATAATTGAATTATGAAATACCGCTTCTTACTTAATATAAGCCTCCTGCTTTTATTAATTGTAACTAATATTTCCATTGCCCCGGCACAAAAGGATAATAACGATTCTCTTGAAACCATAATAAGAACAGCTACTCAGGATACATTGAAGGTTGATGCATTGAATGCACTTGCTGCTGAAAAAATACAGTTGCGAAGCATCCCTCAAGCCGACTCTCTAATCAACATATCTATAGGTATCGCCCGAAAATCCAGTTATAAAGGAGGTTTGGCTGAAGCATACAAGCTGCGTGGTTTTATTTATGAACGCAAAGCCGATTTTGATGAAGCTATAAAAAATCATCTTTTATCATTGAATATATGGAAAGAGCTGAATAACAAAAAGCGGATTGCAAATACATACCGTTATATAGGAACAGATAAGTTTAAACAAGGCAATTTTTCAGAAGCAATAAAGTATCTGTATACCTCACTTGATATTCATAAGTCAATTAATGATAAGGATGATATCTGCCACACATATATAAGTCTTGGGAATGTATTTAATCACCAGGGAAACTATCCTGCAGCTCTTGAGAATTATTTAAATGCTTTGAAAATATTCGAAGCAAATAACGATAAAACGGCAATAGCCGGAACTTTAAATAATATTGGCAATGTATATAAAAGTCAGAAGAATTATACAGAAGCCCTTAACTACCATTTAAGAGCTTTAGAATTACGGCAGGAGATTAAAGACAGGTTTGATATTGCCTCCTCTTATAACAATATTGGAATTATTTATTTTAGCCAGCACAACTATGAAAGAGCTATGGAAAACTATATGGCCTCTCTACAAATAAAGAAAGCTTTGGGATCTAAACGCGACATAGCAATTACAACAGCGAATATCGGCCTTACGTTTCTTAGGCAAAAAAATTATAAAAACGCATTGATTTATCTAAAAGACGCATTACAATTATACAAGGAAGCCGGTGACAAAAATGGAGTTTCTGAAGCATATTTCAACCTGGGCGAAATATTTGCAAAACAAAAACAGCTAAAAAATGCTCATCTATATCTCGACAGCGCATTAGTGTTGTCGGAAAAAATTGGCAATAAAAAGACAATCTTGGAATATTATATTCAAAAGTCGCAACTCGACAGCCTGATGGGAAATTACCAGTCTGCACTGAGTAATTATAAAACCAGTATCAAATACCGCGACAGCCTATTTAATGAGGAAAATCTCACAAAAATGGTTCAGGCACAGATGAACTTTGAATTTGATAAACAGCAAACTGAAGAAAAGCTGAAACAACAACAAAAAGATGCCCTGCAGCAACAGGAAATCTACAGGCAAAAAGTAATTGCTTATTCTCTTTGCATTGGTTTTGTATTGATGCTTTTGCTGGTGATTACTATATACAGGAGTAATAAGCAAAAGCAACGGGCCAACACCGAGCTCTCGGAAAAGAATGAATTGATAAAAGTTCAAAAACAGGAAGTTGAGTTCCAGAAAAAACTGGTAGAAGAAAAAAACCAGAATATTACAGACAGTATCAATTACGCCAAACATATCCAGGCCTCATTTTTAACTGCGGATAGTTACATTGCACAGCACCTCAACGATTCGTTTATCCTGTATAAGCCCAAAGATATTGTAAGTGGTGATTTTTACTGGATCATGGAAAGGAACGATGATATTTACGTTTGTACAGCAGATTGTACAGGACATGGCATTCCCGGAGCATTCATGAGCCTGATTGGAATGGGTATTCTGAATGAAATTATTCATTCAAAAACCCATCTTTTTCATACAGACGAAATGCTAAATGAGCTGCGAAGGATTATTATACTTGCAGTAAATTCAGAGAACACCAATTACCTTGGACTGGATGGCATGGACGCGGTTTTACTACGCTTAAACCGTAAAAAAATGGAACTCGAATATTCGGCTGCCAATAACAATTTCTACATCGCCAGAGAAGGTCAGCTGCTCGAATTCAAGTCCGATAAAATGCCAATAGGCAAGCATATCGGACAGGAGAAAAATTTCAGCAGGCACACTGTTCAGCTTCAAAAGAAGGATTGTATATATACACTGAGCGATGGTTATGCCGATCAGTTTGGAGGGGCAGAGGGCAAAAAATTTAAAACGAAAAGATTAAAAGAACTTTTCCTGAAAGTAAGTCAAGCTCCTATGCAGGAACAAAAAACGGCTCTAAACGAAGCGCTTATTGCCTGGCAAGGCACGCTGGACCAGGTAGATGATATCACAATTGTTGGTATCCGGGTTTGAGCGTTTTTAAGAGAAAAAAAAGCAATAAATTCGTACCTTTACAGCCGTTTAAAACGATTTTAACTTTATAATTATATACCATGCCAAAAGGATTTTATACTGTACCGGTACCGGCAAATGAACCCATAAAAGGATACGCCCCGGGAAGTCCGGAACGCACTGCTTTAAAAGCAATGCTAGCGGAGTTACGCTCAAAAGAGTTGGATATACCAATGTATATCGGAGGCCAGGAAGTGCGCAGCAACGACAAAGTTCGTTTAGCTCCCCCCCACGACCACAAGCACACATTGGGCCATTTCCATAAAAGCACCAAAGACCATGTAAAACAGGCAATTGATGCAGCACTGGCTGCAAAACCAAAATGGGAGGCACTTTCCTGGGAACACCGTGCCAGTATATTCTTAAAAGCTGCAGAGCTGATTGCAGGCCCGTACCGCGCAAAACTAAATGCAGCAACCATGCTGGGGCAATCCAAAAACGCATTCCAGGCCGAAATTGATTCTGCCTGTGAAATCATTGATTTTCTGCGTTTCAACGTACTGTACATGTCGGAAATCTACAAGCAGCAGCCTCCTGTGGCCGGCACTGGCTTTGGCATCTGGAACCGTGTGGAACAGCGTCCGCTGGAAGGCTTTATTTATGCGCTTACGCCATTTAACTTTACTGCAATTGCTGGTAACCTGCCTACATCCTGTGCCATGATGGGCAATGTGGTGGTTTGGAAACCTTCAAACACACAAGTTTATGCAGCCAATGTGTTGATGGAAATATTTATTAAGGCCGGAATCCCTGCAGGTGTTATTAATTTAATTTACCCTTCAGGACCAGATGCAGCCGATGTTATTTTTTCTCATGCTGACTTTGCAGGTATCCACTTCACAGGTTCCACTGAGGTATTCCAGAACATCTGGAAAACCATTGGCAACAACATTCATAAATACAAAACCTACCCACGTATAGTTGGTGAAACAGGTGGAAAAGATTTTATTGTTGCCCACAAGTCTGCTGACCCGGCTATTGTTGCTACAGCTATCAGTCGGGGGGCTTTTGAATACCAGGGACAAAAATGTTCTGCAGCTTCAAGGGCTTATATTGCAAGCAATGTATGGGAAGATGTAAAAAAACAGGTATTAACGGATTTAAAATCCTTTAAAATTGGGCCAACAGAAGATTTCACAAATTTTATCAATGCAGTGATTGATGAAAAATCGTTTGATAAACTGGCTAAATACATTGATGCTGCTAAGAAAGACAGTGCTGTAGAAATCATTGCGGGCGGCAATTATGATAAATCGAAAGGCTATTTTATTGAACCCACAATTATTGTTACAAAAGACCCGAAATATGTGACCATGTGCGAAGAATTGTTCGGCCCTGTATTAACACTTTATGTATATGATGCAGAGAAGTTCGAAGAAACCCTTCAAATAGTGGATACAACTTCCATTTATGCATTAACTGGTTGTGTTATTGCCCAGGACCGCTATGCAATTGAATTTGCAACAAAAGCATTACGCAATGCCGCTGGTAACTTTTATATAAATGATAAACCAACGGGGGCTGTTGTAGGGCAACAGCCATTTGGAGGTGCCCGTGGTTCCGGAACCAATGACAAGGCCGGAGCAATGATTAACCTGCTGCGCTGGGTTTCTCCACGTACCATTAAGGAGACATTTGTACCTCCTACGGATTACAAGTACCCGTTTTTACAAGCGGATTAAAAGCAAAACAAAAAAGCTGTTCTTAAAGAACAGCTTTTTTGTTTATACTCAATAACAAATTAAACCCTTTTACTTACATAATTAAATCTCCAGAACAGCAGTACGGCAGCCAATGTAAGCCCCAATGATAGCCCATACCATACTCCTGCTACTCCATAACCACAAACAAAAGCAAATACATAGCTTATGGGCAGCCCTATCATCCAATAAGCGATAAGGGTTATAACGGTGGGTATTTTCACATCTTTCATTCCACGCAGCGCTCCAAGGCCCACTACCTGCACACCATCACTCAGCTGAAAAAAAGCTGCAATTATCAACAGAGAAGAAGCCATAGAGATTACCCCCTGGTCCTTATTAAACAGTACAGGCAACTGGTTCCGGAAAAGAATAAAAGAGAGGGCCATTACTCCCATAAAAGCAAGCACCATCCTGAAGGCGCTGAAGCCCGCCATACGCAGGCCATTTCTGTCGCCCAATCCCAGCTTATTGCCCACACGCACGGATGCAGCGGCAGACAAACCGCTTGCCATCATATACGTTACAGAAGCAATGGACAATGCCACCTGGTGTGCAGCCTGTGCCACCGGGCTTATCCAGCCAATCATAATCACGGCAAAGCTGAAAGCACCCACTTCAAACAACCATTGTAGTCCGGAAGGGACACCTATTGCCAGTATATTTTTCGCAATTGGTATTGATACAGCTTTGAAGTTAAAATTTTGCCAATAGACTTTAAAACGCTTGTTATAGTACACATACAGGAACATAACAATTGCCATTACCACACGCGAAATAAAGCTTGCCCAACAGGAGCCCATAAGTCCCATTTCCGGAAAACCCCAGTGGCCAAATATCATCAGGTAATTCAAAAGTATATTTAAAAGGTTGGAGCCAATTGTGATGATCATAGCTGTTCGTGTATCTGAAAGCCCCTCTGCAAACTGCTTAAAACCAGAAAAAATGCTCAATGGGATCATACCAAGCATCATCACATTCAGAAATGGTATTGCCAAATCAACAACTTCCTGTTTTTGATTGAATAAGTGCAGGACAGGCGACACAATGAGCAAAAGAACAAATAAAAGAATACCGATTAAAGCATTGATGATGATACTGTGCTTCAGCAACTGGGCATTTTCCAGATGATTCTTTGCACTGTCGGCCGCGGCTACCAATGGTGTAACCCCATACGACACGCCCAAACCAAATACCAACACCAATACATACAAGCTGTTGGCAAGTGCTACCGCTGCCTGTGGAACGGTACCAATCTGCCCTACCATGGCAGTATCAACCACCCCAACCATGATGTGCCCCAGCTGACTCAATACAACAGGGTATGCGAGCACAAATGTTTGCCTGTAATTGGCTTTATATTCGTTTGAAAAAAACATATTACCACAAAGATAGACAGATTAGTTTGGAGTTGCAGTTCGGGGAGTATGGTTATTAAGTTAATAGTTACAAGTTAATAGTTATTCGGCTACTGATAAACAAACTTGAAAAGTGAGATATGAAAACCTGAAACCCGAAACTTGAAACCAATGAACTAATGAACTAATGAACCAATGAACAAATGAACAAATACATCAAATAGTTGATTATCAACAAGATATCAATGCAACCAAATTGAACAAAAAAGCATCTTATCTTGCAGTTTGTAAACATATTTTTTACATTTATGATCCTTCATAAAACCGATTCAACTTCTATGAGAAAGCTATTTTGCATCTTCACCTTTGTTCTTGCATCCTACGTTGCTACTGCCCAAACAAATAAATTCGACCAGCGTTTACTATCAAAATTTACAGAAACTGAGTTGCAGGAAATGCAAACCAAAAACCCTGATGCACTTGCATACTGGAATTATTATGCGGGCAACGCATTCCAGATAATGGATCTGCCGGCAGAAAAAGCGGTTGCGCACGAAATAAAAGGAACCATTAAAATTGCCAACCAAAATTCAATTAACATTTTTGAACTTCAGCTTGCACCTTTGTTAAAAGACTATCAATACTACAAGATAGAAGGTACAGGAAAATTACTGGTGATACTTTCCGAAGAACAGATAAAAGCACGCTTTACAAAAACTTCAAAATAAAACAGTTTATGAAGATCCGTCATATTTTCTCTTTATTGACATTGCTATTTATCGTGTCAACATCAAATGCCCAAATTTCCATTACAGATGCTGATAATGGTACTTCTAATCCGCTCAACTGTTTATTATTTAATGATGGCGCTGTTCAGAATTTTTTTGATTCAGGGAACGATACCGCCAATTATTCCAATAATGAAAATGAAACCATCACCATTTGCCCGGACCTTACCAATGGCAACAAAATATCGGTTGCATTTGCTACAAACATTGGCTTTTCGTGGGATGTTCATGCCTCTGACACACTCTATGTATATGACGGTTCAAGCACATCTGCACCATTGATAGGAGCCTACAACAGCGTCACACATCCCAATGGGTTTTACATTACGGCAGGATGGGGCAATACAAGCGGATGTTTAACATTTAAGTTTGTTTCCAATGCAACAGCAACGGCATCGGGTTGGGCTGCAAACATTTCCTGCGGTAATCCTCCTCAACCGTTCCAGCCTCATATACAAGCGTTTTTAAACGGCTCGGGGCCGGATGTGCTGAACCCTGCCGATACAGGTTATGTAAACATCTGTTACGAAGATTCCATATTGTTTGTAGCTACCGGAACTTTCCCTTACGCACCAATACCGCCTGCTACCACACCTGGTTATGCACAAACCGATGACAACTGCACTTACCAGTGGAACATCAGCGATGGTTCGGTTTCCACAAACGACTCAATATGGTTCAAACCTCCTAACAGGGCTGGTTACATAGTAACGCTCCGCATGACCGATCCGGCCAACCTTATTGAAGTGATCCGCTGCAAGGTACGTGTATCTACAATACCTAGCTTTGCGTCTATGGCCGGGGCTCTCGACAATACTCTTTGCCTGGGCCAGACTACCACAATTATTGGCGGTGTAACAAATTCGGATACAGTTGGGGTTGATGAAACACAGGGCTCTTTTGAGCTGGGCGGTGTGTTTGCCGGGCTCACCTACCTCCCTGATGGTTCAGGTACGGATTATACAACAACAGTTACTATCAGTGATTTTACACCAGGGCAAACCATTACAAGCGCATCCGACATTCAGCAGATGTGCGTGACCATGGAACATTCCTATTTAGGTGATTTGGAAATGGTGCTTACTTGTCCGAACGGTACAACAACAACCATTTTTAACAGCTATACCGGAAATGGACTCGTACCTGGAGGCTTTGGAGGCGGAGGCACTTTTTTAGGGCAAGCGAATGACAATGGCAACGGAACTCCCGGAATAGGCTGGCAATACTGCTTTGCCGACAACGCTACCTGGGGAACGTTTGCAACTGAATATACGGCAAGTAATTTTACTGCTGTATTCAGTCCTTCTGCTGGTCAGGCAATGTCTGCCGGGACATATAAGCCTGAACAGAATTTTTCCAATTTTATCGGGTGTCCTGTCAACGGGAACTGGACCATCACTGTGAGGGACAACCAGGGGATAGACGATGGCTATATATTTGAATGGGGAATATTTTTTAATCCAAGCATAAATCCGAATACAGAATATTACACTCCTGTAATTGTTTCCGAAGGATGGCAGGCAGATCCAACCATTATTTCCGGACAAAATGATACGGCCATTGTTGTTCAGCCAACCACAACCGGTCCACATTCTTACACGTACTCCGTTACCGATAATTTCGGATGCTCTTACGATACCACAGTAACCATACAGGTTGTAGGCCTTACCGGATCTGTATTTGATGATGAAACCTGCGACTGGGGCTACCAGATGGCAGGTGTAAATGCACCTGGTACACTTAACTGGACAGTAACAAGCCAGCCTTCCGGCTCCAATGTTATTTTTGGACCAACTGCTACTTCCTTTAACCCACTGATTACGGTTAACCAGATTGGTGAATACCAGTTTACTGTAACTGATAATACATGTAACCAGTCAAATGTATACACCATTCAATACCTTGATGACCCGCACCCGGTTGTAAGCGATACTTCTTTGTGCAACAATGTGTCGCTTATGTTGAAAGCAAAAGGCGGTAGCCCGGGAACAACGTATCTGTGGAACACTGGCGCAACAGATTCGGTAACCCTGATAACCGCAAGCGGAACATATTACGTTGCAGCAACCAACTCTTGTGCAACTGTGACAGATTCGGCTGAAATAACGTTTTTCTCCTGCGATCTGCAGATACCGAATGTGATTACACCAAATGGAGCGGGAAGCGCAATAAACGAATATTTTTACCTGAAAAATCTCGAATTTTATCCGAATACATCCCTGACCATATACAACAGGTGGGGCAGCAAATTGTATGAAACCACCAATTACCAGAACGACTGGACCGGTAAGAAGTATCCTGATGGCGTGTATTACTACGTACTTACCACTTCACGTTTGCCAGAGCCTCAATATGGCTTCTTCCAGATATTGAGGTAAAATATTAAAGCGCCAATGAAAAAAAACGATCTCAAAGATCTACCTGATTATTTTCAAAAAACAGTAAATCTCTGCGATGATGCTGATTTGCTGAAAGTGCTTGAAATCAGCATCCATGAATTGAGCCTTATTGATTTGGAGGCATGGAAAACAATAGGTGACAACGTATACGCCCCGGGAAAATGGACTATTAAGGATATTCTGCAACACCTGATTGACTGCACCCGCATATTTGCTTTCAGGGCCTTAAGCTTTGCAAGAAATGAAAGTCAGGCATTGCCTGTTTTCTCGGAAGACGATTATGCGATAGAAGCCAATGCGGGATTGCGAAGCTTTGAAGATTTGATCACAGAATTAAGAGCCGAATATACCTCCTTACTGTACATGTATAAAAGCTTTACTCCAGAGATGTTAAACAGAACAGGGATGAGCTTTAAAGGCAAATACAGTGTGGCCTCCATCGCCTTTATTGTTGCCGGTCACCAGAGATGGCATTTCCGCACTATCGGGGAAAGGTATATGCCTTTATTGCATCAATCGGTAAGCTAACTTATATTACAAAATTTATTATCGTTATCTTTACAGTAAATCTAAAAAAACAGAACTATGCCAAACCGCAGAGATATAAAAAAAGACATTAACAGTGTATTAGCCAATGTACTTGAAGAGTGTTATTCAGAGATGCTGAACAACCCTGAAAAAAATGATGATAAAATAAATGCCATTATTGATGAAGCTGTTGACTTAGCAGACGATTTGATAGCACGGGTGAATGGTGCGAAAAAATTAAAAAACGGGAAAGAAGTGAAAGAAAGTTTTCATAAAATTATGGATGAGTTGCAGGACAAAGCAATCGCCTATATTGAAAGGTTGAATGCGCTTTCGTAACAACTAAATAGAAAACAAAAACGCCTCTGCAGTAACATTGCAGAGGCGTTTCTTTTTTTCTCTATTATTTATTCCCCAATATCCTCATTCCACAGTTCCGGGTTTTCTTTGATGAATTTGGTCATTAAATGATGGCACTCTTCATCATTCTGCACTATAACTTCAACGCCCCTTGATTTGAGCAATTCCTCCTCCCCCATAAACGTTTTATTTTCACCAATTACCACTTTAGGGATTCCATAAAGCAGTATTGTTCCGGAACACATTGGGCAAGGAGAAAGCGTGGTATACAAAATACATTCACGGTACACGGAAGCCTTCTGCCTGCCAGCATTTTCCAAAGCATCCATTTCCCCGTGTAAAGTAACGCTTCCTTTTTGCACCCTTTTGTTATGTCCCCGGCCTATGATTTTGCCCTTATAAACAAGAACAGAACCTATCGGTATGCCACCTTCTGAATAACCTTGTTTTGCCTCTTCTATAGCGGCTTTCAAAAATTCGTCTTGCATGTTTTCAATTTAAAATATTAGTTTCAATCTAGCGACTATTCCTGCTTAAATTGCAGGTGAAATAACACCTGCAAGGGTTCAAAAATATTAGTTTTTACATGAATAATCTTCCTGCCCTACATTGCAGGTGAAATAACACCTACAATGGCCCAATTTGAAAAACTGAACTTAAATCTTGCACTAAATTGTCATAGAAGTACGGAGTCCGCCATTTTGCAAAACCGCTGTTGCCTGCAGGCTATCTGTTTTCCGTAATAATTTTTTTCCTATCCTTTTATTTCTAATTATAATCCTAAAATATGGGCATTTACCATTTATTGATAAATCCTTTTCGTCATTCCCCTTTCTGAATTTTATTATTTCAAATTGGTCAGGATTAAATTTATGTAAGAATGTTATAGGTACTCCCATAAACCCATCGTAGTCCATTGGGATGTTTTGGGTTTTATCCACATTGATTCCATTGTAGTTGTCGTATTTAGGATAATCAGATTCGTTACCGTAGTATTTTTTTGTAAGTTCAATGTCTTCGTGTCGTTTAGATGTATCTAAGTTAGTTAGCCATAAGCAATTATTTGGAGAAACTATTTGATTCCCTAAACTGTCTACTTGGGTTTCTGTTCCGTAAAGTTCATAATGCTCTGGAACAATAAAACCTGAAACACCTCTACCAAGATTTATTCCTAACCACGCTTTGTTTTCCTTGATTAGTTTAAATATTTCTTTGTATGTTATGGCATTAATATTACCAATTATCAAAAAATTTTTTTTGAATTTAACTAACTGGGCTACAAACTCTCTAAATAAAGAAAATGGAGGATTAGTAACAACTATATCAGCTTGTTTTAGTAGTTCAATACTTTCTGAACCGCGAAAATCTCCATCTCCATTAAAATAAACAATATCTTTTGCAGTTGGTGTAATATTTTCTCCATCAGTTCCTGTATATTCATAAAAAGAACCGTTTTCGGTTTTATAGGAATTGAACAAGTCCATTTCTTGTTCTCTGTAGCAAGATGCAATTAATTTTTTAAGGCCTAATTCCTTGAAATTTAATGCAAAGTACTTAAAAAAATTACTAATTGTCGGGTCATCACAATTACAATAAACCACTTTATTTCTAAAATGATGATTATAGTGTTGTAATTCGCTCTCTATATCAGAAAGCTGAGTATAAAACTCATCACTTTTTGACTTTTTTGCTTGTTGCAGTAATTTATTTGTTGCATTTCTTGCCATTGTCATCTCTATTTACTTTTGGTTATCTGATTAAACAAATCGCTGCCTAAAACTTGAAGAGATGTTTTCGAAACCTCCATCATAACATCAAACATCATTTTAGCATTCCATTTTTCTCCTTTTCCTTGTGCATAGATTGAAGTTGCTTGAAGCATTATTGTTTTATCCTTATGCTTAACAAATCTATTTTTGCATAAATTAGTGTTAATCGGCATCCCATAATTTGCAGAAGTTAACCGGTCTAATCTATTTAGCATTCCAGATTTGTATTCTAATGTTACAATTCTTCCATCAGGTCTTTTAATTGAAATTGTTTCTGTTAGAAAATTTGAACCTTCCAAAAATAAAATATAAGGAAAGTGGGATTCGGATAACATATAGTTACAAATTTCGGATATATTTTTATGCGACCTTTCTATCGCATTACCAGCAGCCATTAAGTCTTGATTATTGCCTGTTCCTACTAATTTCCCTATTATAATGTTCTCTATATCTTTTCCCTGATGCTTAGCTTCCGAAACTAAAACTATTCTCCAATTGTCATTGTCGTCTTTTACTTCAATTATACCTCCATCGGGTTTTATGCTTGAATTTGGAACAAAAAGAGTTTGCCCTAAATCTTTATCAATTTTTTGGAGAGCGTTGTTTATTTCTTCTTTTTTGATACCGGTTCTGTAACGAAAAGATAATTGGGGATATTCCTTTTTAAGTTGTTCAATAACAAGGCGTGATATTTTACCAACCGTTAGGTCGTGTAATTTTGCTTCGTCTCCAAATATACCTACCACACCTTGCGATAGTTTGTGTTGATTGGTTAATCTTTCTGATTGGTTCTTTTTTGCCATTCTCTAATTTTTGTTTCAAGCAATTCAAGTTACAAAGATATAAATTTGTCGTTGACGCTCGTGTTTGTTAGCTTACGGATAACTTGTATATATGCGCAATACTATAGCACATATCCACCCAAATTCAGGAGGTATACGATTTAACATTGCACATACCCTAAAACTTAAACCTCACCTGCGCCTTAATCTCCGATTTAGTATTTCCTTGTATCTCGGAAAGAGAACCCGCGCTAATCACATCTTTGTTATCGTAGAAAGTCTGGGAATAACGCACCCAAAGCTCAATCCTGCGGGTAATGTTATAATCCAACAATATGTAAAAACGTGAGCCGCGGTAATAGTTGGCAAGAATGGAATATACGCCAGGTATCTCATTCTCAAAAGCATAGATACGGGAATTATAACTATCCGTCTGGAAAAGCGCATAGCGCAGGCTTACAGAAACCGGTGAGCCTACTTTGTTATAGGTCACATCCTGGTAGGCAAGATAGCCCTTCTGTGTTTTGGTACTTTCTATTTTATAATCTACAAGCTCTATCCTGTTCTTCAATTTCACAGACGGCAAAATGCTGTATCCAATATTGAAGCGGTAGTTCACCTGTTTCACTGGCCCTAAATAATCAATGTCTGCATCCGCATCAGCAGTGTTTTTCTGGTAATGACGCTCCCTTATACGGAAGTACATGTCGAGCTTTTTAGAAGGGGTATAGTTGAGCTGTGCCAGGTAATCGGTACCGTATGAGGATGGCACATTTGCCTGGTAGGTCATCCAAGGAAACTGGAAGCGGTCGCAATAGGCCGTAATGGTGATAGTATTAAAGGGCTTGGCTGAAACGCCAATATAAGTGCCCTTTTCATTGGAAGCCATAGAGCCTTCTGCAAAGCCATTGCTCACCAGGTTCTGGTAATTGCGCTGGTAATCCCTGTACAAAACAGTCAATGCAAGGCGCGGGTCAAGGCTTACAATCAATCCGTTGACAAAGGCTTTACCACCGTTTTTGCTCATTGCAGCTTCGCCAAAGAAATTAAAATTGCGAAACACATAATTGTAATCAAAACCTATATTGAGGTTCTGTGTAGTTGAAAATTCGAACTGGTTGTAGTACGACAGCTGCCTTTTAAAATTCTTATCCAGCTGGTAGCTAAGCGCAGTAGCACCTAGCGTAAGGCTGCGGCCTTTATAAGCAACGTTACCGCCCACAATGGTTTGTGTAATGGCATCTTTATCTGCAATCTCACTTACCGTTGAATGATAACCTGTTTCCTGCAGTGAAGATATGGCAGCAATTTCACCATTATCAAGCGTATCCGAAATGTTGGCATCTACATTTTTACGGGAAAAAAATGCAGTAGCTTCAAAACTCTTAAGCTTTACTGTTGTAGCAGCACCGCGCAAAAACCGGTTTTCATCTACAGAAGTATAAGGCCGCAAACCCATTGCGG
Organism: Bacteroidia bacterium; assembly: GCA_020051175.1. Taxonomy (GTDB): domain Bacteria; phylum Bacteroidota; class Bacteroidia; order 2-12-FULL-35-15; family 2-12-FULL-35-15; genus 2-12-FULL-35-15. The sequence goes on along the minus strand of JAGVJJ010000034.1, from coordinate 30,754 downwards.
ATTTTTTACCGCTGGTAATGTCGGCACTTTTAGTAAATGCCAGTCCGCTCCATGCAACAAGTCCCTGCCCAAAGGTAGCCTGGTAATCGCCAATGGCGAGGGCTTTGACAAACTTAATATTTTTTACAAAAAAATGGGCCGAATAAAAGTCAAAGCCATTGCGCTGGTTACCATTCAATGCACTTTCATAAGCACTGGTCGTAAATCTCTGATTTTTCTTAAAGAACAATTCTCCCTGATCCTTTTCAGCTGTTATGCCCCAGCTCACATTTGTTCCATAGGTAAAGCGGTAGCGGGCATAAAGCCGTTGCGGACTACCAATATAACGGGAGTTGGGACTTTCAGCAATTTTAGCACTATCAATATCAGAAAAGCCGGTCTGTTTTTCAATCACCTGCGCATAGCGCAGCAGTACTGTATGGCTACCGTTCCGGAACATTTCATTGATGCTAAAATTAGCCGTATTGAAATTATCAGTAACCCTTACATAAGGCAGCATTCTTTTTATCGTCTGCAAATCCAGGCCATTTATACCCTGCAGCTCGTATATGGTAATCAGGTTCCCGCTTTTTTCAATGTGTTTCAGCAGGTTGGTGATTTGTATATCGTTCAGGAAAAACAATTGCTGCAGCTCTTCTTTGTTAGTCCGGTTCAGGTTGATAGGATGTTCCTTGTAATAAATAAGTCCTTCCAGGAGGTTGGTATAATCGGCATCTTCATTACCGCTGTTTTCAGCAACATTTTCAAGCTGCTGCTGCAATTCTGAATCGTCCGTTTTTACTGGCAAATCCTGGGCAGAAAGCGTATTGGATAAAAGAAAAACAACAAATACACACAGGGTTGGGATTGCAAATCCCAACCAGCGGCTCTTATTAGAGCGTTTTATCGTATCAAAAGAAGCGGAATTTTTTTTCATCCTTTCAAATGGTTACTTATTCTTCTTTTGAAACAGCTTCTGTATCTTTTTGAGCTTTACTGCTGGTTTCTTTACCAAATAAATACATCAATCCGAATTGCGGGCTAACACCCAGCACCTGGTGATAGTTGGCAGAAACATCTATTTTCAGATTTTTTAAATTCAATCCAAAACCAAATGAACCCAAATCAGGATTGGTACTGATACCAGCACGTAAATAAAACTCTTTTACGGCCTTGTATTCAACTCCCGCTTTAAACACGGCCTTTTTTGACATATCTTTCTGTGTTTCAATGGCGCAGGTCACTTTGTCGGAAAAATTATAATCTGCACCCAGGCGGATAATGGTTGGTATGCGTTCATTGTTATAATCTGTGAGCTTTGCATGGGTAGGGTTAAACACATGTGCTCCAATAGTGAGCCCTTTCAGGGGTTTTGATTGTATGCCCAGCTCTGCTGCAAGCACACCTTTACTGCCATAGCCTTCTGCAATTTTGGTGGTAAGGTAATCCATAGCAATACCAAACGACAGCTTTTTACCAAACGCTTTGGCAAACGCCAGACTGTATTTGCTTTCACTGTAGGATGAATAACCAAAGTTCGTAACTGAAAGCCCAAAAGCGCCTGCTTTAACAGGTATTGCAACAGCACCACCTTTCAACCCAAGCTCTTTTATCATGAATCGGTTTTCATAATATACACCTGCGGCAATCCTGTTCATGAACCCCAATCCGGCCTGGTTATGATGGGTGCTCCACACATCGCTTAAAGAAACAGATGCATTGCCCATGGCTGCAGAACGGGCACCGACAGGAAAATTTTCATTTCCTGCTTTGGCCGCAAATACAATGCAAAGCGAAAAAATAGGTACAAGTAGTTTTTTCATTGAGGATATAAATTATTTATAACCGTTTTGCGCACTCTGCGATGCCGAGCGGGTACAGATTAATTCGTTTTAAAATCAAACTTCACTGAAGCCAGTTCCTGGTTGGCTTTCAGGATTTTATTTTTAAGATTTTCTTTGTAATCAACCACCTTTTGCAATAAAGCGTCATCCCCTGCTGCCAATATCTGTACAGCCAGTATTCCGGCATTCAGTGCCCCATCCAACGCCACAGTAGCTACAGGAACTCCGCCAGGCATCTGCAATATGGAAAGCACTGAATCCCATCCGTCTATCGAATTAGATGATTTTATAGGCACACCAATTACCGGTAAGGGTGAAATAGCAGCTACCATTCCCGGCAAGTGAGCTGCTCCTCCTGCTCCTGCAATAATTGCTTTGATACCAAGCTCATGAGCTGTTTTGGCGAATTCAAACATCCTTTCAGGAGTCCGGTGAGCCGAAACTACATTTATTTCAAAAGGGATTTTAAATTCATTAAGAATATCTGCCGCCTGTTTCATTACAGGAAAGTCAGAGTTACTCCCCATAATTATGCTTACCAATGGTTTTTTCATGCTATGACTTTTAAGTGTGCAAATATATATTCCGCTTTTTGTTTTGCGCTTTCAAGACTTGTATCTAAAATAGTGACATGTCCCATCTTGCGATAGGATTTTGTTTCTGATTTACCATAAAGATGTATTTTCACACCCTCCATCTCCAAACATTTTTCAATTCCCAAATATTTTGCAGCACCATTGTACCCGGGTTCTCCCAATATATTCAACATTATCGCGGGCATTATTGTTTTCACGCTCCCGAGCGGCAGTCCTAAAATTGCTCTTAACTGCTGTTCATATTGTGAAGTAAAGGTATTCTCAATGGTATGATGTCCGCTATTGTGCGGGCGGGGAGCCACTTCATTTATAAGTAGTTCATTATTTTCATCCAAAAACATTTCTACAGCAAGTATTCCTACTATATCAAAAGCATTTATTGTTTCGGTTGCCAACACTATTGCTTTTTTTGCAATAGTTTCACTGATCTGTGCAGGGCACAACAGATATTTCACGAGGTTGGCCAGTTCATCAAATATCATCTCAACAGGGGCGTAGCAACTCACATTCCCCAAAACATCCCTTACTGCAATTACGGATAATTCCTTTTGGATATTTACTTTTTGTTCTATCACACAAGGTGTTTCCATTAATTTGTGTAAATCAACAGAAGAATTTATAACGGCAACCCCTTTCCCATCATACCCCGCTTTTCGCGATTTTTGCACAAATGGAAATGAGATTAAGCCATTATTTATCTGTTCCTGAACCTCTTTTTTGTTCTCGCAAATAATATATGATGATGTTTTAAGATTATTCCTTGAATAAAACTCCTTTTGTAAACCCTTATCCTGAATGATGTGCAGCGCATGAGGAGCCGGGTGAACAACTTTCCCCTCTTCAGCCAACTTCATTAATGCTTCTGTGTTCACATTTTCAATTTCAATGGTAATGATATCTACTGATTGTCCAAAACGATAAACCGCATCATAATCAGATAAATTACCGGAATAAAACTTTTTGCATACAAAAGCTGCAGAACAATCGGATGAAGGGTCGAGAACGGAAATATCAAGATGCAAATTTGTAGCAGAAACACAAAGCATTTTTCCTAACTGTCCTCCTCCAAGTATACCTATCTTTTTGTTATAAAAATTACTTACATCTACACTTTTATTGTTCATCTTGGTTAACGGGAAAATAGCAGACATTATAGGAGTTACTGTGAAATTAATAATATTACTTCTTCATAAAACAAAGAAAGAAGCTTTTTTTCAATTGGTATGCCTCAAAAATAGTTCTTTAACACGATAAATAAAATAAAAACAAACGTTTTTTGTAGGTATATTTTACGTAATTTCGTTCAATTAAAACGTTTGTATTATGAGCAATGTAGTATTGCACGGACATAAATTCAGGATTAAAATAAGCGCAGCTGAAATTCAAAAAGCGGTGGGTGATGTGGCACGCCAAATCAATACGGATCTGAAGGGCAAAAAGCCATTGTTTCTGGCTGTGCTTAACGGCTCCTTTATGTTTGCAGCCGACCTGATGAAGAAAGTAAATATTGAGAGCGAAATTTCATTTATAAAACTCGCATCGTATAACGGTACTTCTTCTACAGGGAAAGTAAATGAGCTTATTGGTGTGAATGAGGATATTAAAGGGCGCACTGTAATTGTAATTGAAGATATTGTAGATACAGGCACCACTATAGAAGTGATTGTGGCCAAGCTGAAGGAAATGGGCGCTGCTGAAATAAAAATTGCCACCTTGTTGTTTAAGCCTGAAGCGTACACCAAATCCTTACCGATTGAATATACGGCTATTGTTGTTCCCAACGACTTTTTAGTGGGCTATGGCCTTGATTATAACGGACTTGGCAGGAACCTGGCCGATATTTATGTACTTGATTATGTAGCCGATCAGAAAAAATAACCCTATAACGTTCAAAAAGCCTAAATCAAAAAACAATGTTAAACCTCATTCTATTTGGCCCCCCGGGAGCCGGCAAAGGGACTCAGTCAGAAAAGCTAATCGCTAAATACCAATTGGTACACCTTTCAACGGGTGATATTTTCCGCAGTAATATAAAAGGCGGTACCGAATTGGGAACTCTTGCAAAAAGCTACATGGACAAAGGGCAGCTTGTGCCGGATGATGTTACGATCCGTTTACTGGAAAGCGAAGTGAACAAACATCCAAATGCAAAAGGTTTTATTTTTGATGGCTTCCCACGTACCATTGCCCAAGCAGAGGCTTTAGATGCATTTTTAGCTAAAAAAGGCCAGTCTATTTCAGTGATTTTATCGCTGGAAGTGGAGGAAGATGAGCTGCGCCAGCGTCTTACAGAAAGAGCAAAATCATCGGGCAGACCGGATGATGCGGATCCCGCAGTAATCCAGAAGCGCATTGATGTGTATAAGAATGAAACGCTGCCGTTGAAGCAGCATTTTACCGCACAGGGTAAATACCAGGGCATCAATGGCATTGGCGAAATAGAAACTATTTTTAATGCTTTGTGCGAAAAAATCGACAAAGTAAAAAACGTTGTTGCGAAGTAATTGAATATCCATTCTATTTAATCATTTAAAGATAGCAGGTTTTGGATGTTGTTTTTAACACTCACATCCGGAACCTGCTTCTAAATTATAATAAGTTAAATGTCAGAAAGTAATTTTGTTGATTATGTAAAGATCTGTTGCCGTTCAGGCCACGGAGGAGGCGGTTCTGCACATTTGCACCGTAGTAAATTAACCGCAAAAGGAGGCCCCGATGGCGGGGATGGCGGCCGAGGAGGACATGTGATTGCCCGCGGCAATAAGCAGTTCTGGACGCTCATCCACTTAAAATACCGGAAGCATGTAATTGCTGCTGATGGTGAAAAAGGCGGAAGCCAGAAAATGACCGGTGCCGAGGGGAAAGACGAAATACTGGAAGTTCCTTTGGGTACGATTATCAAGGATGCTGAAACTGGGGAAATTGAGGCAGAAATAACAGAAGACGGACAGGAAATTATTATTGTTCCGGGCGGACGCGGAGGGCTTGGAAACTGGCACTTTAAATCATCTACCAACCAGACACCACGTTTTGCACAGCCTGGCGAAAACGGGCGCGATGAGTGGAAAATACTTGAGCTTAAAATACTTGCTGATGTTGGTCTGGTAGGTTTTCCGAATGCAGGCAAATCCACATTGTTATCGGTTGTTTCTGCTGCCAAACCCGAGATTGCCAACTACCCTTTTACCACACTTGTACCCAACCTGGGGATTATCAAATACCGCGATTATCAATCGTTTGTGATGGCAGATATTCCAGGTATTATTGAAGGGGCAAGTGAAGGCAGAGGCCTGGGAATTCGCTTCCTGAGACATATTGAGCGTAACTCTACCCTGCTTTTCCTGGTAGCAGCAGATAGCAATGATATTATTAAAGAATACAAGATCCTTTTAAATGAGCTGGATACCTACAACCCCGAGCTGCTGCACAAAAAACGCATTTTAGGAATATCAAAATGCGATATGTTGGATGAAGAATTGCTCGCAGAGCTGAAGAAGGATATCAACAAGCGATTTAAAGAGAAGAAAACCGTTCCTGTTATTTACTTTTCGTCACAAACCGGACAAGGCATTGTGGAACTGAAAGATGAACTGTGGAAACAATTAAATAATAAAAAAGACAGCGGAGGATTTGACTACTAGCGGTCTGTCCCTGAAAAAATTGTTTAATTGGAGCTATTCAACGCCATAAAAGAGATAGATACCCAGCTGTTTGTTTTTCTAAACAGCAAACACAACTCTTTTTTTGATGTAGTGATGTACTGGTTTAGCCACAAGCTATTCTGGATTCCACTGTACTTATTTTTTTTCTACCTGGCTTTTAAAAAAACCGGCAAGCAGGTATGGTTGGTTGCACTGGCAACCGGGCTGCTTATCTTCCTTAGTGATAAAATATCCGTTCACGCTTTCAAGAATGTTTTCCAGCGATTAAGGCCCTGCCATGAATTGTTGATCCAGGCCAATGTGCATTTGCAAAATGGGTATTGCGGCAGCATGTATGGCTTTGTGTCGTCCCATGCAGCCAATACCTTTGCACTGGCAGCATTTCTGAGCCTGTTATTTCAGAACAGGTATAAATACTTTACCCCACTTGTGTTTTTGTGGGCCTTTTTTGTTTCGTATAGCCGCATATACAATGGCGTACATTATCCGGGCGATATACTAGCGGGTGGTTTGCTTGGGACAGGGATTGGAATAACTGTTTACAAGCTTTATCAGATTGCGCAAACCAAATTTTTTAAAAACTGATGAAAAATATTTTTGTTGTTTTTATTTTTCTGTCAAGTTCTCTATTTTCACAAAACGCAGATATAAAACTTTTAAAAAGCATTAATCTGAACCGCAACCCGGGTAACGATAATACATTCATTTTTCTGAGCAATACAGTAGGTCCGGCAGGTATCCTTGTTCCGGCAGGCATCATAGGAGCAGGTTATATTACGCACGATAGCATCATCAAAAACAAGGGGTTGGTGGTAGGAGCTTCCCTGGCAGTTACTCTGGGCCTCACAGCTGCCTTAAAATATGGAATCAGTCGTTCGCGCCCCTATGTAACTTATCCGGAACTGGATAACGTTGTAAATGAGGGCACGCCCTCCTTCCCATCAGGACATACCTCCATGTCATTTTCAACAGCTACCTCTCTTTCCATTGCTTTTCCCAAGTGGTATGTAATCGCCCCTTCTTATTTGTGGGCGGGTACTGTAAGCTATTCGCGCATGCACCTAGGCGTGCATTATCCCACAGATGTGCTTGCGGGAGCCATTACTGGTGCCGGCACCGCTTATCTGTGCCACAAAGCCAATCAGTGGCTATATAAACAACATCGAAAAAAATAGCCTTATATTTGCAGCCAGTAAAGCATAACACTCTGTTAATAAATGAATAACCTGCTATTGGTATTTTTGGGCGGTGGTATTGGAAGTCTTTTACGCTATGGCATTGGTATTGCAGTGCAATCGACAGTTAAAACAGGTTTTCCGCTTGCTACACTGTGCTCCAATGTTATCAGCTGTATAGTTCTTGCATTTACCGTATTGCTGTTGAATCAAAAACTGATGCTCCAGCCTAATTTGAAAATGTTTGTTCTTGTTGGCTTTTGCGGAGGGCTGAGTACCTTTTCAACGTTCAGTTTTGAAACAGTAGAGCTAATGAAAACGGGCAATACACTAATGGCAATTGCCAATATAGTGCTCAGTGTTACTGTTTGTATAGGATTGATTTATTTTTTAGTAAAACACGTTTAAATAAAGTACAAAAGTTAAATGAAAAAAATTGTTTTTACCTTATCTGCTGCGGCAATAGCTGCAGGCTTAATCTCCTGGGGAACTTTCGGACACGAGCACATCAACAAATCGGCTGTATTTGCTTTACCGGCACCATTGCAAACATTCTTTTACAATCATATTGATTTTATTACCCAGGAATCAACCGTACCCGATTTGCGCAAACACACGTTAAACGATAAAGCAGAAGGGCCGCGGCATTACATCGATATGGAAAATTTCGGTTCACCGGATACGCTGCCTCAAAGCCTGACAGAAGCGAAAAAAAAGTACGATGAGAAATTTCTTCAGCAAAATGGTTTCCTGCCCTGGTATATAGAAGAAATGATGGAAAAGCTTACAAAGGCATTTAAAGAAAAGAAAAAGACCGAAATACTTTTTGTTGCTGCGGATCTCGCACATTATATAGGTGATGCACACATGCCATTGCACACATCAGCCAATCATGATGGACAACTTACTAACCAGAAAGGTATACATGCTTTGTGGGAATCGCGCTTACCGGAACTATTTGGTAAAAACTACAATTATCATTCTTCAGAAGCGAAAATGATTGACGATGTAAAAAAAGAAACATGGAGAATCATTATGGCATCGCACAAACTTGTGGATAGTGTATTGATTACTGACAGGGAGCTAAGAGCAAAATTCACTGATAAAAAAGTATTTAAAACTGATCCGGAAGGAAAAATCATAAAAAGCAAATATGGCGCACCCATTTTTTCTGAGGATTATACAAAGGAATTCCATAAAGCACTGAAAGGCATGGTAGAAAGACAGATGCAGGCCGCCATTGCTTCAACGTCCAATTTCTGGTACACCGCATGGGTAAATGCCGGCAAGCCTGATTTAAGTGATTTGGATCCTGCAGAGCTTACAAAACGCAATGCTGCTTTTCTTGAGGAGGATTTGAAGCTTTGGAAAGAAGGGAAATTGTTTGGGGTCGAGAGTGAGAAGGAGTTTTAATTTTTTTGCCACAGATTACACAGATTAACACAGATTTTTTATGAGATATACTGCTTTTATTATTGCCTGCGCACTTAGCTTCCAATTGGCGGCTCAAACTACTGCCAAACAAAACGCTCCACAAACCAAACCGAAACTTGTTGTAGGAATTGTTGTTGATCAGATGCGTTATGATTACATCTACCGTTTCTGGAACAAGTTTGGTAATGATGGCTTTAAAAGGCTTGTAAACGAGGGCTTCTTCTGCAGAAATACCAATTATAATTACGTACCAACGTATACCGGACCGGGACATGCTTCAGTATATACCGGTACAACGCCTATGGTGCATGGCATTATCGCCAATGACTGGTATGACAGGAGTACCGGTAAAAACATCTATTGTGCAGAAGATAAAAATTCAACAGGTGTAGGAACCGCTGCCAATGAAGGGAAACGCTCACCGGTAAATATGCTTACCACTACAATAGGTGATGAATTGCGTATTTCAAGCAATATGAAATCGAAAGTGATTGGTATTGCGCTGAAGGACCGCAGCGCCATATTGCCTGCAGGACATATCGCAAATGCTGCCTACTGGTATGATGGCAGTGTAGGTGGTTTTATTTCAAGCACCTACTATATGAATGAGCTGCCACAGTGGGTTCAGGAGTTCAACAAAAAAGAACTTGCAAAGAAATACCTGAGTCAGCCCTGGAATTTGTTACTTCCATTGGACCAATACACTGAAAGCATGCCGGATGATAACAAATACGAGCTGGTTACCAAAAGCGAAACAAAGCCCGTATTCCCGCATAACCTGCCCGAAATGATGAAAAGCAGTGGTGGCCTGAACCTTATACGCAGCACACCTTTTGGGAACACACTTACCAAAGACTTTGCAATAGAGGTAATGAAAAACGAAAATCTCGGCAAATCGGGAGCAACGGACTTTCTGGCAATATCGTTTTCTTCACCGGATTATATTGGTCATGCGTATGGCCCAAATTCTGTAGAGCAGGAAGATGACTATATTCGCCTGGATAAAGAGCTGGCTGAACTCCTTGCTTTTATTGAAGCGCAGGTTGGTAAAAATAATGCCCTGGTATTTTTAACTGCAGACCATGCTGCACCGGAAGTACCAAGCTATTTGAAGGATTTAAAAGTGCCTGCAGGTTACATCAACGAATGGAAAATGCTTGATACGATGAAACGCTTTTTGGCAAATACCTTTGGAGATAGCCTGGTAGTTTCGTTTTCGAACCAGCAGGTAGTATTGAACCAACAGGCAATGACATCTAAAAAGCTGAATTCTCAACAGGTGCAGGAAGCACTTGCCGACTTTATTTTGCCAATGCAAGGAGTAGCTGAAGTACTAACGGCCTATACCCTTAACAATACTTCATTTACTGAAGGCGCGCGCTACCTGATGCAAAAAGGTTTTAATGCAAAACGTTCCGGTGATGTGCTTATCAATTATCAGCCGGGATGGGTTGAATACAGCATGCCGGTTGGAACAGCGCATGGCTCACCATACAGCTATGATACGCATGTACCACTTCTTTTCTTTGGATGGAACATTAAGCAGGGTAGTTCAGCTGAGCAGGTTTATATCACCGACATTGCAGCAACACTTGCAATGATGCTGAACATACAATTTCCGAATGGTTGTGTTGGGAAGCCGATTTCTGTTTTGGTGAAGTAAGACGAATCAAAAGGATTAACAACCTTTGATTAAAGGTTTGAATTACAGATTCCCCATTAGACTACAGCCACCGCCTGTTTCTCGACAAGCTCGAAATGAACGCACGGTTATACCTGAAATTAACAAATTTATAGGGATTCAGTCGAAGTAAGTAGACTCCTGTTTTGAACTCAGCACGACCTTTTTCAGCCTGGTATTCTGCTTCATAAATCCTTTTATCAAATCATCTGCATCTGGATAATAGGTAGCGCGTTTTACACTTGATTTCAATTCTTCAGCAGAATTGATCTGTTCGTACTGGCTGATGTAGCCATAACCTGCATAATGCCCATTTTCAATGAGAATAACAGCTCTCTCATCATTGCTCCTGCCCTTCTCAATTATTACAAAGTCCGGCTCACGGAACACGTACTTTTGCAAAAGTTCATTTGCACGTTTATTATAATCATCTACTTCCTCATCGCCTCCACAAATGCCATTGCATTTCTTTATCTGATGATTAAAGCAAATAGATTCGCTATCGGTAAGCCCACAATAACGCAGGCACAGATTATGCTCGTCCAGCCAGGTTTCCAGGCGTTCACGGGCCGAAAAGTAGCTTCCGAATGAAGTAAGCGCATTCCGGGCATTTTCATACTCTATCACCTTAAAATTGATGATGCCCATTTCATCTTTAAACCAGTCAATGCTATGCGCGAAAGAGTCAATTTTCCTGCGTTTATTAAACTTCGGTTTGTGCTTTTTTATTTCCTCAGCCTCCAGGAGCAAAGCAATTAACTCATTACCGGTAGCCACAAAATCAACGTTATAGAGCTCATTCAGCATTCTTCGTCCTTTTATTTCTTTGGTATTAAAATGACTCATTGCCCTGCTGTATGCGTTTACACTTTTGCCGATGTAAATGATATTCTGATCCTGGTCGAGAAAATAATATACCCCACACTCCTCAGGAAGCTTATCTAAAATGTATTTTTTGATTTTGTCGATGCGTCTTACCATCAGCTCATCCACGCCCTTGTTCTTATACTGGGGGTTTGCAGTTTTCAGCTGCATCAGAATATCAAACAGCTGGGCAGTTGCAACTGCGTCACCTTCAGCACGGTGCCTCGCTTCATTGGATATACCAAGCGAATCGCATAAGTTTCCTAAACTGTATGATTTTTTACCGGGGATCAATTTGCGGCTAAGTCGCACTGTACAAAGTATATCGCGCTTGTAATTATATCCCAGAGAAGCAAACTCCTCCCTGATAAAACCATAATCAAAGCCCACGTTGTGCGCAACAAACAACTTACCTTCAGTAAGATCAATTATTTTTTTGGCAATCTCATGAAATTTGGGCGCATCCGCCACCATGTCATTTGTTATGCCCGTAAGGTTTGTAAAGAAAGGACTTATATAACACTCGGGATTGATGAGTGTTGAAAATTTTTCTACTACCTGTAGTCCATCATGAATAAGAATGCATATTTCAGTGATACGGCCTTTACGAAATTCAAATCTACCGCCACACGTTTCTATATCGACAATTGCAAACATGCCTTTTATTTTCCTCTCACATATTTTTCATAACCGCCCATGAGTGCCTGGTAGAAAAGGTTTCCCTGAATTTGGTATCCCTTGGCATTAAAATGCACTTTATCTTTTGCTGACAGCTGCGCTGTAAACCATTTCATCATAGAACCATAGCCACCCATTATCTCGTACAAATCCCAGTAAGGAAGGTTGTGCTGCAAGCAATAATTGATAATGGTTACACGCGCCTCCTGCATATCCGGGTTTTTCACCCTGCCTTTGCGGGTTCTTCGAAAGGAGTCGGCCGGAGTAGTAAGCAAAATAGTGGCATTGGGACAGGCTTTCTGAATGCCGGTAACGAGCGTATCAATGTGATGATAAAATTCAACCCGGTCGAAATCCGCGGCAAACCCTTCGTTGGTGCCCATTGAAAGAATAACCAAATCGGCATTCAGGTAAGATAGCTGCTGGATAAAATATTTGGATTTTGTATAATGCCTGTATTCTGCACCGTTTACACCAATCATGTTGTATAGTACACCTGCTGAATCATTTTCAAGCATCATACCATAAATACGTGTTGTCTTCTGATGCAGCGTATCTGTAACTTTATTCCGTAAAATAATCTGGCGGACAGGCTTATCAAACTTCACCTGGGAAATAAAATTACTGGCTGATGTATCAATGGATCTGAACCTTGCCCTTTCACAATTGTATTCATCACAAACAGTAATATCATAATTGCGCAATCCTTTTTCCTGGAACAAAGTGAATTTGGTAAATGCATAACCCAGTCCCGGCTGGTCCTTCACCATAAGGTTTATTTCTGCAGCAGAATCAGCAGTTTCAATTGTAAAGCCGCTAACGCCAATAGGCAAAGGCTTTTCGTAAAACACATTGCGTTTTGACTCCCATACAACATTAGTGGAAGTTTTATAAGAAACAGGTTCATTGCTTTTTGCTACCCTGTATGGAAATATCAGTCCTCTCCCCGCATTGCCAAAGCGCAGCTGTATTTTCTGGCGTATCAATCCTGAAAAATGATCGGCCTGTATGTGTGAATCACCAATGTGCACAATATCCACACGGCCTTTTTTAGAGTCCTGCAGCTCATACATTTTCTTATAAAAGAAACGCATGGCAATACTGTCGTTCTCAATCCTGTTCAGCTCCCCCTTTATAAAGGGATATTGCCTGTATGACAGGGAATCCGTTGTTTGCCCCACAGCTACGATACCTGCACATATGCTCAACAAAAAAATGCTAAACTTCAACCTATTAAAAAAATATCGTTTCAAAAATTATCAGTATTGTTTTTGCAGAAGAAATTGCCCCGTGCAAAAGAATTATTGTTCTTTATTCTACTATCGTTTTTTGCGTAATAAGAGCTGGCTGTGGCTGTTCAACCTTACGCTTATTGTATGCATTGTATTCATCCATCAGCTTTGTGAATAGCATTTTACCTGCCTTATGTGCTCCTTTAAAATTGAAGTGCGTATAATCTTTATTTGCATAAGCTGTATCGCCCTGCACCCACTTTACCATAGAGCCATAGCCCCCCATTGCATCATACAGGCTCCAGAACGCTATTTTATTGTCTTTTGCCATACGCCTCTGCGCTTCCACTAAAATAGGCACACTCGGGTCGGTTTCGTAAACTCCGTTTTTACGGTAACTTTTATCGCCCACGCTTATCAACAGAATACTGGTTTCCGGAAAGCTGGCCTGTATGTGCTTTATTACATTATTCATACCTCTTTCATACCAGGAGAAATCGGTAACCTTTGAATTTACTGCATTCAGGCCATATTCCAGAATAATCAAATCGTAATCCAGGTAACGGTTAGTGCCGGAGTATACACTCTGAGGCACCTTGGTAATGGGCATTCCGGAATTACCCCTGAAAGAAAAATTATCGACAAACACACCACTATCACTTTCCATGCTGAAACCAAAAATATCGACAGGGCTTTTACATTGGAATGAGGCCTTAATGGCCTGCGCTCCTGCGGAATGATTGATGGCAAGCTCGTTCACAGAATTTTGTCCTTTCAGCGCATATCTCCCGCCATTGATAATGGCATAATTTCCTTCTTCGCATCTGCCATACAAGAGCCTGGATTCATAAAACTTATTGATGTGCTTTTGATTCACGGCAACATACTTTACCCAGCTGTCGCTCTGAGCTGCGGTGGTATCTTCTGAATTTACAACAACAGGAACAAAGCTATAGCCCGAAATGCCCAGTACGTGGTTGGCAGGAGGATTTTTTAAAAGGTGATAGGTTTCCCAATTGCCAAAAGAATGGACCACCGTACTTCTGAACCCTGCAACAATAGATGTAATGGGAACAAAGCCCACTCCGTATCCGCCAAAAGTATCCTGCATACAACTCCTGAGGTCCTGAGTAATCAAATCGCCTTCAATCATTGAATCACCGAAATAGGCGATACGCGTTTTATTCTTTGTTTTTTTTGTTGCATTCAATGCTTCAAAAAAGTGTGCAAGGGCACAGGTAGAATCATTCCGGAAATCAATGATTGCAGCTGAATCGTAAGGAATACCAAGTACAGACAGCGCCATGCTGTCGCTTTTTGCAACAGAATCAGCAAGGGCCAATACAGCAGAAGAATCAATAACCTTGGTGCTGGCCGATAGAATGTCAGAAAGAGGCGCTACCGGCTTGGTTTCCCAGCCGGCAATGCGGGTTTGAGTATCCATCAGTGATGCAATAATCAATACAATGGTTGTGGCTAATACCATTATTAAAGGTTGTGCATGCTTGTTCTGACCGTTCATTCGCCCTTGTAAATTGGCATTAAAGATACTATTTTAAAAGAAAAAACAGAAACGCCAGGCAAGGAGATTTGAACAGGCAATGGAGTATTATTTGCCGTCTTCCAGTTATGATTAATTCACTATTTTTGCAGATGGTATTAAATACCTTTATGACTATGAACCATTACAAATCACTACCTGTTTGTTTCGCATTCGTATTTCTGGGTTTGGTGGTTTCATCCTGCAGCAACGAACAGCCTGAACAGAAAGCGCTGCCAGTAGAAACTGCACCGGTTGCCCCACCTCCATCCGCACAAAACAACACACCCGCTTCACAGCTGCCACAGATTAGTTCAGATAAGATTGAAACCAGGGTGTTTGAAGTAAAAGACCACACAGGCAAGGCGAAAGGCTGGGGCTATGATATTTATGTGGACGGCAAAAAGATGATACATCAGCCTATTATTCCGGCCATTCCGGGGAATGATGCCTTTAAAACCGAAAAGGATGCCCTAACAGTTGGAACGCTTGCAGCCGACAAAATGAAAAAAAGCGGCTCTCTCCCTACAATTTCGGTAAATGAACTGGACAGCCTGGGTGTAATAAAAAAGTAAATGCCGACCTTCTCTGTTAACTATTCTACACTTTCGGCAAATGCACTTCTGCAGCTGGTTTCGGAACATTACGAAACCGGGACTGAAGCCTCCATTACTTTTCTAAAACGCGGTTTTAATGATACTTATCTTGTAAACACAGACAGAGAAAAGTATGTACTTCGTGTTTATAAACACAACTGGCGCAGCCTTGAAAGCATTGAAACTGAGACCAGGCTTTTAATACACTTACATGAAAATAGCATTCCCGTATCCTACCCGATAAAAGACAAACACGCCCAATACATACAAGCTATTGATGCTCCGGAGGGCTTACGCCACGCTGTTCTATTTTTTTATGCTCCGGGACAGCAAATAAGGAAACTTACGACAGAACAGGCTTTTCTGCTGGGCTCAGAAACCGGCCGGATACACAATTTAACAAGCAATAAATCGTTTGGCCAGGTAGCACACAATTATTCGATTGAAGTTCAGTTTGAAATCACATTAAACGTTTTAAAAACCGTATTAACGGATTACCCCGAACAATATGCCTACCTTGAACACTTAAAAAATGAGTTCCTGGCCCGATTCAACGGTATAAATCAAAAAGAATTGTCAAAAGGTATTTGCCATGGCGATTTGCAGGCAGAAAATTTTCACATTACCGAAGGCAACCAATTCACTTTTTTTGATTTCGATTTTTTTGGAGAAGGTTTTCTTGCTTATGATATTGGTGTTTTCAGGTGGTACGACCATAAAAATAAAACACCACAGATTATGGATGCCTTTTTAGAAGGCTATCAGACACAACGAAAATTATCGGAAACAGAAATAAAATTAATTCCCTGGTTCAGCACATTGCGCGCCTTGTTTCAGATGACCCTGTATTGTAAAATAAGCGATGGAAAACAACTCCCTTTATGGCCAGCCCAGCAGGTTTCAGAGTTTATCAATAAGGTTAAGAAGTGGCAGGCTATTTAGTTTAATGTTTCAGGTTTCACGTTCAAGGCTTCATATTTGAGTTTAACTTTCCGCCTTATTATAATAAACTACTTCGAGCATATGCCAAAACCGGCTATACACTAAACTTAAAACCTGAAACTTGAAACTAAAAAAAGCTACACCCCAACCTGTTCTTTTATAAATTTAGCCAGTTCGGGAATATTTAAGTCTTTTCCTTTTACCACGTAATGGGCCTGGTGGTAGGTATCTTCACGTCTTTCCAATTGAGAGGCAACAAAAGTTCTTAACTCATCTTCTGTTTTATTTTCCAGCAGCGGGCGACTGTTTTTTGCCTGGCTCAGGCGGCTGATGAGCGTATCTGTGCTCATTTTTATATAAATGGTGATACCATTACGATTCATCAGCTCCATATTGTCGTAATAACAAGGTGTTCCACCCCCGCAGGCCACCACCACGTTGTTTTTTTCAAGGACTTTTTTTAAAGTATTGTGCTCCATGCCCCGGAATTCGGCTTCACCTTTGGTAGCAAATATTTCATTAATACTCATATGATAGTCCGTTTCTATCAATGAATCCAGATCAATAAAGTCGTATTTGAGTTTGGCAGCGAGCTGTTTACCAATAGTGGATTTACCACTGCCCATATATCCTACTAAAAAAAATTTCGCCATCAGTTCTTCAATATTAATACTTGTGCGTTCAGCAATGGTTTGCAGAAGTTGATAGATACGAGCCTGTTTTTTTCGAAATAAAAGTCAATATTTGCTTCATCAAAACTCAACCTCTTTTCGCCCCAGTCGTGCTGCTCCGATTCATATAAAGTAATCCCGTTTTCACGGAATAAGTCAATAATCTGTTTTTCCTTGAGCTCAAACACTTTTTTACCCCAGAGCTGCGCCTCTTCATTGTCGATTTCAGCACAATTGAACAGCTTGTTGTTTTGTTCGTCAAAAAAGAGTGTAAAACCACTTTCCCAATAGTGCCAAACGGTAGTTTGAAACTCCTCGATATCATCAATTAACTGTGCATCCTCGGGTTTACCAAACTTTTTTTCGGCCTCCTCCATGGAGGCACCAAAGAGCAACGAAGAAAGACCAACACCAGGTTTAATTTCCAGTTTTGATTTCATGTTTTTTTGATGATATTTATACAATTATAGTGTATTTTTTGATTCTGATGAAAGAAAGTGCCAAAAGGAGAGAAAAAAATTAAAATTTAAATACCTGACAATCAATAAAAAAGAAAAAAAATAAGAATATTTTAAAAAAGGTTTTGGAAGTAAAAATATTGCTTCTATATTTGCACTCCCAATTTCAACATTGGGACTACAATTAAAGTGTAGATTAGATTCCGTAGCTCAGCTGGTAGAGCATTACACTTTTAATGTAGGGGTCCTGGGTTCGAATCCCAGCGGGATCACCCTGTGGGACTGAAACGCATCAAATGTTTCAGTCCCACTTTTTTTTGCCCCAAAAGCATTGATATTGCTGCAAATTTTCCAAATCACTGTCATCATAGTATTGGTTCGATATTGTTTATTTTCAAAAGTCAATTTTTCAGGAAAAACCGAACCAATAAGTTGTTGTTTGGTAGCTAAATCCGCTCTGCTGTAGTCGTATGCAAACTGTTTGATTAATCCAAAGCCTTTATCTAAGTATTTTTTGTAGTTGGAATCCATAGAGGCAATTGCCATTGATTTACGAACTAACCTGTCAATCTCCGGCTCATACCTCCTTTTTACATCTTTATAGTCCGAAGCGTCCAGTTGACCGTCCAGCATCATTTGTTGGGCATTATTAATCCTTTCCCGATTCTTTTCTATCTCTACCTTAATATGATACAGTGCTTTGCTTTTATCCTCACCATTTTCTTTAAACGCTTTTTCCATTAGTTTATAATACAACTCTATTTCTTCTGGTTCAGCAGCAATTTTTTCCAACTCTGCAATAAAAAGCTGATTCGCTTCTATGGCTTTAAAACGCTCGTTACAACCTTTCCGGCAATGATAGTAGAAGTATCTTCCTCCGTTCCCTTTTGAGGCACTACCGGTAAGTAATTGGCCACATTTGCGACAGATTAAAAACCCTCTTAAAGGCAGTTCATCTTTCCGGGAGTTTTTGGTTGGTACGTTTTTCTTACGGCCATCTAAAATGTCCTGAACATAATAAAATAGCTCTTCTGATATAAGTGGTTCGTGGCTACCCTGTACAATAGCTGCTTCTTCATCTTTATACGCAGGAATAGGAATTTTACCGCAATATGCCGGATTACGGATAATGTTCCAAAAATTGTTTTTGCTGCATTTAAATCCTTTTTCTTTCGACATTTGCCAAAGCTGTGCAACGTTATATACACCTGTACTTAATTCCTCAAAAATCCATCTAATAAAAGGAGCTTCCGCACTTGGACTTATTATTTTTTTATTGTTTTCGTCACGGGCGTTTTTATATCCTTTAGGTGCAGTGGCCATCCAACGTCCTTCTTTTCTGGCTCTGCGCATACCCACTAATACATTTAATGCTCTGCGGTCATTCTCTACTTCGGGAGCTGCCAAGTACACCGCTAACATAATTTTGTTTTCAGGAATAGTGAGGTCTAAAGGCTGTTCCATTGCTTGTGGCTCAACTCCCAACTTATTTAATTGGTTAATCATTCCATAAGCATCACCTGCGTTTCTTGAAAACCTGTCCCATTTGGTAAATAGAAGTAGGTCTATCAAATTGCGATTTTTCTTTAATAGAGCCAACAGCTTTGTAAACTCAGGTCTGTTAAAAGTTTTTGCGGAGTAATCTTCTTTAAATACCGCAACAATTTCAATATTTTGTATCTCACAATACTTTTCTAAACGTTCTTTCTGATACTGCAAACTGTATCCTTTATCTGCCTGTTCATCAGTAGATACACGGATATAAATAATTGCTCTGCGTTTCATAGTTTTTTAATTTTATTACAATATTAACTTTAACTTGCCATGCGGAAATGTTCGGAGTTGTCTTCATTTTCATTCCGTTTCATGGTCACAATTTTCACTTCTGTTTCCGGCTCTTCGTTTTGTTCATTCAGCTTTTCATATTCAGACCTCATACACTTAAAAAAATGGTGATAATCTATTTCTACAAGCACTAATAAATTGCTTCTTATCTCCATTATTTCTTCATCAGTGTATTTTTGACCATTTTTATTAACTATTGCTTTACATTCCTGAATACTGATTTGGGGCTTAATAAATGCTTTTCCGTTTATTATTTCATCTCTTTTCATTTTCCAGATTTATTTTCTGGCCTTTACAAATATACAAAATTGATGCCACAAATAATTGATAATCAATGTTATACAAAATAAATGACCATAGTTGGTTTATGGCTGTAAAATTGAAAGAATGAAAATTAATGCTGGCCAGCTGTTTTATAGAGATAAACGTTACCAGACGCTTTTTGACGCTTATTGCAGAAATGAAAACAAGGAAATTTGATAGTGGAGTAATTAAACACCGCTCTGCCACTATAGGAATTATTATCGGAGCGACGGAAATAAGGAAATAAATGTTAAGGACCGTTTAGAAAGCGAATGTTAAATGTTTGGAGTTGAATTGAAAATGCCTTAGCGAGCGGACAGCATACTATTCTCCGACCGTTCAACCCAACCCCAAAGATCTCCCACCTACCACATTTTAGGTATAATTTCAAAATACCTCATTAACGGTATTGTTTAGAACCATTCTTAATAACATTTTTGTGCCGTAAGCATAAAATTAACAATCACAAATTTTAATTCAAGATGAAAAAACCAACAATACTTATCATTGTTTTCAGTATTGCCGCATTAGCACACGCTCAACAAAATGACACTACAAAAACATTAACTCTGAATGAAGTTACAATACATGAATATAAATCTTTAAGCGAAATGGAGCGTATGCCTTATATGAAGGAGAATGTTATTTATGCAGGAAAAAAAACAGAAGTCATACAGTTAGATAAAATAAACGCAGACCTAAGCACAAATAATACTCGTCAGGTTTTTGCAAAAGTGCCGGGAATGAGTATTTGGGAAAATGATGGTTCAGGTATTCAGGCAGGAGTGGCAGCACGAGGATTAAGTCCGAACCGCTCATGGGAATTTAATGTTAGGCAGAATGGCTATGATATTAGTTCGGAAGTTTTTGGTTACCCTGAAACTTATTATACACCGCCAATGGAAGCATTGGTAAAAATTGAAGTAATAAGAGGTGCATCTTCTTTACAATATGGACCGCAGTTTGGTGGATTACTTAATTATCAAATTAAAAAAGCAAATCCAAACAAACCTATATCTTTTGAAACACAACAAACAGTTGGTTCTTACGGTTTGTTCAATACCTACAATGCAATTGGAGGAACGCATAAAAAGTTTTCATATTATGGCTTCCTGCATCATCGTAATGCTGAAGGGTGGCGCAATAATAGTCGTTACAATATTTACACAGGATATTTTTCCGCAAACTATCAACTATCAAAAAAAATAAATCTTTCGGGAGAATATACAAATATGAATTATAAAAGTCAGCAGCCGGGAGGACTTACCGATATTCAATTTAAGGACAATCATCGTCAATCGTTTAGAGAAAGAAATTGGTTTGGCGCACCATTTAATGTCGCTTCGCTTACAGTTAAATATGATATTTCACAATCAGTAAATTTGCAAATCAAATCATTTGCTACCATTGCTGAACGGAATAGCGTTGGTTTCACAAAATCTATCACAACAAAAGATAGTATAAATCCAACAACACTTCAATATAATGCAAGACAAGTGGATAGGGATAATTACAAAAATTACGGAACGGAAGTAAGACTATCTATTAAATTCAAATTCTTCGGAAAAGAAAATATTTTTGCTGGAGGTATAAGAGTTTACAGCGGAAACACAAAAAGAAATCAACTCGGTGCAGGAACAACCGGAAATAATTTTGATTTAACCCTCACTAATCCACAATACGGACGCTCATTAGAATTTGGAACAACTAATTATGCTGCATTTGCAGAAAACATTTTTCAAATTGGCAAGCGACTGAAAGTAGTGCCGGGTATTCGTTTTGATTATATTGAAAATCAAAGTGGTGGATATATTAATACTACGCAAACGGGTACGTTGAATCCTAACAAAAGAGTTCGTCAACTACTACTTTACGGAATAGGAAGTGAATTTATGGTTACAGAAAAAACAAATATGTATGGCAACTATTCGTTGGCATACCGCCCTGTTACGTTTTCAGAACTTACCCCATCCGCTACTACTGAAATTATTGACCCTAACTTAAAAGATGCGAGCGGTTTCAATGTTGATTTTGGTTATAGAGGTACTGTAAAAAATTATTTAAGTTTTGATGTGGGCGTGTTTTACTTGCATTACGATAATCGTATTGGTACGCTAACTCAAAACGGAGCGCCATTCAAAACAAACATTGGTACATCGGTAAGTAAAGGTGTTGAATCGTATATTGAAATAGATGTTGTAAAGGTTTTCACTGAGAAATCAAAAATTGGCAGTATTAATTTTTTTGCATCCAATTCATTAATTGATGCGAAATATGTAAAATGGAATAATCCAGCCATTTCGAACGACCCGGCAAAATCCATTGAAAATAAGAGAGTGGAAAATGCGCCTCAATATATGCACCGCCTCGGAGCGTCATATTACCTGAAAGGATTTTCAGCAACATTTCAATTAAGCAGTATTGGAGATGTGTTCACCGATGCGGCAAATACAGAAACACCAAATGCAACAGGAACAATTGGAAAACTTTCTGGCTACCAGATAATGGACGCATCACTTTCTTACAAATTTATGGAACATTATAATTTTAAAGCCGGTGTAAATAATATTGCAGATGCAAAATACGCAACCCGAAGAGCGGGTGGTTACCCCGGACCCGGTATTATGCCTGGCAACGGCAGAACTATTTTTGTAAGCATCGGGGCATCGTTCTAAAGCGACAAGGAGTATCTTAAAAGCAACGGGAGGCAAGCATAAATTGACCTCCCTTTTTTTATATAACGAC
The DNA here is from genome assembly GCA_020051175.1 of Bacteroidia bacterium. Classification (GTDB taxonomy): domain Bacteria; phylum Bacteroidota; class Bacteroidia; order 2-12-FULL-35-15; family 2-12-FULL-35-15; genus 2-12-FULL-35-15. The sequence continues at coordinate 8,509 of JAGVJJ010000034.1, read as the reverse complement.
CAAAGGACTTTATATATCAAGCCCCCGCACAATGACAAGCACATTTTCAACCCTTTTTTAAAGGTGAAAATTATGGGTTGCAAAAGATCTTGCCATTTTTCCCACCCTCAGCTTCGGACAATTGCAGACAGACAAAGCCCCCTGCTTCCCCAAATTAAATCTTACAACCAATCCATGTGAACAGAAAAATCGTAGCATCAGGACAATTCAGAGGACAGCAAAAACGCTAAAGACATCAGTAGACAATGCCTCGGACGAAAGAACCACTGCCATTGGCCATGATTTAGTGATGAAAGCAGTTCGGTTTTATTGCAAGATAAGTGGGTATTGCTATATGTAGAACGATGACTCAAATCAGGTATAGTTCAGCAAGATGGCAACCAAATAGACAGACCTACAGGTACTCCTCAGAGAGGTGTAATAAGTCCATTGTTGGCGAATATTTTCATGCACGTATCTTTTGACAAATAAATGGAAATCAACCATCTAGAAAAGCCCTTTGAACGCTATGCAGATGATGTGTTGGTACATTGCAAAACAGAGAACAAGCGAAATTTGTACTTTATCTTTTCCCAGAACATAGTTTTTTTTGAAAACAAGTTCGCATATAACAAAATATAATGTCTACTCAAAAGCCTGAGTTTATTAACTTTGAACTCTTAATATCTTTTAACCACTTACGCAAGAGGTCTATTAATATTATAACGCTTTTTTGAGCGAAACCAGGCTCTAATTAATTAGAATTATTGTGACTTCAATCACATTTTAAATTGACAAAAACTGCTGATGCCCGGATTAAAACTTTCTAATCTTACAGAAAATTTATTCCAGATGAAACTATATAAAATAAAAGCTAAGCAATTAATTTGTTTACTATCCCTAATCCTACTAGGTTATCCCATGTTTGCGCAATTCGAAGTAATTGGAGAAGTTCTACAACGCTCAGAGTATCGCCATGGATACGGAAGCCCTATCCATAAAGACAGCATGCCAGCCATTTTTATTGGCAGTAGAGTGCGCTTACAATCTGCATATAAAACCCAGAATATTAAATTATTCGCCAGTATTCAGGATGTGAGAACCTTTGGCAGTATGCAAAGTAAAGTCAATGAGCCATTTCTCTCACTCTATGAAGGATGGATTCAAGTGCAACTCGACTCGTTCCTGCAATTGAAACTTGGCCGACAGGAACTTAACTTTGATAATTCCAGGTTTTTCGGCAGTGCAGATTGGCTACTCAGCGGACGTTCCCACGACTTCATTCTTTTAAACTTCGAAAGAGAAGAAATAAAAGCGGATTTGGGCTTCGGATATAACCAAAATGGAGAAAAGCTTTCAGGTAGCATTTATACGAATAACAATTATAAAAGTGCACAGTTATTTCGTGGCGAATTCACAACAAATCGTTTGTTTGCAGTAGTTATGTTATGGAATGAAGGCCGGCAATATGTAATCTTAGATACTGCAGGGAAAGTAAAAAAACAAGGAATAAATTTTATGCAAACCGTAGGAATTCCATCTTTAAAATTTACTCTTGGTTCAACTATTCTATCAGGTTTCTATTACCATCAATTTGGTCTCAATGCCAATGGTAAAAAAACGGATGCTTATGACTGCAACTTAGATATCGCTAATATTTTTAAGATAAATTCAGAAAAGGGCAGACAACTTCTAATAGGTATAGGAACTGAGATTATCAGTGGTACAAACAAAAATAATCTTACTCAAAACCAGTCGTTCTCGCTATTGTATGGTACCAACCATTCTCTTAACGGATATATGGATTATTTTTTTGTTGGTGGGCGTCATGATAAATCTGTTGGCTTGATAGACGGATATTTTAAAATAAAATTGGACATTAACAAAAAACTATTTTGCCTGCTTAATGCACATTATTTTCAAAGTCAGGCCACAATTGAAAATATATCTGGCAATAAACTGGATTCTTATCTTGGTACAGAACTAGATTTCACTGCCGGAATTAAACTCATCGAGCATTTTTCATTACAAGCAGGATATAGCCAGATGTTCACTTCAGGTACTCTGAAATATTTACGAAACATGACTAATATCAGCAAATCACAAAATTGGGCTTATTTAATGCTCTTATACAGGCCAAATGGAAAAAAACCTTTTGTGGGCATTTCATATTAAACTGCTTCGTGCGTATATTTGTAGTGATCTTATTGCATATGCACAATCGTAAAAATTATATTTGTACTGAGTGTAACCACTGTTCTATACGCCAGGATTCAATCTTTGACGCCTTAAATCCTGAAGAAGTCACCCAATTAGAGAAAGAAAAAAGCCACCTTGTTTTTAACTACGGAGAGCTTATTTTTAAGGAAGGCCAGTTTCCTTCAGGTATGTATATTGTTACAAAAGGAAAAGTTAAAGTTTCAAAATTTGGTTTCGAAGGACGCGAACAAATTATGCGTTTTGCAAAAGAAGGCGATATTTTAGGCTACCGTGCAATGGTAAGTGAAGAACAATATTCGTGTTCCGCTTTAGCAGTAACAGAAACCCAACTCTGTTTTGTTTCGAGGAAATTCATCAATCAAGCTATACGTAATAACCCGGATCTTGGATTCAATTTCATGAAATTGTTTGCACGTGATCTTAAAATAGCAGAAGAAAAATCTTTACAACTGGCACAAAAAACAGTGCGGGAAAGAGTAGCGGAGTCCATTCTTATTCTCGCGGAAGTTTATGGGCTGGAAAAAGATAACAGCACCCTTAAAATTATTTTAAAGCGGGACGAAATCGCAAGTATAGCCGGTACTGTTCGTGAAACTGCGACCCGTTTTCTTTCTGAATTCTGCGATGATAATATTATTATCATGGACGGAAAAAAAATAAAAATCCTTGATATTAACCGCCTGTCAAAAAAAGCGAATTCATCTTTCTAGTATTTACTATTCTCCCATTCAGGGATACTTCTCCCCCCTATATCTCCCATTTCCAGATTTAGAAATCTTTTAATCTTAGACATTTTTCTTTACCTGTTCCAAACTCTTAAACAGGCCCGATTCCAGTGACTATCGGAATACATTATATTGAGCTTTCAGAGATACCTGCAATAGCTTAAATTATATTTCATTCAATTAAAATTGAATTAGCGCTAAAATACACTGTGATTTTTATCACACTATAGTGTTATTTCCGTTCACGCTTTTTCTTAATACCCCAATTACTTTTGATGTGAATCTTAATTATAAAAGTCATGGGAGTCAACAGACGACAATTCTTAAAAAATGGGCTGATATCTGCCCTAGGAACAGCAATGCTTTCCAGTCTTCCGTTTAATGGTTTTTCAGAAGCGTTCTCATTTTTTGATCCATTAGATATTGAAAATCCATTAGCGAAGTATCCGAACCGGGGATGGGAAAAAACATACCGGGATATGTGGCAATATGATGATGAATTTACTTTTTTGTGTGCGCCAAATGACACTCACAACTGTTTACTAAAAGCCCATGTAAAAAATGGAGCAGTAGTGCGAATCGCTCCAAGCTATGGCTTTTCCAATGCGAAGGATTTACAGGGAAATCAGGCCACCGCACGATGGGAACCACGGTGCTGCCAAAAGGGGCTTGCTCTCGCAAGACGTTTCTATGGCGACAGGCGCGCCAAATATCCTGTTATAAGAGAAGGCTATCTGAAATGGATCATTAAGGGAATGCCGAGAAATGCCGATGGCACAATTCCAGCAGAATATCTCAGCGGACGAGGAAAAGAGGCATTTGTTAAAATATCATGGGAAGATACGTTCAAATATTCAGCCCTGGTGCTTGAAGATATTGCAAAGACATATAATGGTAAAGCCGGACAAAAGAAACTACATAAACAAGGTTACGATGAATTGATGGTGGAGGCCACAGAGGGCCATGGCACACAAGTTCTGAAGTTCCGTGGAGGGATGGCACCTCTAGGTGTAACACGAATTTTTGGTATTAACCGGCTTGCCAATTCTCTCGCACTTCTGGATGCTAAAATAAATAAATGTGACCCTGAACACGCGCATGGTGCAAGATGTTGGGACAGCTATGCATGGCATACCGACCTTCCTCCGGGCCATCCAATGGTAACGGGTGCACAAACGGTCGATTTCGATCTGGCTTGCGTTGATCACTCTAAACACATTATTGTTTGGGGGATGAACTGGATCACAACAAAAATGCCGGATGCACACTGGCTAACAGAAGCACGAATGAAAGGTGCTAAAGTGACGGTTATTGCCTGTGAATATAGTGCAACGGCAAACAAGGCGGACAACCTGATCGTGTGTCGCCCGGGTGTAACTCCTGCACTCGCTTTAGGATTCGCACATGTAATTATCAAGGAAAAATTATATGACACAGAATTCATGAAAAATTTTACTGATTTACCATTCCTTGTAAGGATGGATAATCAAAAAGTCTTGAAACCTACGGATATTATTCCTGATTATAAAAAGTCCGATCTAAAAAACTATTTAGAAATTTTAAAAGCAGGAGAGAAAAGCAAACCAACAACCAAACAGGGAATGCCTTTTGTGAGTGAAGAGCTTGCTAATGAATGGGGCGACTTTGTTGTGTGGGATGAAGCGAAGAACAAGCCTGCAGTTATTACCCGCGATGATTATGGAAAGTTCATGAAAGACAAAGGTGTAAAACCTGCTCTTGAAGGAACATACAAGGTCAAGGATGTAAATGGAAAAGAGGTTGAAGTTCGTACAGTTTTTGATTTGATGAAACAGTACGTGATGGAAAATTTTGATCCGAAGTCTGTTGAAGAACTTACCTGGGCACCAATAAATGGTGTGGAAACTATCGCGAGGGAAATTGCAAAAAACAACGGGTCTACCATCTTCGCGATGGGTATGGGACCAAACCAATTCTTTAATAATGACCTTAAAGACCGTGCAGTGCTATTCCTTGCAAGTATCACCGGAAATATAGGGAAAATTGGAGGAAATGTAGGCTCTTTTGCCGGAAACTACCGTGGTGCTTACTTCTCTGGCTTAGCTTGTTACATTGCTGAAGACCCTTTCAATATTGAATTGGATGGCAGCAAACCTTCCAAAGTCAAAAAATATTTCCACTATGAATCTGCACACTATTTTAATAATGGCGACAGAATTCTAAGAATGGGTAAAAAGAATATGACTGGCAAAACACATATGCCAACTCCAACAAAATCCATTATTGTTTCTAACGGAAATTCCTTACTTGCAAATTCAAAAGGACATTATGAAAACGTAATCAACGTATATCCAAAAATTGAATTTATTGGTGTACTGGAATGGTGGTGGACAGGCTCCTGTGAGTATGCCGATATTGTTTACCCTGTTGATTCCTGGGCAGAATTCAAGTATCCGGACATGACAATATCAGTTACAAACCCATTCTTGTATGTGTTTCCAAGAACACCTTTAAAACGCATCTTCGATACTAAAGGAGATATAGAAGTACTTGCGGGTATTGCTAAAGGCCTTGGCGACCTGACAGGTGACAAACGCTTTTACGACTACTTTAAATTTGTTGATGAAAACAAGCCAGAAGTTTATCTGCAGCGCATCCTTAATACAAGCACCGGTACAGCCGGGTACAACTTCAATGATATTGAAGCCAAAGCAAAAAGTGGAATACCGTCACTACTGATGACCCGTACCACCCCCAAATATGTCGGTATGGAACAGACTGATGAGAACAAGCAGTGGTACACAAAATCAGGCAGAATGGAATTTTATCGTGATGAGCCAGAATTCCTGGAAGCGGGAGAAAACATGGTAGTGTTCCGTGAACCGATTGATTCAACGTTCTATGAGCCGAACGTAATTCTTGGTAAAAAGCATCCATGTATTATGCCGGATGAACCTGAAAAATATGGTGTTCCCACTTCGGACCTTTCTACCGATACCCGTCAGGCGCGTAATGTTGTAAAGCCCTGGAGCGAATTAAAAAACACAAAACACCCTTTACAAAGTATTAGTAAAGATTACAAATTCATTTTCCACACACCTAAGTTCCGCCATGGTGCTCACACAACACCTGTAGATACAGATATTATCGCAGTGTGGTTCGGACCTTTCGGTGACATGCACCGGGCTGATAAACGTAAACCCTTTGTTACTGAACTTTATGTTGATATCAACCCGCTGGATGCAAAAGAATTAGGAGTTGAGGATGGTGATTATGTTTGGATTGATGCTGACCCATCAGACCGCCCATTCAGGGGATGGCAGAATAAAAAAGACAGCCCTGAATACGAACTGGCCAGGTTAAAGGCTCGCGCAAGATACTATCCGGGAACACCGCGTAGCATAACCCGGATGTGGCACAATGCCTATGGTGCAACCTATGGTTCAGTTGAAGGAGCGAAGAAAAATGAAAGTGGAATTGCTAAGAACCCGAAAACCGGATACCAGGCTTTGTTCAGAAATGGTTCACATCAAAGCTGCACCAGGGCATGGCTAAAACCTACACTTCTTACAGACAGCCTTGTACACAAAACGAACTTTGGACAGGGTTTCAGTAAAGGATTTGAAATTGATGTTCATGGTGCTACAGGCAATCCGCGTGAAGCATTCGTAAAAATTTCATTTGCTGAAAAAGGCGGAATGGGAGGCGATGGAGTATGGGAAGGTATTGAAAGAGGGATAAGGCCTACATACGAAGACGATGATTTCAAAAAGTTTCTTAACGGTGAATTTGTAAAAAAATAATTTAAGACTAAAGCTATGGCAAAGGTAAAAAACTGGCATCTGAAAAGGGAAATGGAATACCCATATGAAGAAGCAAAACCAAAACGACAGATTACTTATGTATTCGATACCAATAAATGTATTGCCTGTCAGACGTGTACCGTGGCTTGTAAAACTACTTGGACCGCAGGAAAGGGGGAAGAAACAATCTTTTTCAACAATGTTGAAACCAAGCCCTATGGCGGATACCCGCAGAAGTGGGATGTAAACTCCCTGAAACAACTGAAGGATCAGGAATGGGATGCAAATGGTATGTACAAGGGTTCAACCATTTTTGAAAACACTCCCCAAGGTGAACGCGTGAATGGATGGCGACCTGATGAGAGGAGCTATTCATCTCCTAACATTGGCGAAGATGAGGTAAACGGTATTATGGAAAAAGGAGCATTCTTTTCGGGCATCCATGATGTATGGATGTTTTATCTCGCCAGGATCTGCAATCATTGCTCCTACCCTGCGTGCCTGGCTGCTTGTCCGCGTAAAGCAATTTACAAAAGAGAAGAAGATGGCATTGTGCTCATTGACCAATCGAGATGCCGGGGTTACAAGGAATGCGTAAAAGCGTGTCCTTACAAAAAAACATTCTTCAACATGGTAACCAGGGTATCAGAGAAATGCATCGGCTGTTATCCATTAATAGAAAAAGGCGAACAACCTCGTTGTGTTACCACCTGTATAGGCAAAATACGTATGCAAGGCTTCATGGAAGATTTAAAAGAACCACGTAAAGACAATCCTATTGATATGATTGTACGAATTAAAAAAGTGGCTCTTCCATTGTATCCACAATTTGGTACACAGCCTAACGTGTATTATGTTCCTCCAGTTCATGTACCAAAAGACTTCCTTTACCAGATGTTTGGACCGAATGTGGAAGAAACCGTAAATATTTACAAGAACATGCGCGATGACAAGGAATTACTTGCCGCTTTCCTGCTCTTCGGAAATACACAAAAAATTATTCATTCATACAGGGCGGAAAAAGACCATGCGGTTGGCTATAATGAAATCGGGGATGAAGTTGTCAGGGTTCCATACACTGAACCAGTATTCCTAAGGCCGCACTGGGATGAAAAAAACCAATCCTTCAGACATAATACCCCATAATTATATTATAAAAAAGTGTTTCCGATGAAAAAAATAAGTCTGGCCATTATCACGATACTTTTCGGTTATGGCACTGTCAAAAGTCAGAATGCAGCCTCAGGAGAAAAGTCTTTCAAAACTACCTGCGGGGCGTGCCATACTATTGGAAAGGGAAAAATAGTTGGCCCTGACCTTGCCGGAGTCTCCCAAAGAAGAAATGAAAAATGGCTAATAAGCTGGATTAAATCTTCACAAACTTTGGTAAAGAATAATGATCCAATAGCTGTGAAGCTCTTCAATGAAAATAACAAGCAGGTGATGCCTGATGCTAACCTCAGTGACGTACAAATTAAGGATGTACTTGCTTACATAAAAAGTGTAACTCCTGCTGCAACTACAGCGAAATCTGCTGTAAAAACCGGAGCAACTCTCCCTGCGGTAGCAAAAAATCCGACTGCAACAACTCCTGCAACAAAGGATAACGACAAAAATTGGGTGAATGCCGATTATCAGATTAAATGTGTAAAGAGCAGTGAAGAGATAAATCCAAGATCGCTTAACGCTGAATTCTGGAAAAAAATTCCAGTTACCCGCATTCCGCTTTCGGTACAAAATGTCACTTACCCGAATCTACAGAAAACATCACTTGATAGCATTTCAGTAAGAAGTGCATATTTT
>JAGVJJ010000040.1 GCA_020051175.1 Bacteroidia bacterium | reverse complement strand
TGTTATCCCTAACTGGCTCGACAAGGCCACCTCCTGACCTGTTGGCATGCCACAGGCTGCCTGGCCCTGCAAATTAAAGGCTATTGTGCTGCCTGAAGTGTAACCGCAGGTGGTGACTACTTTGAACCTTAAGCCGAATGTGTTTAAGGAGGGCACAAGCAGACCTTTCAAACCATCGGCACCAATAGTGCTGTCTATAGCTGAAATATTCCACTGCCAGGTTGTTCCCCCAATAAAAGTTGGATCAGAAATTGTTACGTAGGGATTAACCATTGGGTATCGCATTTCCGAAGTTCCCGGAAGTATGCTAACCCCTGCTGGTAAAATGGTTTTCAGCGTTACATTATAAGCTGTACCCAACTGTACATTCACTCCTTCCGCAAGATAATCCACCGTGTCGCACAACTGGATAGTTCCAGGAGGACCTGTAACATTCACAACCAGGGCGGGCATCAAAGGAGTTAAAGCAAGTTTAATTGTTTTTGGTGTACACGGATAACTGGCTACAGTAGCAGGATAGCCGGCATTGCAATTCCAGCCATTGTAGATAATTACACTGTCTTTCAAGCAAGAGGTGTAACTGGCGGTAATCCTGAAATTTCGGACTGCCCCCGGAGGAACTGTACCCACCTGGTAAATTTCACCCACAGGCAATATCTCTGTATTATTATCCATATCGTACAGTTCGGTAATGTTTATTCCGGACATTACCGGTCCACCCAGCCAGGTGTTGAGGGCACTGGAGACATTGGAAAGATTGGAAATGCTCACTTCCCAGCTTGCAAGCATATCCGGTGCATTGATGGATGGTAATGTTGATTGCAAAAACAAAAATGGTGGATCATAGATAATGGAATCGCGCATCCTTGAAATCGAAGTGGATGCACTTCCTGGTCCGGTCAAATAATTATTTGGTGTAACAGCAAAGAGCCAATCGTGTTTAATAACCTGGGAAATGGTTGGGGTTACCAGGCATGAAGGCCTTATTACTACACGCAAAGCACCATGAAAACCATCGTCACTTAAAGGCATTGTTCCACCATATCCCTGAAAATACTGCTCTACCGGAAATTCCAACGTATCTGAATTTGGGTTCAAAGGAGATATTGACTGCATTGCAGGTGGGGTTGGATGCGTTAAAGTACTTACTGTTCCCGCTGTACGTATAAAATTGAACTGTGCGGAAACATAGTCGTACCCATAAGGAAGTATTACTTTAAGTGTATGGATGTGCGCCCAATTCCTATACTCATAAGGAAAAAGGTTCCCCCCTGCATAATTGTTGCTCGAAGGGCCTATGCTCAGGTAATAATTCTGAGTTATGGTAACATTATCGCAGGATTTAACAGTATAATTATCATCGTTTTCATTATTAAAAAAATACCCCATAACCGCACAGCTTCCATTTATTGAATTACACTGGTATTTATCTGTGTTAAGAGTAGGATTAGCAATATGACTTAAATAATACTCATTTGTAGAATTGCAAGTCAGGATAGGGCCTCCGGTATTGCTTGAAACCCGATAAACAGGCTTAAATACAACAGAATCATTGTTCTGATAAACAAATCCCAGAGGAAGGCAGGTGCTTAAATCGTATTTAAAATTACGGGTGCTTCCACTATTGGTAATGGTCGGAGTAAAGGATCCGCAGGTTACAACAACAGCTCCCGCCCTGTATATTTTAAGTGACGCATTCAAAAATGTGAATCGATTACCGTTTGATATAGATGAGTATGCATAACAGTATGCAAATGAAGGATGCGAAAGACTAGTCCTCACCACACCGTTATAACTCGAAGTAACAGTATCGCCAAACATAGCCCTGTCGGTCCGTATTTTTGTAAAATCAAGAGTTCCTCCAACATCCGGGATGCCGTTACCTCCGCCTGCTTCATTATCTGGCAAACCATAGCTGGTACGCCTCATTTCAAACGATTTAAAAATCATTCCTTCTGGACAGCTGCCAGGACAGGAGATACTTACAGCGGTACTCTGACAGGAAATACCTACCTGACAGCCGCAGGTATTATTCGGAATAAAATACGATTTAACACTGACGGAGCTTGCACCTCCCATACCTCCACATCCAGCGCAATTGGCTGTCAGGTCAATTTTTAATTCTGCCTGCACGAGACTCCATGGAGGATTGCCATTAAAAATAGCCGTAACCACATTGCCCGAAGTCGTTACCGTGGTAGGGTTCCAGGTATGAATGCCATTGGAGCGGAGAATATGAAAGCCTCCGGCATAAGTGAGGCATGCGGGCAGTGTAAACTCAAATTTCCAATGGGCACCCGGACCGAGGGGGTAATTGTTTGCATAATTGGTAAAAAGGTAATTAAATGTACCGGTTTGTCCATCGCTCAGTGTGGGCGGAGAACTGTTATTGGTTAAATCCGAATAAATCTGTGAATATACCTTACCCCAGTTTTCAGTAATTACATAGGTGCTCAGGCAAACATTTTGGTAAGTGCCTTTATACCTCCACCCGTTGATATAGCTTTGGCCAACATTGGTGCAGGAATTGTGACAACAGCTATACGTATTCCAGGCCAGGTAAAGAGTATCTCCGGCATTGATCTGAGGAATGTTTAGAACTACCTTACCAATCAGGTTAGGTGCCATGCAGGACAGATTGGCGGCCGACTGGTTAACTATCTGCGTGCTTGTTGGAGTAATGGATGTCGGGGTTCCTGAAAGGCCAGTCTTTATTGTAATACTCGAAGGATCGATATTGGATGGTACATTTCCATTATAACCGGAACCTGTGGACTGGAAAATATCAAGCACAACATTGGTGGCTTTACCCAATCCATTATTTACTATTTTCAATTGTTGCAAACTGGCATTCCCCGGTCCAATACAGGAATTCATGGAGGACGTAGGAGTAAGAACCAGGTTGGGGATTAAGTTAGGAAAAACAATATTGGCATTGGTTGTTGATGACTGGCAATTCTGGGAATTGCACCCCCAATAGGCTTCAAATGCCGAGAATACCGAAATGCAATTGAGAATATTTACAGTTTCACAAATGGTAATGCTTTCGCCATTTTCAAACAGGTTATCACCATCGCCCACTGCCGAAAAGTGAGCACCGCTCAATGTTACGGTTTCAGTACCTCCGCTGGATACCCATGAACCGGCACTTACGGCTGTAACCTGCAACCCGCTGCCATGCACATCTTTAAGCACAAACTGGCTAAGTTCTCCAAACCCTCCATTGGTAACTGTTATACAACGGGTGTAAATATCACCAATTGCACCGGTATAAGACTGGTTGGTAAAATTAGAAATTGAAAGATTGGGCTGGCGAACAATATAAGAAGCTGTGGTATGATCATCAAAAGTATTATTGCCGTTGGCAAGGTAATTTACAACAACATCATTCTGGATTATCCCACCACCAGCCAGATATGGCAACACATCGCATGTTACAGCAGCAGTAAACGTAATATTAAGGTAATTCAATGTGGGGATGGAAGGCAAAAGGAATACAGGCTGATTGGGAGTAGTTATGTTGAATTCACCAATTGTTACAGGGTTTGAATTTAAAACTCCTGATATTGAGCCCGATTGGTATACAATTCCTGGCGGCAAGGTTAGTTTAAGCGTATCGTTGGTAAGTAAAAAGGGCGAAGGATTATAAATTGCTATAGTAAAGGTTTTGGCCGGGCCGCATACTGTAATCTGGTTGGGAACCGTTGTGCCAATAGTAATCATATTTCCTTGTCCATAAGACAAGCAACACAAAAACATAAAAATATAAAGTAGCCATAACCTTTTCTTCATCCCCCTTCTGTTACTTTGCTTTTTGAGCAGTATACCTTGGAAAATTACAAAAAAAGCATGTAAAATCCTATTGAAAAATAATAAAAAACAATCCTTAAGGTTACATGTTATTTAGGAATAATACTCCCAATTTTGGGTTTTTAACACCTTACTTAGATTTCATGTGATGGCCAATTTATTGTTTCAGTCCGCCAAAAACGTTCTAAAGCTCTGAAACTGAAACACAAGCAAATCAATTGAAGTACAAAATATGCCGATTGTTTAAAAATTAAATGAATTAGATTTCAACTTCGGGTTTTGATTTATAAATTTACGGTGATTTAAAACCTCAAACTTGGGAAAACATACCCTAAAAATAGAATACGATTATGATTTTGTGCTGATAGGTATATCTTCTCACGAAAAAGATTACAGACTATGCTGGGCCCTGAACAATGTCCTGGAACTTGAGCTTACAAAGACAGAATCGCTTGAGATCAAATCAAAAAAAGAGGACACGCCATCTTTCTTCTCTCTTTTTAAATACGAAAACGAAGATGAATTCAAAGAATACTTTGTACTTTCAAACTTAAGCGAGAACAAACATTCAATTTTAAAAGAAGATACACTGTTCAATAAAAGCTCCAAAGAATCAACATCGGCCGAAAACGGAATATTGATTCCCGAACACAGGCAAATGAATTACTTTTTTATGATTCGTGGTGAAATAACAGACAAGGAGGCAGAAAAATTGATCAAGAAGATTAAAAACATTGATATGATATTAACTGCCGTTCAAATTGAACCCGGGGAGCTCAAATCAAAAGCAAACCTGATATTCTGAGAAAAGGGCGTAAACATTAATAAATTTAAGTAAATGAAAAGAACTAAAATTGTAGTAACACTTGGGCCGGCATCCTCCTCCACGGAAGTAATTGAAGGAATGGTGGCTGCCGGGGCAGATGTGTGCAGGATCAACTTTTCACATGGTTCACATAACAATGTGCTTGAACAAATAAAAAACATAAGGGCTGTAAACAAAAAACTGGATGCTCATACGGCTATTCTTGCCGACCTTCAAGGGCCAAAGCTTAGAATCGGATTGGTTGAAAACAATGGTGTGGAACTGGTTGCAGGAAAGGAAATGATAATAACCACCAAGGAGTGCCTGGGTACAGCAGAGCGTATTTATATCACCTATCCGCAATTCCCAAAAGATGTAAAAGCGGGCGAAAACATACTTATTGACGATGGCAAACTGCTGCTTAAAGTTATCTCCACAAATGGAATTGATGAAGTAAAAGCTGTTGTAAGCCATGGCGGGGTATTATCCTCTAAAAAAGGGGTAAATCTTCCAAATACAAAAATTTCCCTGCCCTGCTTAACCGAAAAAGATATCAAAGACCTCGAATTTGCATTAGACCAGAATGCGGACTGGATAGGACTTTCATTTGTTCGATCTGCTGCTGATATTATTGAATTGAAACATTTGATACAAAACATTAATCCAAACTCAAAAGCAAAGGTTATTGCAAAAATTGAAAAGCCGGAAGCTATTCTTGATATTGATAACATTATAAAGGAAACAGATGCAATCATGGTTGCGCGTGGCGATTTGGGTGTGGAAATACCCATGCAGGAAGTGCCTGTAACCCAGAAAATGCTGGTAAGAAAATGCCTTGAACAGTCAAAACCGGTAATTATTGCTACCCAAATGATGGAAAGCATGATTACCAATATAAGCCCAACACGAGCTGAAGTAAACGATGTGGCGAACAGTGTAATGGATGGTGCGGATGCGGTGATGCTAAGCGCAGAAACATCGGTAGGGCACCATCCTGCAAAAGTAGTGGAGGCTATGACTAAAATCATTGAACATATTGAAGAGGAAAGCACCATTTATAACCGCGACAATGCTGCACCGGAGCTAAACCTGCACAATGACCGGTTTATTTCGGACTCTATTTGTTATACAGCAGCAAAAATGGCTCAACGCACCAAAGCTGCAGCAATTATTACCATGACACATTCAGGATATACTGCTTTTAAACTATCGAGCCACAGGCCGAAAGCGCATATATATGTGTTTACTGATAATTACCGGATCCTCACTACATTGAACCTGGTATGGGGCGTTAAAGGATTTTATTATGACAAAAGCATTAGTACGGATCATACCATAGCCGACATTAAATTTATTCTGAAAAAGAACGGTTATGTAGTACCCAATGACCTTATCATAAATATTGCGAGTGTGCCATTGAGCGACAAAGGAAAATCAAATATGGTAAAACTAAGTGCCGTAGAGTAGATACTGTTACGAATAACGAATGGATACGAATTTACTAAACGACATGCAAAACAGGGGTTTGCCATATAAGTCGCTATTCTTTAAACACCTTTAATCCTGAATGTTCACAATCTTTATATTCATTGATCAATAAAGCTTTTCGTAAATTCGCATCCATTCGTTTAGTTTGTAACCACCATGAAAAAAATATACTATTTAAGCTCCTGCTCTACCTGTGCCCGGATTATTGATGAACTGGGAATCAAAAACACATCTTTTGAATTCCAGGATATAAAAACTGAAAAAATCACTGCCGCACAATTGGCTGAAATGAAAAAAATGGCGGGTAGTTACGAAGCACTTTTCAGCCGGGTTGCCTTAAAATACCGCGCACTTGGACTGGACAAAAAACAGTTGCAGGAAGACGACTATAAAAAACACATACTTGAAGAATATACCTTCCTGAAGCGTCCTGTAATTATTATCGATAAAAAAATATTTGTCGGAAATTCTAAAAGCACAGTAGCTGCCGCTAAGGCCGCACTGTAGCCACTTCCGATCTTCGCCTTATGAATAAAGCGCTACAGGCACACCTTGCATTATTGACTGTGAATGTTATTTATGGCGCTAACTATTCCATTGCCAAAGAAGTAATGCCCGCTTACGTGCAACCGTTTGCATTTGTGCTGATGCGTGTTGCAGGTGCGGCAGTTTTATTCTGGCTTGTCAGCGCTGTCTTTATAAAAGAAAAGCTTGACAAAAAGGATCTGCCAAAAATAGTGTTACTGGCCCTGTTTGGAGTTACTATCAATCAATTGCTGTTTTTAAAAGGGCTGAGCTTAACCACTCCGATCAATGCATCTATAATCATGATATCGAACCCCATAGTGGTTTTGATATTTGCAGCAATTGCACTTAAAGAAAAAATTTCTTTTGGTAAAATAGCAGGTATTGCGTTGGGTATAAGCGGTGCACTTTTGCTATTACTGTTTAACAAATCGTTTTCTTTTGGGTCAGATACAATTACAGGTGATGCGATGGTACTTATCAATTCATTATCGTGGGCGGGGTACATCATTCTTGTAAAGCCTTTGATGAAAAAGTACAACACATTCACCATTGTGAAGTGGGTGTTCCTTTTGGGAACCGTATTTGTTTTACCTTTCGGATATGGTGAATTTACAGAAATCAAGTGGGGGCTGCTCCCTTCACCTATCTGGTGGGATATTGCTTTTGTGGTTATAGGAACCACATTTATAGCATACATATTAAATACCTATGCATTACGATCATTGAGTCCTTCGGTAGTGAGCATATACATTTACCTGCAGCCGTTTTTAGCAACGTTGATTGCTATTTTTTACTACCATAATGATGAATTGGATGCGCGGAAGCTCACATCAGGGATATTAATCGTACTGGGGGTGTATCTTGTAAGCAGGCCCGGCAAAGCACCAAACAGTATAAAATGATAGCAAAAAAAGGAGAAATCCACACTAGTTCTCTATTACCGTTACGTTGGTTGTTCCAAAGCAGCCCGGATCATAAAAGGCATTTGAAGCCGTTCCAAAAGTAGTATAAACATACAAACTCACCGTATGAGCTCCAGGTGCAAGACCGCTGAAAGTTGCAAACATCGTTACCTGATCATAAAAAATTGTATTGAGCACACTCTCATTGTCCCTAAAATAAACGGTTTTTCCTGCATTATTCGCGGCCGGAGCATTATCGATCCGTAATTCATATTTAACACCTGTAGTTCCAACAGACATATCACCTACATAAATGAAGGTCTGAAATACCACCTCAACGTCCGTTGCGGTATTCCCTTTTACAAACGTTACCAAATCGGCCAATTTAGCAGGAGTTGTAGTAACATTTGCAAGTGATTGGCAACCTGGAGGTGCTGCAGAAATTACGTTGTGTCTGTTTTTCCAGGAAGCCAGGCCTGCAGCATCTGAGGTAAGCACTTTACCATCGCCTGGAGCGCCACCAGTAATCTTAACTTGTCCGGCCACCTCAAGGTTCGTTGTTGGAGTAGAAGTTCCTATACCAACATTACCTTCTATAATTGCACCATTTCCTGGCGCAGCAGTTCCACCGGCATACGTATTCCCTATTGCTATACCTCCTTTAACATCAAGCTTACTCAAAGGTGCAGTAGTACCAATCCCGGTATTACCATTTCCAAGAATAGTCACCCTGTCAGCACCATTGGTCCCAAATTTCAAAGGAGTATTTTCGTAATTTGTAATTGCAGCCTGAGTGTTATCAATATAGAATTTCAAGCCATCAGCAACCCCTGTTCCTGTACTTGTTGTATTTGTAAGCTGTATAATGGAGAACGCGCCAGTGCTTGTATTCACGTGTAACTGGTGATTTGGGAAAGTGGTACCAATCCCAACAAAACCATTTTCTTTAATACGGATACCTGTTACACTGGCTCCTGCATTCCTAACCCTTAGCTCCAGGGCTCCGCTTTGCGCGGTGTTGGCACCTGAAATAATTTCCGAATATATACTGGAATAAACAGAAGGTGTTCCATCCAGGGTATTGAACCTAAAGTACATTTCCTGGCCCACTCCCGCTGCTGATGCCTGCCTGTGTTGTGAATACTGGCCATGAAACGGACTACTTATTGTGAGTAGGGTAAATGGAGTGGAAGTTCCAATACTAACGACACCCTGCGCATTTACGCGCATTCTTTCCTTATTGTTAGTGGCAAACACAAAATCAGTAGAGTCTGTTGTACCAATAAAATTATTATTTACAGGTGTACCATAAGCAGCTGTTGAAGCCACAGTGCCCGCATTACCTAAAAGCGACCAGTCGGTGCCACCACTGCCACCCAATGCCACCCACCTGGAACCATTCCAGTAATAATATCCCGGAACTACGTTATTAGGTATAACGCCTGCTGTTGCAGTATTATAAACCAACAGGGAAACAGCAGGGGCAGCAACCGGACCAGGCACGTTTAAAGCGGTGAGCGCAACCCTTGGAATAAGAAGCCCTTTATCGGGAGCGGCAACATCTAACAGTGCGGAAGGATTGGGAGCCGTAGTGCCTACGCCAATATTCCCCATATTGTTAAAGAACATTGGTGTAAACGGTGCGCCATTATTTTCATATTGGAGCGATAAATTTGAAACGGCATCTACAAACATCATCCATTCCCTTGTTGGCTGATTACCATTACCAATCTGAAGTTGAGGCAAAGGGGAGCCGTTTGGTGTAAGTACGTGAAGGAAAGCCTGAGGAGCAGTTGTTCCTATAGCAACATTTCCATTGGAGGTAACCCTCAGCCTTTCAGCACTGTTTGTTTTTACCAACCAGTCGGCAGCGTTCAGCGTCCCTATAAATTCGTTAGGCGCTGCTGGAAGAGCCCCTGTAAGCGTGTTGCCAATAATGTCCCAGCCAACAGTTCCGGTAGCGCCCATAGTACCGGTTGCACCGATGGCACCGGTGGCACCCGTAACTCCAAAACCAGTGGCACCACTGGCACCTATAGAACCTGTTGAGCCGGTAGCGCCAATAGAGCCGGTAGCACCCGTAGAACCAGTACGGCCTGTTGCGCCCGTTGTTCCGGTTACTCCTGTAACACCAGTTGTTCCGGTAACACCGGTAGCACCAGTATCACCGGTAGCACCAGTCACCCCGGTATTTCCTGTCCTTCCTGTACTACCAGTGCGGCCGGTAGTTCCGGTTGTCCCTGTAGCTCCTGTGTCGCCCGTGGCACCCGTATCACCGGTAGAACCAGTCATTCCCGTTCTACCAGTAGAACCGGTTGCTCCTGTTGAACCAGTTGCACCAGTTGAACCAGTACGACCTGTACGACCGGTTGCACCAGTTGAGCCAGTATCACCGGTTGAGCCGGTTGGACCGGTATCACCTGTTACACCTGTATCTCCAGTTGAACCTGTTGCACCAGTGCTACCCGTACGACCAGTATTTCCCGTACGACCGGTAACCCCTGTAATACCTGTGTCACCTGTGGAACCAGTGCTACCAGTATCACCAGTGGAACCCGTAATACCGGTATTTCCTGTTCGACCTGTGGAACCGGTTCTACCCGTTATACCGGTACTTCCTGTACTTCCGGTATCACCCGTTGCACCAGTATTACCTGAGTTCCCGGTTCTACCAGTTGATCCGGTTGTACCTGACGACCCACTAGTTCCAGTGCCACCAGTACTACCTGTATCACCTGTATCTCCAGTGGCACCAGTTCTACCTGTGGCACCGGTACGACCTGTAGAGCCCGTAGAGCCTGTATCACCAGTGCTTCCTGTAATACCTGTATTACCGGTACGACCAGTCGATCCGGTTCGACCAGTATTACCAGTTGTTCCCGATGCACCGGTATCACCTGTATCACCGGTAGCACCTGTATTACCTGTATCACCGGTGGCACCTGTATCACCGGTTGAGCCCGTTGAGCCGGTTGCACCGGTTGAGCCCGTTGTGCCGGTTGCACCGGAGCGACCGGTGTTGCCTGTACGGCCAGTTGAACCGGTTGAACCTGTGCTACCGGTTGAACCTGTGCTAGCCGTTGTACCAGTATATCCCGTGTGCCCAACGGGACCACCAGGACCTGGTGCACCATCAAGGTTTACAGCCCATGTACCAAATGGTCCTGGGCCGCCAGTGGTTGAAGTCACCGTCACTGTCATAAAGCCTGTTGACGAATTATAACTGTTGATAGTCCCTTCCATAAGATTCAGGGAATCATGAGCAATAATAACTGTTTGGCCTATCGAATAAGCTAAACCTGTACCAACATAAAAACTGGTATTTCCAGGAGTAATTGTAAGCGTATTAAGAGAGGTAGTTGCGTACCTATCTCCTGTTGGACCCGTGACCCCGGTTGTACCCGTTGAACCACTACTACCCATCGCACCTGTGCTTCCAGTTGAACCAGTATCACCAGTTGAACCAGTATCACCAGTTGAACCAGTATCACCAGTTGAACCAGTATCACCAGTTGGACCAGTTGATCCGGTCCATCCTGTATTACCTGTTCGACCTGTTCCACCAGTTCTCCCAACCGATCCGGTTGCACCAGTTTTACCAGTAGCACCCGTTAAACCAGTATCGCCCGTTGCGCCAGTATCCCCTGTATCACCTGTCGAGCCGGTTGCACCCGTTCGGCCAGTGCTACCTGTTGCGCCAGTATCACCAGTATCACCTGTATCACCTGTTCGGCCTGTATTTCCTGTACGACCTGTACTACCTGTATCACCTGTACGCCCTGTAGAGCCTGTGGCTCCAGTAGAGCCTGTATCTCCTATATCTCCTGTTGAACCAGTTTTTCCAGTAGCCCCTGTACCACCACTAAAACCAGTGGTTCCAGTAGAGCCTGTGTCGCCTGTATCTCCCGTTAAACCACTTACTCCTGTAGCACCCGTATTGCCTGTTCTGCCGGTAACGCCTGTTCGCCCCGTTGAGCCTGTCGCTCCGGTATCACCTGTGCCGCCAGTATCGCCAGTAAATCCAGTTCTACCAATAGCGCCAGTAGCACCGGTGTACCCGGTTCGGCCACTTGGTCCCGTTTTTCCAGTACTGCCCGTACTTCCCGTATCACCAGTATCCCCAGTTGAGCCACTTGCACCAATATTGCCTGTTGCACCAGTTGAACCAGTATCACCCGTTGAGCCCGAAGAACCAGTACTACCAGTCCTACCTGTACGGCCCGTAGCTCCTGTAGGTCCCGTACTACCGGAATCCCCTGTTGAGCCCGTATCCCCTGTTGAGCCGGTATCGCCCGTACGGCCTGTTATACCTGTATTACCTGTTCTGCCTGAAAACCCAGTAGATCCGGTGTAACCAATAATACCCGTAGAACCTGTTCTGCCTGTATTACCAGAATTGCCCGTTACGCCAGTATTCCCTGTTACGCCAGTATTGCCAGAGCTTCCCGTATTGCCGGTACCTCCTGAATAACCCGTAGAGCCAGTCGCGCCAGTTGAACCAGTAACCCCAATACTTCCGGTTGAACCAGTTCTGCCCGTAGCAGAAGTATTACCAGTTGCACCAATTACCCCCGTTGAGCCGGTTGCTCCTGTTATACCAGTATTTCCAGAATTCCCCGTTGCACCTGTACTACCCGTTCTACCAGATGCTCCGGTTGAACCGCTGCCACCAGTAATTCCGGTAGCGCCAGTTGTGCCGGTTGAGCCGGTTGAGCCAGTGCTACCGGTGGTGCCGGAGAAACCGGTTGCACCACTATATCCAGTTGCACCAATACCTCCCGTACTTCCTGTAATACCGGTATTTCCAGAGTTACCTGTAGCACCTGTTACTCCAGTGGAGCCTGTTTTCCCAGTAGCGCCTGTACCACCTGTACTGCCTGTGGCACCTGTTGATCCGGTGGCACCTGTTGTTCCTGTATTGCCCGTTTTCCCAGTATCACCCGTGGAACCGGTATCGCCTGTGGAACCTGTAATACCTGTTGAACCTGTAGCTCCTGTTGAACCGGTAGCTCCTGTGTTTCCGGTTGTACCAGTATCACCTGTGGAGCCGGTACTACCCGTATCACCAGTGGAACCGGTATCACCGGTTGAACCCGTAGCACCAGTGCTACCTGTGTCGCCCGTAGCACCTGTATCACCTGTTGAGCCCGTAATGCCGGTATCACCCGTTGAGCCGGTGCTGCCTGTATTGCCCGTGTCGCCAGTACTGCCTGTATCGCCTGTGGAACCAGTTGTACCTGTGTCTCCCGTTGCACCTGTTGTTCCCGTAGCTCCTGTACTTCCGGTAGCACCGGTAGCACCGGTATCACCAGTGGAACCAGTATCACCGGTAGTGCCAGTATCACCCGTATCACCCGTTACACCGGTATTACCAGTTGCACCAGTAGATCCAATACTTCCAGTTGCACCAGTGTCTCCGGTACTTCCTGTATCACCTGTATCACCTGTATTTCCGGTTGAACCCGTATCGCCAGTGGAACCGGAGCTCCCCATCAGACCTGTAAAACCTGTTAATCCGGTAGCGCCCGGAACGCCAAAAGCCTGTATCCACTGAGTGCCATCCCAATAAAAAATACCAAGTCCGCCACCGGACATAAAAGGGTTGTTGTTGTAAACCAATAATCCTGTGGCAGGAGCCGGAATAGTAACAACATCTGTATTGGATGTTAAGCTAACACGAGGAATAAGGAAACCCTGGTTTGTGGAGAACACATCGAGCCTTGCAGATGGATGAGGGGTTGTGGTCCCAATACCGACATTCTGTTGAGCAATAACAAAGGATTGGAGCCCGCCAATAAGACTAAGAGTGAAAAGAATACAATGTATCCACCTTTCACGCACCCTATTTAACTCAGCTTTTTCCACCCTTTGTATTATATAAAAACAAAAACATCTGCCTGAAAAAGAAGCAGACAAATTTCAACAGAGCAAAAATATAAATAAAAGCATCATATCAAAGTAATTTCCGAAATAGTATTTAACTAAAACTGAGCACGATATGAAAGTATCTAACTCTTAAAATTTATTTTAAATGTTTAACACTATACACGCTAGCCGAATACAAAAAGACTTGCGCAACCACCGGATAAAATTTCATATACATCCTAAGATGATTGTACTACTGAAAAGGTTGCAAAAACAAAGGGGAAGAAACAGCAAACACAAACCAATGATAATCAGCATATTAATCAAAAAAGCAGTGTTTAAACAGCAGGGAAATTGCAGGAAGATGAAACCGTATTAATAAACTACACAGTAAACACAAGGTGAAGTAACAAAAAGTGTTTACAGTTTAGCAAAAAGGGCGATATCCGAATGGAACTATTTTATTGCTTCTTTATTTTATCCTTGAATACTTTTTCAAATTTTTCAATTTTCGGCTGAATAACCATCTGGCAGTAAGGCTCTTCCTTGTTGAGATTATAATAATCCTGGTGATAATCTTCTGCTTCGTAAAAAGCTTTAAAAGGCACAACCTGCGTTACAATCGGTTTGGGATATACTTTTTCTTTGTTCAGCAGGTCAATTATATTCTGAGTTGCCTGGCGTTGTTTTTCGTTTCTGTAGAATACAACGGAACGGTATTGTGTACCAGCATCATTCCCCTGGCGGTTGAGCGTTGTGGGATCGTGGACTGTAAAAAACACTTTTAAAATTTCTTCAAGCGAAGTTTTTGTATTGTCATAGGTGATCTGCACCACTTCAGCATGCCCGGTTGTACCTGTACATACTTCTTTATAGGTGGGGTTTGCACCTGCACCACCCGAATATCCGGACTCTACCTTTTCAACACCATCAAGCATTTCATATACGGCTTCCACACACCAAAAACAACCACCACCAAGAGTAAGCGTATCCAGTGAGGCACTTTTCGTTGCAGCCTTATTAAGCTCCTTTTCATTTACAAAGTCCAATGATAAAGAATTGACACAATACCTCATTCCTGTTTTTGTAGGACCATCATCAAACAAATGTCCAAGATGACCGCCACATTTAGCACATTGAATTTCAAGGCGCTGCATCCCGTGGGAATTGTCTTCCAGGGTTTTAATTTTTCCACCACTTATTTCGCGATCAAAACTTGGCCAGCCGCAGTGCGAATCGAACTTCATTTCATCCGTAAACAGCTCGTTTCCGCATGCCGCACATTTATATACACCCTTTTCTTTGTTCAAAAGCAGCTTT
The DNA here is from genome assembly GCA_020051175.1 of Bacteroidia bacterium. Taxonomy (GTDB): domain Bacteria; phylum Bacteroidota; class Bacteroidia; order 2-12-FULL-35-15; family 2-12-FULL-35-15; genus 2-12-FULL-35-15. The sequence continues at coordinate 144,031 of JAGVJJ010000040.1, read as the reverse complement.
CCCGAATAAGGCTCTTCAGTTCCTTTTTGTCGTAATACATAGTACTGATCGGGACTGAGTTGTTTTTTCCATTCTGCGTCCGTTTTCTGAATTGCAGCATCCGGATTGATCTCCGTTTTATTAACTCGGGATGAATTGGTTTGTCCGCAGGCGGTAAACACCTGGGAAATCAAGATTATCCCTGCAAACTGAACAAATTGACATATTGATTTATAACGAGCCATAAGATTATAATTAATGGTTTCTGATTGTATAGACGCAGACAATAAAGAAACCTTACAACGTCTGAAAAAATAATTTCAAAAAAACAACGATCGGTACAGAAAGTGCTATAGTTGATTGTTTATCGCGTTCTGAAGTCTCGTTTTCTGCTCCTCTGTTAAAGCAGAATCCGTTGATTCTGGTATATTAAGCTTATAACCGGAGGCATAAGCACTTATTTGTTTCGACTGTTTCACAAACCTTCTGCAGGAAGCACAGTAAGCCAAATGCATCCATAGCTTCAGCTGAGAAAAAAACGGCAGTTTTGTTTCCTCCTTTTTCACCGTCAACATGGTAGCTTCTTTGCAGTGCGCTGTTAATCCTTCAAAAAAAGACATATCTGTTAGTTTTTAAACCAGTTTGTTTCCAGGCATTTTCGCATCAATAATCTGGAACGATGTATTATTACCCAATAATTAGACGATGAAATATTCAATTCCTTACAAATTTCTTCTGCATTTTTTTCATCTATAAATTTTGAAAGGAATACAGGAACAAGTTTTGGGGGCATTTTACTGACGCAGAATTCAAACACCCTGTAAAACTCGCTCTGAGTAATTGTTTTGTCTGCATCTTCCACCCAAGGCTGTGGAGCCTGGCTCTTTGTCCAATGTCCGACTGGCGATAGTTCGGTTTCAAAAAAGCTGCTGTTAAAGCTTTGTTCCGTTTCCTGCAAATAGGTATCCGCATTTTTAAGCAAGTCTTTTTTCCGGTAATAGTCAATTACCTTATTATTCAAAATTGCAGTCAACCAGGTTTTTTCATTACTCTCACCTTTGAACCCTGGCAATGCTTTTACTGCCGCCATAAAAGTTTCCTGAACCATATCTTCAGCTGTTTCCCTTTGACTGGTTTTCAGAAGCGCTATAGAAAACAGGTAATCACCATAGTTTTCGACCCATTTATGAGGATTTGCAGTGATCACGTTGTGCTACTTTTTTCGTTGGTTGATACCAAAAATATATATTCTTTGCTTACCAAAACCGATATACACATTTTCTCAAGCAGGCAAAACACATATTAGCTCATTTACTTGCACAATTGCGCCACAAACTGTAATTTAACACTCTTTGATTGAAAGTATGGCAACAGAAACATTGCTTGAAATAAAAAATTTAGTAACCGAATTTCGCGGGGAAGAAGAAACCGTAAAGGCAATAAATGACATTTCCTTTAGTTTGTCGCGCGGTGAAACAATTGGTATTGTTGGCGAATCCGGATCCGGAAAATCCGTAACAGCACTATCGGTGATGAGGCTTGTCGCCAAATCACATGGTAAAACCACAAGCGGTGAAATACTTTACCATTCCCGCAACAAAGGCAAGGTTGATATTACCAAACTTTCGGGAAGTGAGATGAGGGCTTTGCGTGGAAACGAAATTGCAATGATTTTCCAAGAGCCCATGACATCTTTAAACCCGGTGTATACCTGCGGTGATCAGATAATGGAGGCTATACTCCTTCATCAAAAAGTTACAAAGAAAGAAGCAAAGATACGCACTATTGAGCTTTTTAAAGAAGTACAACTACCCCACCCGGAACGCATTTTTGACTGTTACCCCCACCAGATATCCGGTGGACAAAAGCAGCGCGTAATGATTGCTATGGCTATTAGCGGCAGGCCCAACATTCTTATTGCCGATGAGCCCACAACCGCACTGGATGTTACCGTACAGGCTGCGATTCTTGAACTTTTACTGAAGTTACAGCGTGAAAGGGACATGGGAATTTTATTTATAACCCACGATTTGGGTGTTATTGCTGAGCTTGCAGATAAGGTGGTTGTGATGTACAAAGGAAAAATTGTAGAACAGGGCAGTGTCCTCGACATTTTTACTAAGCCGCAGCACCCTTACACAAAGGGCCTTCTAGCTTGCCGTCCACCACTGGACAGGCGACTTCGCTGGCTGCCAACCGTTTCGTATTTTATGAAAACGGAGGCAAGCGGTGAAATGATTGAAAGCAGGCAATCGGTAGCAGAAGTAACCGGGAAGTTGATTGTAAGTACTGAAGAACGATTAGAAGCTCATAAGAAACTGTACGCACAAGCCCCCATTCTGCAGCTAAAAAATGTTCAGACCTATTTTCCTGTAAAAAAAGGCATTCTTGGCAAAGTAACAGATTATGTAAAAGCGGTTGATGATGTAAGCTTTGATGTATACCCTGGCGAAACACTTGGTTTGGTGGGAGAATCCGGCTGCGGCAAAACCACACTTGGAAGAACAATATTACGATTGATACCACCCACCGGAGGCGATATTATTTTTGATGGGAAGAACATTTCATCGCTATCGGAAAAAGAGATGCGTGGATTGCGCAGGGACATGCAGCTTATTTTCCAGGATCCTTACTCATCACTAAATCCAAGGCTAACAATAGGGCAGGCGATCATGGAACCAATGCAGGTGCATGGTATTGGAGACAGTGACATATCACGCAAAAAACAGGTAATTGCCCTTCTTGAGCGTGTAAATATGAACAAAACACATTTTTACCGTTACCCGCATGAGTTTTCGGGCGGGCAGCGCCAGCGTATTTGCATTGCACGCGCACTGGCCCTAAAGCCAAAATTTATAATTTGTGATGAACCTGTTTCTGCACTTGATGTGTCTGTTCAGGCACAGGTATTGAATTTATTAAATGAACTTAAGCGGGAGTTTGGGTTTACGTATATTTTTATTTCACACGACCTTTCGGTAGTTAAATTTATGAGCGACCGTATGGTGGTGATGAACAGGGGAAGAATAGAAGAAATGGGCGATGCGGATACAATTTATTCCAATCCCCAGACAGCGTATACTCAAAAGCTTATTGATGCAATACCGAAGGGACAATTAGCAGACATAAGATCGGCCATTGAGAAAAAAAATAATTTACGAACGTAAAACTATAGCTGTAACGTATAAACTACCTGCAACTGATTTATTATTAAACAGATTTCAAAAGCCCTGTATTAAAGCACAGCAAATGCTACCTTTTAAATCATCTAACATTTTACTCTTTTTAATACTTTCTGCAGGACTACTCGCTGCGGGTGCTTTTGTTTATATGAAGAACAGAAGAAAGGCACCCGAACTGCCAACTTTAACAACGAATAGCAATACTTCCCAGGGGCTTGCCACCACGAACTTTTTCTTTGATCTTGAAACAACTGAAGGATTAAGTAATACAGATAACATTAAAAAGGGCATCGCTCATTCCGGCCAAATGGCCTGTGATTTAGGAGGCGGGAAAGAATTTGGCATCTCAGTAATCAAGCGATTGAGCGATGCAGGTACATTCCCTTTGAAACGCACAGGGGCAAGCATCTGGGTATATCCATTGAGCGAAGGTTGCAATGTTGTATTGACTGCATCTATCAGCAACTCAAAAAATGAAACCGTTTTTTGGGATGGCAAAAGCACAGAGCGAATGGATTTGCCGGCAAATAAATGGACCAAGATTAATGCGCTTTACAACTTCCCTGTTGAAAAACTAAGTTCAGATGACGTGCTTCAGATAAACATCTGGAACAAAGGAAAAACCGATGTAATTGTTGATGATCTGGAAGTTGTTTATGGAGAAAACACCGAGCGCAGAGGTGAATATCCAGGCATTGATGCGAATTTATTTTACGAAAACCGCTTTTCAGCAACCAGAAACAAAGCCCCTTTCCCGACCATCTGTTTTAAAAAGCAGCAGCTGAACAACAATGATAGCACACTCCTTATTAACGAAAACCCCTTATTCGATTTTGCACCGGCTGACGAATACATTGTTGGAGATTTTATGGAAGACAAGCTCAACCTTGATGAGCTGCTGTACATAAAAAATGGAAAAACATTGTTTTTTCTAAGATATGATGAAGAAAATCAAGGCTTCCAGGTCTTCCATGAAATGGGTGTTTCAAATCATCCTCTAGGAAACAGGGATGCAACAAAATTTGCAGGAGATTTTAATTCGAATGGCGCAAGCGATGTGTTGATTATACATGCAAATGATTGGCTTCTTTTTGAATTTAAAAATGACCGATGGGTACAGCTTTCAAAAGGACACTATGATAAATTAAATCTAAATTGGAACCAGCAAAACGTGCATCCTTTTGTTTCCAACCTGTTTACCAACAATAAAAATGATGCACTTGTATTCATGGATAGCGGGTATTATCATACTTTACAGTTCAATAAAGCATCGGGTACACTGGAAGAAGCAAACGCGGCCATCTCAAAAGCAGACTCGGGATTGTTTAATTCCAAAACCCGCATTTATCATGGAGATTTTACAGGGCGAGGCAGACAGGAATTTCTTAAGTATGATACCGAATGGAGGTTTGATTTGAAACTTATGGAAAAAGATGCCACAGGTTACACCATTATCAGCACGGTTGATTTTTCGGGATACAAAAATGATTACAATCCGAAATACTATGAACATCTAAAAATTATTCCCGGAAGATTTAGCAGTGCAAAAAAAACATCTGTTATTGCTATTATGAGAAACTGTGCTGACAGCAATTTTAACGGAACAAACTGCAACGTATTTGAAAATCTTGATTACCTGCCCAACAGTATTCAGTTATACACTATTGGGGAGGCATGTATTTGGTAAATGTGGAATCAGGTATGAAACATGCATTGAGAACGAAATTAATTCCTATTGAACACAACGTGGGCAGGCTACTGATATGCCTTCTTTTGTTTAACACCCTTCTTAGCTCATGCCATAAAGCGAAGGACACCACACCCCTGGATTGTGAACTTTTTAGCATCAAGGAATTTAATCCCCTTGTAAACTGGGATGAAGAAGACAATGGCGTAAAAATTATTTCTCTTGACTATACTGATGCAATGAATGGTTTCACCCTTCCATCCATGCGCCAGCTTAAAAACGGAAAATTTGAATTTGAGTTTGAAATCAGAAACAACACCAATAACCCACAACAATTTTTTTACAAGATCTATTATCAGAACGAGAGCTATAAGTTTGAAGAAGTCGATTCTTTAACAAATAAAAGGAATGAGCTTTCTGAAGAAAATTTTTATGGCAGCTGGATAGAGCCTGTAGAATTCAAAAAAACGGAAGTGATTGAACCAGACAACGCTTTTCATAAAATAAGTGATGCATTCACCATATCCGGTAACCCAAGAAATGAAGAACGCTATATGCAAAATGGCACAAATAACCGCTGGCAGCGCAACCCCCGCATGGGAAATTATAGTTTTTTGCTTGTGGTAAGCGCAAAAGAAGACATCTCTTTGATTCCGGAAGGCATCCGGCAACTCAATAAAAAAGAAAACAATCACTTTCAAAACCCGTATTATTACTTCCTTCATGGGACGGGCAAAGAGTTAAAAAAAACCATTGCTCACAAATCCACCATACAGCTAAAAGTTAAAGCACAGCCCAACCTCGGGGGCGGGATCTATATTAACACCAGCACTTTCAGCGGCACCATCGACACATCCGGCTATTGTGCAACCTGCGGCAAGGACAGCAACCTATACAAAAATGCGCCTATTCAGCAATTCATCAATTATGTAGATGCATCCACCAAAATGGACAATATTCCTGTGATTGCAGACATATTGAAGGATAACTATTCAAAGATGGATTATAACTGGAACAGAAATTTTTATACGAAGAATGAACTCATCCCCACAATTATTCAAACCTCTAAAAAACCATGCACAACAGTAGTTTCAGACCCTGACGAAAAAATGATCCGTATTAAAAACCCAAAGACAAAATATGGTGAATGGAAGAAAGAAAGTGTCGGAATTATCACGCGCCATGGCCTTACATACGGCAAGTACAGGGTAAAGGTAAAACTCACAGAGCTACTGAATAAAAACAACGTATGGAACGGGCTTACCAATGCGATATGGTTGATTTCTCAGGGCGGTGGTGAATGGAACTACAGGCGCAACTGCAATAAAGAAGGCTACATGGCCAGCTACTGGGGTGGAAGCAATGACAAGCGTGTGCCGGCAGTTGATTATTCAGAAATCGATTTTGAAATATTAAAAACCCCGCCTTATTGTCCGGACAATGCTTTTCCGCCTGTTTTCAAAAACAGCAAGGATGACAAAAACAATATCAATAGCTGGAATGTGGCACTGCCAGAGGAAATTACTAATGCTGACGACAAGGTTACAGTTGCATGTACCAACTGGGACATGGCTTGCTGGGAACCTGAAAAATTCGGTGCAGGCTGCAACCCCATAAGTTATAATGGGCAAACATTCTACACACATCGTTGGGACAATACCTACAGGGCCCTGACCGAGAAAAAAGAAGAAAGCGATGATGAACTGTTTGGTTCGGATTACTATTATTTTGAAATAGAATGGAAACCTACAGAAATCATCTGGCGCATAGGCCCTCAACCGGACAAGATGCGTATTGTAGGCTATATGAATGACAAGGTGACTTCCATACCTAATAACCAGATGTTACTAATTATTACCCAGGAATACCACAACACCAAATGGTGGCCGGGGGCACCTTATTCACAGGACAATCTGCCGTTTCCGTTAAATGATATACCGGGGGAGATTTATGAGTTGGTGATTGAGTGAGCTCAAAGTCACTAGTAATATTCTTACAACACCAAAATTTTATTAATTGTTATTAACACCCATCCTTTAACAATCGAATAATTTTGTAAAGTTGCATGCTTACTTTATAATCACTACGCTTAAAAAACTAAATACAAAAACATGAAAAAATTATTCTACCTAATTTTCAATCTGTCTATTATTTCTTCTCTAACAGCACAAGTAAATTTCTATAATAATACATTCTATAATACTAATTTTTCTAGCGCAACAGGTTTCAATAATTTGACTGGGGTTTCTGGCGGGGCAAGTGTATGGTACACCTTGGCATCGGGTGCGTCAAATAAAGTATTAGCAGGTTCTCACTCTTCTCAAGTGTTTGGTGACAATTCAACAGTTGGTGGCTATGCATCAATGGCAGCAGGCTCATTTACTAAGGCTTCTGCGGATAATTCTTTTGCCATTGGACAATGGGTTACGGCTTCTGCAACGCATTCAGTTGTTATAGGAACAGGAAGGTGGTCAAGCACGCCCTATGCAAGTAATTTTACTAATAACTTTGCCAACTCCTTAATGGTGTCATTTAATAACACAACAACAGCACCCACCGATCCATCTCTTTTCGTAGGTCCAATTGGTACCTATAATGGCTATACTTATTCTTTAGGATGTGTTGGAATTGGAACTACTAACACAAAGGGTTATTTATTTGCTGTTAATGGAAGTATGATAGCTACCAAAATAAAAGTTGCCACATATGCCAACTGGCCCGATTATGTTTTTGAAAAAAACTATCCGCTTCTTCCTTTAAATAAAGTCGCTGAATTCATTAACAAAAACCACCACCTCCCTGGTATAGAAAGTGCTAGCGCCATTACAAATGATGGGTACGATGTGGCCGATATGGATGCGAAACTGTTAAAGCAAGTGGAAGAAATGTACTTACATGCTATTCAATTAGAAAAGGAAAATAAAGCGCTAAGTGAAAAGGTTAAACTACTAGAAGAAAAGTTAAAACGATAAATAATATAAGCACTTTCAAGAATTAAAAACATGAAAACAAGTCTATTTATTATATTTTATTTTGCGCTTTTTATTTGTGCAAAATCGCAAATAAACTACTCTAATAACACCTTTGACAACGCGAGCTTTTCAAGTGCTTTTGGATTTAATAATAAAACAGGGGCTTTCGGAGGCAGTTACGTTTACTATTCTTTAGCTTCGGGTGCATCAAACCGAGTGGTTACTGGAGTTAACTCCTCACAGGTGTTTGGTGACAATTCCACCGTTTTGGGTTATGCATCATTGTCTGCAGGCTCTTTTACGCTAGCTTCTGGAAATACTTCCTTTTCTTTGGGGCAATGGGTTACTGCTTCTACTAACAATTCTGTTGTTATAGGCACCGGACGATGGGCAAGTACTGCCTTTGCAAACAATTTCAATAATAATATTGCAAATTCACTAATGGTGTCTTTTAACAATACAACCACGGCTCCGTCTGCGCCATCTTTATTTGTTGGGCCAATTGGAACTTATAACGGTTACACATATTCAAAGGGGTGCGTTGGTATTGGAACAACAAACACGAAAGGATATTTATTTGCAGTTAATGGAAATATGGTAGCAACAAGATTAAAGGTTGCAACTTATGCTAGTTGGCCCGATTATGTATTTAAAGAAAATTATCCACTTCTGCCACTAACACAAGTAGAAGAGTTTATTAACAAACATCACCATTTGCCCGGAATTGACAACGCGGCTTTTATAGATAGCAATGGCTATGATATTGCTGATATGGACGCAAAAATTTTGAAACAAGTAGAAGAGATTTATATACACCTGATTGAACTTCAAAAAAAGAATGTTCTTTTGCGCGAAAAAATTACGGCTCTAGAAAAATATTAACAACAATTTAAACATAACAGTTTCCGAATGAAAAGTACACTTTTGAAATATTTCTCACTTATTTTATTATACTTAACTAGTAGTATTAGTATGACAATTTTTGCTCAGGATAACTGGACACTTTCGGAATCTTTTGAATTCAACGATCAAAATGTTCCCCTGAGCAATGATTTTTGGTTTGGCCTTGATTACCCAGATGATGCATCATACGCTCAATGTGGAGGCTCGTATTCCAATTATAGACCGAGCTATATTCATAATCCGGTCAAAGAGCTAAACTCTTTTAGTCCCAACAATGTATACTATTATACAACTCCTAATGGAGAAAAATGTGCACGATTAAAAATAGAAAAAATCACCAATTTTCCTTATCCTAATTGTAGTGCGTCTCAAACATGGCGTACAGGAATGTTATACTCAAAAGCTATACATGAGTATAATTATGGAAAATTTGAAATTAGGTGCAAACTACCAAAAGGTAAAGGGTTTTGGCCAGCTTTTTGGTTATGGAATGGTGGGGCCGCAGGTGAAATAGATATCATAGAGCTTATTAACCCTGACAATTCCGGTATCAAAGATTTAGGATTTAATTTTCACCCCCCTACTTATTGTTCTTCGACAAGTAGCGGTGGAGGCGGTCATGGTCACACAAACATTGACTATTCGGCCGACTTTCATGTATTCAGTGCGGAATGGACACCAGAGCATGTAATTTACAGAATCGATAATATTATTTTCTGGGAATTCTTAAAATACAACTCTCCATTCCCATCTGGATATCCACAAGGCCCAATGCGTATAATTGCCAGTGTATCAATAGCAAAAAACGAATTAATTAATGGTGTAATGGAAGATGAAGAGCCCGATGCAAACACCCCTACATTGGCATATATGGATATTGATTACATTCGATATTATACTGAAAATTGCGAAAATCATATTTTTTGCGATAACGACAACAATAGTATATCAGTTTTTAAAGGGTATGAATTACAGTTTGCTATACCACCAATGGTTGACATTAATAATTCATTGACAAGCGCCTATGATTGGGATTGCTCTGCTGGAAATGCTTATGATTTTACATGCCCTAAAACAATTACTTCAACTGGCTATACAGCAAAAGCAGATAAGTCAATCACTTTTCACCCAGGATTTACTGCTGAATCCGGAAGCAACTTTACGGCAGAAGTAATCCCTTGCGCCTCTCAACTAATTTCAAATAACAACAATGACATAAGTAGTAAGCGTTCGTTAGCGGCAGAGGATAATAGTCGAGCGATCACAGTTTATCCTAACCCCAATAGAGGCACTTTTATGTTGGACATAAACGTTTCATCAGAAAAATACGACTCAAACGAGCTGAATGAAGACTTGTATTTTATTAGTGTAAATGATATTTTAGGAAAACAAGTGTACTCATTGACTACAGGTACTAATAGTTGTGAAATCAATATAATAAATGTTAATGACGGAATATACTTTCTTACAATAAAAAATCAAGAAGAAGTTTTGATTGGTACAAAAAAAATAGTTATTCAATAACTGCCTGGCTATGGGAGCTAGTCGTACTTAATTATCATGTGTTCGAGGTGCGTTTCAAGTCCAAGAAACACAACTATGTCGGGACGGTATTTTTCGATAATGTTTTTATTCAATCCGTACCGCCAACTGTCAAAAATGAAAACGCTTTCCCTGAACGATTCCTTAACGAAAGGAAGTACTTGGTCTCCGAATGAATCCCTTATAATAAGAATTTTGGGTCCGACTGTATCTTTATTATTGACAAACCTTCTTTCGTAATCCCACGGATAAGGAAAATCTGAAATTGGAGGAAACCCATATTTAGCTGTTTCAAGAGAAAACTCATTTTTAACTACAGGGTACTTATCATCTTCCGTTCTACTTTTTATTCCTAGAACTTTATAATGAAATCCTGTATTGAAAATTGAATCTTTCCATTGGTAATCAACAAAAGATTTAACATGTAACTGAGGAAAATCATTTTTAATTCTATTTAGTAAAACCTGGGATATAACATATCCTCCCCGTGTATTCCAATGATCATCCAGCTTATAGTACACTTTCATGGTGTCTTTGGCTTTGAGTAATGCAGAAAGGGGATTTACAATTACATCTGAAAATTTGCCTTTCAAATAGTCAAGCAGTTGTTGTCTTCTACTAATATGGTTATTGCGCAGATTAAAAGGTAGTTTTTCAGGATATACATTATATTTCATAGGACACACAACCCAATAAGCCTTTATATGCATTGAATCCAAATAGCTTTTTCTGTTTGTCCATTCGCATTCAAACTCTTTTAATTGTTCAGGCGAAAAATCTATTTTACCTTCATAACTATCTTTTTCTTTACCAGCTACAAAAAACCAACCATCTTTTCCCATTATTGTTTTATCAGGATGAGAGGATATTCCCCAGCAATAATATTTGATGTGGTGATATAAATTAAGTAAAGGTGTACGAAAAGAGAAATTATCGTTGATGAATGCTTCATAATCTTTTGGAAAAGCATCCAGATGATCCAGCTTTATTTCCACGCTATCTTTAAAGGTCCTGTTTTCAGCTTCCCGTTTAAACTTCCAAACAGGCATCAAAGCATTGAAAACCGGCAGCAGCAAGAGCGCCAGAAAAGTAAATGGAAGCAAAGATTTTTTTATAACTGTCAAAACCTAAAGTATATAAAAGGATTATAGGAACCTGCATTCAAAATAACTACAGAATATACAAACATAAAAACCAGTACAATGTTTTTCACCAAACCGTAAAAACCCGCAAAGCGATTTAAAGCAATATTATCCAGAACTTCTTTGATTTTAACAACCAGGATTGTGCTGGATACAATAGCAAGGATTAGAATTGTCAGTTTTTCAGAATCCAAAAAATACAGCACACTTTTACTTCCAGTGACACCCCCGCCAAATAATTTTAAAATGTATTCCAAAGCATCCAGTAATTTTTCTATCCTGAAAAACACCCAGCCTATCATTACAACAAGAAGAGTGTAGGCCCAGCTAACAACCTGTGGAATTTTCATCAATAGCTTCTCAAGCCCCAAACGTTCGATAATAAGGAATATACCATGAAACAGCCCCCAAACGATAAAGCTCCAGGTAGCGCCATGCCAAAAACCCGTGAGAAAGAAAACGAGAATTAAATTCAAATATGTTCGCCTCTGACTCTTCTGATTCCCACCAAGTGGTATATATACATAGTCCCTGAACCATGTAGATAGGGAAATGTGCCAACGCCTCCAGAATTCTTTTATACTTTTTGAAATGTAAGGAAAATTAAAATTCTCCATTATCGTAAACCCAAAGAGTTTGGCTAAACCGATCGCCATATCGGAATAGCCTGAAAAATCAAAATAAATTTGCAGGGTGTAAGCAACAATACCCAACCAGGCTGCCGAAGAACTTATAGTGTTTAATTGTTCAGCCATAACACTATCAGCAATGGATGCACAGGTGTTTGCAATTATTACCTTTTTAAAAAGACCCAGAATAAAACGCTGAATGCCTGCATTAAAGAATTCCCATGTTTCCGTCCTGCCCCTGATTTGACCTATAATGTCTTTATATCTGACTATCGGGCCTGCTACAAGCTGCGGAAAAAAAGTGATGTAAAGTGATGTATCAGTAAATTTAACAGCCGGTGTGGCTTTGTTGCGATAAACATCCCACAATAGTGACATTTGATGAAATGTAAAAAATGAAATTCCCAGAGGTAACACAATTCTAACATTGGGAATAGAATTTTCCTTATCTGCTACCAGAAAAAATAAGGCATTTAAATTTTCAATGAAAAAGCCAAGGTACTTGAATATAACCAGCACAAGAACATTTACAGTCAATCCAATAGACAGCCAGGTTTTACTTTTGGTTTCAGAAGTTTGAATCCGCTTTACAAAAATATAGTTGAGAATTATTGATAATAACAGAATAACAGTATATGTAACGCCACCCCAGGCATAAAAAAGAATACTAAAAGCAAGAAGTGTATAATTTTTCAGCTTGCCAGGTGATATATAATAACACAGTATGACAAGCGGCAGAAAACCAAATAAAAAAATTAAGCTGCTGAATAACATATCTGTTTATGGTTATTTACTGGTGAATATTATCACTTTTTTTGATGCTACTTTTTCATCTCCTGCTCTACCATCCAGCGGGCATCATTATACAATGCACTGTCTACGGTTATACCCAGATCTTTCGCTTTCGATTCAATAAGTTTTAGCCAATCCGGAGTAGCCCTGATTTTATTCATTTGGTCCAGAATTTTTTGCTCCTTCGTTCTATACACGCCTTCCTCTTCAATACCTAAAATGTAGACCGCATCCTTTCTAAGCGCCTCCTCTTCTGTTATTCCGGTATCTTTCGCTTTGTTTTTTATTGACTCGTACCAAACTGGATCTTTTTTCATTAACAGTATCTGGCGTTCTATTTTTCTCTGGTTATCCAGCCTTTTTAGTTCTATTGAAGATAGATTCGACTGAAAACCTTCGCTAACATTGATATAGGCCCAATCTGTGATAAAATTCAATGAAGGAGCAACTGAATCTATTTGTTGTTTTGAAAAGCCGAAACGCCTTAAATTATCAAGATATTTTTTATGAACCAGAAACTTGGTAATATCCCCATCCTTTTTAGCGTAATAAGCTGGTGATTCGGAGCTATTTTCTATCATACCGGGGGCATAACGTTCAATAAAAATAACGGGATCAGGGTTGTATAATTGAGGAAAATGAGCTAGAACCCAATTGGATATCGGCTTTGGCAGGTTTGTGGACCAGTCATATTTACTCATGGATTGATGGTAATATACTGTAACGATTTGGGTTAAAAGACTCAATATAAGAGCAAGGTTTCTGACACCAGTTCTTTCAATTTCCAAAATCAAAAAGAACGAGTGCACGATCATTACAGCACTTATGTACGTTACATACCTGTTTACAACAGCTTGTCCGTGACTCCAGTTATTGATTGTTCCGGCTACACATACCATGAACACGATTACAAAAGGAAGCACCAAACTCCATTTATGGCTAGCTGTTCTGAATTTCAAAAATTTTCGCAACAGCAATCCAATGTAAACTATCAACAGCAAAGGAATTGCCAGAACAACTCCCTGATTCAAATCAAAGAAAAATCCAATAACACGGGTAAATGTGACATAGTCGAAGCTAAGCGCTCCCTGGTATTTTATCAGATTTGTTTCTCCGAAATGAACATAATAAAAAAGGGAAGGAATAAATACCGGTAAGGCACACAAACAAACTTTTAACACATTTTTTAATCGGAAACCACCGGTAATCAGCACATCCAAAAATAAAAATGCAACCAGAAGCGAGAGTGGCTGATTCTGTAAAGCTGCCAGAGCAACAAGAAATGTAGCAATGTACTTTTTACCCTGAAAATAAAACCACATACCCAGTGTAACAAAACATATTGTATAAACTTCAGGATGCGTCCAACAGAGGTACCAGAAGGTGGTTGAGTAGAAAAACAGCAATACAAAGGCTGCTGTATAAACAGTATTTAACTGCGAATATTTAAAAAGCAACAAACAGCATAGCAGTACAAGAATGATGTTTGTTATATAAAAAACAAGCAGGGGGTTAAACGGCACAATTGCGCACAAAACTCTTACCGGCAAATTTAGGAGAGAGTAAAAGAAAAAGTGAACACTATATTTTTCCTGGTTATTTGCCACAAAAAAAGCATTACTATACTCAAGCGGGTTGAGATTAGTACGTCCAATAAAATTACAGGTGGCGTCATAAGCAGATGCCTTATCATTTTGTTCCCAGCCGTTAACTTTTGTAAATGCACTTTTGAACGATTCACAATCTGAAGATTTTACATTCGGGGAAAAATGATTAAATAAAGCCTCGGTCATAAGCGAATACTCTATTCCATCGCCAGTAGCGTACGGTTTATCTTCAAACGAAATTTTTATACATATAGAAAGGCCAATAATCAAAAATGTTATCAGCTGCATTCTATTTCCTTTAAAAAAATCTCTCATTTGAATTCAACAAATAAAAAAAGCTCCTTGTAATCAAAATTATTTATTCAAATAAATACGATTGTTGCACATAATACTCTGTGCGTCATTTATCCTGTAAATTGTATCTTTGGATGGCCTTATCAGCAACTCGTCCAGTTGAAACAATTTTTTATCGCTTGCAAAATCGTTATGAAATATTGTTATGACAAGGTGATCGGACGCCTCTTTTATATTGAGCTTATGTTCTATTAAAGCATGATTGTTATCAATTATTTTCATTTCGTACCACATTGGAAATTCCAAACGGTTATAGGAGCCTTGTGAACCATAACCTTCAATAATACAATAAGTGCGGGGATATAAATCTTCAGTATAATTATTCAGCCAGAACGAAACAGTATACTCCTGTTCACCTTTAAAATTGGGCACAGGATTATTGTACAAAACATTGAACTCTTTTAGTTTAGCCTCATAGCAGCCTTTTCCTGCAAAGCTATTTTCATTGGGTTTATCTTCAAATCCATTATAAACAAATGTCTTTACAGAATCTGTATAATTAAATCCATCTATAATATACGTTTTACGGGCATTCATCGCGTTTATTGCATTGCTATACAACATTTTATGCTTATTGCTCAACTGCTCCAGAGACAATTCGTACACATTGAATAGAGGGGTTTCTTTTATTTTCCTACATACACTTAAAACTTGTTTTTCCCTCTCATTCAACTCCGATTCCCTTACCAAAACCAAGAACGGTTTATTGCTTTTCAGACTGCTTAAAATTTTCAGTTCCCGGTAAGGTTCCTGTATAATCTGTATATTCCTATACGTTTGCTCCAGGGAGGTTCTGCTTAAAGAAACCATGGTTGTGGGCAATCCGGTTTTCAATGAGTTGATAAACACATCTCTCACCATCTCCGTAGCCGGAGCAATCCATATATTCTCAGAACCTACATGGAAATAAGGAAGACCGATTATTGCCTGGTAGTTTTCAGGATTCAGTTCCGTTAACCACTTGTTTTCAGCAGATTGATTTTGCTTATCTTCTAACCGCGGAATTCTGTTGTTAAAAAGCCCCTGTTTATTATTCGCAGTATAATATGCATCCAAACACATTATCGACAAAACAAGTGAAAGAATCGTATTTTTCCATAAAGGTTTTAATACCGCAACCCACTGGCAAATACTGTAAAAAACCACCACATTGATAACATAATAAAACACCCATGCAAAACGACCAACTGCACGCAATTGTTTTAAAGGACCTGCGGAATTGAGCCAACGCTCATACCCCTGTATCCTGAACGGGTAACCAAATGCAAGCAATAAAGCAATGATTCCGGCCCAAAAGAATGCATTCAATACGGCATTATCAGTAGGCAGCAACACTTTTCTGAATTTCAAAAAGAAAAGCTTTTTTACTGCAATAAGCACAAGGAGAAGAAAAGCAGCCGTTGATAGCAAACCTATGTAGGAATAACCTTCCATACTTGGTGGATATTCCGGTTTTATAAATGATAAGAGCGCATCTGTATACGGTGGTTTATCCAAAGGAAAAAACACTCCGGCTAAATTAGTAAAATAGGCAAGATATCCCCAGGGCTGACCGGTTCTGTCATGCACGGGATCAGTTATCAGCATAAATACCTGAATAAGCACAAAAGGAAGCACCAGCTGGATCAAAGAATGTTTAAAGCAGAATTTTATTTTACTTACAAATGTTTCAGACGCAAGAGCTGGTGTTTTTCTGAACAACATAAACAACCAGTATACAAAGGAAATAATCGCAAAAAAACCAAAAAAATAAAATTGTGTACATGCCATCAGGAACACAAACACACTTATCCAGATTGATTTTTTTACTGAAGGAGATTCATGGAATTTAATTAACAAGAGCAGAAACAAAGGAATGGCAAACTGATAGGTCAATGCAAAGTGACCGCCCATCCGGATAAATTGTGGAGATAAAAATGTAATAGCAATAGCTGCAATTGCTGAAAACAGCCAGGGCAGCTTTAAATGTTTAAAAATAAAATAAAGGAAAAAAGGACAAAGTGCTACAGAAAGCAACATGATCATATTGATGATACCAAGAGTATAGTTCGAAACATCAACTACTTTACTAACAAGCTTTATAGGGTTTGTAATAAGGGGCTGACAGCCTGTAAATAAAACATGTTCACCGTAAGGATAATTCATTCCCTGAAAATGCCAATATGTAGAATCGTATTTTACATGGTATAGTGAAGCATAATATGATTGAATACCATCGTCAGAAGCTTTAAAATAAACCTGGTTTGGAGCAACCAGAACCTTACCTAAAAATAAAAACATACATACTAAAGACAAAAGGCCGGTAAGCAGAAACCCTCTATCATTCAGAATATTTTTAAATCTGTCATTAAACATATTATAATTTCCCAATTAGACACGGTCTTGCATATTCACCTTCTGATAGGCCCCCTTAAACTGGTACCATTTAATTTTATAGAGGTCTACAATCATTCCAAAGGCATGACGGATAAGACTTACAGTAGAACTCTCCTGGCTTTTTAATATTACAGGCAGTCGTTTGATATCGTAGTTTCTTTTTAAAGAAATATGAAGCAACTCCACGTCAAATGCAAAACCGTTGATCCTGCTGATGGAAAACAGATCGTTAGCAACACTTGCACGAAACCCTTTCATTCCACATTGTGTATCAAAATAACCACCGGCCACAAAACGGCCCACAATAAAGGAGAACAGGTTACTACCTGCTTTACGGATAGGAGATATTTTTCCGTAATAATTAGAATCCGTTAGTGTCCGGTCGCCCACCACAACATCAAATTCTTTAAAATCGAGATAGTGTACAAAACGGTCAAAAGCGTTGTATTCGAAAGGAATGTCAGCATCGGTATAAATCCGAAAATCCCCTTTTGCGTTCCACATGCCATTTCTCACGGCAGCACCTTTTCCAAGATTAATTTCATTTTGAACGAAAACACAATTGAGCTCTTTAGCTACTTGCTCCGTAGCGCCTGCATCCTGCGAACCATCGTCAACAACAATGATCTCAAAAGAATGTCCTTTCTGCGTCAGATAGTTTATCAGACCCGGAAGTGTATTCTTCAAGATTTCTGCTCCTTTGTAAGAGGGGATGATTACACTGAGTTTCACGCTGGCAATATTTAAATTCAAGAAACCAAATATAGGCTTTTTAAGCGAATTACAATGCTGTATTCATCTGGTACAAAACAGGTTTACTTGGAGAAGCATCGTTTTCAAAGCTGGCTATTTGCAGGTTCAAAAGGTAAGTGCCATCAAACACATTGTTTGGCACATAAATCATTTCGGTGATGGTTCTGTTCAGCTTCGTATTGTGCGGATATTGCCAGAAAGCGTGATGAGCAGCAAGCTTCCCTCCATCCACTTCCTTATCCACTGAAGGCAGATCGATTAAAACATGATCTATCCCCATAGCATCAATATATTCAGCAGCTTCGTATAGCAGGTATGGAGGATTGGTATTTGAATAGTGTTTGTTTATTTTTGAAAGACTGTTGTCTAAAGTTCTTATGATGATGGCCTCAGGTCGCTTATCGCCTAAACAATTCCCTATATGCTTTTTTGTGATAATTTTATCGCCATCAGGAGTTTCATCCGGCAATATGGTAATCAGTTCCGCGACAAAGAAAAACGTTTTCAGACATTGGTTAATGCTATAATCCTCTTTACTGATATGTCCCACACACTCTGTGTGTGTGCCGTTACCGTGTGGATTAAAAAAAATGTTCCTGAAGTTTACAGAGCCACCCTGCTTTACATCACCCACCCAGTCGCCCATACGGACAGGTTCTATTTTTACAGCCGGGGTATACCATGCATTCACATTTTCCTCCCCAGCTCTCAGAGGTATTGAAATATCAATAGGTTTAGCCAAATCAACATTATAGCTTTTGCCTTTGTGTGTAATTTTTGAAATCATATTGGGGTTACGAATAAACGAATGGATACGAATTTACGAAACAACAAGTTTTCATTTTATATTTCAGCGCTAAATACAATCCCGGGTATACTTTAATTCAATTGCGGGCCGTCACCCTGAGCCTATCGAAGGGTGTGCAAAGGCCTCCCCCATACTTCGACAAGCTCAGTATGACCTACCCACCACATTAATCCACCTTAAACAAACTACCCGCAATACGATCCGCAAACAATTTGCCTTTATCCGTTAAAAACAATTTATTTTCTTCCTTCCGGATTTCTTTACTATCAATAAACCGGTCCGCTTCGGATAAACAATACGCCACATAATCACTTCCCATTTTGGACCTGATGTATTCCAAATCTGTACCCCACATGGTGCGCAGCGATATCAAAACATATTCGTTGTATTGCTGGGTTTTAGTCAGCACTTCTTTTTCAAAATTCAATTCTCCCTTTTCAATTGACTGTATGTAAAGTGCATTGTTTGAAATATTGGATTGCCTGTCATTTCCATCATACGAGTGGGCTGAAGGCCCAAGGCCCAGATAAGGCTTCTTTAACCAGTAATTACTGTTATGACGGGAGAAATGATTGTCCTTACAGAAGTTTGATATTTCATATTGAACGAAATTATTTTTATCCATTTCCTCCAGCATGATCTCGAACTGAGCAGCACTTTGGTGCTCATCCACATTTTTAGCTTTTCCTTCCTTAACAAAATGTGCCAGCGCTGTTCCTGGCTCTACCGTAAGGCAATAGGATGATATGTGTTTTACATCCAGCTCAAAAGCCTTATACAAGTTGAGCTTCCAATTGGCATTGCTTAAAGCAGGAATGCCATAAATCAGGTCAATGGTAATATTTTCGAAGCCCATATCCTGTGACGCTTTCACAGCTGTTAAAGCCTCCTGTGAATTGTGCGCTCGGTTCATCAACTTGAGATCTTCATCATGAAAGCTTTGAATACCAATGCTGAACCGGTTAACAGGAGATGTTTTCAGCTCTTTAATTTTTTGCACCGTCAAATCATCGGGATTGGCCTCTAAAGTGATTTCTGCATCCGGTCTGACATTAAAATTTTTATAAAGTGCTTCAAAAACCCGCATTAATTCTGATTGCGACAACAATGAGGGAGTACCGCCCCCAAAATAAATAGTTTCAATTTCAGAATCTCCCGGGGTAAGCAACTGAAAATAATTTTTCTGCAATACAATTTCTTTCTGTAAAGCCTGCAAAAATGCATCTTTTCCCTTTAAAGAGGTCGAAAAGTGGAAATCACAATAGTGACAGGCCTGTTTGCAGAAGGGAATATGTATGTAGATACCAGCCATGGTTTAGATGTGAGACATGAGATTTGAGATATGAGACCTCTTCTGTTCAAAATCTTTGTCAGTGTATTTATCTAACTCTACCCAAAAACATAAGAGCCATCTGTAATAGCTACTTTTGTGACAAGCGCTACCTTCTTTAAAACATATTGTTTCTTCAACTTTACACCCATATAATCCATAAAGGGAAGTCCAGTCCGGACTGCGGGCGTCAACACCATAAACTATATTATACTTCGCTGCACGCTCTCCTTCGTGCCAGTCAGACACTCTACCATCAGAAAAACAAGCAACCCGAGAGTTAAATTTTTCTAAAATACTATTCGAATCCGCTCTCAGGTTTAATAGGACATGACGAGAATAATATCCCATATTACCACAGTCATCTATATAGTAGTCCATTACATAAAGGCTATCAGACTTAAATTTATTTTGCAATGAATGCTCAGAAAGCAGCTTATTTCTCAACTGAAAAGGACCAGTTGTTAGGAATGTAATTGTTTGCACAACAACAACAACAAGTGCAATTACGACTATTTTAATTAATTTTTTCCCCATTACCTGAAAAGAAATAAGCGAGATTTGTCTCAAATCCCATATCTCAAATCTCACATCTATTTATTTAATACTATCCTGAACGTAGTTCCCTTATCAATCTCTGAACTTTTAACAAATATTTTTCCGGAATGATAGTTTTCTATAATACGCTTTGTTAACGATAAGCCAAGCCCCCAGCCCCGCTTCTTGGTAGTATACCCCGGCTCAAAAATAGTTTTGTATTTCGATTTTGATATGCCTTTGCCGGAGTCGGTAATGTCGATATATACATACTGTGTTTGATCGGACACCGTAACTTTAATAGAACCATTGCCATTCATGGCATCTACAGCATTGCGTATCAGGTTTTCAATCACCCACTCAAACAACGGAACATTCAGCATTGCATTAACAGAAGACGCATTCGCCTGATCCAGCGTAAAATTCACATTCTTTGATGTACGCTTTTTCATGTAGCCTACAGCATCGTTCAGAACTTTTACCACATCAACATTCTCCAATACAGGTACTGAGCCTATTTTAGAGAACCTGTCAGTAATTGTTTCGAGGCGCTTAATGTCTTTTTCAATCTCTGTAGCTGTTTCTTCAGGCAAGCCACCGGATCTTAAATATTCCAGCCAGGCAATAAGCGAGGACAACGGTGTGCCCAACTGGTGCGCAGTTTCCTTGGCCATACCCACCCATACCTGGTTTTGTTCTACCCTGCGCGCTGTGCTGAACAATATATAAGCAATCAGCAGAAACAAACCAATGATACCAAACATCACAAACGGATAATACTTCAGCTGAGTAAGCAAAATTGATTCCTGGTAAAAAATATAGCTTTTGCTGCCATCTCCAAACTCCACCTCTATGGGGTGGTTCTCTGCAGCCATAGTGGCGATAGTTTCCTTTAAAAAATCAGCATCCTTTATTTTTAATGAATCAATATTGCCAGAAGCAATCACATTTTCTTTGGTTGAGTCGGTATAAATAACCGGTACAGAGGCGGTATTCACCACGACTTCCGAAATAAAGGATCGCACAAGATCATCCAGAACTGATTTTAATTCCGAAAAGAGTTTCGAATCCTGATAATAGAGATAGTTCTTTTGCCCCTTATATATGGTAATCTCAATCGGTTCCTGAAGGGATGCCATCAAATTCATTTGCTCTCTTAAGTAAGCAGGGTCCTTTTCTTTGGCCGGATCCAGGTTACGTGAAGTGATGGGATCCCCCTTTTCGTTGGAAAGTATAACAGGCACGGTTGTATTATCAGACACCACCTTCAATACAAATCCATAATCCGAAAGCTCTTTTGAAAGCTGCTTGGTGGCCTCAGCCCAGAGCTCCACTTTTTTTCTTTCTTCTGTGCGGAGTTTGTTAAAAAGCTCATTGGTATATTTTACAAGAACGGCCTTTTTCTGCACGGCATCCGCCCAAAGCTTCACCTTTCTGCGCTCTTCCTGTGCAATTTTATTTACCAGAATATTGGTATACCACAACGAAGCACCAATAATAACCACAGCGGTCACAAACAACCACAACTTCCAACGCTGCTTTTTAGAATAGATGTTCACCTGATTAATGCATTAGTATACTCTTGTAAATTTAATGTTTTTTGAGGAATTCAGACTTAAACTGCAATGAATCAGCCAACGAAACCCTTTTAAACGAAACGTTATTGTTGCTGCATCACGTCTGATTTAAAAGATTCCTCCGATCGGTCGGAATCACAATATTAGAACGTTTACAATTAAAAATCATCTTCTACAGGCTTCTTCGGCTTTTTCAGTTCTTTTTTCTCTTCTTCTTTTACATCCGCCTCTTCCCATTTAATGATAACTTTCTGCTGAGTTTCCTTTTTTACCTTGTTAGCATTGTTTAGTGAAGTATCCTTTTTAAAAAGACCAAATTCTTCATTCAGTATTTTTTTCAGGCTTTGTTTCTCCACCTTCAAGTCATTCTTCACATTTTCTATGGCACCTTTTGTATCGTATTTTATAATGGGTTCATAGGCCGTACCTGTCATCAATAAAAAGACATTTGTTCGTCCAAGCCCATCGTCTTCAACTGGCCCAAATTCCGAGTCTTTCTGCTTTGGCTTTCGCACCTTTTTTGCGAGCAGTTCGTTCAGCGACAGCTTAACGCGGTAATTAATAGCATGTTCAAAGGTATGAGTGCCCGAAGCATAAAAATTCATCACATTTGATTTTATTTCCATTTTGGGTATCGTCACCACTCGGTTCTTAACTTCCAGCTGGTTGTGCAATGCAGAAAAACGCATATTTTCCAGTTCCTTCAAATCGATAAAGCGCCAAAGCTTGCGCAATGTTTCCACATTGTTCAATTCCCCATTCTCAACAGTCATGTCAATACCAGCATACAATTTATCTAAATCCACTTCCAGCTCTGGCGTACAAACGGTGGCATACTGAATTTTAGCGCTCACAGCACCTTTTATATTCTTATCCATAATTGTTGTTTGTCCGAAATTTTCGAAGGCTGTAAAAAATTTAGTGATGTTTATTTTATGAATGTCGGAAAAGCACGTAATCAGGAGCTTAGTAGAATCACTGCCATCAATCAAACCGCTTGTGGTAACTTTTCCGTTCATTGTAGAAAACAACAATGAATCAACCGACATTTTTTTATCTTTCATTTTAATCACCCCCTTCAAAGCCGAAGCCTCAAATTTACGAAACACTACATGTTCAATCCGGCTATTCAGGTTTACATTGATGTGCTCCGAAAACTTAAGTTTGTATTTGCTTTGCGAGGCTTTATCTTCTTCTTTATTTGCAAGCAATTCATTCAAATCTATGTTTTTTGAGTAGAGAGCAGCCTCCACAGTTACATCCTGATTTTCCCTTAATGCAAAACCAATACAGTTACGCAAGAAGCCCTTTAGTTCAAAATCGCTTTTCGATACATTTCCTGAAAAATTATTAATCGCCAGATCGTTGTTGTCAAATGTGAAGTCTCCGTTAATATTACTAAAATCAAGCGTATTGTTTTTTATTTTCACCTGCATGTTTTCCACTACAATATTCCCCGTTGTGGTAATGCTTTGATAATCGCCTTCATCAAATGCTTTGGCATTACCAGTCATTGATGCATCTACCTTAAGCATGCCCGAAATTTCCTGAATAGTATCCAGTTTAATAAAGTCCTGTAGCTGTGCCAGGCTTATTTCGCCTTTTACCCTGGCCGAAACATCCGGGTTTTGCAAACCCTTTAAAAGCAGCTCTCCTGTTACGGTTCCGTCACCCACGGTAGCAGAAAAAGATTTTAATTCCAGGAATGAGTCTTCTGCAACAGCACTGTTTCCGCTCGAATAGCGGCCTGTTAAATTCACGCGGTGCAGTGAAATGTTATTTTTAATCTGTGTTATGTCGGCATTTTTTATTCCAAAATCGGCTTTTACTCTTGGCAGCTTGTTTTTAGACACCGTGCCTCCTACAACAGCATCAAAGTAAAATTCACCGGAGCTTTCGTAATCGTTTATTTTATTTTTGTAATCGGCAGGAATAAGTGAAAGCACCGACTTTATGTCCATTTCTTTTCCTTTAATCCCAAGGTTTACAACCGATTCATTACCTGAACCGATTACGTTACCAACAACCTCAAACAGGAGGTTTTCTACTTTTATTTTACTGTTTTTCAGCTTATAGGCAGCTGTGGCCCTGTCTACGTCCAGTTCCAGCTCTGCAACAATGTGCTTTTTGCTCAGGTAATTTGTTTTTTCAATTTTTAAATCGTTTATCAGGAGGTCGCTGCTGGTCTGCATCAGGTACTTCTCATTCGAAAATTTTCCCGAGCTGGTACTTTTGTTAACTATCACATCCACCAGCTGGTGAGTTTTATGGTTTTTATATACAACAGCAAAGTTGCTCAGAACAATTTTTTTCAGCGCAAAGTTGAATGAGTTGGTTCCAGAACTATCTGAAGCTTTCCAGAAATGAAAATTATCATTCCCGTTTTTGTCAATCCAGATATTCAACCGGACCTTATCGGCATATATTTTTTTTACTTCATATTTTTTATGGAAAACGTCCATAATATTGAATTGGAAGGAAATGATTCCCGCTTTAAATAAAGTATCCCTGTTTTTCTTGTCTACAGCATCCAGCGCCTTTACATTTTTAAAATCAACAGAGGCATAAGGAAAATTTTTAATTACAGTAAAATCAATATCTTTCCCGTCCACCAGCACCTGGGTATTCAGCTGTTTGTTCAGTTCGCCCACTACATAATTCTTCACCTCATCCTGGTAATAATAACCAATGATGAAACCAGCAGCTATAGCCAGAATAAAAAAAGAGAAAATAAAAACAAGGAATCGGAATAAAATACGGAAAAACCGCGGTGATTTTTTTTGCGGTGGTGTATTGGGTACTGCAACTGTTTCGTTATCCATCGGGAGACTCATTACACAACAAAGTTTAGAAAAAAAACAGCGTACTTTGTCCGTGTAAAAAGGATATTATCAATAACGTAAAGTGAATAAGTTTAGTATAATACGTGAGGTTTTTGCCACAGACCTGCCGGGCCGGCAGGCAGGTTCACAGCGTTTATTACTATAACTGAATGTACGATATGCTTTTGAGAGACGTAAAGATTACCAAACTATCCTGCGCTTATCATTTTAAGCATTCCCAGTTCTGCTTCTGTTAAGAAGCGCCAGCGCCCGCGCGGCAAATCTTTCTTGGTAAGAGGACCAAACATAACGCGGTCCAGCTTACGTACATTGTAGCCGGCAGATTCAAAAATCCTTCGCACGATGCGGTTTTTACCAGAGTGCAGCTCCACTCCCACCTGCGCTTTATCCGTTCCATCGCCTACATAAGTAATTTCATCCACTTTGATAAGTCCATCCTCCAGCTCTATTCCTGCTGCGATCTTATCCATATCGGCACGCTTCAATGGCTTATCCAGCTCTACATGGTATATTTTACGCACACCGTAACGGGGGTGTGTCAGCTTTTTGGTAAGCTCTCCATCGTTGGTAAACATTAAAAGTCCCGTAGTTGCTCTGTCGAGACGGCCCACAGGGTATACACGTTCTTTGCAGGCACCATGAATCAGCTCCAGCACGGTTCTGCGTTCCTGCGGATCGTCTACAGTGGTAATATAATCTTTTGGCTTGTTCAGGATAAGGTATACCATTCGCTCTTTACGAAGCGTTTGTCCACCATACTTAATAATATCTGTAGGCTTTACCTTATAGCCCATCTCTGTAATGGTTTTACCATTTACCTGCACTACTCCTGATGCAATAAGGTCATCTGCCTCCCTGCGGGAACAGATACCGGCATTGGCAATATATTTATTTAAACGTACAAGCCCATCCTCCGATTTTCCGGCTGAAGGGCGCTTTTTGCTTTTATCCCCTTTTGGTGACTTACGAAATTCGTCCGCTACGGTACCGTGCTCAAAGTCCGATTCATCCAAATCATATGGGTTAGCCTCGCTCTTGCGCTTATAATCCGGTTTATCTGAAAATTTACCTTTCTCAAAGGGTTTTCTTTTACCTTTAAATCCAAATGGTGCCTTTTTGTCTTTGCTCCAGCCATCCTTTTTGAAACCCGGCTTTCCGGAACGCTCTTTTGTAGTTTCCGAGCTTGTTCTGCGGCTTTTGCCCGACCCGAACTCAGATGGCTTTGAATCATCGCGAAAACGCTCAAAAACCGGCTTTTGCTCACGTTTTGAAGCTGATTTACGGGGCTTTGTATCTTCTGAAGCGCTTTTACCTTCTTCAGTCCTGCCAGAATAAGATTTCTTCTTGTCATCTCCTCCCTCCTTTTTTCTGAAAGGCTTGTTTCCCTTATTATCTCTGTTTCCGCTGCGTTTAAATTCTTTGGCCATTTTGGATTTTTTTTGCAAAGGTACGAAAACGGATGGACTTAAAGCCTATAATAACTTACATACTGGAGTTTCCCCAAAAATTAAGATTTGATTCCTTAGTGTCCCACTAGGATAAGTAAAATAGATGTTTCTTATTTGTCAGAGTGTATTTTTTTGACCAAAAACAAGTTTCCCCAAAAAAGTTGCGTCCAAAATGCAGAACTTAGTTTTAGCAAAGACTTAAGAACACATATGGACGCAAACTCAACGACTATTAATCGTTTCAAAGCGCAAGTAAATAAATTTTCGGGAATCTTATCACAAGGATTGTCAAAAACTAAGAAAAAATTTTTCAGGGAGATGCTTTATGGCATTCAGGCAAGTAAGGATGTAAAGCTGAGTGAAATCAGCCGCTCTTTGCAGGAGCCAATAAAGCTGATAAAGACAGAAAATAGGTTAAGCCGTAATTTAGATGACACCGATTTTTCAGATTTTATCAATGCCGAGATACTTCGCTTGGGTGCTCGGCACATTACCCATGATATGATTATCGCAATTGACCCTGGTGATATAAATAAGCCCTATGCAAAGGTTATGGAGCATCTGTGTGATTTGTATGATGGTGATAAAAAGACTGCCTCCCGTGGATATCATTTATGCCAGGTAACTGCAGCCAATCTGGAACACAATAAAATAGTCCCACTACATTGTGAGCTATATTCTACAGCTAAGGGACAAGTAGAAAACAACACCTCTAAACTCAAGGAAATAATCACAAAAGTGGCCTCTGTGATAGGAACAAATGGCATTTGGGCAATTGATAGAGAAGGCGACAATAAACATATTATAAAACACTTTATAGATAATGAATTAACATTTGTAACCAGATTGAAGGCAAACAGATTTTTACATTTCGGTGGCAATATTAACCGCCAGGTGGCAGCAGAGCGCTTATTCAATCATTCTGGTAAAAAATATCATTCCCGGATTGTACGTATTCATGATGGAAAAGAGCTTGCCCAAACTATCACATACAGCACTGTAACTGTAAGCCTGCCTGAATATGCCGATAAATGGTTACAAGCGGTAATCGTTGAAGGTTGGGGAGAAATACCTACTGTGCTAATAACCAATAAACAAATAGATGTGTCCAATCCATTAACTATCTGGAAAGTGGTTGAGTGTTATCTTACACGTTGGAAATGCGATGAATGCTACCGATATATTAAACAGTCATACAATACTGAAGATATTCGTGTCAGAAGTTATAACAGCTTAAGAAACATGATTGCTTTTGTTAATGCCATTACCTATTTTACCAGTATTTACATGGGTGTTAATCTTAAATTAAAAATTATGGTAGAAAAAATATTTATCCTCTCCAAAAGATTTTTTGGAATACCCAATTTCTTCAATTATGCTATGGCTGATGGTATTTACAATCTTCTAAAAAGAACATCTACCGGTATTGGTAAGATACTTATTGATAAGCCACCACAAGATTTTCAACTTTCTATTTTCCCTTTCTACTAATTTTTGGGGGAAACTCCAGTTACATACTAAGGGACGAAACAAACAGTCTTTTTTTATTGCAATCTTTGGCTTTTTTTATACTTTTATCTTTTCCTGATATATCAAATAAAAGATTGGATTGAGCACCAAGCAAGTAAAGCTTAAACCTTGAGTAAATGGATGATATGCGTATTATGGGAATACACATATCATCCAAAGCGAACTATATAAAAACAGTATGCACAACGTAAAAAAAATATTTCTTTTTCTAGCATTTTATTCTTTGGGAGTTTGCTGTGCACAAACAACCATTAATCTAAAAGACGTTCCCCCGCCCAGAGTAATCCCAGTCCCAAAAACTACAGGAGGAAGTTACCTTATTAAAACCAAATCTGGACAGAAAAAAATTAAACTCCAGCCGCCCGAAACCAAGTCTGCTGATATCTATTCGATAATGCAAAACTACACTACTGATCACGGATTGGCTATGGACGCAATTTCCCTCGGGCATAAAAACGGCTTATTCGACAGTAAAGGGAATCTCTGGTTCGGCACAAATGGTGGTGGCGTATCGCGTTATGATGGGCAATCCTTTACGAACTATACCACCGCTCAGGGGCTGGTTAATAATATTGTACAATGCATTTTGGAAGATAAAAGGGGAGACCTTTGGTTCGGCACAAGAGAAGGCGTATCACGTTTCGATGGGAGATCCTTTACAAACTATACAACTTCACAGGGTCTGCCAAACAATACTGTATGGGCCATTGCGGAAGATAAAACGGGAAATGTCTGGATCGGTACGTATGGCGGAGGCTTATCACGCTACGATGGAAAATCCTTTACAAATTACACCACTGCACAGGGGCTCGCAAGCAATATTATATTAAGTATCACAGAAGATAAAACAGGGAATTTCTGGCTCGGCACGTCTGGGGGGGGGTATCCCGCTACGATGGTAAAACCTTTACGAATTATACCACCGCTCAGGGGTTAATTAACAATATTGTACTAAGCAGCATGGTGGATGAAACAGGAAATCTCTGGTTCGGTACGAAAGAAGGCCTATCGCGCTATGACGGGAAGTCCTTTACGAACTATACAACCGCTCAGGGGTTAGTTGACAATATTGTCGTAAGCATGCTGGAAGATAAAACTGGAAATCTCTGGTTCGGCACAAAAGAAGGCCTATCACGTTACGATGGGAAATACTTTAGTAACTATACCGCTGTGCAGGGGCTTGCGAATAACAGTGTACACAGCATCACAGAAGATAAGACAGGAAACCTATGGTTTGGTACCAATGGGGGAGGCCTGTCGCGTTACGATGGAAATTCCTTTATGAACTATACCACCCTGCAAGGCCTGGCAAGTAATATTGTACTGAGCATCACGGAAGATAAACGCGGAAATCTCTGGTTCGGTACCAGTGGAGGCTTGTCGTGCTACGGTGATAATTGCGAGGCAATCGCTAGCGCGGAGAATAGAAAAGATAAAAAAAATGTGAAAAAATCCTTTACGAACTATACCACTGCGCAGGGGTTAGTGGATAATTTTGTGATGTGCATCACGGAAGATAAAACCGGGAATCTTTGGTTCGGAACATCGGAAGGCGTATCGCTCTTTGACGGAAAATCCTTTACGAACTACACTACGGCCCAAGGGCTGTCGAATAACGTAGTAAGGTGTATTGCAGAAGATAATTCGGGAGATATCTGGTTCGGGACTTATGGCGGAGGCGCGTTACGCTACAATGGAAACCGGGTTGAAGAAACTGGCAGTCAAAACAGAAAAACCGAAAAACTCGTTAAATCCTTTACTAACTATACCACCACACAGGGATTGGCGAACAATAAAGTAATTAGCATTTTGGTAGACAGGGCGGGCAATCTTTGGTTTGGCACCAATGGTGGAGGCGTATCGCGCTACAATGGAAAATCCTTTACGAACTTCACTACCGCAGAGGGTTTGGCACATAATACTGTGCTAAGCATCACAGAAGACAAAATGGGAAATATTTGGTTCGGCACGGATGGTGGAGGCATATCCCGCTTCGATGGAAGAACTTTCACGAACTATACCACCGTAAATGGATTGCCGGACAATTCGGTTACCCAAATTATTATTGATAAACAAGATAATATAATCATAGGAACAAACTTTGGCATCGCTGTTCTGAAATACCTTACGACAACGCTGGCGGTTAACAATGAACTGCGGAATATACCGGCTCAAAATTCCTTGCCCAGCGAAGAGTTGAAAAACTATATTCCAAGTATAGAAATTTATAACTCAGCAACGGGCTATCCTGTCAAAGATGTAAACTCAGGACAAAACACTATGTTCTGCGACAGCAAGGGAATTACCTGGATTGCCACAGGTGCGGACAAAACAGGTTTGGTGCGTTTTGACTACAGTGCAGTAAACAAAAACCTGGCCCCGCTTACAATAGTTTTCAAAAACATAAAAATAAATGGGACAAATATTTGCTTTTATTCCCTGAGTTCTGAAAAAGACAGCACAACAAAATCACAGCAGGAAATAATGACTTATGGAAAATTGCTAAGCGATCATGCACGGGAAGAATTAAAAAACAAATTTGGCGATATCAGATTTGACAGTATTACCAAGTTTTATCCAGTACCTGAAAATTTAATTCTCCCATACACTAACAATCATATTGGATTTGAATTTGTGGCTATAGAGCCTGCCCGCCCGTATCTTGTGAAATATCAATACATGCTTGTTGGTATGGATAAAGACTGGAGCCCGCTGAGCGATAAAACCAGTGCTGAGTTCAATAATTTGTGGGAAGGCACATACACATTTAAATTAAGAGCTCAAAGCCCTTTTGGTGTATGGAGCGACCCCATTACCTATACTTTTAAAGTCCTTCCTCCATGGTGGCGCACCTGGTGGATGTACCTACTTTATATAATTGTAATGGTTTCAGGAGTTGTACTGATTGTAAGATGGAACAACAGACGACTGATAGCACAAAAAAACAAACTGAAAACTAAAATTGTACGTGCCACCAACACCATAAGGGAAGAAAAAGAAAAAATACAAAAGGCAAATGAACTTATCAGTGAGCAAAGGCAAATTGCTGAAGAACAGAAAAAAATAGTAGAGGAAAAAAACAAGGACATTCTGGACAGCATCCATTACGCAAAACGCATACAGTACGCCATGCTCATAAAACGGGAGTATTTCGAAGATTATATACCGGAGTATATGCTGCTGTTTATGCCTAAAGACATTGTAAGTGGTGATTTTTACTGGGCCCATAGCAAATTTAACGATCCGCAAAAACCGGCAAAAGAAAATATGCACTGGTACCTGGCTGCAGCCGATTGCACCGGGCATGGTGTTCCGGGAGCAGTAATGAGTATGCTGGGCATGTCGTTTCTGAATGAGATTATTAAAAACAATGACTCCCTCACTCCGGCTGAAATATTACATACTTTACGTGAAAAAGTAATAAAAGAGCTCGGACAAAACGGTGATGCCGAAAACTCGAAGGACGGGATGGACATTTCGCTTGTGAGATGGAATTTCAGAACGAATGAATTTCTGTGGGCCGGAGCAAACAACCCCATTTATCTGATCCGGAACGGGCAGTTTGAAAAAAATTAAAGGCGACAAGCAGCCAATTGGCTATTTCCCTGAACCTAAACCCTTTACAAACCACAGTTTCAGGCTTGAAAAAGGCGACTGTTTCTATATTTTTTCAGACGGATATGCCGACCAGTTTGGCGGTCCACTTGGTAAAAAGTTCAAATACAAGCAGCTGGAAGATCTTCTTCTTAAAAATTATCAGCTTCCGATGAAAGAGCAGCGCAAAATCCTTCGCGACACCTTTAATAATTGGAAAGGCGAGCTCGACCAGGTAGATGATGTGTGTGTGGTAGGCATACGCGTGAGTTAACAAAATCAGTTGGCAATTAAACAGTTGGCTATTGGCAATTGTCACTGGGGCTATTTGACAGTTTGCAATAAAACAATTTAACCATCTGACAACCCGACAATTCAACAGCTAAACAATTGAACATCAACCAATTGAATAATAAGCACCAAAAGTTCTCTTCAGGCCAATAAAGAAGTCTTAAAACCGATAAGTTTTTGATATTCATATTACTATCCACCGAAAAAACAGTAAAATTTTGCATATTATTTTTGTTTATACATTAAAATACTATCTTTGCAACCCTTAAAATGAAAATTGCGAATTAATTACTTGATTTTAAATATATTATAAACATGACAAAAGCAGACATTATTAACGACATCGCTGAAAAGACAGGGATTGAGAAGATGGTAGTACAGGCAAGTGTAGAAGCATTTATGAAATCCGTTAAAGGTGCAATGGAAAAAGGAGAAAACGTGTATTTAAGAGGCTTCGGAAGCTTCATCGTGAAAAAACGCGCTGAAAAAACCGGAAGAAACATCTCTAAAAATACAACTATCATTATCCCGGCACATTATATCCCGGCATTTAAACCGGCTAAAACGTTCTCGGAAGAAGTAAAAAAGAGTGTTAAAAAAGCTGTAACAGCTTAATAATCAAAACAATCTGAGCGAATTACAATTTGTAGTTCGCAAAGACTGGTAATTCGTAGTTAATGAAGTCTGTAAACACAAAGCAAATCGCAGTAATTGCAGGCATAGTTATTCTCATCGTTCTTTTATTATTTGCAAATACCAAAATCCCTGAAAAAGAGAAGGTTACAGCAGAGTCAGGACATGCCGGCCACACTAATGCAAGCAGCATAGAACCGCTGATTGAAAACGCCAGGAAATTACTACCCGATGAACAAAAACAAAGGGTAAAACAACTGGAAGAAGCAACAGTGAGTGCTGCCGACAAAAAAACTGCTTTTGAAGCCATTATCAACCTGGTGGACAGTGTCCGTCAGCCACTACTGGCTGCCCATTTCATGGAAAAAGCAGCGCTTGCCTCTTCAACAGAAAAAAACTGGGAAGAAGCCGGCAACAGGTATTTCATGGCTACGCGCTTTTTTAAAGAGGAAGAAAAACCTGCGCTTTATGCAAAAGCGATGGAAGCATTTGAAAAAGTACTGCAAATCAACCCGGCAAATACGGAAGTAAGAATCAACCTTGCCTCCTGCTATGTAGAAGGACCGGAACCGATGAAAGGCATTACAATGCTGAGGGAAATTGAAAAAACAGATTCCAACAATGTGAACCTGCAGCTCAATTTCGCTTTCTTTTCACAGCGGTCCGGACAGTGGGACAAGGCAATCGCCCGCTTTAACAAAGTGCTGAAAATACAGCCCGATTTTGTTGAAGCCTACCTTCACCTGGCCGATGCTTACGAGCAAAAAGGTGATAAACAGGGTGCCATTGAAAGCCTGAAAAGCTACATGAGCAAAACGGATGATGTTACAATAAAAGCTGAAGTACAAAATTATATCAACCAATTATCCCGGGAGAGTGCTCCCGGAGAAGAACACAAACATTAGTAAAAACTTTTAAAACCTTTTAACCATGCCAAGCGGAAAGAAAAGAAAAAGACATAAAATGGCTACTCACAAACGTAAAAAACGTTTGAGAAAAAACAGACATAAGAAAAAATAATTCCGGCATAACCGGAATTATTTTCACGTGCTGTATATATTTATTATCTCCTTTCAGCCGGGTGGGTTTTGCCACCCTGCTTACTGACGCACGTATACTTGTGTTCTTTCCGGTTATACAACCGGGATCATACGCATTTAACCTTGTTTATTATCCCCATATTCAGCCCCAGGGCCGGATAATGGGGTAATTGTATTTATTTAAAAAACTTTAGAGTGAACAACGAATTAATTATTGATTCAACACCCTCCGAAGTTGTTATTGCACTATTAAGCGACAAACGCCTTGTAGAGCTCAACCGTGAAAAAAGAAATAACAACTTTTCTGTTGGCGATATCTACCTGGGCCGTGTAAAAAAAGTAATGCCCGGCCTCAATGCTGCATTTGTGGATGTAGGATACGAAAAAGATGCCTTCCTGCATTACCTTGACCTTGGACCACAGGCTGCGTCACTCAACAGGTATACACAGCTCACACAATCCGGCAAACAAAGCAGCGCTGATTTAACGGGTTTTAAACTGGAAAAAGAAATACCGAAAGACGGAAAGATTGGCAATGTTATCAGTGCAAACCAGCAGATATTGATACAGATTGCCAAAGAACCTATTTCTACCAAAGGCCCACGCATCACTTCTGAAATATCGCTTGCAGGCCGTTACATTGTTCTTATTCCTTTTGCCGATAAAATCTCAGTATCACAGAAAATAAAAACATCGGAGGAAAAAAGCCGCTTAAAGCAGCTCATGGCCAGCATCAAGCCAAAAAACTTCGGAGTAATTGTACGTACCGTTGCCGAAGGGAAAAGCGTAGCAGAGCTCGATGCCGACCTCAACGACCTGATGAGCAAGTGGAACAAATGCTACGAAGCATTAAAAACCGCTGTTCCCCCTCAGAAAGTATTGGGTGAAATAGACCGCACGGCAGCCATCCTGCGCGATTTGCTGAATGCCAGCTTCAACAGCATTCACGTGAATGAGGAAAAGCTGTTTGACGAAACAAAAAATTACCTTTCGGCAATTGCACCGGAGCGCGAAAAAATATTAAAGCTGTACAAAGGCAGCGTACCTATTTTCGACAATTTTGGTGTTGACCGCCAGATAAAAGCACTGTTTGGGAAAACAGTGACCATGAAAAGCGGTGGTTACCTTATTATTGAACACACTGAAGCCTTACACGTAATTGATGTAAACAGCGGTAACCGTGCCAAGTCCGACAACAACCAGGAAACAAATGCCCTGGAAGTAAACCTGGAAGCAGCCGTAGAAGTTGCCCGCCAGCTGCGCCTGCGCGATATGGGTGGTATTATTGTGGTTGATTTTATCGATCTGCACTCTGCCGAAAACCGCAAGCTGCTGTACGATAAAATACGCGATGAAATGGCCAAGGACCGTGCTAAGCACAACATCCTGCCACCAAGTAAATTTGGTTTAGTTCAGATCACCCGCCAGCGTGTGCGCCCGGAGATGAACATTGTAACGGTAGAAAAATGTCCCACCTGCGGTGGTACCGGTGAAATACAAGCCAGCATTGTGCTCATGGACCAGATCGAAAACAACCTGCGCTATATTTTAAAAGAGCAAAACGAAACGGGTGTTACACTCTGCGTACACCCATACCTGGAAGCTTATATTACTAAAGGATTCTTCTGGAGCTCCCTGCGCCACAAATGGGGCCGCAAGTATGGTAAAAAAATTAAAGTAAAAGCGATGACTTCTTATCACTTTTTGGAGTATCATTTTTTGAATAAAAATGAGGATGAGATAAAGGTGTAAAGGTTATTTTAGTATCTGAAAAAAGGGGAAGGAAAAAAAGAGATTTTCTTCCCTTTTTTGTTGTGCGAATCGTTAAAAAATATCATAGTAAGGAATACTCCTCCAACAATAATTCGTATTTTTCAACTACGTAAATCGATTCATGATTATGGATAAAAAAAGTTTATCCGAACGCGATATTTGTACAAAGTTTATTACTCCTGCTGTCGAACGGTCAGGGTGGAATAAACTCACACAGCTATTGGAGGAGGTTACTTTTACTGACGGAAAAATATATGTTAGGGGGAAGCTTACAGCAAGAGGAAATCAAAAAAGAGCCGACTACATACTTTATTATAAACCAAATATTCCCATTGCAATCATTGAGGCAAAAGACAACAAGCACTCTGTTAGAGCTGGTATCCAACAAGCTTTGGAATATGCCCGTATCCTTGACATTCCTTGTGTATTCAGCAGCAATGGTGATGGTTTTTTATTTCATGACCGAACCGAAGCGGACGAAAACATTGAAACTGAAATTGGTTTAGATGCATTCCCCACACCTGAACACCTATGGGAGAAGTACAAAAAGTACAAAGGCATTTCAACGCCATCAGCTGAAAAAATAGCTTCACAAGATTATTATTTTGATGGGACAAATCGCAAACCCAGGTACTATCAACAAATTGCCGTAAATAGAACTGTGGAAGCTATTGCTAACGGGCAAGACAGAATTTTGCTTGTAATGGCAACAGGTACGGGGAAAACATATACTGCTTTTCAAATTATTTACCGATTATGGAAATCAAGAAGCAAAAAACGAATTCTATTTCTTGCAGACCGAACGGCATTGATTGATCAAACCCGCAAAGGCGATTTTAAGCATTTTAAAGATAAAATGACCATCATCAAAAAAAAGGTAGTTTCAAATAAAGACGGTAAAGACGAACTAATTTCAAACAAAAAAAGAGGCATTGATACAGAAGATAAAGCCTACGAGGTTTTTCTGGGATTGTATCAAGGGCTAACAAATAATGAGCCTGGTATCGAAGATGCTTACAAAGATTTCTCACCCGACTTTTTTGATTTGATCGTAATCGATGAGTGTCACAGAGGCAGTGCGAAAGAAGATAGTTCGTGGAGAGAAATTTTATCCTACTTCAAAAACGCCACACATATTGGTTTAACAGCCACTCCAAAAGAAACCAAAGAAACCAGCAATACTGAATATTTTGGCGACCCTGTTTATACGTATTCGTTGAAACAAGGTATAGATGATGGGTTTCTTGCTCCTTATCGTGTTGTAAGAATTGGTTTAAATGTAGATGCCGAAGGTTGGCGGCCAGACCAAGGCAAAACCGACAAAGAGGGAAATGTCGTTGAGGACCGCATCTATAACCGAAAGGACTTTGACCGAAACTTAGTTATTGACGAAAGGACTGAATTGGTTGCGAAAAAATTAACAGAATTTTTAAAAGGTTACGATCGCTTTGCAAAAACAATTGTGTTTTGTGTGGATATAGATCACGCTGAGCGTATGAGAACTGCGATTGCAAGGCAAAATGCAGATTTAGTCGCAGATAATTACAAATATGTAATACAAATTACCGGTGACAATGACGAAGGTAAAAGAGAGCTGGATAACTTTATTAATCCTGAAGAGAAATATCCCGTTATCGCTACAACATCGGAGTTAATGACCACTGGTGTAGATGCCCAAACATGTAAAGTTATTGTATTGGATGCCAACATCAATTCAATGACCAAGTTCAAACAAATAATAGGGCGGGGTACGCGTATCAATGAAGAATACGGAAAACTCTACTTTACTATTTTAGATTTCAGAAACGCCACCGATTTGTTTGCAGACAAAGATTTTGATGGAGATCCTATTCGCGTAAAACCGGTTTCTCAAAACGAAGATTTATCATTCGTGGTAATTGAAGAAGAAGAAAGCACACTTACTGTTTTAGACGAAGCCACAGGCGAAGAAATAAAATTTGAAAAGGTAAAAATACGTTACCCGGACGGCTCAGCACTTGGGCCCACCTGGGTTGTAAAAGACTCAAAAACCAAAAGGGACAAAATTTATGTGAATGGTGTAGATGTTTCTGTGCTGGTGAGTCGTGAAATGTATTTTGACCACCACGGAAAACCCATTACAACAAGCTTAAAGGATCATACAAAACAAGTGATCAAAGAACAATTTAGTTCGCTTGACAATTTTTTAAACAGGTGGAACAACAGTGACCGAAAAGAAGCCATAATTGCTGAGTTACAGGAACAGGGCATAATGGTAGAAGCCTTGTATGATGCAGTAAATAAAGAAGTTGATTTGTTTGATTTAATTTGTCACGTTGCATTTGACCAGGCACCGCTAACGCGCAAGGAAAGAGCAAACAACGTGAAAAAGCGGAACTATTTCACCAAATATGGTGAACAGGCAAAAAAAGTCTTAGAGGCCTTATTAGACAAGTATGCAGACGAGGGCATTACCAATATTGAAGATATCGAAGTGTTGAGGGTAAACCCTTTCGATGAATTTGGTTCACCGCTTGAAATCATAAACGAGTTTGGCAGCAAAGAAAAGTACTTGCTGGCCGTTAAAGAACTGGAAATAGAATTGTATAAATCTATAGGCTAATATGATTGAGGACAATAGTATTGAATATAAAGGTCTGAAAAAAATAGCCGACAGTGGAGGAAAGCTTAAAACTGATGGCTTACGAGATTTGGCACAAACCTGCGTTGCTTTTGCTAACGTTCAGGGAGGTAAAATCATAATTGGTATTGAAGACGGGGCAGAACAGCCGCCTCCAGGGCAAGTAATTGATAATAATTTAACCAGTGAAACAATTACGCGCTTGCGTTCCCTGTGCTTTAATGTGGGACTTGTATTAAACAGTATCGAAACGCATGTTAATAAGGGTCAATATTTTAGTATTACTGTTCATCCAACACTAAAGTCCATTGCCACTACTGCAGATGGAAAAATTTATATACGAGTTGGCGACCAGTGCCAGGCGGCAAGAAGTGAAGATATTGTGCGGCTTGCGAACGAGAAAGATGCTTTCCAGTGGGAGCTGCAAATAAGAAATATTTCCATTGATCAGATACCGGAAAACAACATACTGAATTTTGCTGGTGGAATCAGAGCCTCTGACAGGGTTAAACAAGCAATTAAAGATCTGACAGATATTGAAATCATTGAACATTATAATCTTTTAGAAGGAGGTAAGCTTACAAACTTAGGAATACTTTGGCTTGGTACCAGCTCACAAAGGAGCAGGCTTGTTTATCCCTTAACCGTTCAATATATTGTTTATGACGAGCAGGAAAAAAAAGTCAGGAAGGAGGTTTGGCAGGACTATTCCAAAGACCCGAAAGAACTTCTGGTAGATATCGAAAAGCAAGCCATTGAACTAACTTATTATGATGAGTTTCCACATGGATTATTCAGAAATAAAATCAGGCATTATGATGAAAGATTAATCAGAGAATTACTGATTAATGCTATTGCTCATAAAAGCTATACTATTTCCGGTGATATTTTTATTAAAGTATTTGTTGATCGCATGGAGATTGTTAACCCCGGTGGACTTCCTTTAGGGATAACAGTAAATAATATTTTACATACCACACATAGAAGAAATCCGCACCTGATACGTATTCTCCATGATTTAAAGCTCATGGAAGGAGAAGGTACAGGGTATAACCTGATTTATGAGATTACAAGCCGCGATTCCAAACGGTTTCCAGTACCTGTTTCCGACTATAACTCCACCTCCGTTACACAATATTCTAAAATATTAGACGAAGAAGCGATTTTGCTGCTTGATTTCATTGCAAGGAATTACCAGCTATCTCAAAAAGAATTCATTGTTCTGGGCATCATTACACGCAATAAAAAAATGCCTACTACCCAATTAAGCAAAGAATTACAGTTAACAGACGAAGGCAGGCTTCGCTCTTATGTTAATCGCTTACTTGATCAGTCTATTCTTATAACACGCGGAATAAAAAAAGGAACAGAATATTTAATCAACCCTAAGTTGATTGCAAATTCGAAAATTAATATTAAACCAACCTTAAAAACCATTGAACAACCACGTTTAAAAGCGCTGATTGAAGAAATATTAAGAATTACCCCAAATATCACTGCCAACGAAATCCAAAGTAAACTTGGTGATATTTCAATTGATGATGTCAGAAGGTCTATATATAAACTCGTAAAATCCGGAAGTCTTGACCATTCTCCGGACAAAACCTACCGTAAATACTGGCTGGCAAAAAAAAATAGAAACGAAATAGAAAACAGCAATAGGAAACACTAATTCTTTGATTTTCAACAATTTAACACTCTAAAATTAATAATAGACTCTTAAAACCATAAAATAGAAACCGCATTTTTGAATGAGCAATATAGGAGGCATAATAAAAAGTATCCAAAACATCATGTGGCAGGATACCGGACTGAACGGAGATGCGCAACGCATTGAACAACTGGGCTGGATGCTTTTTCTGAAAATATTTTCAGATAAGGATAAAGAGTTGGAATTGCTGGACGATAAATATAAGTCTCCTATTCCTGATAAATTCCATTGGGTAAAAGAAAAAGGCAATTGGGCTGGTGATGATGAAGGAATGACGGGTGATGAATTACTGGAGTTTGTGGATAGACAATTGTTTCCTGCATTACGGAATATAGATTTAAGCACAGGGAACCAACGTGCAGTTATTGTGCGCGAAGTGTTTGATGGCAATAATAACTATATGAAAAGCGGCATCAATATCCGTAAGGTGTTGAACAAACTCAATGAAATTGATTTTAACATTGCCAAAGACCGCCACGCTTTTGGCGAATTGTACGAAACCATACTAAAAGAGCTGCAAAGTGCCGGTAAAAGTGGGGAGTTTTATACACCCAGGGCCATTACACAATTTATTACCGAAATTATTAACCCCCAGCT
The DNA here is from genome assembly GCA_020051175.1 of Bacteroidia bacterium. Classification (GTDB taxonomy): domain Bacteria; phylum Bacteroidota; class Bacteroidia; order 2-12-FULL-35-15; family 2-12-FULL-35-15; genus 2-12-FULL-35-15. Next base: position 103,781 of record JAGVJJ010000040.1, on the reverse strand, counting down.
GGGCGAAAAAGTATTAGACCCTGCCTGTGGTACAGGGGGCTATTTAACCTGCGCTATTGAGCATTTGAAGAAACAAAGCAAGAATGTAAAAGACAGGAAGAGCATTGAACAAAACATTGCAGGTTGGGAATACAAACCCTTGCCCTATTTGCTGGCCACAACAAATTTAATACTGCACGATATTGAAGTACCCAACATCAAATTTGGTGATGCATTGGACCAACCCCTGAGTAACTTTACCGAAAAACACCGTGTAAATGTAATATTGGCAAACCCGCCCTTTGGTGGTATTGTAGCCAATAACAACGAAACCAATTTTCCACAAACCTACCGCACAAAAGAAAGTGCCGACCTGTTCTTAATATTGATGATTCACCTGCTTAAGCAAAACGGACGCGCAGGTATAGTATTGCCCGATGGTAGTTTAACAGGCGATGGTGTGAAACAACGCATACGCCAGAAACTATTAGAAGATTGTAACCTGCACACCATTATCCGTTTGCCCAATTCAGTTTTTCAACCTTATGCAACCGTAGCCACCAACTTGTTGTTTTTTGATAAAGGCAAACCAACAAAAGACATTTGGTACTACGAACACCGTATGCCGGAAGGTTACAAAGCCTACAACAAAACACGGCCTATAAAGGTTGAAGAATTTGAACCCATAAAAAAATGGTGGAACAAACGCAAGGAAAGTGACATTGCCTGGAAAGTAAACATTAAAACCATTATTGAAAGAGGCTATGATTTGGATATTAAAAACCCAACGAAAAAAGAAGAAGAAATACTACATTCATCTAGTGAACTAATTTCAATGCTTTCAACTTCAATGAAAAAGTCAAATGAGTTATTGAACAAAATAAAAGAAGATATCAATGGCTGATTTGACTTCACTACATAAAAACAAACCTAAAAGAGATTTTTCAATTCAGGCTTGTGCAGATTGTATAAATAAAATTGCAATACGATACCCTAATGAATTTAAAGAAGGTTTTTTTACAGACTACTTTGATATTGCTGGAGGCACACAACCACCAAAATCAACTTTTATTAATGAAGCAAAAGATGGCTACATAAAATTTTTACAAATTAGAGATTTTTCATCAGACTCAACACCAACCTATATTCCTATTTCAAAAAACAATAAAATTTGTTCTGAAAAGGATTTGGTGCTTGGAAGATATGGGGCATCCGTAGGTAAAATATTAACTGGTAAGGCAGGTGCATACAATGTAGCTTGTGCTAAAATTATCTTTTTAGAAGAAGATAATTTTGATAGAGAATTTCTTTTCTATTGGCTTCATTCCTCATACTTTCAAAATTTTCTAACTTCAATATCTAGAAGTGCTCAAGGTGGTTTTAATAAAAATGATTTAAGCAGAATTAGAACACAATTTCCTAATGTGGGAATTCAAAGAAAACTAACGTCTATCATGAAAGAGATTGATTTAGCTCTTTTAAATGGTGATAAAATTACTTTCGAAAAAAGAGGGAAAACTGAAATTGAAATAGCGTTTATTGAACTTCTTGAAAAATTTCTATCCTTTATAAATGAAGGCGAAGAACTCTCCACCGAACTCACCCACCAACTCACTTTAGTAAAAAAACTCCGTCAGCAATTATTGCAAGATGCTGTACAAGGCAAATTGGTTGAGCAAAATAAAAAAGACGAACCAGCCAGCGTATTGCTCAAAAAGATAAAAGCGGAAAAAGAAAAACTAATTGCTGAAAAGAAATTAAAAAAAGAAAAAGAACTGCCTCCCATAAAACCTGAAGAAATTCCATTTGAAATTCCTGAAAATTGGGTGTGGTGTAGGTTGGGTGGGGTATCACTATTTTCAGAGGCTGGAAGTAGCTTTAAGTGTGAGGAAGTCCCAGTATCAAATAATGAGTGGGGTGTCATTAAGGTTAGTGCCGTCTCTTGGGATGTTTTTTTAGAAGATAAAAATAAAGTGTATTCAAAAACGCAGCCCTCTGATATTTCTGCAAAAATTAATGTTGGTGACTTTTTGATTTCCAGAGCAAACACATCTGAATTAGTTGGTAAAAGTGTTGTTGTAAAAAGTATCTCTAAAAACCTCTTACTAAGCGATAAAACCATCCGGTTTAAATTTTCGAATTTTGCTTCAACTGATTATATACATTTATGCAATAACTATACAAAATATGCAAGGGATTATTACACTTTGATGGGAACAGGTTCAAGTCCTTCAATGAAAAATATCACCAGACAACATATGAAGAATCTAATAATACCGCTTCCTCCTTTTGCAGAACAAAACCGCATTGTTCAAAAATTAGATGAACTAATGCAGTATTGCAATGAGTTGGAAACAAGCATCAAAGAAAGCCAGCAACAAAATGAAAAATTATTGAAACAGGTATTAAGGGAAGCCCTACAACCAGCAAAAGCAGTTAAAGTTAATACGCCAGTTTTTTCTAATAAGGAGCTCTTGGCTTTCTACCAAAAACAAATTCTGGCACATATCATTCAAAAACACCATACCGCCAAAATGCCGCAGGGTGAAGTTGTTATAGCAAAAGACACTTATCATCTTGAAAAATTTTATGGTATCAAAACTTTTTTCAATTTTCAAAACCGGGGCTACGGAACCTATGATCCGAAAATCAATGAGCTGCTTAACGGAGATGACAAATTATTTAAGCTGCAGAATATTGGTGAAAAAGGGTATAAAGTATTGAGCCTTGGAGAAAATGCCCCATCACTCTTTAATGATACAACATATAAGGAAGAGTTTGAAAAAATAAACAATGCAATGGATGAGTTGCTCTCTGTTTATTCACAGTTTCCTGCTCAAAAAAGAACAAGAAAAATTGAGCTTCTGAATACGGTCAGCAAGGTAATTTCTGATACACAATCGCTGGAAATGAATTCAATCCGTAAAGCAATGACAGAATGGAAAACCCCTAAAACAGGGTTTAAAAACAAGGCCAAAAAATTCACACTCCAAGAAACAAAAGAGTGCCTTTCATTAATTTTAAAAAAGAACTGGGATAAAAAATTATTAAATTAAAGTCCGGGCTTCCATTAAGCGCAGAGTCCCTCTACGCTTTTACTAACCAGGACTCTGGATTTAACCGCAAAATGAAAAATAAAAATATTCCTGGCACAGGTTATAAAGGACAATTATTAATATTTATAGCCATTTTAAAAGCAACAACCCTCTCTGCACAGAATTGGACTATTAAAGTTAGAAAAACTTACAGTGACACATTGAATATAGCTGGCAATTGGCAGGCTCAATACGAAAAGACAAACCACACAATAACAAAAATTCCGGCAACCGAAACAGATACATTCACATTCTATTCTAACGGTGAATATCAAATCCAACATAAATGTAGAACTACCGGATCTTGGGAAATAGATAAATCCGGCCAAAAACTGCATCTCAAAAGCCAAATATTAACCTGTTATATTGACAGCCAAGTTTTTACCGACACTTTTTCGGATAGTTGGGAATGGATCGAATTTATCAAAAGTGACACCATTGCCTTTAGGCGTTTCTTAGAAGACGGAATCAATAGTGAATACAAAGTAAGATATTACATCCGAAGAAAATAGCCCCTGTTAAGCGCATCGCCCCTCAACGCTTCCTTTAACCAAGCCCCCGGCCTTAAAACACAGAACAACAAGTCCTAACAAACCAAAGCTATACAATGGTAAACGTATTAACAGAAATCATCATCAGCAAACCGATTGACATTGTTTCGGATTATGCCATTAATCCGGATAATGCACCGGAGTGGTACGTGAATATAAAGTCTGCAGAATGGAAAACGCCAAAGCCATTGCGGGTTGGTTCCAAGGTTGCATTTATTGCATTTTTCCTGGGACGTAAACTGGTTTACACCTACGAATTTACCGAACTTATCCCCCGGCAAAAACTTGTTATGAGAACCGCTGAAGGGCCTTTTCCAATGGAAACAACGTATACCTTCACTGCCATTGACAATCAAACTACAAAAATGACATTGCAAAACAGAGGCAAGCCTACAGGCTTTTCGAAGCTGTTTTCTCCGTTCATGGCTTTAATGATGAAAAAAGCGAACAACAACGATTTAAAAAATTTAAAACGTATACTTGAGAATAAATAATGTTTATAAGCAAATTGTAATTCAACCCTATAAATGACAAAGCTCCTGCCACTGGCAATTATTCTTACGCTCTTCGGTTGTAATACTTCGGGCAAAGAGCCTGCCGACATAAGCAATCCAGAATCTCCAAAAGTTGACTCTTTTCCTGAAAAATATGGTAAAGACACCATAACAACATCTGCTACGGCCGATAGCATTCAAATATCAATGGGTTGCGGTTATGCAGCACATAGTTCTCCCCAGTTTAATGAAACGAAAGAACTGGTTACTTCAAAACAATACGATGTACTCGTAAAAAATCTCAGCTCTAACGATGAATTAACGCGAATACTTAGCGTTGTAGCACTGGAAGAGATAAACAAAAGAAAGTTATATACCCTTAAAGCCAATGATAAAGAGTCAATTCTTAAAATTAAAAAGTCCAAAACCCGCTACTATATCTGCATTGGCTGTACCGGCCACTATTATGGAATAATTTCTGATATTTTTGAAGGTAAACACGAGGATGATTTTTTGAAATCAATACAGTATAAAGTTGGGCTGGCAGACAAATAATTAAACAGATTTTGGATTAATTTATGGAAAATGTCTGCTTTCATCATCTGTTTTCTAAAAAAACACACATAATTGCCATGAAAACCTTGCTTCAAATTTTTCTCCTGTTAATAATTAGCACACAAACCTTTGCTAAATGTGCCTCAAGCGGGCTATACTTTTGGCCGGAAAAACAGGACATTCACGAAAACTCCATTTTTGTGATTGATGGTTTTGCAACAAGCCAGAAAATAATTACAGGGTTTGGAACAACCTACAAAGTCTATTTAAAATCCAACAATCAAAAGGTCAATCTCATTGTACAGGAAACCCTTAAAGGTGAGTTTCAGATGACACAGGCAGTACTTAAGCCTGAAACGGCACTCTCTGCCGGACAGGAATACGAGCTGATAATTGAAAACCTTGGAGATATGGCAAATCAGGTATCCAAATACAATTCAAAAACAGGAAAAACCGAAAAAATAAAGTGGACTGTGGTTGCAGGCCGGGATCAAACGGCACCGGTATGGACAAATAAACCTACATTCAAAAGCGGCTCCCGCGAAGAGTTCGGGTGTGGGCCTGCAGTATCTGCAAATTTCACATATACCGCCACCGATAATTCCGAATTTCTAATTAAAACTACTGTAAAAAACAAAAGTACCGAAACAGAAACCACCTACTACCTTGTCCCAGGTGAAAATACTATCAGGGTCGGACATGGAATGTGCTCCGGTGCTTTTAAACTTGAAGGCAGCGATACGTTTGAAGTGGAATTCAGCCTAATGGATGCATCAGGCAATCTTACTAAATGGACAGGGAATTGGGTTGAGTTTAAACGGCCCTGATAAAAAATCAGCCCCAAAACCACAATTTCCTGACTTTGAATTAGTTATTCTATTTACAACATTGACATTAGGACATATAAGTTCACAAAAACCAATTTTTTTTCTTATTTGACAAAATTTAGTTAAATAAGAACATTTCAAAGATCTTATTTTGTATTTTTGAGCTGTATATGACATTATATCCATTTTCTGAAGAGCAAATTATTGCCCGGCTACAGTTCGAAAATCCCTGGTGGTCAACAGGTACTTTAGATACCTACTATAAATCTTTCAAACCAAGGCTCTATTTTGACCTTTTTTACCCACTCGTCAAAAATACTGGAGTTCATAGAGCGAATGTTCTAATGGGTCCAAGACGAGTAGGAAAAACTGTGATGTTATACCACACTATTCAACAATTAATTTCCGATGGTATTTCTCCACAGAAAATCCTGTACGCCTCTATCGAAACCCCAATCTATAACAACATACCTCTGGAAGAACTTTTTGCAATGGCAAAAAAGGCGACAGGAGACAATGACTCTAAAGGGTGGTTTATTTTTTTTGATGAAATACAATATCTCAAAGAGTGGGAAGTGCATTTGAAAACACTGGTGGATGTTTATCATAACACCAAATTTATTGCAAGTGGCTCAGCAGCAGCAGCACTAAAACTCAAAAGTAATGAAAGTGGAGCTGGCAGATTTACTGATTTTATGCTTCCGCCTTTAACATTTTATGAATTTGTGCATCTCAAAAATCTTGGAGCACTCATTAAACCTGACACAATCAACTGGAAAGGAAATATTGCTATTTTCTCATCCACGACAAATATCACAGAGTTAAATAAGCACTTTATTAATTATGTAAATTTTGGAGGTTATCCTGAAGTAATATTCAACAAAGAAATACAAAGTAACCCCGGCCGGTTTATGAGAGCTGACATTATTGACAAAGTATTACTCCGGGATTTGCCGGGTTTATACGGCATTCAGGATGTTCAGGAATTAAACTCCCTTTTTACAACAATTGCCTGGAATAGTGGGCAGGAATGTAGTATAGACGAACTAAGCAAAAGCAGCGGTGTCAAGAAAAACACACTACGACAGTACCTATCATACCTGGAGGCTGCTTTCCTTGTTCATATTGTAAAACGAGTGGATCAAAAAGCAGGACGCTTTCAACGAGAAAACTTTTTTAAAATATACCTTACAAACCCGAGTTTGAGAAGTGCATTGTTCGCACCACTTTCAGCTGAAGCAGACGGTATGGGTGCCATAGTCGAAACAGCTATTTTTAGCCAATGGATGCAGCGCACTTCTTTTATTCCTTATTATGCCCGATGGAAAAACGGTGAAGTTGATTTAGTAAATATCAGCAGAAAAACAAACAGAGCCGACTGGGCAGTCGAAATCAAATGGAGTAACAGGTATTTTGAAGCACCAAATGAATTAAAAAGTTTGTCATTTTTTTGCGAGGAAAATACGCTCACACAAGCTCTTGTAACTACTATTGATAAATCAGGAGTTAAAGAATATAACAATATACAAATCCAATACTTGCCTGCAGCTGTGTATGCATACAATGTAGGAAAAAACACTCTTGAAAGCCAAAAATAATTTTAAATTAAAATAACTTAATATTTAGCAAGGGTATTAAAATCATAAAACCGAAAAAACGTTTAATTTTCAGTTTGAAACAATTTCCATCTCAACATTGATTATTAGAATGACAAGCACATTTGCTACACCTTCCAATCCCTCACAAACGCTTCCAGCCGCTTTCTTGTAATCACCTGATTCCCCCATGCAAATTTATCACCATCAAGATTGGCCATTGAAGCATCCGATTGCCGGCTTAGCCAGTCCACAAATTCAGTTTTTTCTTTAAAGACCTGCTCCTCCTGCAGTCCGCCATCCCACACAGGCCCATACACATATTCATTTTTCTTATTCATTCCCAGGCCCATCCCGCAATAGTCGCGGTGGCTGTAGCAAAGATAAAAGCCGGGTTTAAGTGTATTTGCAAACTGCTCTGCCAGTTCCATTCCGTAAAGTTCGGTCTGTGCAGCAAGTGTTTTCCGTTTGTTCCGGTACATTTCCTCCTCCTCCCTTTTCTTCTGCTCCTTTTCAGCTTCGAGTTTTGCCTGGTATTGACTGCCATTGAGGCCCGAATAATCAAACCTTGCTTTCTTTAAATCAATTGTAATAATGCAGCAAACCTGTTGCGGTTCCAGGCTTTCCATATAACCGCGTACCATCCTCTTAAATGCATTGTCCCACTCCCAGAAAAAAACGCTCTTCCCGTTACTGTCTTTTATTCCATACATGGATACGGCCATGCTGGTAAAGGTCATGGAACACTCAAACCTTCCGCTGCTACAACCAAAGCTTTCCAGCTTGTCCTGCAAAACCTGGTTAATAGAATCCTGTAACGTTTTTATATCTCCCATAACACATAGTAATTTATTCTACAAATGTACTATCAGCATCTAAATGCACAAAAAAAAAGGCTGCCGGTCAGTTAAACCGGCAGCCTTCATTATAAAAAGAAAAACTTATCTTATTCAATTGCCAGTTTACGAACGCTTATTTCTGCACCAGTGTTGAAACGCACATAATAAATGCCTTTGGCTAGTCCGCTCAAATCAACCTCTTTCGAGTAGTCAAGCGTAACCTGGCTGTTGTTTTGGCGGTACACTTCTTTGCCTTGTATATCTGTAATTACAACTGACAATTCACTAAACACAGCATTACTAACAGATATGGTGAACTTACCACTGTTCGGGTTCGGGTATAAAGCTACAGATTGCAGGCTGCCTTCTTCAATACCTGCACAGGCATCCACCACCAATTCCTGTGAAGCGGCATTGGAACAACCATTCTGAGTAACCGTATAGGTAATTGTTTTAGAACCAATACCGGCTATGGACGGGTTCATCATACCACCACTCACTCCCGGACCGGCATACGTGCCGCCTGCTGGCGAGCCACCCGAAAGTGAAAACGATGCATCGCTCACACACACTTCCATTGTAAATGGCGATAAACTTACGGTTGGTTTCGGGTAAACCGTAACTACCACGTTCTGGCTGTTTCCTGCACAACCGCTGGAATTGATGTTGTACACATACGTAACGCTTATTGGCGATGTGGTAGTGTTTGTCAGCACTTCGTTAATATTAGCGGGCCCTGATGTACCGGGCTCGGCAATGCCCGAAACTGTTGCACGGCTCCATGTATAGCTTACACCCGGTGTAATGCTTGTAGCTGTATAGCTGAAGATAGAACCACTGCAGGTAGAAGGTGTAAGACTGCTGCTCAATGATGGAACAGGACTTATGGTTACCTGTACCTGCTGACCAGGAGCATTGGAGCAACCGTTTAAAGCGACAGTATACACATAAATAACAGTAACCGGAGCGGTAGTTGTATTGATAAGCGTTTCGCTGATATTCCCATTACCCGTTGCCGCAACATTGCTGATACCAACCACTGCGGCCCTTGACCAGGTAATAGTAGCTCCGGGGGTATTGCTTGTGGCTGTATAATTAAATGCCATACCGCTGCATGCTCCCGGAGGATTTAATGAGCTGCTCAATGCAGGAGGAGGGTTTACAGCCACAACCACATTCTGAATATTGCTGCAACCTGCTGCTTCTGTCGTAAACACATACGTAACATTTATTGGAGCCTGCGTTGTGTTCGTAAGCACCTCACTGATGTTTGTAGTTCCGGTGGACGCAGCCTGGCTGATTCCGGTAATTGCAGCGCGGCTCCATGTAAACGTTGCACCCGATGTTGCGCTGGTTGGAGTATAGCTGAACGTAGCACCGCTGCAAATTGCAGCCGGTGTAAGCGAGCTGCTCAATACCGGGTTCGGATTAGAAATCTCATCTGCTCCAATATCAGGATGTGTAGCATCACGCGTATCGTTATCATAATCCATGGTTATACCTGCAATAGGCACACCTTTGTGATCAATATCGCAATTGCTGCTTACCACAAGGTGCAAATCCGTTGTAGAAACAAACACTGGCGCTACTGAAATAGAATGCGCATCTTTACCAGTAGCAGTCTTCCACGCAGCAAGGCTGTCGATGTTAGCACCCAGGTAACCCATATTAGGTGCAGTGTCAACAAAATACAAATTGTAATCAATGTCAGAGAATACCGTATTCGGTGCGTTGCAGATAATGCTGAACCTTTCTGTACCAGCACTTTGCGTGTTCACAAAAATATTGTTACGCACATCCAGGGCATTGGTTGCTGTAACCCCGCTTGTTACATTGAATGCAGCCGGCAAGCCATCATCTGTCTGGTTGGTGTTCATGGCAACAGTGTTGTAATAAATATTGTATCCACCTCCACCGTCAACAATAATTCCATAACCATTATCCCCAACAGCATCACCAAAGGCGTACCCATAACCCGTTACATCAAATATCATGTTGTTGGCAACAGTTAGGTTTGACGTTGTTGATGAGGCATCCAGCAATATACCGTTAGAGCCGTATCCAAATATATTTGTATTCTTAATATCGCTTATTTTATTCGCTTCAATGGTTCCGCCAGAAATTGCACCTACAACAATGATGCCGGATGCTGTGCTGGTTGTGCTGGTAGTAACGCCCATCACCGTATTATCTGTGGCAGAAACATTGGTTTGGTTGGAAATAAAAATACCGCGGTAACCAATTTTGTTTGCAGGTGTTGTAGAACCAATCAAATTGCCTATAATGGTTGCAGAGCTATCGCCTGTGGAAGCACCTACCACAGCAATACCATACGCGGCTGTGTTTACAGCGTTGTTCTGATACGTGTTGTGAGAGTTAGCGGTTTCTGCTACCGCACCCACTGCAGTTCCGCTGGATGAAACGAGGCCTATAAGTGTAGTTGTTGGCGCATTTCCATTGATGATGCAATTCTTAACAGTATTGTGTGATGCACCATCTGTGCTGGAAGCATTCGCAATCCATACAACAGCAGATGATGTTCCCGTGCTGTTGTTTACAATGGTCATATCTCTTGTTGTACTACCGGAATTAGAACCATCAATTATTACGTAATCTGCCCCATTCAGCTTAATCAATGAAGTACTGCTAGTACCGCTTACAGTTGGTGTAATTCCGGTTGAAGGTTTGATTGTTAGCGTGTAATGGGAAGCACAGCCATAAGCAATTGAATTTAGTGCTGTTGCACCTGTTTCAGTAAGGTTTCCAAGAATGCTTGCTGTAACATTTCCTGAAAGGCCGCCATTGTTGATGGTTTCGAACAAACCGCCAACACCGGTCAGTGTAGGGTATGTACCGCCACTTCCAACTGTAACAGCACCGCTGATACCCGTCTGCAGCTTATAGCTGTTGATGGTGCCGCTTACCGGGAATGCCGATGCTCCCAGTGCAACTGTTCCTTGCGCGGTTGAAAACGTTGCAGTATTAACAGCCAGGTTAGGAGTAGGACTAACCAAATCCTGTGCAACCACAAAATACTGTATGGTATCTCCTGCTGCAACCCCGCCAAACACTATTGAATAATCAATTGCAAAGCTGAATGGACTTGTATTGTTAATCGCTTCGGTATACTTCCATCCGTTGGTAGTATTGGTATTGGTTCCAGGCAATGTATTCAGGTTGCTTGTTTTTTTATACCAGATACGTGGTTTAGTTCCTGTTGTAGTGTTAATGCCTGTTCCGTCAATGATAGTTGCAACCAACGTGTCTGCTGTTATACAGCTGCTGTTGCCAAGCGGTGTATAAGTAATTACCGGAGCAGTTAAGTCGAGCGCTACACCATTGAACTCATCAGCTCCAATATCAGGCGCAGTTCCTGTTCCGGTGTATCCGCCATTGCCCTGGCGAACATCGCCATCAAAGTCATCCGTGTAAGATGCAATGTTTAAAGCACCGCTTTCAATCTGGGTTGGAACAGTTGTGTTGATGTGAAGGAAGGCTGCATTTGGCCCGGATGTAGAAACAAATGTAGGGTTCTCCGTAATAGAAGACGCATCCCGGGTAGCAATGGTACCTGCTGTGAATGCCCCTGATTTATATGCCGCCATGGTTTGGGCAGTACTTGTTCCGTCAGAGTAAATAAGCCTGCTTACGCCCGGTGTTCCAGCAAAAAATAAATTGTTGTTGGATGTGCTGGCATAATTCGCAAGCATATTGGCCGTTCCGGAGCTTCTTCTGAAAGCCACAGTCAAGCCAGTTCCTGCAGGAACAGATGTGTTTACAATAATATTATTTCTCAGGTTAAGGGTTCCTGTGGTAGCAGTAGTACTTGCGGAATGATAAATACCCGTGGTTCCAAAATTGGTCCCGGTTGAAGTTGCATTGATATGTACAGTATTGTAATACACATTCACAACAGAATTGGATGATGTATTAGTAACACTGATACCACGTATCGCATCTGTAAAAGCAGATGCCGTGGTGCGCAAATCCCCGATAATATTGTTGCTTACATTCACAGTAGTTCCGCTGCTTACAAGGATTCCATCTACTGCACCCGCTACATCTGTATTTGCAAGGGAGTACAACTTGTTCTTGCTCACATTCTGAGTAACCCCACCTGTAATGGCAATACCTGTAACAGTAGCGCTTCCTGAAGAAAGCACGCTATCAACCGTGTTATTAAAGAAATTCTGGTTTCCGCTTGCCGAAACAATTCCAGTAATGTCGCCAGCAGTGGCAACACCGGAAATTATATTCCCGGAAACATTGTTGGACGCATAAGTATTGTCAGAGTAAGCAACATTCAGAACCGTTATATTTCCGGTACCTGTGCTGATGCTCCTGAACACGTTGTTTGTAACCGTTTTTCGTGGACCAGGGGATGAGAAAGGACCATCGCTTGTTCTCCAGCCATTGATGTCTGTAGCACCCATAAACACAAGGTTGGTGAAGTTGTTGCTGCTGTTGGTTTCGGTAACAGAAGATGGTGAAAGTGAATACGAGTTGTAAAAATAAACCACCCCTCCGGCACCCATGTTGTGATAGCCTGTGACAACGGCATTGCTATTGATGGAATGAGAGGTGCTTGCTGCGTGGGTAACATCATTGGAAATAAACGTTATGTCTCCTGTAGTATTTACCATCAGGTTAGTAAATGTATTGGTGCTAATCACAGTAGATCCTTCAAATAAATCATTCAAAATATAGATATGGTCACCGCTTACAGCAACAGAATGGGTAATACCCCTTATATCGTTTCCTGTTATGGTAAGGAGCGCTGCTACATCCCCGTCTGTGTTTGAGATACCTTTAAGTGTACCCGAATTTGCACCTGTATACATTACCAGCCCACCCGTGCTGTTTCCAAGCTGGTTATCTTTAATATTGATTGCAGTAGTAACCACACCAGAATTTTCAATTCCCGTAAAGGCAGCAGAAGCGCCTGAAATAGCATGGCTCCTGATAATATTGTTGTTCATGTTGGCAGTTGCTGCTGCTGCAGAATTTGAGATACCCATAAATGCACCTGTTCCGGTGCTGGTTCCCGAAATAATATTGTTGGTGCTTATTGCAAGCGTGCCGGTAGCCCCAGAGTTGGTAATACCACTAAATGCCGAACCTGACGTACCAAAAGCAGAGCAGTTTTGAATTGTGTTGCCAGTAATTGAAATGGTGCCGGTTGCTGAATTGTTGATACCGATGAACTTACAAACGCCAGTAGTGGTTGTTCCACTGGTTCCAACGGTAATGGAGTGCGCTGTGCTGGTGCTGCCTATCGTATTGCCCGAAACGGTCATGTTCCCTGCAGTGCCGGCAGTATTGATACCATAAAGCGTGTAGCCAATGGAGGCTGTACCTCCAGTGCTTATAGAGCCGATTGTATTGTTCTGAATACTCACCGTTGATGTTGATGTAGCATAAATACCCGAAATATAAGCAAGCGAAGTGGAGCTGGTAATAGCAATGCTGCCAATACCGGTAACTGCACCAATGGTATTGCCGGTAGTAGTTCCTATATCGGCAGCCCCTCCTAAAACACTGATTCCGGTAAATATACCCGGTGCAGAAGTAGCACCGCTCGTGGTTGTAAGTGAAATGGCTGTAATGGTATTCCCCTGTATGCTTGACACCGGGGTTGCAGCCACTGTAAGCTGAATTCCCATAAAGCGGCTTGCAAAGCCTCCGGCATAAGTAGTAACACCTGTCCCGCTGGCATCGGCATAACCTATAATGTTATTGCTAACAGTATACCCACCGCCACCGGCTGTAACAATATTAATAGCGCGGTGTGTGGCTCCCGCTGTTGCAGTGCGGGTGCCGGTCTGGAAAAACTTATTTCCTGTAATGGTCCAGGCTGAGCCGAAAGCAGAAACAAATATACCGTTAGATGCTGAATCCGGGCTGTAATAATCCTGTATGTTGTTATTTGTAATGCTAATTCCGCTGTTATCAACAGTAAGAGAAGTACCAGTAGAACCAATTGCATTGCATGGCAAATCAGTACCTGCTGCTTTAATTGTACAACCAGTAATGGTATTACCGTCATTCCCTGTTACCACACCGCTTCCAAAAGCAATTGTGGCATAAGTTGTAGCCTTAGGCGAGCCTTCTACCGTACAATTCTGAATGGTGTTGTTTGTGGCATCCGCCAAAAACACGAGAGTAGGCGCTCCTGAACCTGAAAGAGCATTTGAAATGGTAAGTGAATTGCCGCCTGTATTCAAACCATCTATGGTTACATTGTCGGCACCGTTTAAAGCTATTAAAGGAAAAGGCAAAGCCCCTGCCACTGTTACTGCATTACCGCCACTCGGAGAAATGGTAAGGGAAGTCCAGGCACCGGTTGCAGCATTTAATACTGCCGGGGCAAGCTCTGTAGTACCTGCACTAAGGCTTATGGTAATGGTATTGCCTGCCTGGTTGGAGTTGGCATTCAGGGCATCAAAAGCGTCCTTTAGTGTGGTATAAGAGCCGTTGGCACCGGTAGAGCCGGCTACAGTAACCTGGGCTTTAACAGCAACGGCAGCAGATAGCATAATACCAAGCAGCATCGCGCCCATTCTTAAATTTAAATTGTACTTTTTTTTCATCGTGTTGAATTGTAAAATTATATTGTGTTATTAAATCAATTTTATAAACCGACCGTTTTATGGCCCAAAAACCGGACGCTAATTTAAGAAAATAAAAAATACGACTTTTTTACATAAGGAAGCTAAATTGTTATAAAAAAGACATTAATTCCTTTAGATTTTTTATTTCATAGGTTATGTTTTCTGAATGCTTCAGGCCGGAAGGATTAAAATACACCTGATGGATGCCTGCTTCCCTGGCACCAATAATATCGGCTTCCATATTATCGCCTATCATCAGGCTGTTTGCGGGCAAAGAATTGGTCAGGTTCATGGAGTACTCAAAAATGCGTTTGTCCGGCTTTTTGAACCCTGCCCTTTCGGATGTAATTACCTGATCGAAATATTCATCAATACGGCAGTTTTTAATCTTAATGTGCTGTACTTCTTCAAAACCATTGGTAATGATATGTAAGAAATACTTTCGCTTCAGATAATCCAATACCTCCAGCGCATGTGGAAACATGTTTGTTTTCAGCGGGGCCATGGAAGTATAGTCGTTGGCTACATTCCCGGCAAGCTGCTTATCATCAATATGAAACTTTTTCAGCGCCTCCTCAAAACGGCCATACCTCAGGGTGTGCTTGTCTACAAGCCCTTTGCGGTACTCGTCCCACATGCGTTCATTGATTGGAAAATATTCTTTCAGAAAATGTTCTACAGAGCTGATTCCTTTTCCGGCAAAATCATATTTGACAGATAATTCCAGGAGTGTTTCGCGCGAATTGGTTTCAAAATCCCAGATGGTTTGGTCTAAATCAAAGAAAATATGCTCATACACCGCCATTAAAACAATAGTTTGAATGAGCAAATAAAGACCGACCAGAAAAGAATTGAGCCATACATAAACACTATGATGCGCTGCTTATCCTTAAAATACCGAACAGCAATAAAACATCCAATAGGTATCGACAGTAAGGATGGTGTTAATAATGCAATTCCGAGCAGTCCAAAGCGCTTTTTAGCCAGAACAACTATTTTGTTCATGCGGGTAAATTTCTTTTGGGGAGGGGCATTGGGGTTCTTAAGCTTTTTAAGTGCTTTTCTTCTTTTAAAGTAAGCTATCAGCCAATCACTTGAATACACAAAAAAAGTAGAACCGGTAAATCCACCAAGGCAAGTCACTGTCACAGCTTTGAAGAATGGAAATTTTGCAACTGCGTAAACCAACCCTCCGAAAACAAACTTTACGGTGCTTAAAAAGAAAACAAACGCTATTTCTAATATGGACTCCATCAAATCTTTTTACCGTAAGCCAAATCACCCGCATCACCCAAACCTGGCACTATATAAGACTTCGCGGTAAGTTCTTCATCTACAGCTCCACACCATATTGTTACGTTTTCAGGTAGGTTCCTTTTTGCATATTCCACACCTTCTGCACTCGCAATAAGGGTAACAATATGTGTATGCCTTGGTATCCCTCTTGCAAGCAGGGCTTTATACGTAAGTACAATAGACGACCCTGTGGCCAGCATAGGGTCGCACAAAATAAGTTCTTTTCCCGTTAAATCCGGACTGGCAAGGTATTCCAGTTGAATATCAAACGTACCATTTTTATGATGTCTGCGGTAAGCCGAAATAAAAGCATTTTCAGCCCTGTCGAAATAATTCAGCACTCCCTGGTGCAATGGTAATCCCGCACGCAGGATACTTGCAATAACAGGTTGTTCTTTCATCAGCGGAATATTCGCAATCCCAAGCGAAGTGGTTACTTCACGTGTTTCGTATTCAAATGTTTTGCTGAGCTCATAACTCATTATTTCGCCCAAACGCTCTACATTTCTGCGAAAGCGCATGCTGTCCTTCTGGATGTTTTCATCCCTTATTTCTGAAATGTATTCATTGAACACCGAGTTATGATTTCCGACAATGTGTACCATAGGAATTTTGATTGCTGATTTTTCGAATTAATGAATTGTTGTTTTAATTACCAAAGTTCACCGCTATCCCAACTTAAGCTTTTTTGCTGATCCATTTCACCAGCCGTGGCAGCTTATTTTTTTTCAGTTGTAAATATACGCAATCTTTTGCTCCGAAGTTCTTATAAAAACGGGCAACAGATTCCACAGAAGAGCCCCCAAAATCAAGTAACTTATCTGTACCGGAGTATTTTTTAATGAAAAAATCAAATAAAAAGTGCATCGCCCCGTTGTTTTTCCCCAAATCGCTCACTCCGCTCTTTAAATATACAAAACGGTTCTTGTTTTTCATAAAAAAAGCAGCAGCACACAGTTCATTTTCTGCGGTGTATACAGCCAGTGTTTCCGCTTTTTTCTCTTTTAGAAGGGTGTGCATAAGTATGAGCAGCGTTTTAAAATCTTTTGCCTTAAAAGTATCCAGCTCCCCACCTTTTGTTCTTTTAAATAAGTTAACAATAGCCTCTGGTTCAATCCCACGCTCTATCCTAAAACCTGCTTTTATCGACTTTTTAATGTTGCGTTTTGCATTGTCAGAATATCCTTTAAACAGTGTTTCATAAGAAGCACTCAGGCCCAGCAGCTGGTATTTACGCTCAGATGCCTTAAAGGCATTCGATTGAGGTTTATTCCCCTCGTGAATGCAAAACTCTATGTAACTGTATTTTCCGGGGATTGCATTTAAAAAAGCTTCGGTTTGCTTCTCTGTAGCCTTACTCTTTGCGAAAGCGCCAAAATAGCGTGTAAAAAAGGGCTGATAAATGTAATGGATGCGCAACTTTGATTTAGAAACCAAGGGGAATACTGCCTCATAATCATTTAACACCAATGCCGACCAGCTTTCGCAAACAGCATCCAGATAAAAGGAATATACAAAGATACAAGCATCCGGACTCCTGTCGATACAGGCATCCCACTTCCTTTTATCTATGTCTTTATATTCCCTGAATACAATCATTCCTTCTTAAGTCCTTTATACATTGCCCTTTCCCATCTTACAACAGCTATTACACATCTTACATCACAGAAGCCCGCCATTCACATCCAGGCACGCACCAGTGAGATAAGGTGTTTCACGGATGTATTCAATAGTTTTATAAATATTGGAAGGATCGCCAAAATCCTTCACAGCTATTTTTTCCTTAATTTTTTCCTGAAGCTCCTGGGGAATCGTGTTTATCATACCCACTTTGAAATAGCCCAGATTAATGTTGTTGATGGTAATCCCCTTTTGTGCATTTTCAACGGCAATACTCTTAATCATACCATTGATGCCTGCTTTTGAAGCAGCGTAAGCGCTGGTTCCCATAACACCTGTTTGCGCTACCACTGACGACAGGTTAATGATCCTTCCAAAATTCTGGGCCCGCATCAGTGGCAACAAGGCTCGTATAACATAATATGTTCCGTTAAGGTTCACATTGATCACCTGTGTCCACTCATTTACATCAGCAGTATGCGCAAATGAATTGTATGTAATACCTGCACAATTGATAAGGGTAATATTTTTGTGTTCTGCAACCACATCCTTTGCAAACTGCTCTACCTGTGCATTATCGGTAATATCCAGTTGGTAGATGTTGTCCAGGGCATCTTCAGGTTTATTCAGGTAGTAAGTACCAATTACATTTTCCTTCGTCTGGCAGTACGATCGATACAAATAATTACCGATACCACCTGTAATACCTGTTACTATTATCATTTTACGACTTTAAAAATTGCTTTGAATACGTAGTAAAGTTATGCTTTTCACGGTTTTGTGCAACAAATGCTTCCAGCTGTTCGATGGAATATCTCGACAAAGCCTTTGGATGACCGATGACAACCATGTGCTCAAATTCCTTTATCTGCAATTGTCTTAACGATTTATTCAGCAAGCTGGCATTGTAACCATCTACAGAAACAGGATTATTGGTAAACCTGGTTAACAGCTTTTTGCGGTATCCAGGCGCTGGCATTGCTCTTCCATCACCCAAAGGCTTATGTAAATAAGGATTTTTGCGGCCCAGCAAAAACAGCTTCCAGAAAAATAAAGGAGAATTCCGGATCGGACTGATAGGTAATTCAGTAAACATACCCGATGCATCCTCTTTTACCGGATCGGAGTCAAATCTATAAATGGCTTTGTCAGGAGCGCCACGAAAATCATATTCGTAATTATTCGAAACATAAAAACCATTCCGGAACACACTGCTATCCAGCCAAACACCATGCTTTATAAAAGCCCGCCTGAGCTTTGAAAAAGGCTGCATGCACCAACCACCGGCACGGTAAGCAAAAACAGTCTTACCTGTCAGCTCAGTAAGCACATGCTTATACCTCGAAACAATATCATCTATTTCCGCTTCATTGAAATCGGACAACTTATAGCGGTTTACATCAATCACCCATCGTTCACCGTTATAGTAGCTGTCTTCCCAGTGCGGATGTATATGCAGCTGAATATCATGTCCTGTTTGCGAAAGGTATTTTACCTGCTCTGTAATGGCCGCATAATCATTTTCAAGCTGTGGGAATTTCTTCCGGTATTCGTTCAGCTTTAAGATAAAACCACAGTCAACAAAAAAACAAAACCTCACATTGTGCTCCTCTGCAATCCTTATGAGCTCTGCGGTGGGATAGATAATACACTTCTCCACAGTACCGTGGTTTTCACCAAAGTATATCTCATAGTCGAGTGTAATGTAAATATTCATAAGGTTACGGATAACGAATGATTACGAATTTGCGAATCTGGGTATTTTTACTGACAATTCATGTATCACTCACCATAAGGAGCATACATGCAAATGCCTCTTTCATTGTAATTTTTTATCATCACCTTAAGCATTTTATCTGCATCTATGAGCATTGATTTTGCTTCACCTATCATACCATCCACCAACACCCCCTGTTTTAAAAATTCCGGCTTCAACGCATCACAGTTTCGCTTTGCAGAGCATTCGGGGTTATGAACCTTTGTTCTCATCATCGTTTCCCTACCCTCTGCATCAATCATTTTTATATCAAATATTTTTTCATCATATACCGGATGCTTAAAGTCAACAGCGTCTTCAAGCGTATGCAGGTTTACACAAGCTCCATTCAGCGTTGTTCCAAGCATTAATATTTTTCCGCCCTTTTCACATAATTTCCGAAAGGGTGAAAATTCGTTATAAGGCGTTAACTGTCCATAGTGTGTATTGGTATAATACTCCGCCAGCGGACCTTTAGCACACACCGAATCTGTCGGGTGAAAACTTCTGAATACACCGTCCAGCTTCCTGAAATACTCGGTAATACTACCCATTTGAGAAGGCGTATTCCTGATATCAAAATAAGGATGTTCTTCCAGATGCGTCTTGTTTCTGCCTGCCGCTGGAAAAGTTGGAAAAAGCAATGTTCCACCAGCCCCTACGGTTTCAAATAAGGCATCCACAACTGTTCTGGCTCCCCCTTCCACAAAGCCTATTTTACTAAGGCTGCTGTGAATCAAAACGGAATCGTCTTTTTTTATCCCGATTTTCATCAGGTCGCTAACCAGTCTTTCTTTAGAAATACCGCTTCTCCTCTTCTCCTGCTCCTGCAATTGTTTTCTGCGCTGATTTTTCTTCAGCGCCTTTGCCCACTCCAAAAGGAATTCCGGACTATATTTTAAAATCAACTGTTTGATCATCGCTTATAAAAAATCACTCTTTCGCATAATTTACCATTTCTTCATACACTTCCTTCCATCCTGCCCATAGCTTCTGATCATTCAGCGTATCATTGTGCCAAAGGCTTATAAATTGACCGCTTACAGCCCTCACTTCATCAACCAGGGGTTTTATTTTTTCCATCGCATCTTCAGGATACACATTCATATAATATTTCAAGGTCCCTTCCATCACTGCAAAAGGATGTACCTTCAGTTTTGTTTCCAGCTCCATATCCAAATCATAAAAATTAAATGAGGAACAGATACTTGCCCGGAAGCCTACCTGGGAGGCAAACCCCATGGTGTAATCATCTGTTATGTCCAAATCGATCAGATTCCGGTATGTTTCAGGCAATGTTAGTTTTAAAAAATGCTGGCGACTCTTTGTAACGTCCCGGTGAAGCACCTTTGCAAGGCGTTCTACCTCTTTCTTCAGCTGCTCTTTGCTTGAATTGGAGCCGTAGGACGGGTGGATTCCCACCTGTGCATAGTCTCCAAGCATTTTTATCAGCGACTGGAACTTTTTACTTTCAATTGGTAAATTCTTATCATTTACACCGTAATCGCCAAGCAGAAAAAAATAAATCGCTTTCAGCTTGTGCTTTTTAATCATTTCTAACTGGAAGGCGTACGTATCATACGGATCCTTTTTTATGCCAAGCAACACCTTTGTGCGCTCCGCCATTTCGGACATGCTCAGTTTCGATAACGATTTTAAATAACCACCCACACTTCGTGTAAATCCTTTTTCACGGTATGCGTATGCGTTGTCAATATCAATTGTTGAAATAAATTCGTACTTCCTTTCCGGGAGTACGAGCTGTGGATATTTATTTTGCAGCAGTTCCTTGATCCACATAATCCAGATATTCACCACGGGCTTATGCAGGAACCCGTTTGTAAACGCAAGGCTGTCTTCTGCAATGAAACGATCGTGTTCATCACGTATATGCGGCAAATATTCTTCATAACGCGTAACCAGATAAAAACTTGCTGCAAATACATCAAACGGAAGAGCGGACGCTTTGCCGGTTGCAAAGAAAACCTTCACATTTTTAAAATCGAACACTGAAATATTCTGCTCGGTTATTCCGTGTTCAAACAACAGTCCGCGCGAGGTGAAGAATAGCTCATCGCATACCGGGTTAAGTGTATAACTTAGCTTAGGACCATTGTAACGCTTAAACACTTCTGTATCTGTAGTCAGCTCAAATGCCACCCCTAACACATCCGTGAATACAAGATTCAGAATGTACTTTACCCTGTGTGTTATTTTATGTGTATAAATGAGCAGCACAAATAATTGATAATTAGTTTATGTATTTCAGAACTTCACCGCATATAAATTCTGCGGCCCTACCATCACCAAATAACCGGGGAAAATTAAGGCTTTTTGCAGAAGAAAAATGTTTGTACGCTTCTTTTATTTTTATTTCATCCGCATCCGTTATGCGCGCTGAGCCGCATTCTACCAGCTCAACCCACTCGGTTTCAGAACGCAGGATAATACATGGTTTTTGAAAGAAAAACGCTTCCTTCTGAACTCCACCGGAATCGGTGATTACCATTGATGCATTTTTTTCCAATGCAATAATTTCCAGGAATGAAACTGGTGGTATGATCTGTATGTATCCGTTTGCCTGCACCTGCGTGTAAAGCTCAGGGTCCAGGTTTACAGGTAAGAGTTTTGCGGTACGCGGATGCAGCGGCAGCACAATTTTTGTTTTATTCTCCGTTGCAATAGCATTCAGTGCGCGGAACAAAGCATTCAGGCGCAAAGGTTCGTCTGTATTGTTATTGCGGTGAATGGTGGCAAGAATAAATCCACCAGCTTTCAAATTGTTGTGCTTTAAAACAGTTGTCTTCTCTTCGGCAACTTCAGAGAAGTGGAGACTATTGTCGTACATAACATCCCCGCAATGATATATCTTCGGGTTATCGAAACTATAAGGGGCATGGTTATTGCTTTTAAACCCTTCTTTCAACAGGTTCTCATACCCGGCTTTAGTAGGTGAAAACAGCAGTGTCGACACGTGATCACACATGATACGGTTGATTTCCTCCGGCATGGATTTATTATACGAACGCAGCCCGGCCTCAATATGTATTACAGGAACCTGTATTTTGGAAGCCGCTATAGCCCCTGCCAGGGTTGAGTTAGTATCGCCATACAACACAATGGCATTGGGTTTTTCCTTCAGCAATATTTCTTCAATGCCAGTAATCATGGATGCTGTTTGCTTCCCGTGACTACCGGAACCTGTATTCAGGTTATAATCCGGAGATGGGATCTGCAGCTCATCGAAAAACACCTGCGACATGTTTTCATCGTAATGCTGCCCTGTATGAACTATTACCTCCTGTATCGCCTTTTGAAACTTATTTTTGATTGCCCTGCTCAATGCAGCCGCCTTAATAATCTGCGGACGGGCACCAATAATTGTCAATAGTTTAATCATGATTGTAAAGATAGAATTTTTACAATTTAGATTTTAAATTTAACCCGACAATCTGCTACATTTGTAATGCTTTCGCAATGTTTTAACCATGAAAAGAAAACTGCTGCTATTATTGCTCTTTGCCACCTTTAATCACTGCCTTATGTCGCAGGTACTGGTTTATGAAGGTTTTGAAGGGAGCACTTTTCCTCCTGTGGGCTGGACGGTGCTTAACAATGGGGCAGGGAATATCTGGGCACAAAACACTACAGCTTCCTATGCGGCCTCCGGCACGCAATCAATGGTTTATACTTTTACCAGTTCTGCCGCGGCTGCAGCATGGGCCTTTAGCCCAGCCATAGCCCTTGATTCGGCAGATTCGGTTACCATCACATTTCAGCAGCGTGTGGGCCTTGCCAACCTTGCCGAAGCGCTAAAAGTTACAGTGGGAACAGCACCTTTAGTTGCCTCACAAACAATGGTACTTTATAACAATAATAACCTTACCAATACTGTTTACACCCAACGCACAGCAACCTTTATTGCCGACAGCACAGCAACGTATTACTTTGCTTTTAACTGCTACTCCCCTGCCGACAGGTACAAGCTGTACGTTGATAATATTCGTATTGCTAAACCCGTTCTTAATGACGCACAACTGCTCACATTGTCCGTTCCAGCTTCCGGATGTGCCCTTGGAGCTGCTGAACCTGTTTCGGTAGTCATTAAAAACAGTGGTGTGGATACTATCAGCAATTTTGCTGTAAACTATTTAATCAATGGTTCGGTACCTGTTGCGGAAAGTATTGCAACCGCTATCCCTCCGGGAAATACATTGCTTTACACATTTACAAACGCTGCTAATTTATCATCCGCAGGGAACTACACTATCAGAGCTTACACCAGCCTTCTAAATGACGATGACCCTTACAATGATACACTAACACAGCATACAGAGCATATTGCCAGCGGTGCAATGGTAAAGTCTTCCCTTGAAACAGTTTCAATTCCCGACAACTCCAATGCCGGGGTTTACTCCCCGCTTGTATTCTGCGGGCTGCCCAACCTAGACGGAACAAGCCTTTCGCTGGATTATTTGAGGATTGACAGCATCAGTCACAGCTGGATTTCCGACCTGAGCATTTATTTAATATCCCCCAACAACGACAGCATACTTGTATCTGCCAGTAATGGCGGAGGTACCAGCAATATTGAAAATGCAACATTTACGGATTCCGCCTCCATCAATATTGCCACCATTAATACGGGTGGTATACACGATGGTTTTTATCATACTGAAAATCCAACAGGATTGGCGGCATTCCATACAGGGCAAAACCCTAATGGAACCTGGAAATTAAGGGTAGTGGATAATGAAACAGGTGATGTAGGGAAAATATGCAAATGGACGCTGGCATTCAAAGCAAGCACTTCAATTACCTCAAAAGGTCAGGATAGCGAAGTGGTTCAGGTATTCCCAAATCCGACCCGGGGAACAATTATAATAGACGTAAAAAATAAATCACCCCTTTTGTATATAAAGGTAAGAAATAGCTCCGGACAAACACTATACAGTGAATCAACTAAAATCATGGCTGGCACTGACATGCAAGTTGAGCTCGAAAAGTATGGAAAAGGGATATACCTTTTACAGCTCATTTCCGAAGACGGTGTTCTTACAAAAAAAATTGTTGTGTATTAATATGCGGCTTGAAAAAGCTTCAAAATTATTTCTCCACAGCTTCAACACCAGGCAGGCTTCCGCTTTCGATATACTCCAGCAGGGCTCCACCACCGGTTGAAACATAACTTACCTCATTTGCAAGATTGTATTTATTGATAGCTGCAACAGAATCTCCGCCTCCGATTAAGGAATAAGCGCCCTTTTTGGTTGCCTCAACAATCGCATCAGATGCCGCTTTGGTACCATGCTCAAAATTACTCATCTCAAACACACCCATAGGCCCATTCCATAATATTGTTTTGGAATCCGCGATTACTTTGGCAAACTGCGCTTCTGTGGAAGGCCCTATATCCAGGCCCATATAGCCATCGGGAATGTTTTTTATATCTACTGTTGTTTTATCTGCGTCATTCGCAAAAGCGCTGGCAGCAACAGTATCAACCGGAATATATATATTAACCCCTTTTGCTTTTGCATCGCTTAGTACTTTCAAAGCCACATCCAGCTTATCGTCTTCCACAAGGGAGCTTCCAACTTTACCGCCCTGGGCCTTAATAAATGTATAAGCCATACCGCCACCAATAATCAGGTTGTCGATTTTGTCCATCAGCTTATCAATGATAAGGATTTTACCCGACACCTTTGCCCCTCCCAATATTGCCGTAAATGGCCTGTCGGCTTTTGTAAGCACCTTGTTGATGCTGGCAAGCTCATTGGCCATTACATACCCAAACACTTTATCACCCGGAAAAAACTGCGCAATCACTGCTGTAGACGCATGCGCACGGTGTGCCGTACCAAATGCATCGTTCACGTATACATCACCTAATGCAGCCAGCTCCTTCGCAAAAGACTCAGTACCGGCTGTTTCCTGCTTGTAAAAGCGCAGGTTCTCTAAGAGCAATACTTCTCCTGGCTTTAAAGCTTTGGACAAGGACTTTGCCTTTTCACCTATACAATCTTCGGCAAACGCTACTGGTCTTCCAAGAGATTTGCTTAAATGATTTACGATGTGTTTTAAAGAATATTTTTCTTCCGGCACGTCCCTTGGCCTGCCAAGGTGCGACATCAATACAACGGCACCGCCATCAGCAATAACTTTATTGATGGTTGGAATTGCCGCACGGATGCGGGTATCGTCTGTTATGTTGTATTCCTTATCTAATGGTACGTTGAAATCAACGCGGATAAGTGCTTTTTTTCCTTTGAAATTGTAATTGTCTACGGTCTTCATACTACGAATAACGAATTTATACGAATAACGAACTAACCACGAAACGAGTGTTATTCACATTCGTTATTCGTGACCATTCGCAATTCGTTGAACTAATTAAGCATCTACTGTCGAATATTTCAGCATATAAGAACATGCCGTGTCCACCATATCGGCAGAGCCTATAAACAAAGGGGTCCGCTGGTGCAGCTCCACAATGTCCATATCCAATATACGGTGGTAACCATCTGTGGCTTTACCTCCAGCCTGTTCTACAAGAAAGGCCAATGGATTCGCTTCATACAGAAGACGTAATTTCCCTTTCGGGGATTTAAAAGTGGTTGGATAAATATAAATTCCACCAGTAATCAGATTCCGGTGAAAATCGGCAACAAAAGAGCCTATGTAACGGGAAGAGTAAGGACGGTTAGTAGAATCGTCCTCTTCCTGGCAGTATTTAATGTATTTTTTCACCCCATCAGGAAAATGTACGTAATTACCTTCATTGATGGAATATGTTTTAGCTGCTTTTGGTGTTTGCATATTCGGGTGCGACAGGCAGAATTCTCCGATGGATGGGTCTAATGTAAAACCATTCACCCCTTTACCAGTGGTATATACCATCATACAGGAAGAACCATAAATTACATAACCGGCAGCCACTTGTTCCGTTCCGCGCTGAAAAAAATCTTCTTTTTGTCCGGGGCCAGAAAGAGATGTTCTGCGATAGATTGAAAATATCGTTCCAATAGAAACATTTACATCAATATTGGATGAGCCGTCCAAAGGATCAATGGCTACAACATATTTAGCATTTTTAGACATTTCATTATTTACCACAATAATGTCCTCATTTTCTTCCGATGCAATGGCACAGCACTCCCCACCCACACTAAGAGCAGCAATAAACTGGTCATTTGCAAACACATCCAGCTTTTTAACATTTTCGCCTTGTACGTTCATCTCCCCAGCATCACCCAATATATCAGCCAGTCCGGCCTTATTTACCTCGCGGTTTACAATCTTTGCTGCGATCCCGATATCACGTAAAAGACGTGACAATTCCCCTTTTGAATATGGAAAATCCGCCTGCTTCTCAATAATAAATTGTCCTAATGTTTTTACCCTGCTCATTGTTTTATTGGTTTGAGTTTATACAAATATCGTAAATTTTTTGGATTAACGGAATAGCTATATTTTCAATGCCATTAATCGGTAATTGGGTATCTTTGTCGCTGAAATTCATTTTTATGAACGTTTGGAGGCAGTTAAAATTGCTATGATGCCCCCCAGGCACAACTCACCGGTAATAAAGGCTTGGAAATGATCTCTTTAATTCGAAAAGGCACAAAAGAAGATTTACCAGCGGCTCTTGAGCTGATAAAAGAACTTGCCAGGTATGAAAATGCACCGGATGAAGTAACAGTGACTGTTGAAATCCTTGAAAAGGATGGCTTTGGAGCGCAGCCCGCATTTGACTTTTTTGTAGCTGAAATTCAAGGCAATATTAGTGGTATTGCACTTTATTATACAAAATACTCTACATGGAAAGGAAAATGCATTTTCCTCGAAGATATTATTATTACCGAAAAATTCCGTAAAAAGGGCATTGGAAACCAGCTGTTTAATGCCGTTGCTAATGTTGCAAAAGCCTTAAATTCAGAGCGGCTGGAATGGCAGGTTTTGGAATGGAATGACCCTGCTATTCAATTTTATAAAAAACTGGGTTCCAATTTCGACAATGAGTGGATTAACTGTAAATTAACCAAACAACAATTAGATATGTATTAGACAGATTTGCCTACTGCCTATTGTAAAATTGCTTACTGTTTTATGAAGATATTTAAATTCGGAGGGGCATCGGTAAAAGATGCCAAAGCTGTAAAAAATGTAGCTACTATCTTAAAACGTTATCCTGGCGAAAGCATTGTGGTTGTTGTATCTGCAATGGGAAAAACCACCAACGCGCTCGAACAGCTTACAAATGCATTCTTTTATTCAAGTGAAAATGCAGAAACAATACTTGAAGGAATAAAAAAATATCATTTTGACATTATTGAACAATTGTTCCCCGATAGGAGCCACTCCATTTACAATGATATTAACAACACGTTTGTAGAACTGGACTGGGCAATAGAGGATGATCCCACACACGGCTATGACCACGAATACGATCAAATTGTAAGCATTGGCGAAATTATCTCTACAAAAATTGTGTCAGCCTATCTAAATGAAGAAGGAATATCCAACAAATGGCAGGATGCCCGCGATTTTATACAAACAGATAACACCTACCGGGAGGGCAAAGTGGATTGGGAGCTTACTCAACAATTGGCCGACAAACATCTCCTTCCGGCACTTTCTAAAACAAAAGGCGCAGTGGTGGTTACTCAAGGCTTTATCGGAGGCACTTCCGAGAACTTTACAACAACGCTGGGGCGCGAAGGCTCAGACTACACAGCTGCAATAATAGCATATACGATGAATGCAGAAAGTGTAACCATCTGGAAAGATGTACCTGGCGTACTGAATGCGGATCCCAAGTGGTTTGAAAAGACACAAAAGCTGGAGCAGATTTCCTACCAGGATGCCATTGAGCTGGCGTATTACGGGGCAACGGTAATACACCCCAAGACTATAAAACCCCTGCAGAACAAAAAAATTCCACTGTTTGTAAAATCATTCGTTCATCCTGCTGATGCCGGAACGGTTATTAATGAAGGGCAGTCGCCACTTCCAATTCCCTGCTTTATATTTAAAATGAACCAGGTGCTGATCTCCATTTCGCCAAAAGATTTTTCATTCATCGTAGAAGAAAACTTCAGTGATATTTTTAAGTTGTTTGCGGACTCACACATAAAAATAAACATGATGCAAAACTCTGCTATCAGCTTTTCGCTTTGCATTGACAACGATCGTTATAAGCTTCCGGAACTTATTAAAACCCTTCAGAACCACTACAGGGTGCTATACAATGAACAACTGGAACTCATTACTATTCGCTATTATGACCAAGCCACAATTGACCGTGTAACCATAAATAAAAAAATTTTACTGGAAGTTAAGAGCAGGTACACCGTACAACTGGTTGTACAAAATGATTAATGCGTTTTATTTCGTAGGTATAAACAAAGCCCTTAACTCTGTAGCATTTTCCGGCTTCAGCTTTCCGGCAAGAATAAGGCTTAGCTGTCGTCTGCGCAAGGCGCTTTCAAAACGCTGCTTTTCTTCTTCCGTTTCAGGAATAAGCTCTGGCACCGGTAAAGGAGAGCCATTCTGGTCAATGGCCACAAATGTATAAATGGCTTCGTTGCATTTTATTTTTTCCCCGCTTACCCTATCCTCTACCCAAACATCAATAAATACCTCCATAGAGGATGTAAACGCGCGCGAAACTTTTGCCTGCAGCGTAACAATACTCGCGTGGGCTATTGGATTGTTAAAGGACACGTTGTTAACAGCAGCCGTTACAACCACGCGCTTGCAATGCCTGTGCGCAGAAATGGATGCAACAATGTCCATCCACTGCAGCAGCATACCGCCAAACAAATTACCCATTACGTTTGTATCATTGGGCAGTACTACCTGAGTTTGCACAGCTAATGACTCCTTTGCTGTTTTAGCTTTCATAAAATTATTTTTTTTCAAAGATACAGAATTGAAGGCATCATTTTATGGATATTGTACTGTTTTGATTTGTAACTTCGCTTAAAAATTCACTGCCATGGACAACCTTCATCAATACCTCAAAGCCAGCCACATCGTATTTATTGTTACCTGGTTTGCCGGCCTGTTCTATATAGTGCGCTTATTCATATACCATACGGAGGCAGAACAAAAATCTGAGCCGGATAAGAGTATATTACAAACACAATACAAGCTCATGTCGAAACGCCTATGGTATGGCATTACCTGGCCCTCCATGATTATTACAATAATTCTTGGTGGCTGGATGCTTTGGGAAACACCCGGATTTCTTCAACAGGCTTATTTTATTTTGAAGTTGTGTTTTGTGGGCGGACTCATCATTTATCATTTTCAGTGCCATGTTATATTCAAACAGCTTCAGAACGATGTTGTTAAGCACACATCCTTCAAATTGCGTTTGTGGAATGAGCTGGCAACTATTTTTTTAGTTGCAATTGTTTTTTTAATTGTATTAAAAAGCAATTCCGGTCTTATATGGGGAATGCTTGGACTTATAATACTGGCAGCAACATTAATGCTGGCGGTGAAATTGTATAGAAAAAGCAGGGAGAAAAAAGAAAATCCAGACAACAACAAAACAGAAATAAATTAAAGCATGGGCGTAATTAAGGAATTTAAAGAGTTTGCCATGAAAGGCAACCTAATTGACATGGCAGTTGCCTTTGTTATGGGTGCGGCATTCACAAAACTGGTAAGCAGCTTCATTGATGGCATGGTAATGCCCATTGTGGGTAAAATAACGGCCGATGTCGATTTTAAATCGCTTAAATATATATTGAGTGAAGAACAAAAGGACGCTTCCGGAAAAATAATAGCTACAGAAGCGGCTATAAAATATGGTGAGTTTATTACCGTATTTATTGATTTTGTACTGGTTGCTTTTGTAATGTTTCTTGTTGTAAAAGCGATAAACAAAGCTAAAAAGAAAGAGGCCGCGGCACCACAACCAGCCCCTGCGCCCTCAGAAGAGCAGCGACTATTGGCAGAAATACGGGATTTGTTGAAAAACAAGTAAGGTTGCTACAACCACTTTTTCCTTCGGAAATAATACAGCAAGAGGCTTACGGTAATTATTATTGAGCCCCAGGTAATTGGGTAACCCCATTTGGAGTGCAATTCCGGCATGTCGTCAAAGTTCATTCCATAAACACCCACAATAAATGTAATGGGTACAAATATGGTAGTGATAATGGTAAGGACTTTCATTACTTCATTCATACGATTGCTTACGCTCGACAAATAAATATCCATCATCCCCGAAAGCAAATCGCGAAAAGTTTCTACCGTATCAATAACCCGTACAGAGTGATCGTGTAAGTCGCGCAGGTAGATATCTGTTGTAGGCTTCACCAGCTCCGTTTCACTACGCTCCAGGTTATTAATCAATTCACGCATGGGCCATACCGCTTTGCGTAAAAAAATCATTTCACGTTTCATGTGATGGATTTGCCGTAAAATATCTTTGGAAGGCTCGTCCATCACTTCTTCCTCCAGGATTTCAATCCTATCCCCCACCTTTTCCAATATGGAAAAATAGCAGTCCACTACAGCATCCAGCAAAGCATAAGCAAGATAATCAGCACCCATTTTACGCACACGTCCTTTCCCTTGCCGTAACCGGGTTCTAATCATATCAAATGCATCCCCGCCATGTATTTCCTGGAAAGAAATAACCATTCCATCCATCAGCACAACAGTAAGCTGCTCGGAATGTATTTCATTGTCGTAATAAATCATTTTCATAATGGCCACCACATAGCTGTCGTAATCCTCAAATTTGGCTCTCTGAGTGGTGTTTACAATATCCTCCAGTGTCAGGGGGTGAATATTAAAGCGCTTTCCTATTTCCTCGATCAGCTCTACTTTATGAATACCATCCACGTTGATCCATTTGATGGTATTGGGCATCACGCAGTCCAGACAATCCGTAAGACTATAAAAATCTTTTTCTACAAACACGGTCTCATTGTACTGGATAAGCGTAAGCTTTACCTTCTCTTCTGTTTCTTTTCCATGGTAAACAATGGTTCCCGGTGGAGCACCCGTTTTATTCTGTATTTCCATAAATTAAAATGCCTTAGTCATTTGTTACATTTCTCTCTGTTTTATTTCCCTCAAGCACAATTACAATCTCCCCCTTTACGGTTTTTTCCTTAAAATAATTCAGCACCCCCATCAAAGTGCCTCTCTTGGTTTCTTCGAACATTTTGCTCAACTCCCTGGAAACAGAAACTTTCCTGTCGGCCCCAAAATGTTCAGCAAACTCTTCCAGCGCCTTAACAAGCCTGTAGGGCGATTCATAAAAAATCATTGTTCTTTCTTCTGATACCAATGATTTTATTTTTGTCTGCCGGCCTTTTTTCTGTGGCAAAAAACCTTCAAAACAAAAGGTATCATTCGGCAGACCGGAATTGACCAGTGCCGGCACAAATGCGGTCGGCCCGGGCAAGCACTCCACCTCAACACCTAATTTGATACATTCCCGCACGAGAAAAAAACCGGGATCGGAAATTGCGGGTGTACCTGCATCCGTTATCAACGCTATACTCTCACCAACAGCAATACGCTCAGCAATCATGGTGGCCGTTTTATGCTCATTGTGCTGATGGTGTGAAAACATTTTTTTGTTGATACCCAGGTGCTTTAAGAGGATACCCGATTTACGGGTATCCTCTGCTAAAATGAGGTCCACCTCCTTCAATATTCTTATCGCCCGAAGCGTTATATCTTCGAGGTTACCTATGGGTGTTGGTACTATGTATAGTTTCATTTCAGATAAAAATGTTTGTTAACCTTTCCCTTTAAAAAAGGGGGAATTAATTGCGTGTATATCAAAACTTCTTCAATGCTGCAAATAATCCATAAACTTCAAAATGAGATAAAAAACATCTTCAAACTTGTTCAAAGGAAGCGTTTCCGCTTTGTCATATATATCATGATACGCCTTTATACCTCCCATGGTATAAATAAAAATAGCATTTACACCTTTTTCCGAGAAATGGTAATGATCGCTGTTAGCTGCTTTTCCGCGGATTTTAACCTCTTTTAAATATTCCTTTTGTTTGTTTATTTCCACAAGTGCATCAAACTCCTTTTTAAACACAGAGCCGTTCACCACAGTAATGCCCTCATCGCCTGTTCCCATAATATCTGTATTTATAAGGAACCGTATTTTTCGCATTGGGAACAAGGGGTTTTCCGTATAATGCTTAGACCCCAGCAAACCTGCTTCCTCTCCGGCAAACGCTATAAAAACAACTGAGTAGCGCGGCCTGGAGCGTGGTTTTGAATAATGATTCACAAGGTTCAGCAACATGGCACAGCCACTCGCATTGTCGTTAGCGCCCGGAAAATAAACGTTACTTCCCATTTGCCCCAGGTGGTCGTAGTGTGCAGAGAAAACAATGAAAGAATCGGGTCGTTCAGAGCCTTCTATATATCCGATAACATTTTGCGTAGCGTGTGATTCAACAAATTTATTTTCAATATTGATAGCGACATTCCCCTTTGCTCTAAAACTAAAGCTATCCGCCAGTACCTGAATTTTTACATATTTAGCAACCTCCTGCGACACGCTCCAGGTAAGCTTTGAAACTGGCTCAATAATATGGGTTCCGAAATAACCATTTTTTACTTTTTTAAAATACTCCAGCTTCTGCTTGTTTGTAACACCCCGATCATCAATAATTACAAACACACCATCGGACTTAATTTTTTTTCTGAATTTTTCGAACTTAGACGGTGATGTTGTATAAGATGAATCAAAAACTATAGTCGGATACAATCCATTAATAGAAGGTGCATCGGGAGCTACAATAAAATTACGTCCTGCAACTCCCTCAAATGTTTCCAGTTCTTTTTTATTCTGAAAAATGTAGCCAAACTCCATTTTTCCAGGAAAAGTATTGACAGAAAAAGTAAAAGGCTGGAAATAGTCATCCCTGAAGCTCTTTAGTCCCAGTTCCGCGAATTGCTGCTTGATATAATTTGCGGCTATTTTATCACCATCGTTTACATATCCCCTGCCATGCATTCCGGGAGCAGCAAGTGTATCTACAATCCTTTTGGCCAGACTGTATACCGGTTTTACAATGTCCTGCGAATAGCCTTTGAAGCAGGCGCAGTAACATAGCAAACAAATTATTCTAAGTGATAGCTTCATACAATTTAAATTTACACAAACCTGCGTTTCACCAGCTCTGTCAAACGTTGGGCGGAGTCTGACTCTTCTTTCCATTGAAACCTGCTGCGGATTTCATCCAGGTAAAGCATTGAAGCATCCGCTGTTTCAAACGAATTCAGCTGCCTGATAGCCTCTTCATATTTATCACCGCTTCCTGCAAACAATTCTGCAATAAACTGGAACTTATCATTTATACCAATGCCTGCCTTTAAATCTGCCCGCGGTACTTTCGGAGCAACTTTAGCTTCTTCGTTTACCTGGACCACCGGCTGGTCGTCTATCTTAATCTCCGCAGAAGGACCAATAATTGTCTCTTCTTTTAAATCGGCCACCACTGTGGCTTCCTCAACCGGCAAATGTGCTTCTTCAACAGGCGTAGTAACTTCAAGCTGCACTTCTTCCACAACCGGCACCTCCACAACAGTCGTATTCAACTGTTTTTCAAAAGGTTCAGGTTCAGGTTCAGGACTTGTTAAATCCTGTGTTTCCTTCTGCTCAACAATATCCGTACTGGTGTTAGCTGTATGATTGAATACAATAAGTTTTTTATACAAGGCCTCCACCTCAACCAGCAGCAATTCAGCATCACCAGCATTTATTTCTACAGGGTTTTCAAAGCGGGCGGATTGAGCTTTGATACTCCGGATTAGGCCGGAAATTTCATTTCGTATATCAGGATTATTCATTGCGATTTTATGTTAATAATTAGGGGCTATTCAAAACGCTTTTTTGATTAGCTTTGTTGTATACTAACAACCACTAAAAATACATTAAAAATGCCAAATTGGTGACAGGACTTTTCAGAAAAGTACGAGCCGCCAATTTCAATTGCAAATTCAACAATGTTTTTAGAAAACTACATACACCCTCAACATCCGAAAGGCTCCATTGAAGTGATTTGCGGCTCCATGTTTTCCGGCAAAACCGAAGAACTTATCCGCAGGTTGAAAAGGGCTCAGTTTGCAAAACAGAAAGTTGAAATTTTCAAACCTGCCATTGATACCCGGTACGATGATGTGAAAGTGGTTTCGCACAACAGCACATCCATTCATTCCACACCTGTTCCTGCTTCAGGAAACATCCTTTTGCTTGCCAACGATGTTCAGGTGGTAGGTATTGATGAAGCACAATTTTTTGATGATGGCCTTGCCGATGTGTGCAACAAGCTTGCGAACAGCGGAATCAGGGTGATTGTTGCCGGACTTGACATGGATTATCTTGGTAAACCATTTGGCCCAATCCCGGCACTGCTGGCCATTGCAGAGCATGTAACAAAAGTACATGCCATTTGTATGCGCTGTGGCAGTATTGCCAATTATTCTCACCGGATGACATCCGAATCTTCTCTTGTATTGCTTGGTGAAACCAATAATTATGAGCCGCTTTGCAGGGATTGCTTCTGTAGCGTACAAAACTAAGCTTATGAATTACACGCTCGAAAAGATTGCTTCCATTATAAACAGCAGTGTTACCGGAAATGGCAATACCAAAGCCATTATCCGCAGTTTACTTATCGATAGCCGCAAGCTCAGCAATGCCGAAACATCCTTGTTTTTTGCTATTAAAGGGGAGAGGCATAATGGACATACCTATCTGAAAGAGCTATACGATAAAGGTGTGCGTGCTTTTGTTGTTTCTACACTTCCGGCAAACATTGATTCATTCGCCAATTGCTGCTTTTGCCTTGTAAAAGACACACTGGTGGCGCTTCAGGAGCTGGCGGCATTTCACAGGCAGCAGTTTAAAATACCTGTAATAGGAATAACGGGCAGCAACGGTAAAACCATTGTAAAAGAATGGCTTTACCAGCTGATGCGTGAGGACAAGAACATTGTACGGAGCCCTAAAAGCTATAATTCACAGGTGGGTGTCCCTCTTTCTGTATGGCAGATGTCGGAAGAAAACAACCTGGGAATTTTTGAGGCCGGCATTTCACAACCCAATGAAATGAGCCATCTCCGGGCTATTATACAGCCTACATTAGGACTAATTACCAACATAGGCCATGCTCACGATGAAAATTTTGAAAATCAAAAACAAAAAGTAGATGAAAAGCTCAAGCTCTTCAAACACTCGGAAACCCTGGTTTATTGTAAAGACTATCTGTCTGTTCACAATGAAATAAGCACCAATCCTGCATTTTCAGAATTAAAAGTATTTTCCTGGTCGCGTAAAACCCGTGCTGATTTATTGATAGGGCGCATTACGAAAGGTACCGGAGACACAGAAATACAGGGTGTATACAAAAATGACTTTATACGCATCCATATCCCATTTACAGATGAAGCCAGTATTGAAAATGCCATTCATTGCTGGGCTACGCTGCTTTACCTGGGATATGACAACCAGGTAATTGCAGAGCGAATGCCTTTCCTTAGCCCCATTGCCATGCGGCTTGAACTCAACGAGGGGATCAATAACTGCTCCATCATTAACGACAGCTATAATTCCGACTTGGGATCGCTGGCTATTGCGCTTGATTTTCTCAACCAGCAAAAGCAGCACATAAAAAAAACGCTGGTACTTTCCGATATACTGCAAAGTGGAAGAAACGAAGAAACCCTTTATAGGGAAGTGGCGGAACTACTTCATAAAAAAGGGGTTTCGAGGCTCATTGGTATAGGAGAAAATATATCCCGCCAGCAACACCTGTTTCATATCGAAAAAAGTTTTTACCAGTCTACTGAGGAGTTTTTAAAGCAGTACAACACTTCCATGTTCCGTGATGAAACCATACTGTTAAAAGGTGCAAGGGCATTCGGTTTTGAGGCCATAAGCAAAATTATACAGCAGAAAGCACATGAAACAGTGCTGGAAATAAACCTCAACG
Organism: Bacteroidia bacterium; assembly: GCA_020051175.1. GTDB lineage: Bacteria > Bacteroidota > Bacteroidia > 2-12-FULL-35-15 > 2-12-FULL-35-15 > 2-12-FULL-35-15. Next base: position 67,566 of record JAGVJJ010000040.1, on the reverse strand, counting down.
CCATTGTCCACAACCTTAACTATTTTCGTTCGAAGATAAAGGCCGATACAAAAATCATGGCCATGGTAAAAGCTTTCTCTTATGGCAGCGGAAGCTTTGAAATAGCCAATGTACTTCAGTTTCACCGGGTGGATTACCTTGCAGTGGCTTATGCCGATGAGGGCATAGAGCTCCGAAAAGCCGGTATCACCATGCCCATCATGGTAATGAACCCGGAAGAGCAAAGTTATGAGGCCATGATACAATACCACCTGGAGCCGGAAATATACAGCTTTCGTGTGTTAAACCTTTTTGAAGAAACATTAAAGCGCAGCGGCCACCTGCAGGAAAAAAGCATTGCCATACACATCAAGCTGGATACGGGCATGCACCGTCTTGGCTTTGAAGCTTCTGAAATAAATGAGCTCATTGTAAGGATAAAAAACAACAAGTACATAGTTATAAAGTCCGTATTTTCTCACCTTGCAGCAAGCGATGAGGCCGAACACGATGATTTTACCTGGCAGCAAATCAAGCGTTTTAATGAGATGAGCGAAGCCATTAAGCAGCATTTCAGTTACCCTATAATGAAACACATCCTGAATTCTGCCGGTATCAGCCGTTTTCCGGATGCGCAGTTTGATATGGTCCGATTGGGAATCGGGCTGTATGGTATTGGCAGTAGTGCTGGCGAACAAAATCAGCTGCAAAATGTAAGCACTCTCAAAACAAGCATTTCACAGATCAAAAATATCCCCGCCAACGAAACAATCGGTTATAGCCGCAAAGGTGTCGCCACCCGTGATATACAGATTGCTACCGTTCCAATAGGTTATGCTGACGGCCTGAGCCGCAAACTAAGCAATGGTAAAGGAAAAATGATGGTAAAGGGAAAACCAGCCCCCATAATTGGCAACGTGTGCATGGATATGTGCATGATTGATATTACCGACATTAACGCCACTGAAAACGATGAAGTGATTGTGTTCGGTGAGAATTCCCCTATTACAGAAATCGCCAAAGATGTGGGGACTATTCCGTATGAGATACTTACCAATGTATCAAGGAGGGTGAAAAGGGTTTATTACCAGGAGTAATAGGCGCCTCCTCCCGGAACTTAATTTAAACCGATTTTGTTGTGATTGTCTGCTGATTGTGCGGCTGGACAGACTCACTCTTTGCCAAGTTTTGGTATGCGCGTTGGGTGAGCACTTGTGCGAATTGGCAATGTGTGTGGCGGTGAAGCGTTGGCATAAGTGTCTGTTTTATTTTAAGTTTTTAACAAATGGTCTGAAAGCATTTTCAAACTTTGGTAAATACTCAACGAAAAACTGATTCATTCTTTCCCAATGGTTGTCGTTAAACAGGCTTACGTCTTGCAACTCAAATTTTACTCGGCTCATTTTGTTGTCAGCCAATTCTTCCCAGTCTAATGGTTTGCCAAATGATTGATCAACTGCTTCTTTGTTTTTTAATAGTTTTTTGAAATAGGCTTTATTTTTCTCTTTACTCGATGTAGAGATACCTAATTCAATTCTAACGTGTGATTTAGTAATGATTAAAGTATAAGCCAAGCCGCCAATGCCAGCACCTGTGCTCAACCAATGGTCTTTTGATGGACTAACATTGTCAAACAAATTAGTGCCATCTAAAAGCGGTAATAACTGGTGCCAATATTTTTTTCTTATGCTAAAACGGTTTGGTTCTGTTTTGCTTTCTCCATTTGATGAATACTTAATTAAAAGCTCATCTTCCATTTCAAACAATGTAAGTAGTCGTTTTAAAACAATGAATTTTGAATTGCTGTCTGTGTTTGATTCTATAAACCAACCATTAACGACTTCTTTTGCTGCTCTGAAATCTTCTGCATTTCTTGTAACCTTTAAAACTTCCTGGTTGCTAACTAAAAGTTGTGAATTTTTTTCGTACAGATTTTTAATTACATAAAAATACATCTGTGCAATCTGAATAGCCCAATTTCAGATATTGTTCCAACGCTCTATCTATGCTCAATTCCGGGTCTTGCATTTCGTCTAATCGTTCAGATGCCACTTGTGCTAACCACAGTTTAAAAGGTTCAGCTTTAGATGATGGGACAGATTGAATCAGGCGGAAAAGTTGTTCGGTGTTGGCTACATCGGTCATTCGCATCTTGCCATCTGCAGCTTGCATTTTCAAACCGTGACAATTCGTCACGGTTTCGTTTCCCTCTTCTTTAAGTCTTTGTTTTAACTTTCTCCAATATGCATTAGGGTCAATGCTTTCGGTTAACACGGCAATTACATCTACAATAGATATATACCATTTCTCCTGCTCAACATCCCATACAGAACGAACCTGCTTTTCTTCAAACAGTTTGATGGCGGTTTCTTTGGTCATTGTCTTTCATTATGTGTTTTTAATAATTTTAATTTCTTCTTCTGTCAATTCGTAAAGTTGATAAACCAATTGGTCTATTGTTTTTTCTAAACCTATTGTGTCGGGCAGATGGGTTTTGTTTTTTAATAACTAAGATTTGGTTTACTAAAATCTCCGTTTCTTTTTCTTGGTCTTGTGAAGTAATTTTTATAGGCAATTCAAAGTCGTTGTTTACAATTCTAGGCTCTTTTTTCAGTCGGTTAAGATATGTTTTAATGTCGAAACGCTGTCAAGTACGTTAGCAAAAAAATGACTTTTTGAACGGTGGACATTTCGGGTCATTTTTCTAACGGTTAAAAGTTGCTCTATCGGTCGTCATTGGGTTGCACCTAACAAATCTATAACGTTTTAATGTCATGCGCGAGCTGGTCGAGAAACGTAGGTAGACTTATTTTCGTTCGAAGTACTCTAGGCTCAATCGAAAAATCCAGCAAAATACTGTATATCAATCAATTACATCCAAACAAACCCTCTGGTCCACAACTTCCTTCCCCTTTTATTGACTTTTGGATTTTAATGTTTTATATTTACCTTACAGGTACTAGTAAAAACTTAATTTTTTACGGATGAGAATACAATTACCTTTCCTTGCTCTTTCATTTTTTATCGGGCTGAATACAGCCAATTCACAGGAAAACACAAGCGCATTTGATGCATATGCAGCCGAAGCCGATGGATATTTTACCACGTTCCTGCCAACACCGGACGGTATAGTTTCAACCGACAATTTTGCTTCGCGCATTTATCTTTTTGATGAAGGCAGCTATAAACCATTGTTCAGCTCCCCGGGTTGTGGCAGGTACATGCATTTATCCCCTGATAAAAAGAGTATCGGGTTTAAATACATTCAGACCGATGGAAAACAGGCACCAGCGCTACTAAATATTCATAATCAACAAGTTACGTTTTTAAATAGTCCGGTAGATGTATGCGGGCAAGTCAGTTTTTCAAACAACGGAAAAATTGCCTATACTATTGGTAATGATCTAATTATTAAACATTCGGGAACGGAGCAGCGTTATCCTTTAGGCACTTATGTGAATATAGCCCCCATTTCACCGGATGGTAATTTTGTTTGCTATAATGATAATTATGACCAGCTTTTTTTGCTAAACCTGGCTACGAACCAAACACTTAAAATTACATCGGGTGAGCACGGAAATATCTATCCTCAATGGTCACCTGACGGAAACAAACTACTCTATTCTTCACTTTCGGGCTTGCTACGTGTGTACGACATAGAACACCAAACCACACATACCATTGCAACAGGATATTACGCATCCTGGATGCAGGATTCCCGGCACCTCATTTATACCAGCCTGGAAAACAGTAATTTAAAACTTGAAGGTTCTGATATTTACAAGGCGCTTTACGATGGAACAGGAATTACCAACCTTACCAATTCGCCTGGTAATTATGAAATAGCCTGTGCACCTTATGGCGATGGAATCATCTTCCAAAGCCTGAATTATAAATCTGTAAATACATTGCACCTTACATCAAACGGTGCACCCGCAATAGGAAACATTTACCAGATCCCAGGCAGTCTTAATTATAAGCCTTGCTCCATCACCACAGCAAGCAGCACAATCCCAAACCATGGTTCCCGGAACAGTACCTTATATCAACCAGGTGTACGATACCCCGGAATGGCACTATGGCTATGGGTCCTGCGCTCCAACTTCTTCCATTATGGTGGCAGCATATTACAACAAGATACCTAAATGGCCAATTATCACAAGCAATGGTGCCGGTAACCACACCAGCAATTACGGGGCTTATGTGGCAGATAAATACCGCCTGAACCAGTATTATTTTGATGATTTATCTCCTACCAGCGGTGGCGACAACGCCTGGGGCGGTTATGGCTTCATGTGGACGGGCTCTTACTCGCCTTCCTCAAAAATGCAATCGTACATTACAAAGCATTACATGACCTCCGTTCAGGAATTTGCTGATAATTATACCAAAGTGCTTACGCAGGTAAACAATGGCAACCCTTTCCCTATCTGCAACCTGCTTACCTCTGCCGGCCACCTTACTGTTGCAATAGGGTATATCAATAATCAGCATACCATTATTTTCCATGATCCTTACGGCAATAAGAACAATGGCTCCTGGCCAAACCAGAATGGGCAAAACGCTCACTACGACTGGCCGGGATACAACAATGGGAACCAGAATTTAAATACCGTTGCCTGGACAGTTACTGCTGTTGGTTCTGAAGTGAACTACAATGACACTATTATTGATGATGTATTTTACAATCACGGTTTTCACATCAACAACAGTCAGAATTCTGCCGTACAGGGATACTACCGCGATGCGAACACCGGATACAATAACCACCACTGGTATACCGGTACGGAAACAACCAATGATATTGCTTTTGTTACCTGGACACCGACACTTTCCACCGCAGGCAACTATGAAATTTTTGCCTACATACCGGGTGGCGCGGGTTGTACAGCAACCAACGCCAAATACAAGGTACACCATACAAGCGGAGTGAGTACAGTTATTATTAACCAGAGTCAGAATGCCGGGCAATGGGTATCTCTTGGGATACACAGTCTGGCGGCCGGCCAAACCAGCTACGTTTACCTGGGCGATGCTACCGGCTCTTCGTCACAGAACATTGCGTTTGATGCCGTAAAGTTCCATTATGCTGGGCCGACCGACAATGTAGCACCGACAACAGCTATTTCTTCTGCAGGCAGCTGGATTGGAAGTAATTTTACTACCACATTCACCGATGCAGATAATGGTGGCGGAAGCGGTCTTGAAAAAAGCTTTTACCAGGTAATTGATTATGATGGCGCTGAATGGCATGCCAATGCTGCCAATGGTTTTTTTGCAGACAATTTTGATTCATACAATACCCCTGTATGGACAGTGCCTTCGGCAAGCGGGACGTGGCAGGTAACGGCAGGTGAAATGATACAAAGTGATACATCGGTTAACAACAGCAATGTTTACGCTTCGCTGAACCAGAATTTATCCAACCGTTATTTGTATCAGTTCAATGCAAAGATGTCGGCTGCTACTGATGGCAGCAACCAGCACCGGTTCGGGCTTCACTTTTTCAGTGACAATGCTGCTTTGCCAAACCGAGGCAACTCTTATTTTATGTTTGTAAGGCAGGAAACAAGCACCATTGAGCTGTACAAAGTGGTGAACGATGTTTTCACCGTTGTTAAAACCATCAACAACATTACCACCAACCTGGATCAATGGTACGATTATAAGATTACTTTCGATCGCATCAGCGGAAAAGTGGTTATATACAGGGATAATAACCTTATCGGCAGCTGGACAGATTCAAGTGTGCTAACAACACAAGGGAATTATATCTCTTTCCGTACAGGCAATTGCAAGGCGCATATTACGGAGCTGAAGGTATACCGCTCAAGGCCGGCATCTGTAACAGTAAGTGTTGGTCCGGCACCCACAAATGATATACGCTACCAGAACCCAAACCCATCCATGTATTCCGGAAAAATCAAATCCATTGTGAGTGATGCCGTTGGTAACCTTTCTACCATTGCTTTTGAAAATGTGAATGTGGACTGGACTGCACCAAATTGTATGACCGTTAACGATGGATCGTCTATTGATATTGATACCACAGGCGTTCTGTCCTCCCTTTCTGCAAGCTGGACAACCTCTACTGATACACATTCGGGGGTAACAAAGTATTGGTACGCTATAGGAACCAGTGCCGGAGCAACGGATGTTGTGACCTGGACAGACAATAATTTAAACACCTCTGCAACCGCATCGGGGCTGACACTTACCACGGGCCAGATGTATTACATCAGCATAAAAACAGAGAATGGTGCGGGATTGAGCAGCATCTGCACTTCTGACGGGATATTGGCCGATGTGAATGCAAGTATTGATGAGAACGGGAACAGCATCAGCATATCTGCATACCCCAACCCTGCAGGGGAAATGCTCACGCTTTGCTTTTCACAAAAAACCGAACAGGCATTGACATTGGTATTAACCGATATGCTGGGTAAAACGGTTTGGGAGAATACTGCTGATTATGCCGCAGGAACACATACTGTTTTAATAAATACCGGGGAGTTGAGAATGGCCAAAGGAGTATATACATTCAGGGCCATCAGCAATACAGCTGCAAGCTCATTGAAGGTTGTTAAGAAGTAAGAGCTACAAACTCAAACCTCTTAACAAACAACACTCTATATTTTTAGCAAGTCAAAAAGAATTTTTGGGTTTTGCAGATTGTCCCAGAAAGCCTTTATAATTAGGTACCCGGGAGTAATTTCATAATAAACCTATTTCATAATTGATTATTGTGGAACGCTGATGACGCAGATTATTATGATTTGTTAATATTTTTATCAGCGTTCATCATAGGAATCATAAAAAATCAGCGTTCAATTTTTGTATTTCTAAATTATGAAATAAGTCTAATAACTACTAAAGTGACCCATACCAGATTCTCCGGTGTCGGGATATTTAGAAGATTTGTAAGATTCGTGATGATTTAGAATTGTCTTTATTTGTTTTGCGGTTAACTTGATTAACTTTTCCGCATAAAAATCCGCTTTTACAAAACAGTCGCTAGTCAAAGGCAACGACTTCTTATATCGTAACCCTCAATCCCAATACCTGTTGCATGCCCAAACCTGAAAAAGAGCCCAATTCAGGAATATTCAGTACACTTACATAAGGACGGATCTCTGTAAAAAGGTGTATTTGTTTTAGAAACTCTTTTCTTTTCCCAAGCCTGAAGTCTACGCCTACCGGTATATAAGCCACAAACTCCTGAACATTTTTATTTTTGAACCTTTCAGAACGTCTAACGCTGGCATCATAGCTTCCGTTGGATTCCTGGCCTTCAATAACAACATATTCATTATAATTGATATCTGAATATGCAGATAAAGATGTTCCGGCCTGTAATCCTATCCCACCATACATTGACCACCTTGCCGAAGGATACATGCGGTAAATAAGGGAAACGTCCAGTTTCAGCTGCCTTGCACGGTATTCCATACTGTAGGAATGATAAGTAATAGAATCCTGGTAAATGGTCTGACCAGTCTGTGAGGAAGTAAGTGTGTCATACGGACTACGATCGGTCCTTGAAATAAAATTGCTGACCGATGTACCAGATACAGCAACTCCAACCCTTATCTGCGTAAGCGACTTTGGTTTTTCTTTAAAGCTTAAGCCCAAATTAGCACCAAACAGACCACTATTGAGAGCACCTAACCTAAAATCATAAGTATATCCCCCATAGCCATAACCCGAGGAATAACCATCCATATTCTCATTCAATATTAACGATTGTGGGTTCAGAAGCTGAAAGTCTGTTAATGAACCATAAACACTCGCTTCCATGTTCATAAAACCACCCATGATGGATGCATCCGTAACTTTGATCTTTTTCTCCTTTGCAGGAGGCTGCTGGGCACCTGTATTATTTTGACCAAATACTGTGGTTATGCCCATACACATAACTATTACGAAGCAGTTTTTCATTTTTTTCATGACTCAGTATATCTTTTGTTTTGAATTTTTAACATAACGGCACATTGTTAAAAAAAGTATGTCGGCAGAATTAAATACCATAAATCGGGTATCACAGGCATTTGCCGGTACAGTAATACAATCCGGCCAAAGTTCAAGGCACAAAACCATTCCACAGGAGGTAGCTTCTTTTTTTGTATCTTTACATACTATAAAAAATTTAAGCTAAAAAAAATGAGTATTACAAGAGAAGCCGTTTTGGAAGCATTAAAAAATGTGGATGATCCGGATTTGAAAAAAGATTTGGTAACGCTGGGAATGATTAAGGACCTGGAAGTGAATGGTAAGGATGTAAGCTTTACCGTGGTGCTTACCACCCCTGCCTGCCCAATGAAAGATATGATCCACAAGGCGTGTGTAAATGCTGTTTTGCATTTTGTAGATAAAGAAGCAAATGTGAACGTGAAGATGTCGTCCAATGTATCGTCACGCAGCAGCAGCGAGCCTTTGCTGCCAGGTGTTAAAAACATTATAGGTGTTGCATCCGGAAAAGGCGGAGTGGGGAAATCAACCATTGCTTCCAACCTGGCGCTGGGACTAGCACAAATGGGCGCTTCCGTAGGGTTAATAGATGCCGATATTTATGGTCCTTCACAAACCATTATGTTTGACGTGGTTCATGAAAAACCCATGATTAAAACTGTTGATGGTAAAAATAAAATTATCCCAGTAGAAAGCTATGGCGTAAAACTATTGTCCATCGGCTTTTTCGCAGATACATCACAAGCCATTGTATGGCGGGGGCCTATGGCTTCAAAAGCATTGATGCAGATGTTTTCCGATGCGGACTGGGGCGAACTGGACTATCTTATTATTGACCTGCCTCCGGGTACAGGCGATATTCACTTGTCCTTAGTAGGTTCTGTGCCTTTGAATGGCGTTGTGATTGTAAGCACACCTCAGCAGGTGGCCCTAGCCGATGCACAAAAAGGTGTGAGCATGTTCCGTCTGCCATCCATCAATGTGCCTGTTTTAGGCATAGTGGAGAACATGGCTTACTTTACACCAGCTGAATTGCCAAATAATAAATACTATATTTTTGGTAAGGAGGGCGCTAAAAAATTAGCTGAAGAGTTGGATGTACCGATCCTTGGCGAGATACCACTTGTTCAAAGCATTTGTGAAGCGGGTGACGCAGGAAGACCTGCAGTGCTTCAGGAAAACACTCCACAGGCATTGGCATTTATGGATATGGCTGCAAAAGTAGCACAGCAGCTGTCCATACAAAATGCAAAAAATCCGGTGCCGCAGGTGGCACAGGTGAAAGTGTAGAAATAGTGATAGGTGTGGGACTTCCTCATCCTTTCTAAGAAGAGGCTGCAATGATGTTGTAATAAAAAAAGCCCCGTAGTTATACAACTGCCGGGCTTTTCTTTATTTAAAAACTACTTATTAGTTATGCTGCTCCAATTTAGCTTCAATCGCTAAAGTAGCATGAGGCACGCTTCTTAAACGCTCTTTAGAGATCAACTTGCCTGTAGCGCGGCAGATACCGTATGTTTTGTTTTCAATACGGATAAGCGCATTTTGCAGGTTCTGGATGAATTTCTCCTGGCGGCTTGCCAAATGAGCTGTTTCTTCTTTTGACAATACATCAGAACCATCTTCCAGCAATTTGAATGTTGGAGAGGTATCATCAGTACCATGATCATCTTTGTGAGAAAGTGTGCTCTTTAACAATTCATAATCCTTTTGCGCTTCTTCAAGCTTTTTAAGGATCAACTCTTTAAATTCTTTTAATTCTGAATCGGTATAACGTGTTCTGTTATCGGTATTGATATGTGGTTTTGGTATTGGTCCCATAGGGCGTTGAATGCTTGGAGTTTTGTATTCTACAACCATTGGCTCATCATCCCTGGAGCTACCATCATCATCAAGATCAGCTTCGTACTTTTTCTTTGGCTCAGCTTTTTTAACAACAGGAGCTACTGGTTTAACAGCAACAACGGGTTTCTCAGTCGTTTTTTTAGCATCTGTTTTAGCAGTTGCTTTTTCAATTGGTTTAACGGGGCTTTTTACAGCTTCCTTAACAAGCGGCTTTTTCGCTACTGGTTTTTCTGCTTTTTTCGCTATTGGTTTAGCAACAGGTTTGCTTACCTTTTTTACTGCTTTTGCAACAGGTTTGCTTACTTTTTTAGCAACCGGCTTGCTTACTTTTTTAGCAACCGGCTTGCTTACTTTTGCAGGTTTTGCAGATTTCTTTGCAACAGGTTTTGCTTTGCCTGCAGCTTTAACTGGCTTAGCAGCTTTTTTAACCGGTTTTGAAATCGATTTTTTTGCTGGCTTTGCAGTTACTTTTTTAGCTGGTTTTGCGGCTTTTTTAGGTGCAGGCTTAGCTGCTTTTTTAGCTGGCTTTGCAACCGCTTTCTTAGCAGGCTTAGCGGCCTTTTTAGGTGCTGCTTTTTTTGCTGGTTTTGCTGGTTTCGCAGCTGCTTTTTTAGCAGGCTTAGCAGGTTTCGCGGCTTTTTTTACCGGTTTGCCTTTTTGCGCTTTTTTTGCCATTGTGTATTTTGTTAATTTAATTTAGTAATGGTGATTAAGGTCTTTATTTGTTCGTCTAGTTCAATCTCAGCACCTATTTTTGCCTCCAAAGTGTCGACAAGTTCCAATGAAGACGCCAAAATTTCGGTGCAAATATAGTTTAAATTATTGTTAATCGCTTCATTTATAGCCGAATTTCTCTGAATTTTCACGTCAATCTTGTCTGTTACATCCAGGTTACTTTCCTTTCTGAGGTTCTGGATACGGTTTACCAACTCACGCGCCAGGCCTTCTTCCCGCAGTTCTGCAGTTAATGTAACATCCAGGGCCACAGTTATTTGTCCCGAATTGGCCACTTTCCATCCCGGGATGTCTACCGGAATAATTTCCACATCTTCCGTATCCAATACAATTACCTCATTATCAATCTTTATATCGAATTTTCCTGTTTTTTCGATACCGGAAATTACAGCCTGTGCATTTTCATTTGCAAAGGCCTGAACCGCCTTCATATGTTTGCCGCATTTTTTGCCTAAAGTCTTGAAATTCAGCTTCATATTCTTCACAATTTGGGTATCCGCCTCGCTCACAAACTCAATTTCCTTCACATTTACTTCCGACAAAATCAAATCCTTAACCGCCTCAATTTTAGTCTTATACGATTCGTCTAAAACCGGAATACGGATTTTATTCAAAGGCTGACGCACACGGATATTCTCCTTTTTGCGTATCGACAATATCATGGAAGATACTTTCTGAGCCAGCTCCATACGTTCTTCCAAATCCTTGTCAATCAGGAAAGTATCTGATTCCGGAAAATTGCTTAAATGGATGGAACTTGCCTTATCACGACCTGTGATACTGTTTAAATCGGAATACAGCCTGTCCATAAAATAGGGAGCTATTGGAGCCGAAAGCTGGGCAATTACTTCCATACAACGGTAAAGTGTCTGGTAAGCAGCTATTTTATCGTGTGAGTATTCGCCTTTCCAGAAACGTCTGCGGCACAGACGTACATACCAGTTGCTAAGGTGCTCATCCACAAAGGTTTCGATGTAACGACCGGCACGGTGAGGCTCGTATTCAGAATAAGCCTCATCCACCTTTTTTATCAAGGTATTCAGCTCGGATAAAATCCAGCGGTCAATTTCCGGGCGATCAATTACCGGAATTTCGGCTTCTTTGTATACAAAACCATCCACATTGGCATACAATGCAAAGAATGAGTATGTATTGTGAAGCGTACCGAAGAAACTGCGCTGCACCTCCCCTATGCCTTCAATATCAAATTTAAGGTTGTCCCAGGGTGCCGCATTGGTAATCATGTACCAGCGTGTAGCATCCGGGCCGTATTTTTCAATGGTCACAAACGGATCAATCGCATTGCCTAAGCGTTTGCTCATTTTTTGTCCGTTTTTATCCAATACCAGGCCATTGCTGACTACGTTTTTGTAAGCCACAGAGTCAAAGCACATGGTAGCTATCGCATGTAAAGTAAAGAACCATCCGCGTGTTTGATCCACCCCTTCTGCGATGAAATCGGCAGGGAAAGCCCCTCCCTTGCCCTCCCCCAAGGGGAGGGTTTTCTGTGTGTTAAGTGCCGTTTCAATTATTTTTAATACTTGTTCAGTATTGTTTATCACTTCTTCATTTTTAAATCTTAAAACTTTAAAACCCAATTCGTTCAGAATATTTGTTCTTAGAGTATCGGCTTCAAGTATTTCCGGTTTGGAATGATAACCACCATCTACTTCAACAACCAAAGTTTTCTGAAGGCAAACAAAATCCACAATAAACTCATCAATTATATGCTGGCGTCTGAATTTATAATTTCCTAATTGTTTTCCCTTAAGCAAATTCCAAAGAATTGTTTCACTCTCTGTTTGTTGTTTTTTTCTTTCTATAGCTAATTCTTTCAGCAAATTATAGGATGAATTTCTTGCTGTCTGATACTTAGGGCTTACTCCCTTCCCTTGGGGAAGGGTTGGGGATGGGCCGTCAATCAATTCTTTGTTCTCAAAGGGGTAATGCAGCTGTGCATAAGGCATTGCGCCCGAATCAAACCAAACGTCAATCAAATCCGGCTCACGGAAAAGCTTTTTACCATTGCGCTCCAGCACAATATTATCTGCATAAGGTTTGTGCAAGTCAAAGGTGTTGTAATTGGCCTCGCTCATATCACCCGCTCTGAAAGCCGCAAGTGGACTGTCTTTCATCACTCCTTTTGCAACAGCATTGGTGATTTCCTTCTGCAATTCCTCCACAGAAGAAATGCAGATTTGCTCTGTTTTGTCTTCGCTTGTCCAGATAGGAATTGGAATGCCCCAGAAGCGGGAACGCGATAAATTCCAGTCGTTCAGATTCTCCAGCCAGTTACCAAAACGCCCTGTACCGGTAGATTCCGGCTTCCAATTGATGGTTTTGTTCAGCTCAATCATACGGTCTTTGTAGTCCGTAGTTTTGATGAACCAGCTGTCCAGTGGATAGTACAAAACCGGTTTATCTGTTCTCCAGCAATGCGGGTAACTGTGCTCGTAGGTTTCTTTTTTGAAGAGTTTGCCTTCCTCCTGCAGTTTTAAGATGATTCGATCATCCACGCTTAAGTATGCTTTCAGCTCTTTTATCTTGCCGTTTGCTTCAAGAACTTTCTTTTGGTTTTGGAATTCGGCTTCTTTTTCAGCATCTGTCAAATAGGCTTCTTTTACGTACTCTTCACCGTATAGGAAGATGCCGTCTTTTACTTCCGGTAAAAACTTACCGCGTCTGTCAACCAATGTTAATGAGCCAATGCCGTTTTGTTTGGCCACTCTAAAGTCGTCCGCACCAAAGCTTGGCGCGATGTGTACGATGCCAGTACCGTCTTCGGTTGTAACGAAATCGCCAATGATTACAGCCCCTCCCGCCTCCCCAAAGGGGAGGTTCTTACCATTTAGCTCAACGAATTTGTTGGCTTCAAATGGTAGTAGTTGCTCATATTTTAAACCTGCTATATCAGAACCAATGAATTTGGCAAGTTGCTTCCAATTATTATATGGTTCCTTAGGATTAAATGCTTGTAGATTACCTGATGCGTCTAACCCCCATCCAGTAATTACATTTTCTTCAAATTTGGAACCGTAGCCTTTAATATACTTTGCTGCTAAATCACTAGCAACAATTACATTAATTTCTTTTCCAGTAAATTGATTCTGGGTTTTTATCAAAACATATTCAATATTTTTTCCAACCGCAAGCGCAGTATTTGAAGACAATGTCCAAGGTGTAGTAGTCCATGCTAAAAAGTAAGTATTGTTAAGCTCTTCTTCCGATAATCCTTTCTTTAATTCGGTAAAAGCCCACTCTCCTTGGGAGAGGGTTGGGGAGAGGCGGAACATCGCAACTGCAGTCCTGTCCTTCACATCCCTGTAACAACCCGGCTGGTTCAGCTCATGCGATGAAAGCCCTGTTCCTGCTGCGGGAGAATACGGTTGTATAGTAAACCCTTTGTACAGCATTCCTTTGCTGTACAGGTTATTCAGCAACCACCAAACGGACTCAATGTATTTGTTATCGTAAGTAATGTAGGGGTGCTGCATGTCCACCCAATAGCCCATTTTCTTTGTTAAGTCCTCCCACTTATCGGTGTATTTCATTACATCCTTGCGGCACTCGATGTTGTACTGCTCCACAGTAATTTTTTTACCGATGTCCTCTTTGGTAATGCCCAAAGCCTTTTCAACGCTTAACTCTATCGGCAAACCGTGCGTATCCCAGCCCGCCTTACGTTTCACCTGGAACCCTTTTTGGGTTTTATAACGGCAGAATATATCTTTAATGGAACGGGCCATTACGTGGTGAATCCCCGGCAAGCCGTTCGCGCTTGGTGGCCCTTCGTAAAATACAAAAGGTGCTTTGCCTTCACGTGAAGTGATGGATTTTTCAAATATATTATTCTCATCCCAGCTCTTCTGAACATCCTTCGCTGTTTGGGAAAGGTCAAGGCCTTTGTATTCGGTGTATTTTTTCATTAATCAGTTATTATTAAAATAATGGGAGGCAATTTTATTTCTTCCCCCGTAGTATTGCTTTTTGCTATAATGTTGCCAAACGTTACACCGGATGCTCCTTTTATCTGATCGCCAACATTGTGTCCAACTTTGTCGCCAACAGAAGGTATTATTCTTGTCCAGTCCTCACTATCCGTATACATTACCGAGAATGAAATTATTTTATAGTCGCAACCTTCATTTAACTCTACCTTTTTGATGTTTGCAATCTTCTCTTTGTCTACAAAATTTTCTCCGCTATACCCCAACACCATTGCAACACATGAGTCAGATGGTTTTTTAAGTTTTATTGTTCCTCTTTTATCTTCATCCTGGGCAAATACCAGCTTAGAGATCAGTATGAGAATGAAAAAAACAATAATTCTCATGTTATTATATCGTTGCAATTACTTTCAACTCAATCGCAATAGGAGTTGGTAAACAATTGATTTCAATGGTAGTGCGGCAAGGCTGGTTATCTTTGAACCACTCTGCATACACGCGGTTATAGGTGGCAAAATCGTCTTTCATATTGGTGAGGAATACCTGCACATCCACAATTTTATCCCAGCTGCTGCCGGCATCTTCCAGGATGTATTTCACGTTCTGGAACACGCTTTTGCACTGTGTTTCAATATCGTAAGACACAATATTCCCTTTTTCATCCAAGTCTACGCCTGGAATCTTCTTGGTTCCCCGCTCACGCGGACCCACTCCTGAAAGGAACAGCAAATTGCCTACTTTACGGGCATGGGGGTATAATCCTACAGGTTCCGGTGCTTTGCTTGAATTTATTCTGTCTTCTGCCATTTTCTATGGTTTTAAAAGGAGCGCAAAGATAGCGAAAATGGGGGAGAAAAGCAATTTGGGGATTGTAGCATTAATATCTAACAACAAACTAAGTCGCTGACCAACAACAACTTAAAAACAACCGCGATTCAACGCACAGATTCTGAAATAATCCCGATAGCTATCGGGACAGAATAATCAGGGCGCGATTTGTGAATGTTTGAAGAGGGATGATGCGGATGAGAAACCGTTTTAATATATAAAACAGATTAGATAGAGTACTTTTGACTTTGGTTTAAACAACATAACCGTGAAATCTACTTCAATATAATTTAAAGGCTGCAAAATGTAGAATCACCTATATGAAAAGCTATTTTTATTTGCTTTAAAAGGTACGATATAGATTCATCCAAGAGTCGGAATAAATTAATCTACAGTTGGGTGGCAACCTTTCGGGTGGCGGGTTCAAAAAATACGTTGGAAAATGGATTTTTCTTAAATCGTTTCCGTTCCTGTAAACCCTGTAATGTATGGGGTGTCCTTTGATATTTACAAGTGGAAATTCATTAAAGTAATCGAGGGACCCATGCTTTACCAAATTAATATTGATTTGAACCACAACTGCAGTATCATCGGTAATTAAGTTGCTGATTTTTGAATGGGCATTTTGTACAGCAAGGTATACTGGGTTTGGCGCATTTGCATTTATCGATACCAGATTACGTTCTTCTGTTTCCTTTACAATTCCAGGAAAAAGCAACAATTGAACTAAAACAACCGGATAAAATATCCACTTGTTGCTAGTTCCGACCAATGAAAAAGCCAGCAAAGGGTTAAGTACAGCCATTGATCTCTCATCGTATCCCCAGAACGCCACATAAAAAGTCATTGTTGCTAAAAAATAGCCCCAGGCAACTAATGCACATGCAATAATAAAACGGTTGCGTTTTATTATTGCATACCATGTATTAATAAATAATAAAACCAAAAACAGGTAACGCATAACAGTTGTGTCAATTTTTTTGCCAGGCACAATAAACATGTGTATAGTGTTGCAAAAATTATCAACGGCAATTTCTACTGCCCTCAGCAATGAAAAATTTTCCATATCCGTTATCTTATCGGCAACGTGACCGTAAGGATAAGGTGATGCAATGTAGCGATTGACAAAAATACCAAATAGTGCTAAAGCAATAGCTAAACCGCACCATTTAAAAAAGCTGATATAATTCTTCGCCAATGGCAGTAGCCCCAAGCCCCAAATAAACCAACCATATCGAAATGTTATGGCAATTATAACCAGTAACAGGTAGGAGTATAAATATTTCCTGTTATCTCCGTTCTGATTTGTATAAAGCAGGTATAAATTCCACAATGCTATTACTGCAAAAAGGTAGTGAATCGTTTCCTGCATGTACGAAAGTGTATAGTAAAACAATACATAATGGGTTGCAATTAGCAATGCAATTTTTATTCGAGTATTCAAACTAAAAGATTTGAATAAAAAAACTATTGCCAATGTTAGCAGGCAGGTCAAAACATTGTTCCACAAAAGAGGAGGATCATCTGAACAAAAAAAAAGCTTAGCCAGCCAGCCGTCTTTCAACGCATAACTCAGCCCATGAAAACCAAAGCCGCCTATGAACGATGTATTACCATCCAGACTGGCAGGTGTCTGGTATATGTTATTCGCTGAAATTGCCTTGGCTTCAATGTAATAAAACTTTTCATCGGTCGTGAATGTTTTATACTTGCCGGCAACCAACATAAATTGATATAAATAAACCAGTAAAACTCCGTATAATAAAACACTTAAAATCCGGTTTTCAATTTTTTCAATTTTTTGTTTATGTATAAGCATAAAGGAAATGGGGCTGATATATTTTTCCGAACGCTCAATTGTTCGTTTCATCAATTTTTTTGTCTATAATAAAGTTAGGGCGATTCCTTGATGCATCTAATGTGCGGTATAAATATTCCCCAATAATTCCCAACGAAGTCATAATGAAGGACGATACAAACAGTAAAACTATCATTAAAGATGTCCAGCCTTCAACGTTTATTCCACGAATAAATTTATCTATAATAATTATTATGGCGTATACTATTGAGAGTAGCCCGAGAATAATTCCTGCAACACTTATAATACGCAGAGGTAAATATGTAAAAGCGACAAAAGTATCAATGAACGATTTAATTTTCTTCGACATTGTCCAGCCCGACTTTCCGATTTCGCGTTTGCGCCTTGTATATGGAATACTCACGTATTCGAATCCCATCCAAATAAACATATAAGGAAGAAAAAAATTCTTTTCGTTCATCCTGATAACCTCTTCCTTTAATGTTTTATCAAAGAGCCATAAGTCAAACCCCCCTTTAGGTGAATTTTTCAAAGCGGTTTTACGAATTAAGGTGTGATAAGTACCAGAAAACAGTTTCGTAAGCAAAGTATCTTCCCGGCTTGCTTTTTGCGCAAGCACCAGCTTATATCCATTCTTCCAATGTTTGAACAATTCAGGGATCAATTCCGGAGGATCCTGTAAATCGGCAGCTAAAATTACACAGCAATCACCTGTTGCATGACACATGCCCGCAAAACTTGCATTGTTCGAGCCAAAATTTCTAGATAACTTTAATACTTTTACTTTTGAAGGGTGGGCAGCTTGAATTATTCTCAGCTGGTCAAATGTTCCATCTTTAGAGCCATCATCAATAAAAATATATTCAAACTCAGTACCCGCGGGGAAATTTCTTTCATTCTCCAAAAGCACGGGAAAAGTAACAGGGATATTTTTCTCGTTATAATAACACGGAGTAATAATGGTGATTTTAGACATTTTGTTTTAATCAAGAAACCTTTCTAATGTATTTATTTCTTCGGTATTTAAGCGATAATGAAAATGGGCATGAGTTTTAGCTCCCCACCCTTCTTTCCATTCATACAAGCCGATATTAATATCCTTTCCATTATTGTTGGTTGTACCCAAGCTGAAATGTTTTTTAACAGGCTGGAATAAATGTATTAAATAATTACATAAAGTGTCAATAGCTCCTGAATCACGTCCGTAATTATTAGAAGATATGTATTGCGTGTGAATACAGGTTTCAAAATCAAAAAGCGTTATTCCTGCTACAATTTCGTTATTTATATACGCATTTGCCTGTGTTATTTTATCTGGAAAACGTTGATGCAAGAGGTGAATTTCTTCTAAAGAATGGATAGGTGCCACTCCATACTTATCCATTAAATTGGGTATTAATATACTGTTCCAGAAAGCATCGAAATTATTATCTATCCGTATTTCAGCAGAAGACGTTACACCTTTTTTAACACTGCGCCTTCTACGTTCCTGAATCCTGATTTCATTATTATAGTCTATTACAAACGAAGTATCTACTTTAACCGTAATTGCATTACACATATTAAGTATAAAGTGCTCTATATCATTAATACTTTTGCTGAGGTACCCCGGTAATGGTTTATAAACAATATGCTTTATCCCCTGAGTTTTGTAATACGTAAACAAAGCATAAAAATAGGTAAATAGCTTTTTAATATTCTTCCTTTCCGTTAATACCAAGCCTCCATGCGTTAGTCCCTGATGTGTATATACAGTATCTTCTTTCCGGTTGGCAGGAAATACACCAACTAAAACGTTCTCATCAAAAAGCAATACAGAATTGTCGACATAACGATGACTGTGATATTCCATAAACCCCCTTTCGAACAGGAAATATGCATTATCGGCTCGTCTGGTAAAAGCATCCCATTGATCACGGTCTTTACTATTGTATGCCTGGATTGTAATTGCCATTATTCAAATAAATTTACCCATTAAAGGGGGAAGGTCATCCGTATTTATTCAATAATCAGAAAATTTCTGTCAGGCGTATACTTTGAACGCACAATCCGGTATTTATCTAACCCAAAGACCTCCATTAATGCGATGGTTTCTCCGGGCATTTCCGGGCAATTGATTTCATCAAACACTATAATACTGCCCTTTACTAAGCGGGGCTTTAATTCCTGCAACACTTTTTTAGTTGCTTCGTACATTCCCAAATCAATAAAAGCCATAGCAACAATGGTTTCAGGATGGTCTTTTAGATACTGGGGTAACGTTTTTGTAACATCACCTTGCACCAAATCAAATTTCTTTTTATGCGGAAGCGGATTTTCCTTTTCGTGATAGCTTAATACTTGTTCCAGATAACTTTTATATCCATCAGGTACTGCATAATTACCTGTTTTTAGCCACGGTGAATTTTTATCTTCTTCCTTAAGGATATCAGGATATCCGGTAAAGGTATCAAAACCAATTACTTTACGGCTGTAATTATAAGGCTCATATACCCCCCTGAGATTATGAAACAAAGTAAGGTTACTACCCCACCAGGTACCAAATTCTATTATTACTCCTGGAATCGGCAAAATCATCTGGTAAATTTCATTCATACAAAGTATGTTGGCAAGGTATGAACTACGTATATACAACCCGAAGTTTACAAAAATATCTTCAATCGGTATTGGGGTATTGATATACATTTCCCTAAACGCTTTACGTGCTTCTTTTTGTTCTTGAGAAGCTCTTGTCCATTCAATTTCTGCCATATATTTAATGTGTTAATTTTTTACTCATTAACAAGTTCCGCATATCCAAAACCAGATATGCCATTGTTATTGCCATTATAAAATAAGAATGTTTTATTGTCGGTTTTTACAACAGCCGGATAGCAAATCATTTCACTATCCCATCCAACAGAAGAAACATCTATTCCTATTTGTTCGTCCTTTCGTATCCAATTGATACCATCATCAGATTCGGCATACCCTAAGCGGTAAAGTTTATCAACATATCTGACAGAATAAAACATTTTATAAATACTTCCGTCTTTTATAACCCAAGGCCGGCCAACGGAGAATTCATTATCCTGATTGGGTACAATACAGTTGTCGTGTAGTATTTTAAAATCCAAACCATTTTCAGATTCCGCATACCCGATTTTAGCGCTTAGATAATCTTTTCCGTTCACTTTTACCCACTTCACCCCCAACCATAGCCACAATTTGAATTTATTTTTATCTATTAAAACAAATGGGGCTGCAAGCGAATATGGATATTTTTCGGACCGGTCAATAAAAGGAACATGCTTCACACGTTTAAATCCATCTTTAACATTCCCAACGGATATTCCCGGAAACAAAGTAAACGGTACTTTGAAAGAACGTTCATAACCCACGTAATAAAGATATTCTTTTCCCTCATGAACAACAAAACTGGTTGGATTAACCCCACAATCATCAAATGTTCCTGGTTCCCCTTCGTATAATAAAATTTTATCTGGTTGTTTTATGATATTAGATGGATTATTCGCTTCAACATCCATATAGGTAATTCGACCAATATTATCTGATGTTGCGGTTGCAAAGAAAATACGAATACTATTTGTTTCTCTTAAGTATACAGGAGTTGGCACAATACCATATTTACGCATCCATTCAAACTGACCTTTCGGTTCAAATATTCTGCCCTTTTTCTCCCATTTCATATATCTTCCGGACTTATTTAAAGGTTTTGTAATTGGTTTTCAAAATATCTTATTAATGCCCACCAGTTATCTGCTCTTCTATTTGGCATTTTTTTACACTTAATACTTAATTTTGAGATATTGTTTTTCCAAACCTGGCATTACCCCAAAATTCCAAGCAGTGCAACAAATGTAAAATTCCGTTATTTAGTTGTTTCGCCTGTTTATTTGCTCCTTATCTATTCCAAAATAATTCCTGCCTGAACTATAATTAGTTATCTCGTATTTTATACAAATTTCCAAAGTTAAAAAATTTTTTTACTTTGCAGGAGTTTCCATAAGGTTATGGTAAGTTTTTTCGTTCTCATGCGAAAACTTCCTCATGGACATAACAAAAAACGGCTCAGCCCCGGTTTGTCAAGTGTTTCGCTATAAAGTATCAGAGAAGTGCTAAACCTTATAAACTTTAACGCTGCGAAACGTTTACTTGACAAACCGGGGCTGAGCCGTTTGAATTGAAGCCTGAATAAACCTTATTTTGTAATCATTATTTTTTCTGTTCTGATTACATTGTCCTGAGCAAGTTTAATGAAGTAAACCCCGCTTTCCAAATCTGTTGTATTTACAACTGTTTTCTCTGAAGTGGTTTTTACTTCTTTTACTGTTTTTCCTAAGATATCAGTAACAGTTATTACACCTGCGCTGCTGCTGTTAGATAAAACAGTTACACTTTCTTTTGCAGGATTTGGGTAAACTCTTACTACTGATGACTTACTGATGGACTGCACAGATGAAGGCAACTCAATAGTATTAAGAGTAGTGTTGGTCACAACCGGTTCATTGTAATCGAAATAGATATGACCTGTATTTTCGATTTCAGTTCCCGGAGCCAGGCCTGGGTTTAATTTGATTTTGAAAGTAACATAACCATGGCTGTTTGGCTCATCGTTTGTGCTGTCAGGCAACATGATGTCGGCAAACATAAACTTAATTGCACGGTTTGGTAAAGTATACACCTGCATTTTGTGGCTGGCGCTCAATATTTCGATGCTGTTGATGTCCAAATCAGTATCGATAGTATCCATCACATATATGTTCCACGCTTTTGCAGTACCTGTGTTCTGGAAGTTCAGCGTGTAAGTCAACGAAGGCTGATCAGCTGGTATAAACCCTTCTGCACCTTCGCCAGCAGGCATCACTTCCTTGTTGTTAGGATCATAGCTAACACCAATTTCAAAGCAACGTGTAAATGTGTTGTTGCTTGGATCTGCGTCACCGTTTGTAGGTGTGATTATCATTGTGATGCACGCTGAATCCCCAACCTGAGCTGATGTACAGGTTAAAGTATTAATCGCATAATCGTAGTATCCGAATGTACCAATGTTGGTAATATCACTTACATTCCATACAAGTGTATCACCGGTTGAAGCAGTGATGACTGCATCAGGAGCACCAGCACCACTGTATGTAGATGGAGAAGTGTATTGTATGCAGGCATCCAAAACAATTTTCACCTGTCCGGATACACCAGCATTACAAGCCGCGTTTAATAAACCAACATGAGGCAGGATGGCATCCGACTGTCCAGGGAAGAAACCACTCCATAAAGAGATGCCGGTAATGGCAGCATCAAAAGAACCGCTACAAGTAACAGCACAGTTTTTTACAATTGAATTGTTATTAATTGTTACTGTTTGCGGGAATGAACCAGGGCAAGTAATTGAGTAGCCGGAGTTCAGGTAAGCTAAATCAACAGTATACACCCCGTTTGGAAGGGTATTGAATGCATAGTTTCCATTGTAGTCGGTCCAGGCATAAAAAACGTTACTGCTGTTATCAGTGGCAGTAATCCAGATGTAAGACAATCCGATATCGCTTCCGTTATCCAAAGCACAGTTTGAATTAACATCGCTGAAAACATTACCAGTTAAGCTTCCGCAGGTAGTGCTTCCAATTGTAACCGATTGGATTAAGGTATCCACATAACATGCGTTAGCGTTGAATACAGTAACAAAGCCGGTATATGTTCCAGGAGCATTGTATGTATGTGAAATGGACGGGAATGAAAGATACCCGGAGGTGTTGCCACCGTGCGCCATTTGTATGGTCTGGATATTTCCATCCCCCCAGTTTATTGTAACCTGGCTTGAGTCATTCGCCCCCAGACCACCGTAGTTAATACCGCCCTGCAAATCAACAGTATTTGATCCACAGTTTGAGTTTACATAGATGGAGCTGTAATTCAAAGCTATAAAATTAGAGCAGGAGCTGTTATTAACCGAAACATACATCGAGTCATGAGACATGGAGCCATCACAGTCGGCTGTTACATAAATATCACCGAAGAAATCGCCATCGTATGGAAATTGATGAGAGATGGTTGCTGTGGTAGTATTGCTTACGAAAACGGTATCGTATTGATTGTTATAATAATTGTTCAAAACCATAGTATAGGTTTCGGTGGCAGAAAATCCACTTATTGTAAAATCATAACCACCATTGGTTGTTGCTGTTTGTGTATATGTAAGTTCATTTTGAAGCGAAACAATTGGTGCGGTAACATTTACAGTAACAGTATCATAGAAAATACCACCTGCAGTCAGATAGAAAGTATTGGAACCGGAAGGTATCGTCCCGGTATAATATTGATTCATTGCAGTACAATGTGTTCCGCCCTGACCAGAGTATATGTAAGCAACAACATCCAGTGCTGCATCCCTGATTTCCAGCGCCTGATTAATTCCTACAGAATCAGCACAAAACTGAAGCTCACACCTGTTATTTATGGTTGCGCCATTTTGTGGAGCCACAAACGATATACCGCTATTACCCTGACAATCCAATACAGAAACGTAAGCTGTTACAGTACCGCCAGTGCATCCATTGCCAACAGGTGTTACCATATAATAAACGTATCCGGAATTTGGTCCCGTAACGGCCAAAGTTTGATTAATAACATTTCCACTGCCAGCCGTAGCTCCAGAAACATTGCCCTGGGTAACTGTCCAGCTATAGGTGGCATTTGGGTCAGAACTCGATATAGCAAAAATAGCCTGATCGCCAGAACAAATTGTCTGAGTTATGGGTGAAATGGTTGCCATTACGGTTGGATAAACTGTCATGGTGTTTGAGTTTAAGCTTGTACCATTGTTATCCTGTACCCTTACCCTATAATAATAAGCTGATGTAGAAGACATGCCGGTAACCAGAAAAGTGGTCACATTTCCAACATTCAGATTATTAAAACTGCCAACAAACGTAGAAAACGTTGTGTCTGTACTGACATCCAAAAAATAAGCGATTGAACCGGAAACTGCACTCCAGTTCGCTTCAAAGCTTGTACAGGTAATATTGGTAGCAGCTGTGGCAACCGGAGCCGGAGGTGCCTGGGCAAATGCTTTTGATAAGCCAATAAAGCTCAAAAGCAATGCACAAAATAGGAGCCTTGCGCCAAAACCTTGTTTTGGCTTATAGCACTCTTGATAAGTAGCAGATGTTTTCATGATGATTAAGTTTAGCACTGTTTATAATTGTTTTTAATCTCTGAAGCAAATTTATATTTGTTTTCTTTCTTAAAAATGCAAATCTAATGAAAGGGGGTAAATTGTTAACCAACGATCAAAATAAATCATTTAACGTTTATTATGGCAGGAGGAATTTTGTCACTTTAAGGGTCAAAGAGTCCTTAATAGCTGCATCAAATACTCTCTTTTCCTGTTGGAAACCGGTATTTTATCACCGTTTTGCATTTCCACAAAACCACCATCCGTTTTAATAAAAGCCCTCATATAGCTAAGGTTTACAAGGTGGGACTTGTGTATCCGCTCAAATTTGTTTCCCTGAAGTAATTCTTCGGATTCGCCAAGGCTTTTAGAGATGAGTAACGGCTCAGACCCTTTGATGTGAAAAATAGTATAGCTTCCGCTGGATTCACACCTTATAATGTCGTTTACCGGAAAAATATAGGCTTTGTTGCTGGTATTCAGCACTATTTTTTTATTCGATTCGCTCAACTGTTTTAGGTTTTCAATCAATACATCAATATTGTCATTGATGTTTTTGGCTGGCAACAACGTTTTATTCCTTTTCAGGGCTACAACCAGCTCCTCCGGGTCAATTGGCTTCAGGAGATAGTCCAGTGCGCTGTATTTGATAGCTTTAATAGCATACTGGTCAAAGGCAGTAGTAAAAATAATTTTGAACTGTAAATCATCCCCTCCGTCCATGCTCCTGAGTTTTTCTATCACGTCAAAGCCTGTACCATCAGGCATCTTAATATCCAGGAAAACCAGCTGAGGGTTGTGTTCTTTTATTACCTTCACAGCTGATGCTACATTTTCAGCTTCTGCAAGTATTTCTACGTCCTCACAATAGGTATTTAAATGCCCGCGTAAAAACGTACGCGCCCTTTTTTCATCGTCCACAATTACAGCTGTTGTCATTTTACCTTTATTTTTAGATCGAAATAATTATCCTAACCAGTGTTCCGGCAGCCTCACCGTCAGCTTTTTTTAAATCTTCTACCTCCAGCTGTATCGAATGCTTATTGCTTTGATTGATAAGCTCAAGCCTTTTCTGCGTTATACTGGTTGCCATTGACTTATGGGTGGTGCTGCTTTTAGAAAACTCTTTTGCTTTTCCCCTGCCAATGCCATCATCTTTCACCTCAATAATGAGCGACTTATCGGTGCAGGATATTTTCAGCTCCAGAGTGCCTTTCCCCTCCTTGTTTGTAAGTCCGTGCAAAACTGCATTCTCGAGGTGGGGCTGAATAAGCATAGGAGGTATGGCAGTTTCCAGCGGTGTTTTAGGGTCAACTGTTAACTTAAAATCGAACTTGTCTTCAAACCTGAATTGTTCCAGCTCCACATAACACTTCAACAACTCTATTTCTTTAGACAGCGGAATGACCGGTTCCAGGGAATATTCCAAAATAAGCCGCATAAGCCTGGAAAACATGGTTAAATACTTTACCGCAACAGGAGGCTTGTTTTCATATATAAGACCACCAATAGATGACAGGGAGTTGAAAATAAAATGCGGATTCATTTGCAAAAGCAATGCTCTTTGTTCTATTTCAATCAATTGCTTTTCAATGATTATCTTTTGCTTTTCGGCAACAAGCCTTTGTTTTAAATGATAACGGTTATACAGCACAAAAACGATAATGGCGATTAACAAAAGCCCAATTACAATTGCATATAACTGGATTTCTTTCAGCTTTTTTTCGTTTGTAAGGAGGGCAATTTCTTTTTCCTTCTGGTTTACTTCATATTTTGTTCGCATTTCAGCAATCTGCCTGCTCTTTGTTTCATTGAATATTGAATCGCGGGTAGCTACGAAGTTTTTATAATGCACCAGGGCTTTTCCATTGTCATTCATTGCAAGATAGGCATCGCTCAATGATTTTTCGGCTTCTTTTATTCCTTCGAGGTAAGCGATTTCCTGTGCCTGTACCAGGCTCTTCTCAAGATTTACAAGGGCTTCCTGGTATTTCTTCTGCTTAAAGAGGTTATTGCCGATATTAATAAAAAGGTTGGTTATGTTTTTTTTATCTCCCAGGTCCTGGAAAATAAGCAGGGCTTTGCCAAAGTGAACGGCAGCTTCGGCATAATTTCCCTGCTCGTAGTGCAGCACCCCCACATTGTTTAATGATCCTGCAACAGCTGGCATATCCTTCAAATCCTCCCTTATTGTTAAAGCCTTGGTATGATATTCAAGCGCGGTGGGGTAATTGTTCTGCTTACGGTATATAACACCAATGTTGTTGTATAAATTGGCTATTTCGTACTTAGCATCAATTTCCTCGTATATTTTTAATGCCTTCAGCTGATCTTCCAGTGCTTTTTGAAGGTCGCCCTGTTCATGAAAAATGTTTCCGATATTGTTAAGAGAGCCGGCAATACGAGGTTTATCTCCGATTTCTTCGCTTATTTTTAATGCTTTATACTGATAATCAAGGGCATTGGGATAGTCGCCCTGAAACCAGTAGAGGATGCCTTTCATGTTGAAAGACTGCGCCAGTCCTTTCTTATACCCAATCCTGTCTGCCAGTGCAATGGCTTCGTTTGTTTTCTCTGCAGCGTTTTTATAATCACCAATAGTAATGTATTCCCAGCTTAAATCTGTGAGCAGCTTGGTTTTTGCACTATCTGTCACACCGCTGTTTATAATCCTTATAAGCGAGTCAATTTCAGGCTTTTGTGCCCATGCAGAACAAAGAAGTACAAAAATTAGAAATGATAAAGCAATTACTTTTTTCATGGGATACTTTATACCAAATATAAATATGTTTTAATTCTAAACAACAAATATGAATGGAAGCAAGGTATATAGCGAACTATCTAATTGCAATCAAATATGGATAAATTATGCCGGCAATTGCCGTAAATTACACTAAAACTAAAGGAGGAGTGGAGAATACCGGATTCGAACCGGTCACCTTCCCGCTAGACAGCGGGACGCTCTAATAACCATTTTATATATGAACGACTTTTTTTTCTCTTAATTTCCCGCTCCCGTTTCATTGCTTTAGCCCGGGTATCATAGTTTTCCTTATACTGAACCTGCCAGTCAGTTGATCCTAAATTTTTTCTTGAGCAATGCTCTTCAAGCCTTCGGTCCAAATTTTCAGTATGCCCAATATAATATTTATCTTTTGAAACAGAATAAAGTATGTATACACAGAAACTCATTAATCTGATTAGATTAACAACGAAATTAATTTGTGGAGAATACCGGATTCGAACCGGTCACCTCTTGCCTGCCAGGCAAGCGCTCTAGCCAAATGAGCTAATTCCCCATTAATTTTAACGGTTACAAAAGTATTAATTAAACTGATTGAAAAAATATTTTTTTTATTATTTCGATCGATTGTTCTAAAGCTGGCAAGCGCAAACCGCCCCCAGATTAACGTATTCGCTTTTTCTTCCCTTAAACTCCCTCGACTTTCTCATATACACGATAACAACACTGTGCCAAATTCTGTTAAAAACCTA
This sequence comes from Bacteroidia bacterium, assembly GCA_020051175.1. Lineage (GTDB taxonomy): Bacteria > Bacteroidota > Bacteroidia > 2-12-FULL-35-15 > 2-12-FULL-35-15 > 2-12-FULL-35-15. The sequence continues at coordinate 39,779 of JAGVJJ010000040.1, read as the reverse complement.
ACCTTCCCAAATAAAAAACGTTCATTAATTCGTTGATAAGTAAGAATAAATAGCCGGTTGTGTAATTTGTATAGCCAGACTATTTTCACGATCTTTAGTATTCATCCTTAACGCATTCCCGAATGTTATTTCAATCGATATATAAAAAAGTCGTATTCTGCCTAATACTTTTAGTTTCGGGCTCTATTTATGCCGAAACGTATTATTTAAGTCCGAATGGCAACGACAATGCTTCTGGCACGTCCGCGAGTGAAGCATGGCAAACAATTTCTAAATTAAATAGCCTCGATTTGTCACCAGGAACAATCATTTTATTTGAGGGCGGACAAATATTTAACGGAAGTGTTTATTTAAGCCCTTCGGATGCAAACGATCCGCTAAATACAACAACCATTTCATCCTATGGAACAGGCAGAGCAATTATTAACTCCGGTGCTGCTTATGGTTTATACGCGTACAATACACAAGGCATTGTTATTTCCAACCTGGTGTTCTCCGGCTCGGGAATGAACAGCAATACCGGTAACGGAATTCTGTTCTATGCCGATGCGCCTGGAGATAAGAAGTTCAACAACGTAAATATCCGCAATGTTGAAGTTTATGGGTATGGAAAAAACGGGATTGTTATCAGCTCCAACAATGGAAACACAGGATTTAAAAATGTTGTGATTGACAGCACTCATGTTCATCATATACGAACCAACGGGATTACCACAAGTGGTTATACATCTCAAACACATGTTGGATGGGCACATGAAAACATAACAATAAAAAATACAGAAGCCGACAACATACCGGGCTTTTCTGACCCCGATACACACAAGGGCAGCGGAATTATTATGGGACAAGTAAACAACGGCCTTATTGAAAGATGTGTTGCACATCACACAGGCGCTGACAATACGCACTGCGGAGGTCCGGGGGGTATCTGGGCATGGGATTGCAATGATCTAACTATACAGCATTGTGAAAGTTATCTGAATAAAAGCGGTACGGGCTGTGATGGCCTTGGTTTTGATTTTGATGGCGGAATGACCAATTCAACAATGCAGTACAACTATTCTCATGACAATGACGGGGCGGGTTACCTGCTTGGGCAATATGATAACGCGCGCCCCTGGTCAAACAACATTATCCGTTTTAATATAAGTGAAAACGATGGCCGTACGAATGGAGGCGGCATCACACTGTTTAAGGGAATAAATACGGTAATGAACGGAGCAAAAATTTATAACAATACGGTTTACATTACCCCATCATCACTTAACAATGCCATTGGGGCCTTCACAATAACAGACTGGCACAAAGGTATTGCCGGGACAGAAGTTTACAACAATATTTTTCAAACTACCGGAGGAGTTGCGCTTGTTGATGTTCCTGCCGGCTACGATGCTTACTTTGCCGGAAACCTTTACTGGAGCTCAGGAACCGATTTTAAAATATATTATCAGGGGCCAACATACACCAATTTAGCTGACTGGCGAACAGCAACGGGTAACGAACAGGTTGGCTCAACAGCCACAGGTATTGCAGCAAATCCAGCATTCAACGGTGCAGGAAACGGAATTATTATTTTCCCGAATCCAACAGAGCAGCTGAACGCATATAAACTCTCAACAGGCTCACCGGCAACAGACGCAGGACTTGATATTGCAAGCCTGTTCGGTATCAGCAGAGGATCACGTGATTTTTTCAGCAATGCAATCTATGACGGAAGCATCGCTGATATTGGTGCACACGATGCTACACTTAGCACAGGTATTGCGGCAGCAACCGGGGGAAACAGCATTTCCGTTTATCCTAACCCTGTTAAATCAGGCAACCCCATTATTATAAAAGCAACACAATTTCCTTATTCGGCTGAGCTGATTTCCATTACCGGAGCGCGCGTGTGGTCGGAACAAAAAATTGAGTCACAGGAATACCAGGTACCAACATACAATCTCGCTGCAGGAGTTTACATACTATCAGTAAAGGATAAAAATTCGCTTCTCAAACTGAATAAAATAGTAATTAATTAAACAGTAACATCCATAAAAAAAGGGCCGTAAACATATAGTGTTTACGGCCCTTTTATAAAACTTATCTTTATTTTTTCACCACCTTTTTAACCTGTCCTTCTATCTTAACAAGATAAATACCCGCGGCAAGTTCGTGTATGCGAACACCAACATTTGCTGATGACACCCTTCCTGAAAGTACTATTCTACCTGATTCATCTGTGATATAGTACATTTTACCCAAAAGGTTTGCACCAGTATTGATTGTTATATGATCGGACGCAGGTGAAGGGTAAACGCTGAATGCAGCCGTATTCTGAAGCTCATCAATGCCAATTGTAGTAACCGAAACACAACTACTCAAATCCATACATCCGCTCTGAGTAACAGCCACCGCATAGCTCCCGTTGGCGGTTGCTGTGTACGCCTGATTGGTAGCACCATTGATGTTTATATTGCCATTATCACAATCTACCCACTGGTAACTGGCCCCGGAAGGACCAGCAGTAAGAACAGCACCACTAGCGCTGGCAGTAGCTGTTGGTATCGGGTTTACTGTAATTGTAATTACGTTTGTGTAAACAGGTGAAAATCCTGATTGAGAAACTTCAACACGGTAATAGGTTGTAGTGGTGAGATTTGCTGTAGTATAACTGGACGTTGTAGAACCTGAACCACCAGTAACATTGGCCCAGCCACTGGTTCCATTAGCCGACTGCTGCCACTGGAGAGTACCGGTATAGCCCGACACGGTTAAGGTGAGGCTGTCGCCCGCACACAAAATATCACTGGAGTCCGCAACCCCTGCAACAGGAGGCACCGGAGTACCCAGTACTTCTATTTTATAATCTTCCACTTCGCCATACGCGGCAGCTCCGCAAGGTGCGGTAGTTTCGTCATTATAATGAATCCTCACACGTACCCGTTTAGAACCAGGCGTTGTTCCTATAGGGCAATTAAGTGTTGCGGTATAAGGACCAACACCGGGGCTGCCTGCAACCGTTATGGCAGCATCGTCTGTAAAATCACCATTACCATTCCAGTCCACCCAAATGCCACATTGATCCTGAGGATAAGTTGTATTACCGTTTGTGACAGTAATGTTCTCCGTACCCCCTGGTGCAATCGTTGTGCTCATAGATGTATAATCCGCATAACCACCGGCCGTGCAGGTAGTAGTATTGTTTACGGTACCAAAAGTTACATTGGCAACAAATTCATCACATTGTGAGGCAGTGCCACCACAATAAGAAATCGCAATCTGGCGGTTGCCAGATGGGCTTGTTATTGTAGGGGTTTTAATTCCACTCATTGTAAATGAAGTACATTCTGCATCCAGGAAATTGTCCATCGTTGCAGAGGCAGGTACATCATATGTAAGCCAGAAATAGTTTGTACCACCATTGAGCGCCTGAGAACCGGAAATGATAAACGAACCGCTTGGAGCAAGGCTTGTGGCACCATATTGTGTACCAGTTGCAAATGTGCTGCTGGAGCCCGTATAAAACAGCTTGGCATTAGTAATATCCGTAACCGGACTTGTTGAGCCGGTGGTGTTGAATGTGAAGGCAGTAACCGTGAGCGGGCTTATATTTCCCGTATTAACAATTTCAACCCCAATAATCTGTTGGTTGGTTGTACCCGGAGCAACTGTGTTTGTATTGCTTTGTGTTGTTGTACTGGATACATAAGTCATAGGAGCAGCATCATTGTATGTTGGAGATTCCCACAATCCTCTTCCATATGTAGCGGCCCTTAATTTCGAATCTTCGGGGTTTGCAGCATAATAGATTTCAAGTTCCCCAATTCTGACATTTGGCAAATTGGTGTTGTATGCCACCCAGTTGTTGGAACCATCTTTTAAATAAACACCAACCTCAGTGCCCACATAAAGATGTACATTGCCGGTAGATTGCTTATTCTGAACAATAGAATAAGTTGGTATATTCGGCAACCCGGTTGAGATATTGGTCCAGGTAGTCCCTCCGTCAATTGTTTCAAACACCCGGTTTGCATTATATCCCCCGAGGGTTACCCATACTGTATTTTCATCATTGTGTTTAACTGCTATTGCAGTAATATTTCCATTGCTTACAGGCAACGTTCCTGTTATGTCTGTCCAGTTGGTGCCACCATCAGTCGTTTTCCAGATAATGGAAAGATCTGCCACGTACAACACCTGGTTGTTGGAAGCGGAAATAGCCATTGAACGAATTTTATCGGAAGAATTGATAGAGGAAATACTTGTCCAATTGTTTCCCCTGTCGGTAGTTTTCCACACCTCAGCATATCCTGCATACAGTGTTTGATTGTTTACCGGGTCAATAATGTAAGGCGTTACCCATGCACCCGATCCCGCGCCTGACGGCTCAATATCCGTGTAATCGCTCTGCCAGCGGTCCAAAGTACGCGTAATCTGACCGTTAACATAGGTTGCATACTGAACGTTCACATCCGTATAATCAATGAGGCACTCCATACCGTCACCACCTTTTACATCATACCATGTTCCTCCACTCAAAAGCTTGGAACCATTGTCCTGCAAGCCGGTTATAGTTTCATTGGCCACTGTTGCAGAAACACCCAGCTTGTACATCTGGCTTATGACCATACCATTGGTTTTATCTGTCCAGGTGGTGCCATTATCAGTTGTTAAATAAACACCTCCATCATTGCACTCAAACAGGGTTCCATTGCTATGGAATTTGAGAAAATGCTTGTCTGCATGAACAGCTGGTGTTGTCTGGCTTCCGGTCCAATGGTTTTTAATTGTCCAGCTGTTTCCACCATCTGTCGTTGCCCATGTGTTTACACCACCTATAAATACATTGTTTGCATCGGATGGAGAAGCTGCAATCGTAAGGTCGTACCAACCCTGCCCTCCACTACCGCTTCCGTCTTCCTCATAACCAAGCATGTTTGTGGTTGTTCCGCTGAATACCTGGCTATATGATGCACCGTTGTCGGTGGATTTATAAACACCATAAAGACCATCATCAGAACCCGCTGCTACAGCATATACCCACGAAGGCTGGTTTGGGGATACTGCCAGCTCTATCCTGTAAGCGCTGCCATCGGTGAATGCCTGTGTCCATGAAGATCCGCCATTTGTAGATACATATATTTCACCGTATTGAGTGGAACCATACAACGTATTAAAATTGCCTGGCATATACTCAATGTCAATGAAATAGGTTGATGTAAGCTGTGTGTTCCAGGTAGTGCCACCATTTGTGGTTTTGTAAACACCGTTTGTAGTAGAAGCAATAATCACCTGGTTGTTGTTTGGATCTACCAGCATTCTGCTGATAAGATCTCCTGCTGAAATGGGGAATGTAAGGCCTGTTGTGTTCCAGGTTGCACCACCATCGGTTGATTTCAAAACACCAATACTGTTGTTATCAGATGCATCCCTGTCACCAGTGGCAATATAAATAGTGTTTGACACAGAAAAGTCGGAGGGGATAATAATGTCGCTTACGGCCAAAACCGCGTTATTGTCTGTTAAACAGGTCCAGCTGGCACCATTGTCTGTTGTTTGCCATAATCCGCCAGCATTCACTCCTACCCAATAAATGCTCGGATTTGAAGGGTGAAAAGCGATACAGCTTACACGGCCAATACCGGAATATCCACCATCAGAGCTGTTGGTGCCCAAACAGCTCCAGTTGGCCGACTGTACAGTGGGTGGTGCAGGATTGGAAGAAAGGTATTCTTCATAGGCTTTCTGAGCCGTTTTATTTGGAAACATTCCTGTTGCCGGGTCTATTTCGCCAAGCATGGCATATTCCCAGCGTTTAAAATGTTTCCATCCAAATGCCTTTTTCTTTACACCATTCACATAATACCATCCATTTTCAACATTATAGGGAGCCCAATAGGAGTAAAACGCATTCTGATAATCATAAAACGTTAAATCCTCTTTTGCTTTGCCCGCAGGCAGATTCTTTATCCATTGCTGAGCTAAAGCTGTGTAGCTGAAACAAATTATGAGCAAAATGGAACGAAGTAAGTTTTTTTTCATTTTCTAAAATTAATAGTTGTGTATTTATTCCAATTGGTAAGTATAAATCTTATATAAATTTAAATAATAAATAGTAATTATCTTTGCATTTAGTTTAAAATAATTCATTTAACCTCTTTTACCAGATGAAGTTTATTACAACATTGTCGATAAGCATAATTGTTTTATCGGTAACAGCACAACAAAACATGACTCCTGAAACGCTCGTTCAACTTGGAAAAGTTAGCGGAAAAGGCATTTCGAAGGATGGCAAAAGCATCGTTTATTCCGTTACCCAGTACAACCTGAAAGACAATAAAACAACTACAAAAAACTATACAATTCCTGTTGCAGGTGGAACAGCTACAGAGATGAGAGGTGTAGACCACCTGCTTGTGAACGACCGCATTTCACCGGATGGCAAACACAGCATCAGCAGCTGCGAAGTAAAAATAAAAAATGTAATGGGAACAGATGTGTACCCTCAGCTGAGCCAATCGAATGTCATGATTTACGATGATCTGAATTACCGTCACTGGGACACGTGGGAGGACGGGCTATTCGGACACGTATTCCTGAATACGCTGAATGAGAAAAAAGTAGTTGACAGTATTGACCTTATGAAAGATGAACCGTTTGACTGTCCGCAGAAACCGTTTGGAGGTGATGAAGATTACATATGGAACCCAAACGGGAAGCAGGTTTTGTACGTTACAAAAAAGAAGTATGGCAAAGAGTATGCTCTGAGCACCAATACTGACATTTATGCCTATGATATTGAAAGCCGTAAAACCACCAACCTTACAGCCGGTATGATGGGCTACGATATAAAACCGGCCTTCTCCTCCAAAGGCATACTTGCATTCCTGAGCATGAAAACAGATGGCTTCGAATCGGATAAAAACGATATTGTTGTTGATAATGGTGCAGGAAAGCAAAACCTGACAGGAGAATGGGATGGCACCGTTGAAGACTTTAAATGGAGTGCGGACGGGAATATAATTTTCTTTGTTGCCCCCATTGATGGAACCCTTCAGCTTTTCAAAGTTGATTACCCGGGAGCAACAAGAAAATTACCTGAGGTTAAACAAATAACCAAAGGGGATTTCGATGTTCGCGCAATTGTGGGACAGTCAGGAAACACCCTCATTGTTGAACGTACAGACATGAACCATGCCGCTGAAATATATTCTGTTGATGTCACAAACGGCACAATGCAACAGCTTACTCATGTGAACGATGCTGTATACAATACCATTTCCATGGGCAAGATTGAAAAGCGTTATGTTACTACTACAGATGGAAAACAAATGCTCGTGTGGGTTGCATATCCTCCGGGCTTCGATGCCAGCAAAAAATATCCGGCCCTTTTGTATTGTCAGGGCGGGCCACAGTCACCATTGACGCAATTCTACTCCTTCCGATGGAACTTTCAGCTGATGGCTGCAAATGGTTATGTGGTTGTGGCGCCCAACAGAAGAGGGATGCCAGGCTTTGGAGTAAAATGGAATGAAGAAATAAGCAAAGATTTTGGCGGGCAGGCCATGAAAGATTATTTATCTGCAATTGACGCAGTATCAAAAGAGCCGTTTATAGACAAAGGCCGTATTGGCTGTGTTGGAGCCAGCTATGGCGGATATTCCGTGTATTATCTGGCGGGTATTCATGAAAACCGCTTTAAGACATTTATTGCCCACGATGGCATTTTTGACTGGAAGAGTATGTACGGGACTACTGAAGAGGTATTTTTTGTAAATAATGATTTGGGAGGTGCTTACTGGGACAAAGAAAATGTAGCAGCGCAAAAAAGCTGCAACGAGTTTAACCCCATTAACTTTGTAAAAAAATGGAACAAGCCTATTCTTATTATCCAGGGCGGAAAAGACTACCGTGTGCCGATTGAGCAGGGTTTATCGGCTTTCCAGGCAGCACAGCTACAGGGTATAAAAAGCAAACTATTGTATTTCCCAGATGAAAACCACTGGGTGACTAAAACACACAATAGCCTGGTGTGGCAGCATGAGTTTTATAAGTGGCTGAAAGAAACAATGTAAAGGATAATATAAATTATTGCAGGTCTTAAATGAACACAGGCATTCAGGACCTGCAATAATTATCACTACCTTATACCGATTATCAATACATCGTTTATCCGCTCCATTTTACCCATCCTGTTTTTTATAAAATTGTCCAGGTACATCTCTTGATCTTTGAGTGGTAACCCCTGTATCCGCAGATTGCAAATCAACTGTGCAGCATAAGCGCATAACCAGCTTTTTATTTTTTAACCGTGATTTTAAAAACTTGATTTAAAACGCTATCTTTATTATTGGTTAAACCAACTGTCTTTTAGAGCCAGTCAATCAAGGTCCAACTATGCACATACTATTTACAGCAGAAAATAGGATGATTCATAAATACGAAAAAAAAATATGCATACTATAAACAGACCACTTACATTACCTAATTTCAGTGAAAAAGACATTGAAACACTGAAATATTATTTTGAATTTAACAAACGTTATTTTGACAGAATAAATGAGGAGCTAAGGGATGAGCTTTTGGAACACCCTGTTTTCGGACCAATTTTAAAAATGCAGACCGAAGAACAGCAAAAAGAGCAAAACGACCGTTCACAGGAACTTCAGAGACAGGCTATTTTTGAAGGAAAATGGGAAGAATATGCCAATGATCTTTTGACGCAGGGCATTATGTATGCGAGGATGAACATCACTTATGTGGACTGGTATAGCGTAATCAAAATATACAAAGATCATCTAATCCCTCATATTAAGAAAGATTTTCCTGAATCGGAAAGGGTAATCACGTTCCTGGATGGTCTCAATAAATTTATAGATTTCGCAATGTATGGCATTGCTGAAGCATATTTCACAGAGAAAAACAACATTATAAAGGCCAAGGAAGAGCGCTTCCGTGCTATTTTTGAAAACTCTGCAGATCACATAATGCTGGTGGACAAAAAATTTTCCATCATCATGATCAATCGTTTAACTGGCGGATATAAAGAAAATGAGGTTATCGGCAAATCGCTCTTTGACTTCCAGCCACCAGAAAATGTAGATGTTTTAAAGAATGCGCTGGACATTGTTTTCAAAAACAAGGTGCCTCACATGTACGAAACCGAATATATGCTGGATGGCAAAAGGATGTACTTCTCAAGTTCAATCAGCCCCATATTTGGCAGCGATGGGGAAGTAGACAACGTTATTTTCATTTCTCGTGATATAACCGATAAAAAGCAGGCGGAACAGGAGATAAAAGATGTGAATGCTTTATTGGAAACAAAGGTTGTGGAAAGAACGGAAGAGTTGAGAAAAACAAACAACGAGCTTGAACAGTTTGCTTATGTAGCCTCTCACGATTTGCGCGAACCGTTGAGAACAATTTCCAACTTTGCCAGCTTGTTCCAGAGTCAATACGAGGGCAGACTTGATCAGCGTGCCAATGAATATCTTAATTTTATCCTGGCATCTACAAAGCGTATGGAAGCACTCATCCGTGATTTGCTGGATTATTCAAGAATTGGAAGGACGGATCTTGATAAAGTTTCAGTCGATTGTAATGAAACCGTAACAGAGGTATTAAATGATTTGTCTAATACAATCACCGAAAGCGGAGCTGAGATACATTCTGAAAAATTGCCAACCATTAAAGGGTATCCGTCTGAAATAAAATCTCTTTTTCAAAACCTTATCAGCAACGCTATAAAATTTCAGAAAAAACATGCACATCCAATAATACATATTACAGCTAAGAAGAACAACAGAGAGTGGCTCTTTTCAGTGAAGGACAATGGGATTGGAATTGAAGAAAAATATTACAAAAAACTTTTCGTTCTGTTTCAGCGCCTGCACAGCAAAGAGGCTTATCCCGGAACAGGAATAGGCTTGGTGCAATGCAAAAAAATTGTAGAGCTGCACGGTGGAAAAATATGGATTGATTCCACACCTGGTGAAGGAACCACATTTTATTTTACAATACCTCAATAACTATGTTTATGAAAAAAAAATTGAATTGCATCCTGCTTATTGATGATAATAATGCTGACAATTATTTTCACCAGATAGTGATAAAGCAAATGAATATAACCGAGCATATCCATGTCGCCACCGATGGAGTTGAAGCGCTGGATTATCTCACAAAAGAAAACCAACCGGCCCCGGACCTGATTTTCCTGGACATAAACATGCCACGGATGAACGGATGGGAATTCCTTGAAAAATACAAGCACCTTGATCCCAAGCAAAAATCAAAAACAGTAATTGTAATGCTTACCACTTCTGCACACCCTAGCGACCTGGAAAAAGCCAGGCATACTGCGGAAGTAAATGGTTACCAGGTAAAGCCGCTTACGGAAGAAATGCTCAAAGAAATCCTTGAAAAGCATTTCTCCGACAACTAAAATTCTAAATAAGAAAAGCCCGGTAGTTATACAACTGCCGGGCTTTTCTTTTAGAAACACTTCTCTATTTACCTTTCTGAGCTTCCGCTATTAGTTTCTGATTCATCGCAACGTAATCATCGTTCTTAGCTTCCCTAGCAAGCGCTATAGACTGCTCGGCAGTAGCAATTGCACCTTTGTAGTCTTTTAACTTCAATTGTATCTTCGCCTTCAGGTGAACCATGTAGAACGCTTTCGGGTTTTGTTCAATTGCTTTGTTTGCCCACTCCAGCGCCTTATTCAGGTCTTTATCATTATCATAATAATAACCTGCCGCCTGGAAATACGGCCTGCTGTCCGCAGCCAGGCTGCTTTCTATGTTCTTCATGATTTTGCTGTCAATGTCAGCAACTACATTAAATACCACACGTGTATTTTCCCAAATCAATTCAACGTTTGCAGCACTTGCAGCAATATCTGCAACATTAATGGTAAAGGTTTCCACCTTGGCGCCATAAGCTGAAGGTTTCACTTTTACACGTAACACTTCATTTTCGGCTTTATATTCCGCAACATTGCCACCCAGCTTCAAGTCCTTATAAAACAGTATTTCCCAGCTATCTTTATTGGGAATGGTGTATAACGCATAGGTTCCGGCAGCAAGTGCATTGCCCTCAACTTTAACATCTTCTCCAAATGTTATTTTAGTTGACGAATTTGCCCCTGTACGCCATATTTTTCCAAATGGCACCAAATCGCCAAAGATTACGCGGCCTTTAGCGCTCGGACGTGAGTATTCAATTTTAATACTGGATAATGCGAAATTCTGCTCCAGTGTTTGAGTTGGGCTTGGTGCAGGAACTTTCAGCTGTTGTGCATTCGCAGTTAAAGTAAGTAGCCCGAACAGAGCAGCTCCAGCAAGTGTTGTTAATTGTGTTGTTTTCATATTATAAAATAAGATTATTGAATAGGTTTAAAAGTGGTGCAAAGGTAAAAACTATTTACTAAAAGCCCGATGAATAAAAGTTGTGGAGCAGCGAATTGTTTCTGCTAATGAATCAACCGAAACATTTTTGGAGACGAACCACGGTTTTCCCAGGATTAACAAGAGAACATTCGGGTTTAAGCGAGATGTTAATGAGTGAAATTTTAGCCGAACAGCAGCCTGAATACCTCTTCAATTTTACCCACCATGGTTATTTTAATATCGTAGGCCTTTACATCCAAACCTTTTTTGTTGTACTTGGAAATAAAAATATGCTCAAAGCCCAGTTTTTGTGCTTCGGATATGCGTTGATCAATACGGTTTACGGGGCGTATTTCACCGCTAAGGCCAACCTCACCTGCAAAACACACTTTAGGAGATATTGGCATATCTTCATTGCTTGAAAGCACGGCACATACAAGCGCAAGATCAATTCCCGGATCTTCCACTTTAATACCTCCGGCAATATTTAAAAACACATCTTTTACACCTAAGCGGAATCCGCAGCGTTTCTCAAGTACTGCAAGAAGCATTGCAAGCCTTCGTAAATCAAAACCAGTAGAGGAGCGCTGTGGTGTGCCGTATGCAGCACTGCTCACCAGCGCCTGTGTTTCAATAAGCATAGGACGCAAACCCTCCATTGTTGCGGCAATTGCTACACCGCTTACCAGCTCTTCGCGTGCCGTTATCAATATCTCAGAAGGGTTTGTTACTTCACGCAGTCCGCTGCCCTGCATTTCATAAATGCCCAATTCATTTGTAGAACCAAAGCGGTTTTTTGTTGTACGCAACAGGCGATAAACATGGTTTCTGTCGCCCTCGAACTGCAGCACCGTATCTACCATGTGCTCAAGCACCTTCGGGCCAGCCAGGCTTCCATCCTTTGTAATATGGCCTATTAAAAAAACTGCTGTACCGCTCTCTTTCGCATAACGCATCAGCTCCAGTGTACATTCGCGGATTTGTGAAACACTGCCAGGCGATGATTCTATATGAGCAGAATGAAGTGTTTGAATGGAATCAACAATCAGCAGGTTGGGCTCCAACTGCTCTATCTGCTTAAAAATATTCTGTGTACCTGTTTCAGTAAGTATATAGCAGCTCGGATTATTTATACCAATGCGCTCTGCGCGCATACGTATCTGCTGCTCACTCTCTTCACCTGAAATATAAAGCACTTTCAGGTTTTTCATGTTCAGCGCCACCTGGAGCATGAGAGTAGATTTACCAATACCGGGCTCTCCTCCAAACAATATTAAAGAACCCGGAACCAGTCCGCCACCCAGCACCCTTGCAAGTTCCGTATCATACACTTTGATCCGGTGCTGCTCGGACAGGCTTATTTCATTTACCAATTGAGGCTTTGGTGCACGCTGTGTGCTCGCGCTTAAAATACCCGGGGTTTTCGCATCATCGCCACGCGACACAACTTCTTCAACATAGGTGTTCCACTCATTGCAGGAAGGGCAACGGCCAATCCATTTGGCAGACTGTGCTCCGCAACTCTGACAGAAATAGGTTGTTTTTGTTTTGGCCATAACACAGTTGCCTGCTTAAAACGAAGGGCTCTTAATTTTGTTCTCGATTGCTGTTGTAGAAAAACCTTCGAGGAATTCTATTGTTCTGACCTCACCACCACGCGCTCTTACTTTATCTGACCCTACAATGTATTTTTTGCCGGCAGGATCGGTTTCATTGGCATCATAGTCTGCACCTTTTACCAGTACATCCGGCTGGATAAAAGAAATCAGATTTTCAGGAGTTTTATCATCAAATAAAATAACGGCATCCACAAAATGCAATGACGCTAGCATCAGTGCCCGGGTCTGTTCATCCTGTAACGGACGTGAAGCACCTTTATTTTGTTGTTTTACAGAAGCATCTGTATTAACCCCAACCACAAGTTTTCCGCCTGCATCTGCCGCTTTTGCAAGATAATCAATATGTCCGCGGTGCAGGATATCAAAGCAACCATTCGTAAATACAATTTTCTGATCTTTAAAGCGCCAGGTTGCAAGCAGCTTTGACAATGGCTCCCTATCGTATATTTTTGATTTAACTACTTCTAGAGCCGGTAATTTATGTACATATGGTACCATATATAAATTTTTGTTTTTTGAAATCTATTAAAATGATTCAGCTATTCCTGTTTGGCTACAGCTTCTTTGTTGAGGATAGGCAACAAAATCAGTGAAATTAAACCAACCAATAATAAAAAGATGAACTGTGCCGACCAGATAAGCCAGGAAAAGGCAACAGCAAAAGGGAATGATGCTTTATAGCCAACATTAAGTGTTTGAGTTACCAAAACCTGATAAGCACCGGTACCACCGGGTACAAAGATAATTCCAAGACTTCCGAATAACATGGCTGCAAGTGCTGCACCAAAGCCTAATACAGACAGTTCCTCAAAACAGCTGAATGAGAGGTATAATACATAGATATATAAAAACCAGATAAGCACTGTATGAAGCACAAATAAATAGGGGCGTTTAATGTTTTTTACCGATTTCAACCCACCCCAAAAACCTAATGCAAGCTCTTTTATTTTTTTTAGAAATGTGCCCTTGCCTTTTCTAAAAATAAAAATCAAACCTCCTGCGATCAACAACAGAACAATCAAGGCGATCCACAGAAACGCACTGTTTTGGCTCAATGCTGTCAGCTTTTCGTTCAAAGGATTTAATATCCGCTCATTGGTAAGCCCCCATAGTTTTTCAAATTCAAACACAAGTGTACCTAAAAAAATAAGTATCAGACAAAGCAAATCAATAGCACGTTCCGCTATTACAGTTCCAAATGATTCGGCAAAAGGTATTTTTTCGTATTTGGTAAGGATTCCGCACCGGGAAACTTCTCCTAAGCGTGGAATAGCCAGATTTGCCATATATCCCACCATTAAAGCAAAAAATGTATTATACAGTTTCGGATTATAGCCAAGTGGCTGGATAAGAAGCTTCCAGCGGGCAGCTCTGAGAAAATGACTTAATCCACTCAATAGGGTTGGAAAAATGATCCAAAAATAATCGGCTTCATCAAAAGCTTTTGAAATCTTTTCCTTCTCATCTTCCGTAAGACCACGCAAAGCAAGCCAAACCAATAAAATCCCAATTCCTAAAAAGAATAAGAATTGTAACGTACTTTTTAGCCAGCTTTTCAAGGTTATCGTAATTGATTGGTTTTGCTATCCGGAAAAACTACTGATGGTTTGAATGTTTTAGCCAGTTCAAAATCCATGGAAGCGTACGACACAATAATAATTTCATGTCCCTCTTTCACTTTAAGAGATGCGGGACCATTGAGACAAATTACACCGGATCCCCTCTCACCTTTTATCACGTATGTCGTAAAACGTTCGCCATTGTTGTAATTGAAAATGTCTACTTTTTCGTTTTCAATCAGGTTGGCTGCATCCATCAGGTTTTCATCAATAGTTACACTGCCGATGTAATCCAAATCAGCCTGAGTAACCCTTACACGATGAATTTTAGATTTTAAAACTTCTATTTGCATGTCCCTGTTTTCCTTTATTTTAATAGAGTTGTTCATACAAAGTTACAGAATTTAATTTGATTAATCAGGAGGTTTAGACCGGGGTCTTTAGAAAATATGTTAATTTTAGTTTCACGTCTGATTAATTTGTATTTTGCAGCTTATAAGTACCTAATTGTGACTCTGTTATGTTTTAATTTTTAAAAAACTTTACCCTCAAAATTATGGAAACAAATGTTCTTACAGTAGTGATGTTGCCACTTGCTATTGGCATTATAATGATGGGTCTTGGACTTACGCTTACCATCGATGATTTCAGGCGCATTGTTGTTTACCCCAAAGCGGTTATTATCGGGTTAGTTTGCCAGATGCTTATTCTACCTGTTGTTTGTTTTCTTATTGCCACAGGATTTGGCCTTACACCAGAACTTTCTGTAGGACTTATGCTTCTTGCGGCAGCACCGGGCGGAGCTACAGCCAATCTTTACAGTCACCTTGCAAAGGGTGATGTAGCGCTCAATGTTACGCTTACCGCAGTAAACAGTGTATTGTCATTATTCACTCTTCCACTAATTGTAAATTTTGCCATCGCCCATTTTATGCAATCGGATCAGGCCGTTACCATGCAGTTCGGCAAGATCCTGGAAGTATGTGTCATTGTTATTATACCGGTTTCTATCGGAATGCTGATACGCTCAAAATCCCCGTCTCTTTCTTTAAAGCTCGACAAGCCGGTTAAAATATTATCGGCATTATTTCTTGTACTTATAATTGTTCTTGCCGTTCTAAAAGAAAAACACAACATTGTAACCTATTTTAAAGAGGTTGGACTTGCGGCCCTTGCTTTTAATGTTTTGAGCATGGCTGTAGGTTATTTTGTACCGTTGCTTTTCCGGATCAATAAAAAGCAGGCGATTGCTATTGGAATGGAAATAGGAATCCACAATGGAACACTTGCCATTTATATTGCGCTTACACTTTTGGGGAACAGCACCATGAGCATACCGCCTGCAATATACAGCCTTATCATGTTCTTTACTGCTGCAGCATTTGGGTTTTTAGTAAACTCAATGAGCAAAAAGGAGCAGCTGTAGCTGTGATTTTTTACGCAACGGTAAAATGCAAAAGTCAAAAATCAGCTGTTTTGTATCACTGATTTTTGACTTTTACCTTTAAATTTTTTTACTTCTTAATTATTGTGGCGACCCAGGGGCCTTTCCCGAAGCAGGAGGTTTGGGAAGCCAGCACCCCTGGTATTTAAAGCTCAGTTTGCTGTAATAGTCTGTGCTATAAAACGAAACCCTGTCAATAATAGCATCCACTTCTGATTGGTCAAGACCCGCGGCTTCACGCAGGCTCAAAACATATAGCCATCCTTCTTTTTTACACATCGCACAGCCATACAGGTTGTAGTTGATCTCTAGCAAATCCCATGCAAATTCATCTGCCTTTTTATCCGGAACTGCACATAACGGACTCATCACCTGAAGGTAAAACCTGCCTGGATTATTGGGAAAATCAAATGCATCTATCCATACAGATGCATCCTTTATTTTGAGCGACCATTGACCGTCTTTGGCTCCGCGACTGGTAGAAACGTCTAATTTTAAACCAGCTATACTTGTTTCAACTAATTGACTTATTTCTTTTAATTGCATGGTGTTAAGTTTTGGGTTATACGAATATATATTATTTTTTTATTTGAAAAAAATATTGAAACACAAAAACAACCCATCTGTAACATAAGATTTGAATATCGGCACTTATAGGTGTATGCAGAGTTTGTTTAACTTTACAAGATTAAATACCTCTTGTGCATGATTAGTATAAACACGTTCAGAAAACTCGCATTATCATTACCCGAAGCCACAGAGCTTCCACACTTTGAAAAGACATCGTTCAGAGTAGCGAAAAAAATATTTGCAACACTGGATATAAAATCAAACATGGCTTGTATTAAATTATCGGAAATTGACCAAAGCGTTTTTACTGCATTCGACAGTGCCACCATCTATGCTGTTCCCAACAAATGGGGCAAGCAGGGATGGACTTACATTGAGCTTAAAAAGGTACGCAAAGACATATTAACAGACGCATTAAAAACAGCATACTGCCAGGTTGCTCCCAAACACCTGTCAGCCAAGGTAAGGCCAGAACAACCGGAATAACTTTTGTATTCTTTTATTTCTGCCTTACCCTGGGACTTGACTTGAGTATGTATTAGTTGTATTTTTACCTTCCATTAAATTTTTTAAACTCATGAAACGCAACAAAACAGTATACAGTTTTCTTTTTATTGCAATTGCAATCATTGTTATTCATTCCTGCAAAAAGGAGGAAGCTGCCCCTGAAACACCCGCTCCATCAACCCCGTCCAATACCCTTCCTGCAGGAACCAGCTATGTGGAGCCGAGCACACAACGCAGTAACGGGAACGCTGCCTTGGGAGAAGACTTCATAAAGAACGGGAACTTTGCTTACGCAGGTATCCCTACCCCACAGTTTCCGTATTCGTCCAACACCAATGAATTGGGAAGAACAGGAGTAAATGCCACCATTCCATATAACTATACAGAAGTAGATGCATTTAATGGTGTTAAAGTAGTTGCACCTAACTGCCTTACCTGCCATGCCTCTTACCTTGGAAACCAGTTTATTCTTGGACTTGGAAATTCCATGGAAGACTTTACAACTGATGTTGCAGCCAATATACCAACCATTGACTCCTACCTTTCCTTTACTTATGGCGGGACACAGTCCCCGGAATACCAGGCCTATGAGCCCTTCAGCACAGGTATGAAAGCTATGGGGCCGTATGTAATGACAAAAACGCGAGGAGCTAACCCTGCAAACAAATATGCTTACATCCTTGCTGCACACCGCAACAAAGAAGACTTGATTTGGCAGCAAAACCCAAGCACACCAATGGTACCCGATGTTGTTCCGTCAGACGTGCCTGCATGGTGGCTGATGAAGAAAAAAAATGCATTGTACTACAAT
Organism: Bacteroidia bacterium; assembly: GCA_020051175.1. Lineage (GTDB taxonomy): Bacteria > Bacteroidota > Bacteroidia > 2-12-FULL-35-15 > 2-12-FULL-35-15 > 2-12-FULL-35-15. Next base: position 21,897 of record JAGVJJ010000040.1, on the reverse strand, counting down.
GCCAATGGTGAAGGGGATTTTGTAAAAACCGTAATGTCTTCGTCACTGCTTACCATCAAGGACACTTCATATGCCCGTATAGTAGACGGCCATTTTGTTGATGTGCTTGCTTACCTTAAAACCATAGAACCACCCGTATACACAGAAACAATCAATACTTCTGCTGCAGAAGAAGGTAAAAGCATTTTCACAGCCAACTGCTCCAAATGTCATGGCACCTATGGTACTACTGAAACATACCCGAATTTACTTGTTGACCTGAACACAATCCAAACCGATCCGCTACTTGTAAATGCGCAGATGGCATCCGACTTTTTCACCACCTGGTACAACCAGAGCTGGTTTGGAACAGGTGTGAACCCCGGACGTATTGCGCCCAAAAATGGCTACATTGCCCCTCCTCTTGACGGAGTGTGGGCTACAGCACCATACCTGCACAACGGATCTGTTCCCGATCTTTATACGCTCTTAAAAAGCAGCGCACGCCCTGCATACTGGACCAGAACTTTTGATGCAACAGATTATAATTATACAAACGTAGGATGGAATTACACTGTTCTTACAAGTGCCAACAGCACATGTTACAATACAGATTTAGCGGGCTATAACAACACCGGCCATACTTTCGGGGATCACCTTAGCGACAGTGACAGGATGAAGCTGATTGAATATCTGAAAACACTTTAAACAGCTTGTACCAACAGGATTTTTAGAAACATAAAATTTTTGTTAAAGTAGTGACAGTTTGTTGCAAATACATTAGCATTTCCTTTGCTTTGATTTTGTCTGTATGCACCATTTGCACTACAGCAACTGCACAAAACACCGCACTTGATTTTTTTGTAGGAAACTGGGCTCTCAAAGTATGGTCTGGCAACGACACGGTTCAAAAACCCGACATTACGGCACAATGGAAACTGGAAAAAGGCCTGGATAGTGTGCTTTGCTTGTTGGGTAACGTAAAAATAAAAGGCAGTGATTATACACGGGAGTTCATTACACAAAGCCCCAATATTAAAACACAATACATCCGGACCATTATTACAAACGATGGAAGCACTATAAAACTTACATCAAGCGGATGGCAGGACAAGCTGCTTACCTGGACCGGAACACAGGTACAAGGGGAAAAAACAATCCAGCTAAAAGAAGAAATTCATCGGCTTAGCAATAAGTGCTTTATAGCCGCCTTCTTCATTCTTAATAATGGTAAATGGGTACAAACCCAAACAGAATTAGTCGAGAAGATATAGCACTACGTTACATTTCACCCTCTGCCAAGCAACAGAAGCAGTTAAAACGAGAATATTTTTCCCGGCAACAATTTCCACACATTCGGCATACTTTTAGGCTTCTTTGCCCATTTAGCCGTAACATTCGCTTTACATATACACTTCAGTATATGGCATCTCTTTTTATTAATTTAAACACCAAACCAATAAAAAAAATACCGTAACAATGGCTACAAATAATACAATAACAAACAAAGAAAAAGAGACCAGCACTTTGGAAAAAATCAGCTGGAAACTTGACCCCGATCACAGCGAAGTTGCATTCCAGGTAAAGCACATGATGATTTCCAATGTAAGAGGTTACCTGAAAGATTTTTCAGTTGAAGTTACGTCCGATGACGAAAACTTTTCAAATGCGGAAATTTTCTTTTCAGGAAAAATGGACTCCATCAGCACGAGCAACGAAAAACGTGATCAACACTTAAGGTCAGAAGAGTTCTTCGACATAGAAAACAATCCTGAAATCACATTCCGTTCAGCACAATACAAACAAACGGAAGAAGGAAAATACAAGCTGGAAGGCGACCTTACAATTAAAGGCACAACCAAAAAAGTCATCCTTGATGTTGATTTCGGGGGCATTCAGACTGATCCTTGGGGAAATGAAAAAGCGGGGTTTAGCGTAACTGGTAAAATAAACCGAAAAGACTTTGGATTGAACTGGAACACAGCACTGGAAAAAGGTGGAATGCTGGTTGGAGACGATGTGAAGATTTCCTGTGAAATTCAGCTGATCAAAGACAAATAGCAATTATAGTCTTCCGCTTTCATAAAAGCCACCAACAGATGAAACGAACAAAGCGCACAGTAATAACATTTTAAACCCGGATGATGAATGAACCTACATAAAAAAATAATTATTGCCGATGACGATCCGGACGACAGAAACCTTGCATCCATAGCTTTTAAGGAACTTAACATGATGCATTCTGTTGATTTTGTGACCGATGGCCAGGAACTTATTGATTCTCTCAAAAACAAGATAAATTTAAGTCATTCCCTTCCGGATGTTATTCTCCTGGATTTAAACATGCCAAGAAAAGATGGAAGACTTGCCTTGAAAGAAATAAAAGCTAATCCGGAGCTGTGCCATCTCAATATTGTTGTCTTCTCTACCTCATCAGCAAAAGAAGATATAGATTATACGATGAGCTTGGGCGCTAAAAACTATATCATAAAACCTTCGGGTTATATTGAGCTGGTAAATATACTAAGATCGGTATGTGAAGAGTTTGTTGTGGACTCTACATTAAAAAAGTAATATTCCATTTTTCTACTGGAAGAACTAAAAAGGTGACTGTTTTTAAAACAGCCATCTTTTTTTTGACCTTTTTTTTCAATGAAGCACGGGGTTAATTGCCCACCGGTTATCATTCTCATAATTTATTTTATAAACCAAGAGGGCTTTTGTCCTTTTAAAAAATAAAAAGCACCCTGTTAATAGAACAGGGTGCTTTCCTTATTGGTTTATTCTTATTTATTGTTTCGACAGAACAACGCTGGTACTTTCAACCTGGCCCCCGATTATAATCTGCAGGGTATATAGCCCTGGCGGTAAAGTACCATCAAGCTCAACAGTTTCTTTCAGATAATTGCTGTTCGCAACTGTTTCTTTTGTATATACTTCCTGGCCAAGCATATTCACCATTCGCATTCTTATTTTTTCCTGGTCGGTTGTGGCCATATTAAGCACGATTGAAAATAAACCCGTTGTAGGATTTGGATATACCTTCATCTGGAAAGGCCCTGTTGAAGGCGTCTCCGGAGTATAGCTTTTCAGCTCATTATCTGCAAAAGTATCTTCATTGCCCGCATCGTCCGGGGTATGGCATTGCTGAACGGTAACAGACACCAATGCTGACCATGCGTTTGCACCATTCTGACTTACCCTCAGCTGGTAACTGCCCGAAACACTTGCTATATACGTAGAACCATTCGCACCAGGAATATCGGATCCATCCTTTTTCCATTGATAGGTGTATCCCGAACACGTATTCGCATACAATTTCACGTTACCGCCCTGGCAGAAAGATGTTGGCCCACCTGGAGTAATAGACGCTCGCAACCCATTTTCGATTTTCACCAAAATTGGTGCTGACCAGGAAATACAAGAACCACGAATAACCTTAACCTGGTACTCACCCGAAACGGTTGCTGTGTAAGAAGGCCCTGTTGCATTTGTAATATTTGCCCCGTTCTTTTTCCATTGATAAACAAAATCCTGTCCCGTGCTCGAATTCAGAACAACTGTGCCGGAACAAATTGTAGTTGGACCAGATGGTGTGATAACCGGGGTTGAACAGGTGTTTACGGATATATTAACAATCTGAGATGTGCCGGTTAAGCCGGTATTACTTGTAGCAACAGCCTTGAGTGCATAGTTGCCGGTAGGCACATTCATCCAGGTGTAGGCGTATGGAGCCGTTATGTCTTCTCCTATCTTGGTTGTTCCCTGGTAAAATTCAACCTTAGCTATAGTGCCTCCGCTTATGCTTGCATCTGCAGTGATCGTTATATTGGCTGAAGAAGAATACACAGTATTGTTTGCAGGTGATGCTATGCTTACAATTGGAGACGATGAGTTACCAGAACCGGCAAAAGGCGACAAGCGTGTTCCTGGTATTGGCCGCTCCATTGGCCCATCCGGCAATTGCCATCCCACCGCGAGATTATCACCTTGGGTACCCTCTACATGTATCGCTTCAATGTAATACTTTACTCCTGCCATAAGACTTATTGGTGATGATTTTTGAGTGGTATATTTGGTCCATTGCCGTGATGAAGTGTATCCCGAGACACTTGCTATCTTCACTTTGTTCGCAGGTTGATCGGTAGTACTCAACCACAACTCGCTGCTATTGTCGCTTGCAATCCAAAAGGTATATGTTCCGCTTGTTGGCGGACATATATAACCACGAATACGGCTTCCATAATTTTCACCAGCCTGTGATGGACCTTCAAAAGAAGATAAGGTTGTAGTGCTGGTTGGATTTGAATTTACCGGTACACTACTAATAGTACCGCCAGTTACATTTGCCCAGAAATCGCGTGTTATACTTCCCGTAGCTGAACAGGAATTTGTTGATGGGGTAACTGTTCTCAGCTTCAAATCAAAACTGATATCCGAACTTGTTGCCGCATTTTGATGGATTTCAACGGCAATAACATTATTTCCGTTTACCAAAGCTGTTTTACTGATATTTGTAACCAGATAAGCCGATTCAGCTGTACCATCTACATAGGTTGTTGCCAGCGTATTATAACTGATTGTTCCGGAAGGCATGTTGTTCCTGTATACCTCCGTTCCGTTAAGATAAACAACAGCACCATCATCACGCATGAGGCTCAGCTCAAGCCCACTAACCGTATTTATATCGGCTACATTAAATGACTTTCTGAAATAAGTAGTAATGTACTTGTTACTGGCTGATGACCCATAACTCACAACTGTTGCCTCATCGCCATCACCATAACCCAGCTGTGCGGTGCCCGTGTTCCAGGCGGCATCATTAAAGGTTGTGCTCCGCCATGCTGTTCCCTGATTACTTCCATTTGCCAGGTATTTCCATTGGCTTCCTGAAGTAATTAGCTCGGCACTTTGTATCACAGTATCTTTAAAAACCGCTGTATATGTGCTATCACCCTCGCCAATCAAAATAGTTTGGGATGCCCCACCCCCGCGCTGAAGCCAGTGGCTGAATGCATAAGATTGTCCATTCACCGTTTGCGGGGTAACTACGCCCATTGAAATATGCAGGCCCTCCACCGTAAGTGTAGAAAAAGGTGTTGGTTTGGGTTGACTGTCAAATGTAATTTGCAGCCCCGGAGGCTGAGTAACAATTGTTACCGAAGATGTAATGGGAACTATATCTACATACGCGGTATCAACCAGCCCATGCGAATCGGTCACTCTTAATTTTAGCCTGTAAAATATGTTTGCCGATGTATGATCGTCATTGGATGTTGCGAAAGAACCTGTTTTTATTCCCGAAGGAATAACTGGTCCGGGATGAAAGTGATTATTGTTATGATGGAATTCAACGGTCCATTCAAATGCGGATGCGGGCAATGTTCCATCTTCAGCATCTGTGGCATCACCGGAAAAGTTAATTATGTCCCCCGCTCTGAATGGGGTCTGATTGGCTGGTGATAAAATAGTTGCATTGGGAGCCGCATTAAATGCTGTAACAGTGAGTGTTGCAGCATTGCTCGTAGCGGTACCATAGCTGTTTGTAACAACCGCCCGGTACTGCCCGGCATGTGACGACTGTGTGTTTGATATTGTATAAGTTGAAGACGTTGCCCCCGGAATATTCACGCCATTTTTCTGCCATTGAAAGCCAAGAGGGTTAGTACCAGTTGCTGACACGCTAAACGATGCTGGCTGACCAGCTGTAACGGTATGGTTTGAAGGATGAGAAGAAATTCCGGGAGCATTGGTATTATTATAAATAATTTTATAAATACCCGGCTGAGAACGGTTAATAAAATACAAATTACCATCCGGACCAACTTGTAAACCAAGATTCTGTGTTACTAAGCCGGAACCAAAAAAAGTATTCTGAACAGGAGAACCAAGTGATAAATAATACATCCAGCCATTGCAAAAATCCATATAAAAATATTTCCCAATATATTGACTTGGATAATTTGTTGTTGTTGGGTTAAAAAAAGTTCCCCCAACAATAGCGCAGCCTTTTTGTCCTGTTGACTCATGCGGGTAAGAAAATACAGGATTCGAATAGGCTGGATTAGTGCTGCTCCCTTCAACAGCAGGCCATCCGAAATTTTTTCCTGGTAGGGTCGCATCGTGTATGTCTTCATAATCGTCCGCACCCACATCATTAACAAATAATTTACCTGTACCGGGTTGGAATGATAAGGTATATGGATTACGTAATCCCAAAGCCCATATTTTCTTTGTTACCTGTGAGGATGAATTGTAATAAGGGTTGTCCGTTGGTGCTGATCCATCAGCATTAAGGCGTAAAAGTTTTCCCTTATAGGTATTCATATTCTGAGAATTGTTTGGATGGTTGTCCTCTCCTATAGCCAGGTACAATTTTCCATCCGGCCCAAAAGCCATTCCGCCACCATTATGAAACACCTGGGTTACTGTTTCTACATCCAGTAAGGGTACCTCGCTTCCTGGAATTACTACATCACCATTCGCAGTAAAGCGACTTAAACGGTTATGAATAGTTGGGGAAGACGCAGTGTAATAAATATAAACATAATGATTAGTATTGAAATTAGGGTCGAATGCAATGCTGTTTACACCGCGTTCACCGTTAATATCTACTGACAACGTAACAAAAGGTGTTGACAGCAAACTCCCGTTCTTTATAATTCGAACCGGCCCGTTCTTTACACAAATAAACAATCGTCCATCAGGAGCAAATGCCATAGCGGTGGCCTGATCTAGAGTTGCCACCTTTACCTTGCTGAACCCTGCCGGAAGGGTTTGTGAAAACAGAATCGTATTAAAAACAAATAAGAAGATAATACTGCCGATAATCGTTTTACAAAAAGACGATTGGTTTAATGTATTATATTTTTTCATTCGGAAAGAGTTTTTTAGGCTCTTAACTACAAAAACGTGCCAGGGATAAGCATTTACAACCGTTTTACAATTTGAGGATTTTCTAAAAACGTAAATATAAACGCATATGCCATTGCGATTATTTGAATTGAATATAAAAGAGGAGCCTCTACCCTGATGGGCAAAGGCTCCTCAATCTGGCAATTATAAACGACTATTTCTGAACCATTATCTTCTTTATAACACAATTATCATCTTTATCCTCCTGGCGCACCCGGATAATATAAGTGCCCTGGGCCAGGTTCGTACTTAGATCAACTTCTTCTTTACCATTTACAAAAGTGGTGGTTGAGCCATACACCTTCTGTCCAAGTATATTTATAATTTCAATATTAAATTTTCTTTCTGTCGAATATTTGTTATTGAGTCCTATATTGAACATTCCTGAAGAAGGATTTGGAAAGATGGTTAGATCCAGCTTTGCATTATCATCAAATCCCTGGTTAAATGCAATGCCGGTGCTGATATAATCAGTGCATACCGGTGGCTGGTTCGCAACAGCATTAACCAATGAATATTCACATTTTTTAATGATTGTCCCGGCTGTATTAAATATAAGCACCACCGAACTCTGGCTCGGCAACACATCTGTAAAGTCCGCATTTATTCCTGCATTTACATTTATTTTTAATGACCCGTTACCGCCAATTGCATTGGTATTTAATCTTAAAGTATATGAATGATTGTTTGTCATACTTTCATTCATTATCATCACAGACAGCTTATTTCCATCATGGCTTGCAAATGATTTTACATCAGACTGACTGGATGTACAATTGATGCTATTGCCTGAAAAGTTTTCGGCCATCATCTGAAAATGGTAATAAATTGGTTTTTTATTGCCTGTAAACTGGTCAATATAGCCGCAATTCTCTATATTTGAATTCCCTTCGATTACACTCCACAAATTGATAAAATCCACACCACACTTCATTCCCACACCATACAACTCTGCAACAAACTGTCCTCCTACAAAACTATTTGTACATAGCCCGTAAACATCGTCTGTAGAATTATTTTTATAATTTATATTCGCCTCTGTAATCGCCATTTTCAGAGCCGATGCACCTGTCCGGTTGTGATACGTACTTGCTGCATCTAATCGCGCTTTTAAGTACATAAGATCGTCCTGCAGGTTGCCGGATGCCGTTAAATTGGTAATAACATCGGATCGTGTCTGGCCTCCGGCACCTAATGGATAAGTGTGAAAAGAAAATACATCCAGGTAATACCTGCCGGCAGCATCTTTTCCGGTTATATCATCCGGTCCGCCAGGCGCGGTCAAACCATTGGTTATTGTCTGCTTAAAGCTTGCTGTTTCAGGACCCACAATCAGTATAGAAGGATCAACGCTTTTCATTGCTGAAGCAAATGCCTTAAAATATACCGCAATTTGGCCGGCTGTTGTGTAGGAATAAATGAGGTTTGGTTCATTGCCTATAATCCAGTATTTCACATTTCTACCTTTGGTTACATTGAGGTACTGCACTATATCTGCCGCCTGCTGTGCTGTATAGCGATAGTTATAAAAAGGAACCTGTATAATCGGCTCCATACCCCTTGAGCGTATAGAGTCCACCATTCTCAGGTATTGATATTTTGTTGGTATGTTTTTATCTGGCGAAATCCCTCCATAACGTACGCTAGTTGCACCGCTGTTCTTAATATTGGTCCAGTTTTTATGAAGCTTTCCATAGCGTATGCAAGGAGGATCCGGACAATTGTTCACATCTCCTATCGTATCCGGCATCCAGGCATTCACACCAAAAAAATGATCGGAAATCTGTTGGGCCTTTACATTTTTAAAACAAATAACTGTTAAACAAATCATCCCTAATCGTGCTATAACTGCTCCTGCCTTTCTCTTCATCATCTGTTGTTTTAAAAGTTTTTACTGAATATCCGAACGATTCTTTTATTACATCCGGCTATTTTTTTCTATGTTTCAACGACAGTTATAAACGAAGAGAAGCAAATAAGGTTCTTAAAACTCATGTATTTAACAGTTTTTCACATGTTCTGTGAAAATTTCCCTGGTATGTTTTTTTTTAATAAACGTGTATCCCTTTGCTGTATCCACTAATATTCAGGAAACTATGCACAAAGTATTATCCATTCAGATATCTGACAATATTGAAATAAAATCGCTTAAAGCAGCCAATTTCTATGATATTGCTTTTTCTGACTCTGACGAATTATTTTATAATGCAGGTCACGATAAGTACATATACGTTTTTCGATATGGGGTGGTTAGCTTTTTAAATCATTCAGAAGGCGAGATAAATATATTTGTCAAACAATTGGCTCCTTTTTGCAAAAACTTCTTTGAACCGACATTGCGTGAAGAGTTTGAAGTGGATGTAAACACAAAAGAAAACAAATTCGAGTACAATAGAATACAAATTACAAACCCGGATATTGATACTTTAAGGATTATCATGCTCAATGTATCAGAATCCGTTGCACTGGATTATTATACGGAGCAATCGAATCTGCTGTTGACCGCAACAAACGCACAAACACTGATTCTTGAGCGAAAAGGAAGATTAAACATCTCTGGACGAAACCTTAAAAAATTTATTGGAAAAACCATCAATTTGAAAAACAGGATCATCGAAAACCTTTATATTCTTGATTCTCCGCCCGAGGCTTGGGACAATGAATATCTGTATAAAATAAATATGGAGCTAAAAAAAACGTTCGATATACAGAGCCGTTACCGTAATATTCACGAAGAATTGGAAATTATAAAAGATAACCTCGGTCTTTTTATTGACATCATGCACCAGCGCAAAAGCAGTATGCTTGAAATTGTTATAATTCTTTTAATCCTAGTAGAGGTAATCAATCTTTTTATTGAAAAAATATTCTGAGCTTTTTACTGCTTTATTATTTTAATTTTTTCAGAATATTGCTCGCCACTAATCTCAAGAATATACACACCTGAAGCTATTTCGCCCTGAATTGTCACCCCTTTCGCAGTTTGGTTGCAGGCAATTTTCTTTCCAAAAATATCATATACTGTAATCCTATATTCCCCGTACGGAAATACGTTTTCAATTATCAATTCATTGCTGAATGGATTTGGAAAGACAGTATGGCGTCCTAAAAATAGATTCTCTGAAACAATCAATGGTCGCTCCGTATAATATGTATTTTCCCACAAACAACTCTTCACGGCCTGCATTGTAGACGTAGACGAATTCACCCGCCAGTCGTGTTCTTTATTCCTGTTAAAAAAAATAAGAGCTCGTGTATTATTAAAAAAAGATCGCAAGTCGTTGTCAAGCTGGCACAGCCATTCTGCCTTTGTTTGCGAGCTGCTCAGCTCTGCACCATATCTCTCCCTGCAGGCCATCTCACAGATAAATACAGGTTTTTCAGGGAAATATTTCCACAGGTAAAAATAGCATTCAGCATACAGGGAGCGGAATGATTTCCATGGTGGTGTTCCAGCTGAAGGGTGATTGTAAATGCTTGTTGCTACAACATCCACATAATTATTTCCAGGGTATGCATCCACAATCCAGTTATAGCTTGTATTCGGCTTTGGTGCTGAATTGGGCGACCACACCCACTTTACATTATAGGCCCCCTTCGCCCTGAAACGATCGACAATATAACGGAAAGCATTTACAAGTCTTTGGGGGTCTTGCCCGTTTACGCTGATGCACCAGGGATACCAATCTCCGTCAAATTCATGAAACAAACGAATGTAAACGGTATCGGTATATAATTTTATCTTGTCTGCAAAAGCATCGTAATAGGAATCAAACTCCCCGCTCAATATATCATTTAACTGTGGTTGTATGCTATCCGAAGCGGAATAAGAGGTATACAGCATTTCCCATGTTATGAGAGGCTTATAACCATTATTTATCAACCTTTGAACGGCATTGCCAGGAAGGTTGGAAGCCGTTGATCCGGAAGTAGCATAAGGCATGAATATATTGATATAATGAAGCCGGTTGACCTCAGGGAACAGTGCTTCAAACTCAAACGGAACCGAGTCAGCTGGCGTACGATACGCAAGGCAGCCTAGCAAACAATGATCCTCCTGCTCTGCAATTGGAGGGTCGAGGTCAGTAGCGCCTGTTGCAAGTGCACCTTCCGAAAAACAAATCATGTCAATATAGTAACTCTCTGTTCCTGTATATGGCAGGCTTCTCTTTTTAAATGTTATGCTTACAGTCAGAAGCTTTCCTTCGTTGCTGCCATACCCCGCGTCAAATACACCATTGCCACCCGCACTTGCATCAGCAAAACTACTCAGTGGCAATGAAACCAGCTGCCAGCCAGCCGCACGGGCCACCGCAACTTCTTTTTTCCATTTATCATCCTGTGCCGATTCATAAAGCCCGTTAAAATTATCATCTTCTGTTATTGATACTTCTGCAATTACGCTGTCTGAATTGGATAGTGGATTGTAACAATAGAAGTTGATATAGTCTGTCTGTACATCCAATTCAACATGCCGGGTTATTCCTTTACCAAACTCCCCGCGCCCGCTCGACCAGTTGAGAACAACCTTCAGAACACGATCACCAAGAACAGTACTTGCCGAAAGCGGATTTTCTGCAATTTGGTAACTAAGATCAAAGTTTTTATAATCCCCGTCCGGTAAGTTGCTTTGGCCTAAACCCTGCCCATCAAAATCATAAACAATAGATTTCAGCTGACCTGCTTGGCTATAACCGGCAGCATTAATAAACAAGGAAAGAAAGATGAGTAAAACTGACTTCATTTATTTTTTTGAAGCACATACAGCGCCTTGCTTTAAATGTAGACAGCAAGCCATTTGTCCGGCAGCATATTTCGTTGACAGATAAATTCCGTAGGCTAAATAATTAATTATGAGAGCCCAATTTTTCTTCCTATCAAAAGCACCAAAACAAAAAACCCCGCAAGTGAGCGGGGTTTTCCTTTTATATTGTTAAATGTATTTTACTCTATAATCACACGTTCTGTTTTGCGGCCTGTTTCCGACATCAATTCAAACATATAAATGCCTTTATTCAAATTGCTTGCTTTAATATCCAATGCGTTAAAGCCTTTATTTACCTGCATTTCGTTTGAATACACTACACGGCCCAGCATATCCACCAGCTGAATACGCACAACCTGGTTTTTAGGTGTTACATAATTCAGCACAAAAGCCCCGTTATTAGGATTGGGTGCCAATATCAGAAGCTCATTTCCTTTCTTGGTGTCTTCTACACCAAGCACCTCAGCATTACAAGGCACATTCGGGCCACTAATTTTGGTCATGGTTGAAAAATCAATAAAGCAGGCATAATGCATACTGTCTATAAACGGATTACGGTTACCTTGCATCGATTCAATAAAATCATTACGGGCAATTTCCCATGAATCAGGAGGGTCTTGGTAGCTCCAGGTTTTCAAGAGGTTTTGATCCTGTCCGTATGGAATAGTATTGCTGATTGGATTTGGCAATGCCCAGCTGTTACCACCAATAGTGGTATAACAGGTGGCAACATACATAATTGCACGTGCTGCATCACCTTTGTGAGAATCGCGTGGCTCAAACACGGTATTCCCATTCGCGTCCTGACCGTATTTACATCCCATATAGGTAGAAGTAACATTTACAACTTCGCCTAACGGATAGTTGCTGCGCAAAGCATTTGCTTCATTCTGATTGGTTGGGAACAAATGGTGATAGTCTTCGTATTCAGGCAGCCCTTCTGCAGGATAGGTAGGCATCCAGTTATGACAAAACGTGTGCTCGCGGCTATATCCATTGGAAGTCCAGTCGAACGGTTCTGTATAAACCTTATTCTCACCACTGTAAACACATGTAACCACACGCTGATTATCCGTAGTATCGCGTGAAACGAATGGTGCAACCACCGCTGGACCGTAATTACTGTAAAAAAGTTGAGTGTGTGGATTTATTTTATTATGCAAATCCGTTAAAAAAGTGCTGCTGCTGGTGCTTATGCCGTTGTAATAAGTAGAAGGCTGCATGGAACCAAGGCTTGTAACACTTCCTGTCAAAGGACTTGTTGTCAGGTAATTGCGGTATGCGGCCGGGCCATTGTAGGCAAACACTGCAAAGTAATAATCTTTTTCTGCCGTGATATTGTTTGGTGTAAACGATGTTCCGGTACCATCATAAACAACCTTCGAGCTTCCTATCATATCTCCACGATCATAAGCCATGCCATCAACAGGAACATCTGTTATAGCCGAACCAACTTTACGCAAAACAAGATAACCTTCAGGTGCAGGCGATGCTGCCGTAAACGCTACACTTAAAGTGTAGGATTTAACATTGCTGTATACTAGAGCTGTTGGTTGTGCCGAAGGCTCAGTAGCATAAGTACCACCAATACCATAAAGATTGATAACGTATGAACCTTCGTCTGCATCATCATTCGCAATGGTTAAAGTTGCCATACGGGTGCCGGCTGCTGATGGAATAAACTCCAGGATCAAATCATCATCGTTTGCAGCAGTTACTGTAGAAGGATACGACAATACTGTAAAATCAGAAGCGTTGGCACCAGAAATGGAAGCTGAAGATAAATTCAACGTGGTTGCCGTCCCCAGGTTTTCTATGGTAAAAGTGGTAATATTGCTCACACTCACTGCTGAAACCGGAGTATACGTCCCGCCTGACAAAATCGTTGTAGAACCCTGTTTCACATTTATCTCCTGTGCTGGTCCTGCAGCACCAGCTGCAAGGGCAACATCATCCAGACCAACATTCCCGCTTACTTTATTCGAATAGTTAAAACGTATGTAACGGCTGGCAGAGTTTGGCACATCCGTATATAAAGTATAGGTACTGGTTGGTGCCGTGTGCGAACGCAAAGTTGTCCAGCTGCTGCCATTTACAGATTCTTCCACAAGGAACGTTCCTCCCGAAAAAGAGTTTCCTGCAATATAATAGGTCAGGTTCCCGGGATTGCTTGCAAAAGAAATAACAATCTGATCCCCGGTCGCATCAAACTTATAAGCAGGAGGTGTATTGCCAGAGGCTGTATAATAAGCCGGTAAAGGATCGATTTGTGTCCATCCGGTAGGAAATGTTGTATTCGCGAAACTCCACGATGTTGGTAACACGGCCTGGGCAAAAGCAGAAACGTTTACAAACACAATAAACAATAATGTGTAACTGATTTTTTTCATTTGCATTTTTTAATTAATTCGGATTAAAATTTTGCTTTACCTCCACTCACAAAGAGCATCAGAAGCAGGGCATAAAAGTAGTAAAAATAAGCTTTCCGATACAGTCTAATCGCTTAAATTGGAGGGTTTATTTAACTTAAGGCAATATTTTAATATCTGCTTAACAGAAAAATTACAGCTTGCCACCTACTACACAAGTCTTCTTATACTGTTTTACCGTACCGTTCAAATCAAACGCTTCTATAAAGAGTATATATATCCCGATTTTCGCTTTTTCACGATCATTCGTTATGCCATCCCAACTAAAGGTACCGCTTATCCCTAAAAGCTCACTCCTTACAAGGTTTTTAACCAATAGCCCTCTGCTGTCGTACACTGTAATATTGGCAACAAATCCGGGCACTCCAAAGTTGTAGTTAATATTCACCACATCGTTTTGTCCGTCTTCATCGGGAGAAAACACTTCAGGTGCAATTTGTATTGCATTGTCCGTTTGTCCGGCATCATTGTACTGTGAGTTTTTATACCCTGGAGTTGCATACCCGGCCGCTGCTGCTGCCGAGTGCCAGTTCGTCCTGTCCCTTGTTGGTCTTTCAAAATCAATACGCTCAAGCGATACGCCTTTGGTGCTGTTCAGCAACGCAAACTGCATTCCGGCATCATAAATAAACAAGTCGATAATAGCGGAATTCGTAGCAATACACACTGTCCCTTCTGAAATATTCAACGATGGCAAATCACTCATATCCAGGAAAGCCTGAGGGTTACTTGTTGCATATTGCGATCTTACAATAGCTCCATCTTCACTGAGCACCAGGTAATCCTGAGGAAACAACAGGTATCCTTCTGGTGCAATCTCTTCAATGCTCAACAAGGTATTGTTTATTGTATCGTACTGCGATAAGGTCATTGTTTTTAAATCGATCACTTTGTTAGAACGGTTGTAAATTTCCACAAAATCAACACCTCCTGTTTTTGGGTCCGACAAAACTTCGTTTATAACCACATCATTCGGTTGTGCCGTTTCAGGAATTGCAAATCGGGCCGTATTATCAGCTCCAATAAGGTTTCCGGCACAATCGGCAACAGCGTTGTTAACAGTTATGGTATAAATAATCCCTGTCTGCAAACCTCCCGTTATAACCAGTCTTACGCTTTTAAAATCAGGTGCAACAAGCTGTACCAATGATGGGTTGCCAATACCGTTATCAATCGAATAAACAGAAGCACTTTGCATACTTGTGCTGTCCAGCGGCTCATCAAAATAAAGTTGTATCGTATCGTTTGCAATAACACTTACCCTCACAGCTTTAGGTGGTGCATTATCTGGGTTGGGGGCATTAGCAGAGTTGGTTAATCCCGGGGTCCCTCCATTGCTACCGGAAGATGCTATCCAGTTGCTCATTCCGGCACAAGGGTTTGATGGGTCGATTTGTTCCAGGCTCCAGCCGCCAGAAGCTTTTGTACTGTTCTGGTACCAGCTGTCATCATACGAAACAGTATGTATAACTGCACCCGGAGGAGATTTTAGTGTTACTGTTTGTCCGGTATTTGGCAACGATAAGCTGGAAAGATCCGCAACAGCTATGGTGTTTCCAAAGTCCGGTAAAGCCGCAGTGGAAGTAATTACCAAAAAGCTGTCTGCCGCAATACTCACATTTGGAAGAGTTTTAACAGTTGTTCCAATCACAAGCGTCCAGTTGCTAAGGTTCACAGAAAATGCTGTTCTGTTATGTAATTCGAGATATTCCGCATTTGGCAATGTTGTTACAACAGGATCCGGATCGGCCATAATTTCATTGATGACAATATCAAATGGCTGAACCTCATATGGCGAAAAGGTGATACTTGCAGGCGTAAGTGCATTTCCGGCACAATCGCTTACATTGCTAATGGTTAATGTATAAGTAGTGCCTGATACTACAGGAGCGCTTAAGGTCAGGTACACACAGGTAAGTGCCATGTTTACTGTATCTGCTGTTGGCACTCCAATGCCGTTGCTTACACTGTAATTTGCCAGTGTGCCTATTACGGAAGCGCTGATCGCCTCACTGAAACAAACATTGATATGCACAGAATCTACTACAGTAACACCTGAAACAAATGGTGCCGTTACATCGCCAGCTGTAGAATACACACTGTTCTGGGTTCCGGGTGTTCCACCGGCTGCATTGTTAGAAGCAATCCAGTTTCCTGCGGCAGGGCAACTACTGTTTGCTGTAGGGTTTATCAGCTCCAGTGTCCAGCCTCCCGCCTTTTTTGTTGCATTCTGGTACCAGTCGTCCGAATAGCTCACCGAATCTATAAATGCAAGCGTATTGTCCTTTAGATAAATGTTATCGCCAGTATTGTTCAGTGATGGAAAGCTGCTTACACCCAAGGTGTTTCCAAAAGGTGAAAAAAGAGCGGTATCTGCCGCGCTGCAAATAATTACGTATTGGTTGGAAGCAAGAGTATAACTACCAAGCGTTGCCGTTGAAGAGCCATCCGTAAGCTTCCATCCATTCAGGTTGAAAGCACTACCGGATTTGTTATAAAGCTCTACAAACTCAAAAGCCGGAAGACCCACTTGTGGCGAAGGGTCGGCAAATATCTCATTCACCAGCACATCTTTGAACGTGGCCGTAGCAGTGGTATTATAAGTAAAGGAAGTGTTTGCGCTGCTAATGGCATTGCTGCTTAAATCCTGAACATTGGTTACAGTAAGTGTATTGGAAAGCCCATTGGTAAAAGGGGTGGCAAATGTCAGGTGAACCAGGCTTAAGTTTGTAGCATCACGCACTGCAGACGATGGATTGCCGATCCCATTGTTAACACTATAGTTACTGTTGGTCTGACAGCTTGTTAAATCAACATTCTCATTAAACAGCACATCAGCTGTGGTGCTTGTTAAGGCTGTGGCCGATGTTAAAGAAGGAGCCGTTACATCCACCACAAGCGGGCCATTGTAAAAATCGTCAAAATAAAATTTGTTGGCATTGCTGCCGGTATAAACCGCAGAAACACCAAAAAAGCTGGTAGTTGTGTAGCTATTGTCCGTGCCGGAAACTTCAAAAGTATAGGCTGTACCACCAGCACCATCTACATAAAGGCTCCACAATCCGGAAGCATTGCGGGTTACTTTTACGCCTATCGCAAAGGAAGCTGCTATCTGGCCATTGGTACCACGGGCAACGGATATACTGGTAGTCCCGGTTTGTTTAAAAAGCTCCACTGCATCAAGACTGCCTGCTTCTCCAAACTGGAGGTAATAGCCATTAAGTGAACCTTCCAGATTAGCCTGACTGGACGCAAGGTATACCCTTCCATAATTACTGGATGAAGGCGCAAATGTTTGTTTAATATAAAAGCGCCACTCCATATTATTTAAGGATGCTGCCGGGCTCGCAACTGAAAGATAGCTTGCCCCGGCTACTGTATTGTTCAGTTGCAGCTGAAAGGAAGTATTTACCGTATATTCCGCATTATCTCCTGACCAGGCCGGACTGGCAGTAAAATCACCATCTGTAAAATTATCCGTTACCACCTGTGCCGATGCAAAAGAACTGATAAACAATAAAAGTATATATAATGAGCGCATATTGAGATTCCTGTTTTTGTAGACTTAATTTACCAAATCTACCCTAAAAATAAGAAAGTAATTGAACCCGGTGGGTATGAGAAGGGAAAAATAACAGGAATATGAAAAGTTTAATAAATGTTTAACCCGCGTAAGTGTATATACCCCAATAAAATGTGAAAAATCTTATTTATGGTAAACCCCACTCAGGGCACCAGCACAACAATTTCCATCACGCAGCTTCCTTTTTCAGCGGTTGAGGGCAAAGCCATTCCCTTGTGCTTTACCGGGTTAACAACACCTTGTTCTGTGAGGTAATCACTCACAGCTTTTGCACGCGACTTTGCAAGCGATTGATTTTCGGCTTTTAGGTTCAGCTGTATTTCCATAAATGGATGATTGTTAAGTACTTGCACCAACTCATTAAGGGTTTTGTATGAATTTCGCAAAATACGGGTGCCGCCCTCCTCAAATTGCAAGTTTTTAACCTCGAATTTCTGACCAGCTGTAAAAGTTTCCGGGTAAGTTACACGGTTTGCAGCCGCATGTTTTTTTGCTGAATCGTCTTTTTCCTCTTTCAGATAAAGTGAGACATCATCTACATAATAGTAACCTTCTTCAAACTCAAACATTCCAACTTTTTCCTTCTTCACAAAATCATCTTTCATCTTTGCCTTAAAATTCCCCAGTATAATGTATTTCTCTCCCCCATTTGCAAGATAATCGCCATGAATACGGATCCAGTTAAGCGTTCCCGCCAGGCCATTCTCATTGGTCGAATCTACAATGTTTTCTTTAAAAAACTCCATATCGTCCCTGTACACCTCTTCCGAAAAGCAGGCACCCAGCTGCTTTATTGTAACGGTAACGTTATCAAAATTCAACAAGCGTACAAACATTTCAAAGCTATAGGTTTCACCCTCTTTTAAAGTTTCGGTAAGTGGTGCATACATATATTCCTTATACTCTTTCTGAAAACGCAACCCCGCATAGCAGGTCCCCGTTCGGGCTCCCTTGAATTTTGAAGTATCCCGTTTTTCGGGTTTCAGGTAATAATCTACAGTTCCAACCCCTATCCAGGGACTCGCCCCGCTTATATCGCCTCTTTTATTGATACTGGTTTCAAAGCTCGGGTTGGGAACAAGGTTCTTTGGCTTTTTCTGAGAATAGCACGTATAGGGTACAACTGCTACCAGAAGGGAGAAGCATAGCTTATTAGTAAATACGGACTTATTCAAAAACTTTATTCTCATATAAATAGTTGGTTTGCAACCAGGTAGCAAAAACACAACAATATTGCCAATTGACTTCTTTTGAGAAAAAAATATGTGCAACCCACCTTAACATACTGGTATTCAGGATTGCTCCTTATTACAAAGGTAGTAAACCTTTTTGATAATTGATTTTATTATCTGCTTTGGTATAAACCGGTTTTTATAATTATGTGTTTTTTTTAATACCGTGCAACTTATTGAATATTAATCCCTTCTTAATGCAAAAGCCTTTTGGGTTGACAAAAAGTATCGTACTTTTAACTTACTTGTATTATTGAACAGCTTCTGGTTATTTTTGTTTCATTTACTGAACAGAAAATTAGATAAAAATTTCGGGACGGGACGGTTCTTCGCATGAAAAAAAATGTACTTATTCTGTTTGCTTTTGTTTTGCTGCATGGTTTTTCCATTGCTCAGCTGGATACTGTTCATTGGATACCACCTCTGCATTCCCGCGACAACAACCAGGTTGCAGATCATTATGTTTACCTGTCCACGCCTCACGCCACACCTTTTACTGTAACCATTACAGATGGCTCCGGTAACACCATTGCCACACCAACTATCAGCAATTCAACTCCTTTGGCATACCAGGTAGGAACCTCGCAATCACCGGCATCTCCCCTGTTTGTTCCAGTCGATAGCCTGAATAAAGTACTTAGAAAAAGCGGGCTTACACTCTCGGCACCATTCCCTTTTTATGCAAATCCAAGAGTCCGATCCGGCTCTCAGGCCGACTGTTTAACTGCGAAAGGAAGGGCAGGCAAAGGAACGACATTCAGGGTGGGTGGGTTTCCGCAGGTGCTGAATGGTAGTAGCCGTAATTTCACAGTAGGCATCATGGCCACTGAGCCCAATACAACAGTAACCATCAATGATTATGATCCCGCTATTTTGTTTGCAGGGGTACCAACCATAACAACACCCAGTATTACAGTTACACTTAACCAAGGAGAATGCTATGTAATATCGGGCTATACGAATACTCCTGCAAACCTCGATGGTATCATCGGTGCCCTCGTACAGTCCGACAAACCCATTGTAATGAACAATGGCAATCTGCTTGGCACCATTGCAAATGATGGAAGCCAGGATATTGGAATCGATCAAAGTGTGCCAATCGAAAAAGTTGGAAAAAATTATATTTTAATTGAAGGTGGTGGCAATCCCGATATGGAGCAACCGATTGTAATTGCGCACTATAACAATACCGCCATCTATATAAATGGTAATACTTCGCCAATTGCAACGATAAATGCAGGGCAATATTACATGGTGCCCAACTCAAACTATCAGGGAACGGGGCATCGGAATATGCATATACACACTTCCGAGCCCGCCTATATGTACCAGGCACTCGCTGGCTCTACCTCATATGCTACCGGAGCCTTAAACTTTATCCCCCCTTACAACTGCTATATGCAGGATTCCATAGACCTTATTCCTATGGTGGAAAAAATTGGCAGCACTAATTTTACAGGTGGAGTATTTGTTTTTACAAAACAGGGAGCAACACTTACCATCAATGGCGTTGTTCAGGGAGGAGGAGTACCTGTATTGTCAGCCCCCTGGAAAACATATAAAATACTCGGACTTACCGGTAATATAAAAGTTAAGTCCACCGCGGGCGTGGCTGCCGGAATATTTGGTGCCAGCGGGGCTGCCGGATATGCCGGTTATTTCTCAGGGTTTTCGGACATCCCGGAGCCTTCTACCTATAGCTATGCAACCACTACAGATACATGCCACTCCATTCCAATTAATTTTACTGCTCATTATGACGGACAAATTGATTCCCTTCGTTGGAATTTTGGCGATCCCTCATCCGGAACAAATGATACGTCCTCCCTTCCCAACCCCAATCATGTCTTCAGCGCTGCCGGTGAATATATTGTTACACTGGTTGTATACCGCTGCGAAAACGATACCGTTGTAGACACCCTGAGGGCTTATGCAATACCAACGGCAGGCTTTTCATTTTCGGATGTTTGCTATGGCGATTCGGTACATTTTATAAACACCTCCGTTACGGACTCAGCATCTCTCCCTGTATACAACTGGAATTTTGGAGATGGTAGTCCGGTAAACAATGAAAAAAATCCGGTGCATTATTATACCTCACCTGGCACATATACTGTTCAACTTGTAGTTAAAGGGGGCTGTTCGGATACACTTACACATACTGTCCAAATATTCGATCGTCCGGCTGCAGCCTTTTCTTCGACAGATATATGCAAGGCCGATTCTGCTGTATTTACAAACACATCTGCAGCACCATCGGATGGGACCATCGCTTTGTGGAAATGGTCCTTTGGTGACGGAACGCCTGTGGATAGTATAACTTTGAGCCCGCATCACTTATATACAACGTCTGGAAATTATGTAATTACTCTGTCTGTTTATTCCTCCAACCTTGCTTGTTCCGATACGGCAACGGACACTATTTCGGTGTTCCCTATGCCTGTTGCCAATTTTAATCTTGCCAGTGTTTGTTTTAACGACACTGTTGAATGCACTGATTTATCTGCGGTTTCTTCTGGTTCTATCAGCAGCCGAAGCTGGGACTTCGGGGATAATTCACCACTTGTAACTATCCTGCATCCGAAGCATAAATACGCTGCTGCGGGCACCTATACCGTTACACTTATTGTTACAACCAATAATGGTTGCAAGGATACCATTACTAAAAATGTAGTAGTACATGCATTGCCTGTTGCCCAATTCACAGCACCTGTTAATGTTTGTCATGGAAATATTGCTTCATTTACCGATGGCTCTACAATACCGAATACAGATACCATTCAGAGCTGGAGCTGGAATTTTGCAGATGGCTCACCATTATTGAACCAGCAAACTGTTACAGGTGGTCACCTTTATGCTGCTACAGGAACTTACAATGTAAGTTTAATCACTACCTCTACTTTCGGGTGCAAGGATACCATTACAAAAACATTGTTTGTAAGGCCGAAACCTGTCGCTAATTTCGGAAGCAGTAAAGTATGTAACGGGACTGCC
>JAGVJJ010000032.1 GCA_020051175.1 Bacteroidia bacterium | reverse complement strand
GTATCACTTATCCCGAAAACTATACCGGCGTTTATACTGTAAAACATGAATACCGTGAAGCAGGTAACTATGAAGTATGTGTAAAAATTCTTTACGATGGCGGTTGTGAAGCAAAGAAATGTGGGATAATAAAAATAAACGGCCCGGGTGAGTGCCGTGTAAAATTATTTGAACTGACTCCTTCCATTACAAGTTTAATAAGAGGATTCTACGCCACACCCTGGTCATCAAATAATAAACGTCCTTTTCGGATTTGCTGGTACTTTGGCGATGGAGAAGATACATGCATTCAATTCAACAGTACGATTATCTCCTTACTTCCATTTATTATCCGGCATACATATCCTGCTCCTGGAGTGTACAAGGCTTGTGTGAAAATATTGTTTGAAGGCGGTTGCATCGCTTACGAATGTAAAGAAGTTGTCATCAGGCCTTCAACAAATATTTGTGGTGGTTATCTGACGGACTCACTCCTGTCGCCAAGAACTTTTAAATTCAAAGGATTTGCCGTGCATAATCAAAATGACCCTGTGGTTGAATACCGGTGGACCTTTGGCGACGGTAGCAGCGCTGCGGGAAAAGAAGTAACACATACCTACAATGCACCGGGTAGTTATGAACTTTGCCTGCGGATAAAAACACAGTCTGGTTGTGAAACCAATATCTGCAAAAAATTGATTGTGCCGGGTGATACATACCCTGTATTACACCTGTCGCCCAATCCGGTTATGAATACATTACATGTATTATTTTACTCCACACATACCGGGCCGGTGAATATAAAAATTGTGAACGGATCCGGAGTAATTGTAAGAAATTATGTTCGCAATGCAAGCACAGGCGCCAACAATTGGGATTTTGATCTGAGCACACTTACTCCGGGAGCTTATACCTTGTATGTGCAATCACCTAATCAGTTGTCAAGCCAGTTGTTTATAAAAAACTGATTATACCTGAGTCAGGGCTGCTAAAGCCAGGCCGCTTTATCTGGGAGGATGGGCGGCCTTTTAAATTTCTATATACATAGAGTTTGAAATAAAAAACTGCCGGGATTTTAGGAGTAGCAATAAAGCAATATCACACCAGTATATTTTTCTAAAGCACATTACAGCTTCGCTTACATTGAAACCGCCAAAACAGATCTATAAAAAAGCAATCCCGGTTACCTGAAGCAAATCGGGATTATTTTAAACTGTAAAACTGCTTTGAGACTGTTCGAAATATATTGTTAAGGAGTAACAACAAATTTATTGGTCACAAAATTCACGGATATTTTATAAGTACCTGAAGCGGCCGGGCCAGGGAAATTATCATTTAAGTTATAGCCAAAAGTACCTCCTGCAGCAAGGCCAGGCAGAGAATTATTAGCCACAGCAAATTTGTTACTCCAGTCCCCGTTTACCGGCAATAATAAATATTGCTTGCCCCCTGTTAAGGGTAGTGTTAATTCAAATACTGAAGAATTAAGCCGTGTAAACTGCTGAGATGGTACAGGTACCGGATTATTCCAGCCGCCGGGAGTAGCATCTCCTACTATATATAAATTGGCAGGCAATACGCCTGAATAGGAGGTTACGCTAAACTTTCCCAATTGAAAATCGACAATTATTTTATACAAGCCGGTTGTTGCTGGCCCCGGGAAATTGTCATTAAGATTATACCCAAAATCTCCGCCAGCGCTAAGCCCTGCGACGCTGTTATTTGCAACTGAAAATTTATTGCTCCAATCTCCGTTTACCGGCAGCAGTAAATATTGCTTTCCTCCTGTAAGCTGAAATACACCACCCCAGGTTGTTTCATCAAGCCGCACCAATTCCTGGCTGGGAACCGGAACCGGGTTGTTCCAACCACCGGCTGTGGCATCACCTACTATAAAAAGTTTAAGCGAAGTGGGAAGTGCCACTTTGGGTGGAACCTTGTAGGGTGTCAATCTGATTTTTACAACATTTGAACTTATTCTTTCATTATTATTGGCATAGGAAGAGATAACTCTTACATCCAGATCAACCGGAACATTAAAGGCATACCCTCTTGCCAATAACATATTGTTCAACTCTTTCGCAGTGAAAGAACCGTTCAAAGACCCTATTACAATTTTAGTATCTGGTTTGGAAAAATTTTTTCCGATCGAATCTATTTCAATCGTATATTTTACATTACTTGGAGCTGTAGCATAATCAGGAAAAGTCCAGTTGAAGGTTAATACTATTTTATTGGAATCGGTAGCCAGTGGTGCAAGGGTATTTGCTGATGATGTAAGCACTGGTGCTTTGCCATTAGTATAAAACGGCAGAGTTTCTGCTTTGTCGCAGGCTGCGAAGAAAACAGTAACACTGGCTGTTAATAAAATGAAGTTTATTATTGATCTCATAAAAAAAATATTAGTGGTGATTACAGTTGTGTTAATGTGAATTTTCCTCTCTGGAAATCTACTTCGATCTTATAGTTCCCGCTTATAGCCGGAGCCAGCATATCTCCCCCACCTGCCCTGAAATCATCTCCATTTACATTATTGGTATTGTTTGCCCCAATGGCCCCGTATTTAGCGCCCCAGTCGCCATTAACCGGTAAAAATAAATAAGAGCCGCCACCAGTCAGCGCAATAGAATTTATCCGGAAAAATGTTGGGCTTACCTTAGTAAACTCCTGGCTTGGTACGGGAACAGGATTATTCCATCCACCGGGAGTAGCACTGCCCACCAAAAACAGTTTCCCTGATGCTGGCGGCTCCACTTTTGGAGGAATAGCGTAAGGAATAACAGTAAACTTCAAAACATTAGAAAATAAAGGAACTGCTATTTCGATAGTTGATCTCACTCTTACTTCAATATTATGTACTATGGCTGGAGTTAATTGTAATTGATTCAGTAAATAATCATTGAGGTCATTTTGAGTAAGGGTAAGACTTAAATCCTGGCTTATTGAAAATATTTTTCTTTGAGGATTTGTAAAATTAGCCCCTGTAGTGTCTATCTCAACCTGATAAACTACAGTTTGAGAACTACGCCCCGTTGTAAACTGGTAATCAGGATTTGTCCATAGCAGCTTTACGGCTTCCAGATCTTTATTGGCAAAAGAAAGCGGAATAGTTCCTGTTCGTGATGCAGATAAAACTGGATTTGTACCCCCCTCATAATAGATTTTATTTTCTTCTTTCTTGCATGATCCTGAGAAAATGAGAAGTAAAGAAGAGGATAATAAAAGCAATAGTTTATTTTTCATATTCATTAATTATTAAATGTTATTAATATCCGGGATTCTGTACAAGATTTGCATTTGTATTTATATCCCGTGAAGGAATAGGATATATCTTCCGATTTGAAGATACACCGGTGCCGGAACCAACACCGCCCTTCCATGGCCACAGGTATGTACTTTCAACAAATTTGTTATACCGGACAAGATCGCTACGACGAAATCCTTCCCAATACAATTCTCTTGCTCTTTCATCCAGAATAAAATCAAGCGTCAGTTGTGATGCAGATATATTTCCTGATGTATTTGTATAAGCCCTTGTACGGATAGCGTTGATATATCCCAATGCTGTTGTTGCATCTCCGCCGGCGCCGCCCCTTAATACAGCTTCTGCATAGATCAGGTACATTTCTGCCAGGCGGAACAATGGCACATCAATGTCAGAAAAATCCTGACTTGATCCATTAGAGCCATCACGTTTTATATTTCTATATTTTGTTACACCCAAACCGTCTGTGAAAGTAGTCTGGTTATTGATCTCTATATTTTGGCCGGAAGTATAAAATTGTGAACGTTTATCGGCAGTACCGGTCAGATCAGGAAACAGGTTGGGTAAATTTTTCGTTGTACGGGCGCCGCTCCAGCCACCCGCAATACCAAAATAAGAAGCAGGCATGGAGCCGCCTACCGGCGCATGTGTAAGAAAAGTGGTACCTCCATAACCCTGTGTACGCAAACCATCATAATTAATGGTAAAAATAAATTCACTGGTATTTAAATTATTATCGGCAAGCATCAACCAGGCATAATTGCTGATGAGTGAATAGCCTGCATCAATTACTTTTTTAGAATAGGTAATTGCTTCTGTGTATTTAGAGGCCCCTATATAAACCTGTGCATTCAAATACATACGGGCCAGCAATGCCCATACAGCCGCGTTGTCTGCACGGCCATATTCATTGGTACGGGGCGCCGGCATATTGGGTTCTATTTCTTTTAACTGGGTTTCAATATAATTGAATAATTGGCTACGGTCAGCTTGTGGCGGAGGTGGGCCGCCTATAACGCTTGAATCAGTTACAAACGGAGCTTTTCCATAAAGATCCATCATCACCCAATATTGAAATGCCCTCAGAAACTGGGCTTCTCTTGCAAACTGTTTTATATTAGTGGCATCGCTGCCGGAAATACCTCTTTTGCTTAGATTAGCATCGGATGATTGCCTGATAAATTCATTGCACAGTGTAATCTGGTACATACTGCGATAATAAAGACCGGTAAGAAAACTATTGTTCGAGGTCCAGTTCATGTTATGAAAATCCTGAATGCCCACATCGCCCCAGGATATTACTGCTTCGTCAGTACTTAATTCCTGTGCTTTCCAAAAAAGGCGGTAGAAATCTGAAAAGCCTTCATCAATTCCCTGCACATCCCCATTACCCGCAGGCCCCTCATTGCCCGTTAAAGAAAAACTGCCATACACTTTGCCCAACACCTGCTTATACCCGGCAGCAGTAGCATATACGGTTTCGGAGGTTATATCATTAGTGGGTTTCAGATCCAGTTTTTTTGTGCAGGACTGAATGAAGAGTAAACAGGCAGCAAAAACACTGGTATTTAAAATAATTTTTTTCATGAGTTTTATTTTAAGCTGATCATTTTTTAGAAATCAAGATTCAGGTTAATGGTAAAAATTCTTGGCCTGGGATAAAAATTATTATCAATGCCTCCAAACACTTCCGGATCTACCCCTTTGTATTTAGTAATCAGAAATGCGTTCTGTACTATAGCCCCAATCCTTAAATTGGTATTTTTTCTAATAATAGCTCCTGCATTGTACCCAATATTTATATTATCCATCCTCAGGAAGGAAGCATTTTGAATATAATAATCAGACAAAAGATATTTGTCTCCGTTGCCAGAAAAATTTGTTTCCAGCAAATTGGTAGAACCGTTTGCCAGAAAACCAAGTGGATCAATAATATTCCGCTTTACACCTGTATTTGAAAACCTGTTATTATACATATAATTTCCCAGGTTAGCTCTTAATGAAAATCCGGCATTCCATTTTTTCCAGCTCACAGTTGAATAAGCGCCTATGAATACCTTGGGATCAGGAGATTTGAACCGGTACAGGTCATCCACATTGATCTGACCATCGCGGTTTCTATCTTCAAACAATCCATCTATAGGCTTTCCTGCTTTATCATAGACTTGCTGGTACACATAAAATGAACTTTTAGGATATCCCACTGAATGAATCTGAATGGTGCTGCCAACACCTCCTGCTATGCCTCCAACCAGGTTGCCCGGAAATTTAGGATCATTAACAAAAGTAAGTTTGGTAATTTCGTTTTTGTTATAGGTAATGTTGAAACCAAAATCCCAGACAAGAGTTTTATTTCTTACCGGTTGTGTGTTAATGGTAAATTCAATGCCGCGGTTTTCCATACTGCCAATGTTGGCAAGAATTTTATTAGAGAAATTAGTACCTGCAGGCTGATCAATAACACTAAGAAGTTCTTCTGTTTTCTTTAAATAAATATCGACAGAGCCTGTTATCCGGTTATTCCAAAAACCGTAATCAATTCCTATATTATAAGTGGAAGTTTCTTCCCATTTTAAGTTGGGATTGTATCCATTTGGCCGGTATAAATTATAAAATGTATTACCGAATTGATATTGTGCCCGGCTATTGGCAACAGAATACCTGGGAATATAATCATAGTTTCCAATTCCATCCTGTTGTCCGGTTTCTCCATACCCCAATCTCAGCTTCAGGTCGCTGAGTATTTTTGAATTTTTCAGAAACCCTTCTTCTTTTACTCTCCAGGCAAAAGCGGCGGAAGGGAACCAACCCCACCTGTTGTTTTCTGAAAAACGGGATGAACCATCTCTGCGTATCGTACCGGTAAGCAGGTATTTTCCTTTGTAAGAATAATTCAAGCGGCCAAAAAAGGAGATCAATCTGTTCTGAGGTTTATCATAACGGAAGGTCGGGCTGCTTATTAAAAAGCCACTTACTGTATAATCCGAATAAGGCGTCCATTTGTTCCCATTGGCATCAACCAATATTCCGTTTGGGTCAAGTTTGCCATTATAATTTGTAGTCGAAAAATCCTGGTACGAATAACCGGCGATTGCATCCACCCGGCTATTAATGGATTTAATATCTTTTACATAATTCAAATACGTTTCAAAAAGCACATTGGATTTTTTTTGAAGGTACCGGTTATTTACTCCGCCATACTTGGCATCAGGTGAACGGCGATAGGCTGATGCGGCGCTGTCATTTATATATACTGTTCCCTCGCCTTTTGAAATATCATACCCCAGATTAAGGTTCACACGAAGGTCAGGGAAAAAATGAAGTTTATAATCAAACTGAATATTGCCTATACTTCTTTGTACTTCACTTTTGTCCTCTCTTTGTTCCAGCAAACCCACAGGATTTAATGGAGAAAGTTTTCGCAAACCAGAAGTTGAAGATGGATCTAACCACTCAAAATAACCACCATACCTTTTACCCGATGAACGTACAGGCTGAGTAGGATCAAACCGCACAGCAGTGCCGATAGCGCCTTCATCAGCAAATCTTGAATTATTGATAGAGCCTTTCAGGTTCAAATCTATTTTCAAATGATCTTTAAATAATTTGGGGTTCAGTGTAATGGAAGCAGATTTTCTGTTCAGATTTCCTGTTCTTAAAATACCATCCTGGCTTAAAAAGCCAATCGAAACCCTGTATGGAAGAAGATTCTTAAGTGAACCAGACATGCTTAAATTGTTATCCGATGTACTGGCATTTTTATAAATTTCATCCTGCCAATTGGTATTGGCCACTCCCATCAGGGCAATTTGTGCAGGAGTGCCATTTGCATTTACATAATTTCTGAACTCAGCCGGTGAAAGCACCTCTGCCTGCCTGGGAAGTGTTGACAAAGAATATTGTGTGCTGAAATTGAATTTCGTTTTGCCGCTTCTTCCTTTTTTTGTAGTGATAATGATTACACCATTCGATGCCCTTGATCCGTAAATGGCGGTAGCTGAAGCATCTTTTAAAATATTGAAAGATTCAATGTCGTTTGGATTAATCAATGCAAGCGGGTTAGCCGCTCCGGATATTCCATTATTATCAATAGGCACTCCATCAATAACAATCAAAGGGTCATTACTGGCATTTAAAGAAGCGCCTCCACGGATGCGGATAGTGCTGCCCGAACCCGGTGCACCGCCATTAGATGTAATTTGTACTCCAGCTACCTTTCCTTGAATTAATAGTTCCGGTGTAATGGCAGAACCCTTATGGAAATCTTTAGAAGAAATGCTGGCAATAGAACCAGTAAGGTCTTTTCGCCTGGCTGTTCCATAACCGGTTACCACAACTTCATTAAGGGATGTGCTTATTAATATAAGAGAAACTTGCAGAGAAGTATTTCCTGCTAACGCTATTTCCTGCGTAGCATACCCCACCGATGTAAATACTAATGCATTTACGGAAGCTGCAACGGAAATACTAAATGATCCATCAGCATTTGTTTGTGTTGCTGTTCGGGTACCTTTAGCAGCTACCGTTACTCCCTGTAAGGATGATCCATCTTTTGAATCAGTAACTTTTCCGGTAATCACTTTGTCTTGTGAAAACCCAGTCTGTGCCAATAACAACAAACAAGGCAAGACAAATTGTTTAAGCAGATTTTTGAAAGACATAAGCAGTAATTAAAATGATTAAAAAAATCTTTTGAAAACTAAATGTGTAATAAACACACAATGTTACCAAATTATTTCTTTTCCAGAAAAAAAATTTGATTTTATAAAGTTGTCCTCATTCTTATATTAAAAGATTG
The DNA here is from genome assembly GCA_020051175.1 of Bacteroidia bacterium. GTDB lineage: Bacteria > Bacteroidota > Bacteroidia > 2-12-FULL-35-15 > 2-12-FULL-35-15 > 2-12-FULL-35-15. Next base: position 1,614 of record JAGVJJ010000032.1, on the reverse strand, counting down.
ATTTTTATCATCCTGGTCATTGACCTGGCCAAAAATGGATTTATATCTCTATGAAAAACAAATACGAATAATAAAATTAAACTAAAACACGCTGTGAATCAACGAGTTCATTTATCTTCGAACAAAACTTAACCATATATATAATGTATAGAAATATTTTTTTCTTTGCCTTCGTTAGTATTTTTCCGTTTCTGGCAGCGGGGCAAGACGCCTGGCGAATTAAAACTTCAAACATTGATCCCTCCAACTATTATGGAATAACTGTAGCCAATGGCATGATCGGAATTGTTTCCTCACCTGAACCTTTTAAGGTAAAAGATGTGGTGCTGGCCGGAGCTTATGATCTGTATGGCAGAGGCAGGGTTAGTAATTTTTTGAAAAGCTTTAACCTGCTCAACATGTATCTTGAAATTGATGAAAGAAGAATAGATGCAAAAGGGGCAACTGATATGCAACAGGAACTGGATATGAAAAAAGCCTCCTTCACTACCTCCTTCAATTATGGCGATAAGGCATCTGTTACTTACACATACTATTCTCTTCGCCATTTACCCTATTCAGTTTTAATGGATGTTGCCATTACAGCAAAAAAAGACCTCAGTATTACCGGCGCAAGCGTAATGGAAGCCCCCGATGCTCTTAAAGATGTTCAGAATTATTATAATGAAATAGTCAGGCCGCATGTGGTGATAAGCTTACTTACTTCTTCGGCAAAAAGCCCAACAGGAAAATTACTGATGTGCGCCAGCAATACTTTTTTATTCAATGAACCGCATGGCGCTGAGCCAAGAGTGATTCATGAAATGTGGGACAATAATATGCACCTGATGAAATTCGGTAAAAAAATAAAGGCCGGGGAAACATATCAATTTTCGATTGCAGGTTCATCCATTACTTCTGCGCACCATGATGATCCGCTGAATGAAGCTGAACGGGCAACCATTTTTGCAAAATTGGAAGGAAGAGAACGCCTCATTAATTTTCATACCAAAGCATGGGAAAAATTATGGAAGAGTGATATCATCATTGAAGGCGATCCGCAATCGCAACAAGACGTACGCAGCATGCTGTATCATCTCTATTCTTTTACAAGAGAAGGAACGGCTCTGTCGCCATCGCCAATGGGATTAAGCGGCCTGGGTTATAATGGACATGTATTCTGGGATACAGAGTTGTGGATGTATCCGGCAATACTTGTCTTGCATCCTGAAATTGCAAAGAGCATGATTGAATACCGTTATCAGCGGTTAGAAGCTGCAAAAAGAAATGCTTTCAGTAAAGGATATAAAGGCGCCATGTATCCCTGGGAAAGCGCAGAAACGGGAGTGGAAGAAACCCCGGTATGGGCATTAAGCGGTCCGTTTGAACATCATATTACTGCCTGTGTTGGTATAGCTGCATGGAATTATTATTGTGTAACACAGGATAAAAACTGGTTGAAAGAAAAAGGTTATCCGATACTTTCCGCCACAGCAGATTTCTGGGCCAGCCGTGTGGAAAGAAACGGACCAGGTAAATATGATATTAAAAATGTGGTAGCCGCCGATGAATGGGCAGAGAATGTAGATAACAATGCTTTCACCAATGCAGCTGCAAAATCAAATCTGCAGTTTG
>JAGVJJ010000053.1 GCA_020051175.1 Bacteroidia bacterium | reverse complement strand
TCCCAACCGGTTATTTTTCCGGGATGATAAGCCGCGGAAATGATATTACACAAGTGCTGAAGATTATGCAGGCGGGTGGTGTACGTTTTAAAATTGAAGGAAGAAAAGTGGTCGTTTTATCTTAAACATCTTTATCCATCATAAAATAAAAACAACCCGGAATGGCCAATTTTTAAAATGCTTACGCTATTTTTTAGTTCAAATTAAATTTCAGGATTTTTCCAAAAAAACCAGGAATGTTTACGGCACCCCTGGTAAATATTTGGATTTATCCATAATTACAAACGGAATGATTGCTAATGCATAAACCAAACAACACAAAAGTATGAAAAAAAAATGTTCATTACCAACACGTAATAAGGCTATGGTAATTGCCATCAAAACTTTGCTTGTTATGAAATTAACAGCTATCTTATTAATTGCAGCATGCTTACAGGTAAGCGCTAAAGGAAATGCTCAAACTATTTCCATCTCACAGCGAAATACCTCATTGGAAAAAGTTTTTAAGGAAATTCATCGAAAAACAGGGTACCAGTTCTTTTACCTGGATGACTTATTGCAAAAGGCGAAGAAATTTGATATTAATGTAAAAAATGCTTCTATTGAGCAGGTGCTTGCGTTATGTTTTAAAGACCAGCCCCTGAACTTTACCCTTACAGAAAAGGCAATCACTATTAAAAGAAAAGAAGAAGTGAATGCCTCCAATGTTCATTCTCCTCCCGTCCCCATTAACGTTACAGGAATAGTAAAAGATGAAAAAGGTAAACCACTCACAGGGGCGTCGGTTTCAATAGTAGGTCAGAAAGGAGGTGTTATCACAGATGAAGGGGGAAATTTTACAATTGCTGTTCCTGAGAATGCAGTATTAAGTTTTAGCTATATTGGTTATAAAACTGTTACTGTACCTGTTAAAGGCCAGACATTTTTTGATATAACCCTTGAAAAAGATGTAGCAAGCCTAAGTGATGTTGTCGTTACAGCTATGGGCATATCCCGAACTAAGGCTTCACTGGGATATTCTGTCCAGGAAGTTAAAGCAGAGCAGATCAGCAAAAGCGGTAATTCAAATTTACTCGACGCTGTTAACGGAAAACTCTCCGGTGTTCAAATTCAAAATTCAGGAGGGCAACCCGGTAGCGGTACCAATGTTATTATCCGGGGGTCATCATCTATTAGCTACAATAACCAACCACTATATGTTATAGATGGCATCCCTATCAATAATGAGTCAACCGGTGGTGATGGAGTACCATCTGCAAACCGGGCAATAGACATTGACCCAAACACGGTTGAATCTCTTACCGCACTAAAAGGACTTGCTGCTACTTCATTATATGGCATCCGTGCTGCCAGGGGAGCGTTGATAATTACCACTAAGAAAGGAAAACCTAATACAAAGGGTTTTGGCATAGAATACTCCTTTAAAAATTCTGTTGAAACTGTAAATAAGTTACACAAGTTAACAGACAATTTTACCAGGGGCGCCAATGGCGGGTATGATAACACCTCTTTATGGAGCTGGGGCCCGGCGCTGGCTGGTAACCCGGTATTTCCCGGAGCCACTGGATCAGGAGTTACTTTGAGTGATCTTAATGGAGACGGGGTACCGGAAGATGTTTCCGGAACCCGCATTCCATCATCAAAAGACAATTATAAAAGATTCTGGCAAAAGGGAAATACCCAAAAACATAATCTTTCACTGAGCGGAGGCAGCGACAACACAACTTACTTTGTAAACTTTTCAGCTTTAAATCAAACGGGGATAGTAAAGGCTGTAAATTATGATAAATATTCATTCCTGGTCAATTTAAGCACCCGGTTAAGTAGCCGTTTAAGGATGAGCACTAAGTTGAATTATATCAATACCGGTGGCAACCGATTGAGACAAAATGGCCCTGATCCCCAATCAGGTCTCAGAATCGGAAATGGTATCTTAGCCACTTTTCCGTTTTGGAATAATTTCTGGGACGTGAATACTTATCCCTATAAAGATGCAAATGGAGATAAGGTTTGGTTTAGTAATCAACTTTCGCACCCACAATGGATTGCTAACGAAGAAAGAGGGGATTACAGGGTAAACAGGCTGATAGGCAACATTAAATTTGATGCTGATATTACATCCTGGATGAAAATTAGTTATAATCTGGGACTGGATACCTATAATGATTTAAGAACAGCAGTACGTCCGATTGGATCGGTAGAAAGCCCCAATATTAAGGGTGACATAAGTGAATTTAGATTAACCAGCTCTGACATGACAAGCGATTTAATAATTTCGGGAAATTACAAGCTGAACAATAAATTGGATATAAGCTATTTGGTTGGAAATAACATCTACAGATGGAAGCAGGATGGCATTACCAGCCGGGGGGTAACATTTGTACTACCAAACTTCCCCGATATTTCTAATACCGTAAATCAAAGTGTAACAAAGAACGATGACGGTAAAATGCTAATTGGCGCTTTTGGAGATGTTAGCTTTGGTTACAATCGCATGTTGTATTTGGGGATTACAGGACGAAATGACTGGTCATCAACACTTCCACAAAGCAAAAATAGTTTCTTCTATCCTTCGGTAAACCTTGCGTTTATCGTTTCGGAATTGGTGAAACCCGATTGGCTTTCGTTTTTGAAATTGAGAGCTTCTTTGGCCAATGGTGCCAACGATGCCCCCACACAAAGCCTTAAAAATATTTATCTGAAGAATAACCCCAATGTTTTTGGAATACCAAGATTTGTCCAAAGTACGCTTCTAAGGAACCCAAATCTTCGCCCGGAAAAAACCAGTGAAACAGAAGTGGGATTTGAATCCTTTTTCTTCCAAAACCTGATAGGCCTTAATTTTTCATATTACAAACGTCTGAGTAAAGATCAGATTATTCAGGTGCCGGTCTCCACAGCAACAGGCTATAGCTATAAGCTCGATAACCTCGGAACCGTAAGTAACAAAGGTGTTGAAATAGAACTTTCCATTAATAACCCGGTAAAAGTGAAAGGTCTTTCCTGGAATACCAACTTTAACTTTAGCCGAAACAAAGGGAGAGTGGAAAATATCGCCAATGGCCGCGATCTTGTAATACTGGGTGGCGGAAGCGAAGATTGGGCACAGGCTCAGGTAGTAGCCAAAGTAGGCGAACAACTTGGCGCCCTTTATGATTATCCTTATAAACGTTATGGCGTTACAGAAAATGATCCAAACTATTTAAAAGCGCCCATTGTAGTTGATGCAAATGGCCAGCCTTTACGAAACAGCCAACGGGTTATTATGGGTAATGTCAATCCTGACTGGGTACTTGGCATTTCATCCAACCTTAATTATAAAGGGATCAAATTTGGTTTTACGCTTGAAAGAAAACAAGGTGGTGATGTAGTGAATGGCTATGGCGCTCAATTGATTTACTCTGGCCAGGCAAAAATAACGGAAAATAGATTTTATGCGGCAAATGATCCTTATGCTAATGTGACCAAAAACTGGGGAGGAGTTTATGCTGATGGCAGGCCTAATAATCTTAGCGCTCCCCTTACAAACGCCTTCTGGCAAAATACTTATAGAAGAGTAGGTGAGAATATTATAGAAGATGCTTCATGGTGGAGGTTAAGGAATATCTACCTGGGGTATTCGCCGCCTAAAGCCTGGTTCAATAATTTATTTATTAGCGAGCTTGAGTTTACTTTTACTGCCAGAAATGCATGGCTACGTACCTCCTATTCTGGCAATGACCCGGAAATAAGTGCTAATGGAACTGGAAATATTCAGGGGTTTGACGATTTTGTTTTCCCCAACACCAAGTCATTTGAACTCGGGGCCCGTGTAAAATTTTAGAACTTGATTAAAATAATTATCACTATTGTCCGACTAAAATATGAGAAAATGAGCTAAAGAAAAAGGGCAGTTCCGAAGAACCACCCATAATAGTTATGTTTGAGTTACAACACTT
>JAGVJJ010000103.1 GCA_020051175.1 Bacteroidia bacterium | reverse complement strand
TGATAGCTTTTGCTTCAGTGGTTTGAACAGTTTTAGTGACAATTCCTGCCTGTTCATTTTTGAAATGAATGACCAGGCTGTCAGCAGATGAAAAGCTTTGTTTGATGGCAGATTGTTGACAACTGCAAAATGAAAAAAATAAAAATGAAAGCAGCATCAAATTTCTCATTATATAAATGTATAAAGAAAAACTCCCGGGTGAAGAACCGGGAGCATAAAAGAGTTTAATAATTAACGGAAAGATTACAACGCATTGAAAAACCTTGTCCAACCCTGCCACCATGTATCAACGGCACCCACAGCGCCGCGATAGTTTACAATCTGCATTCCGGAAACTTTCGGGCTTGTAAAAGCTGCTCCGCTTAATGCAGGAGATCCTGGTGCCGGAGCCGGATTAAATCCTGTGTAAGAATTGAATGATCCAAGGCCTGCATCAGCATTGCCGGCCAAAATACTGTTGCCTTTTGCGGCATCATTGAACCAGGTATTGATATTAAATGTGCTTCCGCTATTAACTTTTAAAGGAGAAGGGCAACCTGCAATAATAGTGTTGGCTACTTCAAGATCGCCATTGGCGGCATTTGCTTCTGTAGTAGTTCCATCAATTAAAATACCAGCGCCTGCCGATGGCCAGCCCATAATTATTGAATTGAATAAACTCAGGCGACTGTTACGACGGATATGTGCGCCACGGCGGAAAGGAGATGCAATAATTGTAGTGGGTGTAAATAATGGTCCGATAATCGTCATGTTACTGAATACAGGCGCCGTGAATGGCTGCGCTGCAGAACCACTGCCGTCATTATCGCTTTCAAAACCATTGGATGCGCCGCCGGCTGATCCGTCTGCAATGGCCGTATCGCGGATAGCAATGCCAAACTGTATTTTGCCACGGTATCCGTTATCTGTATCAAAATCGTCATCAAGGTTACGGAAGCTGATCAGGTGTTTTGCATTTACGGTTCCGCCAAAAAATTCAAACGCATCATCATTGGCATAAGAAACCTGTACATAATCAATGGTAGTGCCCCTGCCCACAGAACCACAGGTAAGTCCGTTAATTTCCCTGTCGGGCTGAAAAGGATATCCGCCAAACTCAAGACGTACATATTTTATAATGCCGCTGTTGTCTTCATCATCATTGCCGCCATGCAAACCATCGCCGGCAGCATTGTTGATACCGCCTTCAATTTCCATCACTCCGGGAATACCATTAAATGAACCATTATTTTTTGCCCGGCCAAGAATAATAAGACCACCCCAGTCACCCAGTCTTTTTTGTCCTTCCGGCGCACTGGATGTAAATACTATTGGTTGCGACGCTGTTCCTTCTGCTAAAATTTTGGCGCCACGTTTTATAATTAAAGAACTGTTAGTTCCTTTTCTTCCCTGGATGGTAGTACCCGGCTGAATAGTAATGGTATAACCCGAATCAATGTACACCAGCCCGTCCAGCAGATAAGTATTACCGGATGTAAGTACCAGGTTTCTTTTGTAGTTACCGGATAAAACAAGATCTTCGGCCTGAGTATCTGTTCCAACTTCTACATACACTTTTTTACAGGCTGCCAACAGGCTAACTGCAACTACTGCGATAAAAATCCTTTTCATGTGATTTATTGTTTTTAATGTTTATTTCAGTTTATAAGCAAATGCCACATTGATATTTGTTCCTGAATTGAATTTTCTGAATTCAAAATCTTTATCACTATTAAATTTGCCGTTATTATCCTGATCCTGGTAAAACACAGCACGGGCATTGAAAATATCGGTAACAGAAAATCTCAGTTCACTCCGGCCTTTCATCAGTTTCTGGTTCCATTGCACATCAAATACAGGCCGGGGAGCTTCCCATACACTGGGAAATTCATTTATCCCAACAAAATAAATCCTGCGACCTACCTGGTTGAATAAAGCAGTGATCGCTGTATTGCTGCCTGCCGCATATTCAAAACCTGTATTGATTACATAAGGACTTTGCCCCTGCATGGGTCTTTTTTCAAGAGCGCTGCCGCTGCCAAATTCAACTTTATTGTATATATAAGCCAGGTTAGCAGTTGCTGTAAAATTTTTAAGCCCGATAACATCCAGCTTTTTTCTTATATCCAGTTCAATGCCGTAAGCGTTGGCCTGGGGTGCATTTTCATACCCGATATTGAAAGTGATGGGGCCGGTTTGGTTCAGGAAAGGTTCAATGGGATTTTGAAAATATTTATAAAATATCCCGGCAGTTATCAGCTCACCGGCCCGGGGATAAATTTCATACCGCAAATCAAGGTTGGTGATCTTTGTACGTTTTAGCTTTTCATTTCCTTTTATACCGGCCACCAGTTCAAAGTCAAAAAATTCAAATGGCGCCAGCTCACGAAATTCAGGACGGATCAAAGTTTGCGAAGCAGCCAGACGGATATTTGTTTTATTGGCTGCTTTAAAAGTCAGGTTGGCCGAAGGAAGAAAATCTGTTACGGCCGTATTCACTGTTACAGGTCTGTTGCTGTTATTGGCGCCGGTAAGCGTCTGATTGAATTTTTCCATGCGAACACCCCAGACAGCCCTCCACTTTTCACCCAGCTGATTATCGGATTGTA
>JAGVJJ010000024.1 GCA_020051175.1 Bacteroidia bacterium | reverse complement strand
CAAGGGCTTCAAGTACTACTGGCGGGCACAGCGAAACCCAAAGTACCATTCCCAAATCGAGGGCGCAAAGTACGCATCGAACGCAAAGACACCGGCAATCGTGCCACTGCCCCAACTGCCACCGCGCAACAACGCAGCCGGAAGACCCGTTGTCCATCCGCCAGCACCTCCATTTTCACCAGCGTTATTCGTGTATGATTCCCCGTTTATATTCCAGGTTCCATCGCCATTATAAGGGCCTTGCTGGGCTTTAAATGCACCTTGACCAATTCCCATATCACGTCCGTATTGCCCCCAATCCTCTACCCATTCCCATAAACTCCCTGCCATACCAACTACACCAAAGCGGGATATATCCTGATCAGTAACACTTGACCAATCCTCTCCATTGGCAGTCATACCGGTAGCATCCGTACGCGCTGTACCCGCTGCTGCTCCCTGCCATTCACCATTAGACAGCATACGTTTACCTGAATTTAAAGCCGCCTGCTGTGCTACAAACCAGCTCATGCCGGTACTACCCCTGTTCTTTTGCGAAAACGCCATCCATGTAGGGGGTATGCCCTGCCCGTTTCCTCTTAAATCTCCGTCTGTTGGGGTTATAATACTGTTATCGTCATTGTCCTGCCATGTAGGGCCACTTACATCAATAATACGTGATTCATATTTGTCTGTCCAGTAAGTGCCGGTCTTTACCATAATATCATCCTGCGAGTATTTAGCAGCCATTGTTTCTGGGTCATACCGATTGTTAATGTGTGTACCGGAAGGTAGTTTAGTCAGATTACCGTTAAAATAGCCAATAGTAGTACCATTCACCGTCCAGGTATTTGGGTTGCCGGGGTCGGTTAATCCTCTGCCGGATGCTTGTTTGTTATATTTCCATGCTGCTGCTGTTGCATCGTATCCTACCCACAAAGCACCCAGTAAGAGATAAGGAGAGCTGCCATCAAAGGTCGGATATTGTGCGGTTGGTATTGGCTGGCTGGTGGTAGTAGTGGTAACAAAACGTACCCACACAGGAGAACCAGTAGTACCGGAGTTGTAATAATAACCGGCTGGTGTAAGACCACCGCTGCCGGTGTTATATACCAGCAAACTTGTTGCAGGCAATACAACTGTTGTTGCATCAGCACTGCCGGTTAATGCTACACGGGGAATTAATATACCCTTGCTCGTAGAGGTTACGTCTAACAAAGCAGAAGTATCGGGCAGAGAACCTATACCAACGTTACCATTAGGTTTTAGATTTACATAAGTGATGCTGTTGGCAACAAGTCTCAGATTATTATTTGTTAATGTTCCCACCCAGGGATGATTATTATCAGTACCCATATAAAGAGTGCCATACCCGGAAGATGTTAATTTTAATAAAGTACCGGCTGAACCATCAATATTCAATTTTGCCGCAGGAGTTGCTGTTCCTATGCCCACATTGCCGCTTGCATCCTCAAACACCGGCCCTACGGTACATACAGCTGATGTACCGTCTGATTTCATCAGATAGTTTGGACTGGCACATCCTACCGGGCCAGTAGTACCGGTAGTTCCTATAGCTCCGGTAGCACCAGTAAAACCTATAATGCCGGTCGCTCCCGTAGAGCCGGTTGCTCCTGTATTACTTGTTGAACCGGTGCTGCCGGTACTGCCGGTACTGCCGGTACTGCCGGTATTACTGGTTGAACCAGTAGTGCCAGTACTGCCAATGATACCTGTTGCCCCGCTGCTGCCAATATCACCAGTTGCTCCTGTACTGCCTGTTGCTCCGGTGCTACTTGTACTTCCTGTAGAGCCAGTTGCTCCTGTATTGCTTGTTGAACCGGTACTGCCAATAATGCCTGTAGCACCACTACTGCCTATATCACCGGTTGTTCCCATGCTGCCGGTTGGCCCGGTTGCGCCTGTTTCTCCCTCATTACCGGCAGAACCTGTACTGCCGGTAGTACCAATAGAACCGGTTGAGCCAGTACTGCCGGTAGCACCGGTTGAGCCGGTTTCACCCGTAAAACCAGTACTTCCGATTGAACCGGTCGAACCGGTGCTTCCTGAATCACCGCTTGAGCCAGTGATACCAATAAAGCCGGTAGAACCGGTAACACCTATAACTCCTGTTGTTCCCGTAGCACCTGTGGAACCTGTATCACCATTGCCACCTGTTATACCTGTACTACCCGTAAAACCAACAACTCCGGTAGCACCGGTACTGCCAGTTGAACCTATAGTACCTGTTGAACCGCTATTACCTGTACTACCTTTTATTCCAGTATTTCCAATTGTACCGGTATTGCCTGTACTCCCAACTGTTCCCGTTGCACCTGTTGAACCAGTGCTGCCAATTGTTCCGGTGCTGCCTGTATAGCCATTAAGCCCTATACCGGCAACAATAGCTTTCCAGTAAGTTCCATTAAAATAATAAAAAGTATTGTTTGTAGTAAGGTATATCAATAAACCCTGTGCAGGGGATGAAATGTTGTTGGTATCTGAAATACGAGGTGCTAAAAAGCCCTTATCAGTGGCCGTTAAATCCATTAATGCACTGGGATGTGGGTTTATTGTTCCCACACCAACATTGTTCTGGGCAAAGACCTCTCCCCCTGCCCCTCTCCACAGGAGAGGGGTGAAATACCCCACAAGGCAGAGAAACAGTGTTAATAATTTATAGACTCTTCCCTTTGTCCAAAAGGATTCCTTTGGAAGTAAGGGTTTCGGAAGGATTGGTGAAATGCTATAGCGTTTTCTCATGAGTTTCGTTTTTTACTTCTGTTTTTTTCCTTTATAAACAAATTTATAAAAATTACAGAAGATATGATATATCATACCCTCAATTTATACAAATTCTTGAAGTTTTGTATAAATCTTATAGGATATGGACAACCGGGAATATTTAAGGCTGGTGGGGCAGAATATTTCTAACCTGAGAAAAAAGAAAGGAATGAAAGTTACAGAGCTGGCACACGCCTGCGATATGGAAAAAACCAATCTCATTCCTATTGAAAAAGGACGAATAAATGTAACTGCTCTAACCCTGCTTAAAATTGCCGATGCTTTACAAGTAGATGTAAAAGAGTTTTTCTACTTTTAACAGTACTACTCTGCATTACATATTACATATTACATATTCCATTTTCCATTCAATCCCGTTTTTCTGTTACCCTCAACCTTGAATTACGGTCGTATTCAAAGAACGCTTTGTTATTTTCCACACAAACACCCTGCTACCGTATTTTTTTGAACAGCTATTAAACATGAATAGACGATTCGTCTATATTATTTAAACACTCGCAGCAAAAATATGGTATAAATTCAATATGTGCAAATATTTTTCTCATTGTGAGAATTAATACAGCACAAAATATAACCATTTATATGTCCTTTTTATGGATTTTCAACTATTATGGCAATTCATATAGGGAAAATTATAAAAGGACTGGTTAAGTCAAAAGGCATGAGTGTTACAAAGTTTGCTGATGCCATAAGCTATTCGCGCAGAAATGTTTACGAGATATTTGACAGGGAAACGATTGATACCGGCTTGTTACAAAGAATTAGTAAGGTGCTGGAACAAAATTTATTTCTCCATTATATAACAGAAGCAGAAATTGTGGCTTTTAAAAACAAACGGGTTAAAAATGAAGAATTGCTCGAAACCTTAGCAAAATTAACTGAAACAGTAGAACGGATAGATAAGAATACAAGCTCAAAGGATAAAGCCGTTTCCGCTAAAAAAAAGTAATTTAATAATTATTAGTAGCTGATAATTCAGGAACAACTAAGCGAAAAAAAATTAGTAGTTTCGAGAGGAATCGAACCTCCATCAAAGCTTTAGGAAAGCCCTATTCTATCCATTGAACTACGAAACCATATAAACACAAAGAATACTCTTTCTGATACAAAGATAGCCTTTCAGCTATTTATTCCAAAGATTTTAATTTTCGTGAGCTATAATTTTAACTATTTATGACCTTTTTTAGATTGTTCCTGATCACTACTTTCGGTAAACAGAAATGAATTCCGTAAGGAAAGGTTCGTCCTTAATAAATAATCTTTGACCAACCATAGTGCAATTATATCATTCCGATTAATTTCATAAGGCTCATACATCTGATTATCGGACTTCAGGACAAACTTCTTCACGTTTTTATGACTATATAATCTTTTAACTATACACTCTTTTTTTGTAACTATTATAAACGCCCTACCAAACTGAATTGCCTTTAAGTCACTTACTGATTCAACAACAATATAATCACCATGTGAAATTGTTGGAGCCATACTATCCCCAATGGCATCAATCATATAAAGGTCTTTCCCTTCGATGAATGGGAGGTGATATGTTTTATATTCTGCATCCCCTTTCTCCCTTCCTTCTAAAAACGCTGGTTGAGCTTCAATTGGCACATAGGTTATATTTCCCTTTTGCGGTTTACCATAAGCCAGTATTTCTTCCGGTTTCATTTTAAATATAGCTGCCAATTCATAAAGTCTGTCTAATGTTAGACCCACTTCTCCCCGCTCTATTTTTCCATAATTATTCTCAGTAAGTTTTAATTTGTCAGCAACAACTTCCCTACTTAGCTTTTTTGCCTTACGAATCAGTTCAATATTTTCAATTGGTGGTTTCATACAGTTCAATTTTAATTCAAAACTTCATTTTTTTATTACAGTTTAGAGATAGTTTGAAACTAATATTAAAGATAAGAAAAAATCATAAAATATTTTGCCACATGTTATTATAATAACCAATTAAGGTTATAATTTTACCAAAAAACTCAAATTAATAACCAATGACCAAAGATGAATTTAACCAAATCGCAACGGTAAAAGACCTGGAAGTCTTTCACCAACGCATTGTCAACGATGTTAAAGGACTGTTGTTTGACAAAAAAAATCCTCAAAAGGAGTTTTATACTCCAAAAGAATTCAGCCATATAACAGGAATAAAGTACAGCACAGTAGTGTACCGCTGTAAAATAGGAAAGTTAAGAGCAAGACAGGATAACCCTAACTGCTCATGGCAAATTTATGCTTCGGAATTAGACCGGTTTAAAGACGAAGCGAATCAAAATATTATTTAAACTACATCACATGACAACAAAAGAAAAAAGAAGATACGGCAAAGAATCATTTAAAACACTCGCCTATAAATATCAACTCTCGCAACCTACATTTATGAAAAATATTAAATCCATACGTTCCCAGTTGGACGCATGTGTAGGCAGGAGTAATTACAGGAATTTATTGCCGAAGCAGATAGATATTATTATTGAACATCTGGGAGACTGGAGCGAGTAATATTAATGCTTTTTCACTTTTATTAATTAGCTTTAATTAAGAATAAAGTTGCAAATTGACAGAGAAATAATTTAAAAATATTCAACTTAGTGCAATCAAAATAAAAATTAATGGTACACAAACTGTTAAAGCATGGAATCAGAGATGGAAAAATAATTCATATCTCTGATGCGGAAAGAGGATTGAAGTGCAACTGTCAATGTCCTTGCTGCAAGGCAATACTTGTTGCAAAAAAGGGGGAAACAGGAAAACAGCAAGAACATTTTGCACATTATAAATCAGAGCAATGTGAATATGCTTATGAAACATCTCTCCATTATTCAGCAAAAGCATTACTTGAAAGAGAATGTTCTATTACATTACCGTATCGTGAAAAGCGGTTTATTTTTCATCGTTTAAGTGATTTGTTTCAACCTAAACCGGGGACAAATAATATTGGGAACATTATTTCAAAAACATACAATTTAAAAAACATTAAATCCGAAAAAAGATTACATAACATTGTGCCTGACATACAGGCTCAAATTGCAGGACGAGATATTTTAATAGAAGTAGCCGTTACAAACAAAGTTAAAGAGGCAAAATTTGAGAAAATTAAAAAAATTGGAATACCAACCATTGAAATTGATTTATCTGGTCTTGACTATAATTTCCAGGAAAGAGACTTAGAACTGAATTTATTTCATAACATACGAAATAAAAAATGGGTATTTAATCCTAAAGACGATGAACTCAAAGAAGAATTGATATGGCAAAAAAATGAAATTAACAAACAAGTAATGAAACTTGCTATTCCATTAATGAAAAAAGGAAGCAAGGCAAATACTTCAATTTCAAACTGCCCTAAAATAACAAATAGTAAATATAAAAATGTAGACCTATTTGAATGCAGAAATTGTCCATTTTTTTTAAGTGAATTTGATTACAATATATTATGTGGTCAAAAAAATTATACTGAAATTATAACTATTATAAACGAAAAAAATGAAGAACTTGAAAGCTCACTATAACAATATTCATAGCATCTAATAAATTTGAACCCCCTCCTAAGTTAAACTAAACTCCGTTATTTCTAAATATCCACAAAAAAGCCGAAATAACTAAAAACCTACCTAAGCCATAGCCTAACCTTTATTCCCATTATTAATCTAAAAACATAAAATTATGGGAACAACAGTAAAACTTAAACGTATTGGCTCGGAAACAATTGACACGATTTCAATTGAGCTATTTATCCATGCAACACGAAGAGCAAACATTATTGATAAGACTATTATCATTAATGACATTGGTTACGATTATTCAAGTACAGAAATTCAAGCTTCCGGTGGTTCAGCAGCAGGAGGTGGTACACAAATCATTAAAGCGGGCAGTATTACCGCATCCGATTTAAACGCTGGAGCAGGCACAACCACCGTAGAAAAATTATTTGCCAATGCAAAACCGGCAGGGAAAAGAATTGTCAATTTTTACAACACTATAAAAACACCGTTTGCAGGTGGCCCGGCTATTGCTTTTTTTCAGCTTTTACCAGCTAACGTTTTTTATAATGCTGCCAATCCTGTACCGAATACAGCAGGTTTTGCACAAACCCCATCTTTAGTAGGCGGAGCAATGGCTCCAATCAATTCGTCCGAACAGGCTGGAGTTAAAGGACAGGTAAATATTGTTAGTGCAATTCCTTCCGGCAATCCATATACTGCCGGAGAAGTAGAGTTTTATATTGAAGTGCTCGGAATACCTGCATTTTCGTAATTACAAAACAAAAAGTGCGAAAAGGGAAGTCAAAAGCTTCCCTTTTTTATTCACTCTATCCCCTAAACTAAACAAAGTAACTGCTCTTAAAACAAAACATCAAGAAGGAATTCTGTTTAAGTACAACTAAGTAAAAACAGCACTATTTCACTGTATAATCTTTGCTCCATCAAATTTCAACAACTAATAATTAATGAAATAATATGGACGGCAACAGCAATAATCTTTTAGCCTTTATAGGAGGCTTTATCGGAGCAATGACCCATTACATCTATAATATTCACATTTTGCTCAATCTCAAAATAGATGAGCTGTTTGATTTTACAATACACTCACTCATTGGCGGGGCAATAATGGTAGCAGTAAAAGTTCTCGGAGATTGGATGATACACATTATCAAAAAAGACAATAACGAAAATAAACCAAATGAATAACACCGGAAAAATATTACTTATTGGTGGAGCTGCAACCGCTTTGGTTATTGGAGTAGTTCATGTTGCTAAAACTTCTGACACTGCCGATAAAATAGACCTGCACCTTGAAAATTTCGGCATTAAAAAGCAAGGAATAAGCGGAATCGGTGCAATCAAATTGCCGGGAAAGGTTGTGTTCAAAGCAGACATAAAAGCAAGCAATCCAACAGGGAACGATTTAATTATTTCAAAACCTTATCTGAAAGTTTTTTATAAAAACATTCAAATTGGGAACTCCAACGCATCCGGGGAAACAATTAATCTTAAAGCAAAGGATGTGACCTACATCAATGATGTAGATGTGGAGTTCCACGCATTGGATGTACTTCCGATTATGCCTGACTTCTTGAAATATATTGCTGATCGCTTCACCGGCAAACCGTCAACAAGAAAAGTACGGGTTGATATTCTGACCACCGCAAATGGTATCAGTACCACACAAACAAAGGAGGTATCAATATGAGAAATCTGCTTGACATAGAAAAATCGGCACAACGGAATATCGCAGCGGATTACAATACAATAGTTTGTTTCCTTCGGCAAATCTGCTGGACAAAGTAAAATACCGGAACGGCAACGTAAAGGACACGATTAAACTGATGCAGGAAGTTGTGTATCAATATCTGGACGACACAAAACTAATTGCACCCAAACTTAAAGGCAGCACCTTAGAAGAAACCTGTTATAACGTTTGGAAATTTGTTTACTCACATTGTCAATACAAATTAGATGAAAAAGGCATTGAGCAATTGCGGAGACCTGCAAGGGCATGGCATGACAGGGTTAGTGGAATTGATTGTGATTGCTACTCCATTTTCATAAGCTCTTTTCTTACCAATCTTGATATACCGCACGCATTCAGGATCACCAAATATGATAACGACTGGCAGCATGTGTACGTGATTGCTCCAAAGGCAAACGGAGAGCATTATACACTCGATTGCGTTGCACACCATTTTAATTACGAAAAACCATTCACAGCTAAAATAGACTATCACATGACACAATTAAACGGTATTCCAATAGCCGTGCTTTCCGGCTTGGGCAATTCGCCTGACGAAGAGCTATACGGTATTTTAACAGGCGTTGATTTCGCAGAAATTGACCGTCTTGAAGGACTGGGCATAATGCCATCCAGCGAACAGGAGTTAACAGCGATGTATAACCATTTGGTACGGACACGGGACTACATTACAAAAAATCCAAAATCTGTTATTATTTCCGGTGGAGCAAAGGCACACCTTGACATGCTCAATTACGCTATTGCCAACTGGAACACTCCCAACAGGGACAAAGCACTTGAACTGCTGGAACAGGAAGAAGAACGCTGGAACCAACATAACGGAGTAAGCGGCTTGTATGGAGATGACGAGGATGAAATTAACGGTCTTGGAAAAATTCAGGCTCCTAAAAAGTTTTTCAGCAAAGTAAAAGCAGCTGTTAAGAAAGTCGGGGAAGGAGTAAAAAAAGTTGGGGAGAAAGTAGGGGAAGTTGCGAAAAAAGCAGTAAAGGCAATTGTACGCTTTAACCCACTTACCCTCGCTGTTCGTGGCGGTTTTTTACTCGCTATGAAAATCAATTTACTCGACATGGCGGAAAAATTATATCCCGCCTATCTCACCGAAGCCGAAATAAAAGCCAAAGGAATCAGCATCGATAAATGGCAAAAAGCTAAAATTGCTCTTCCAAAAATTGAAAACATTTTCGTGAAAGTGTTGCAAGGCAAATCTGATAAACTTAAAAAAGCTATCACAGGAGGCCGGGCAGCAAAGCAATTCAAAGGTTTCGGAGAATTAGGAGAACCGGCAACCATTGCCACAGTTGTTACCGCAGTAACTCCACTTGTAGCAGCCTACGCAGCTATTAAAAAAGCAGGATTAAACGGCAGTAGTGTTTCGGGCTTTGGCGACATGGATGAGCTGGAAGGACTTGGTGCAGATAAACCGGCAGAGGAAGGAGGCGAAGTCAGTGAGGGGGCTAAACAAGGCTTTATTCAGCTAATAAAAAACTGGTGGAAAAAGAAATTCGGTAAAGAAGAGGCCGTTGCACCCGAAACCATTTCCGATGAAGACAAAGCGCCAAACGAAACAGCAACAGGCGAAGGAAGTTCTGATTCTTCTGCATCTAAAAGTGAAAAAGATGACGATGAAAAAAGCGATGGCGGAGGCTTTATGAAAATAATAAAAGCTAACCCTGTACCTGTTGCCATTGGAGGTGCAGCACTTGTAACCGGAATCGTTTTACTGGTTCGCCATGCGATGAAAAAGCCGGAAAAGAAGCCACAGTCTGCCACGGCATTAAGCGGTTACAAAAAGAAACGCAGAAAGTCAAAAACCATACCTCCGAAAATGAAAACCATAATTCTAAAATAAACCGCTATGAACACAGAATACAATTACAGTCCTCATAAAAGGCGCAAAAAAAAGAAGTCCAAAAAAGGACTTCACGGCACTGAAACCAAAGGGAAAACAGGTGCAAAAACCAATACCGGTCTGGAACTAAGCAAACCTTTGCTTGTTGTAGGGGGATTACTTGCCGGAAATTTAATCGGAAAAGGCATAGATAAATTCATTGCTGTTCCTGCCGATGCTACGGGATTTCAAATAAAATCCCTTGTAAAACCTTTAGTACAGGCTGGTTTAGGTGTAGGTATTATCCTGCTTGCAAGAGAAGGAACACAGGATAAGGATTCAGCCAAAAACATCAAAGCTCTTGCCCGTAGTTTAGGTTACGGTGTGGCAGGGGCTGGCATTATCAGCGGGGTCAAACTCGTGAAGAACGACCTGTTTAACGGTCTGGGCAATGATGAAGTACTGGGAGCAAAACCAATAGAAGCAAAGTATTACCGCGAGGCAAAAAACGAAATTATGCAAATGCTCCAGGACAATTCATTTCGTCCCGCACTACCGGAAGGCAGCACTTCAAATACCGGTTTAATCGAAACGAAACAGGAAGAAATGTCCGGATTAAATCCCGGGGAATCTGATGGCGAAGATGTATCAGGGCTTGGGATAGAAGAAGCAGAAATCATTTAAAAACAATAAAACAAACAATCAATAATTCACTAACAATTAAAACTCAATTACTATGGACTTAAAAGCAATAGAACACGAGGATTTTGACCTCGGCCTCTTAACAGTAGAAAACACAAACGCCCTGCTCGGAGCCTTAAATGCTATGCCCCCGGACAAAAGGGCAATGATGATGAAAAAAATGGGAGCTAAGAAAGCTGCTCCCGGAAATGCAAATACTTCACGTTCAAAGATGCTTCGTTTGCTTCCTTATTTTCCTGCTGAAATACAAAAAGGACTTTTGGAAAGAAGACTGCAATTAGCAGATAGCGAGTATTATTTTGTGAAGTCAGTTGCCGGATTAAAGAATATTAAAATGATACAGGACACAGACAATAAATCTCCGGGGCTGGGTAACGTAAGTAAACAAAAACTGGAAAAAGACAATCATTTCTGCTTAACCGGGGTGATACTGCTGACCGGAATAGCACCCAACAAGGAAGATGTAACCTTTGATGTGATTCCACATGAAATTCGCAACGGAGAATTTGAATTTAAGATTAACGGAGGCAAAACAATCACACCTGCTGCAAGAGTATCGTGCGAAATATTTGATACCGGCAACCGGACAGACCTCCGGAAAGGCTTATGGACACTTGATAATCCCAAACCTGTGGAAGCGGAGCAGGCAATGGAGTTTAACATTGACTTTGCGACAGCACCCGTAGCAAATACATGGGCAAAGGCAATTCTTATAGGTGCTTCTGTAATACCGTACTAAAAAGAAAGCCATTAAAGCGGGGAGTTTCAATTATTTCTTCTCCCCGCTTTACTTAACCAGTTAAATCAGTTATCACCATGCGAAGACCCATTAAATACCAATTGTTAAAACTTACAATTCCCGCAGCAGGCTCATTTCCGATTAATGCGGAAGCAGACAAAGCCTATAAGCAAATTACGGGAGTACACTATTCCTGTACCGATATAAATGCCCTAAAGGATTCTGTTTTCAGCAAGTTCGAGATTGACAACAACGAAATTTTTCCGGAAGGATTTGAAGTGAAAATGATTCTGACAGGGCAGGAGGTTCCACCTGATGACCGTTTCTACCGGATTAATGAAAGAGCGGAAGGCTCTACGATTATAATAGTGTTCAAAGATGCGGGAAATGCAGGCACTTACCCCTATAACGCTTACATCTATTTACGCCTTGAAAACCCAATAAACAATGACAACAGAGCGTAGTAAATGCTTTATCATCCTGATAGACAAAATTCAGTCAGGCGAAGTACGGAAAATTTCGTTCAAATTTCCGATTAATGTAAAGCATTGTAAGGGATTTATATTTTCAGGAAACGAAGCCGGACAAGCCAATAATAACTATGTACTTGGCAATATTAGTTTACTTTTTAATAACAGAAAATCACATCCGTTACACTATACCATTCATTCCAAACCATTACCGGGGAAGAAATGGAAATTGCTCAAACTGGCAGAAGCTGTTGAAGGAAGTTCCTTCGTTCAGGGTTACTACGTGGATTCAGGAATAGCAACCAGTTACCCATATACCATACGGATTTATTTAAACTGCATCACTACCAATGGATAACTATATACTGTCATACATTACACAACGCATGACCGAAATGGGATTCCCGCACTTTCATTTTGAGCCGGTGCGTATTTTGGAAAATTCAAACCAAACAGAAATAAAGGCTTACAACGAGTTCTATTATTTGTTAAACAAATTTGTTCCTGCCAGCCTTGTTATTGCTTCCGATACAAACATTTTTAACGAAGCTGCTAATTACAACGATTATACTTTTTACCGGGTGCAGGAATTTTCAGGATTAATTGAAATCAGCCAGGCAATAGTACCCATCGACCTGCAATTTTTAAAAGTAATACCAACAACTTGCAATTAAACACAGTATTCACCATGAAATTTAAACCAAATGACATATTTAAAAAATATCCCGAAATCGAAGACATCGCCATACGCCTTGATGAATCTGAAAAAGAAGCAAAAGAAAAGAATAAAGGCAGGGGATCGGAATACAAAGAGCCTGTACCAAACAATGAAGAAAGCGGTAAAAGAGTTTTTATGTATTTCGCTGAACATGCCGTTATATCTCACTTCTACAAAGAAGGGCGCTGGGAGCAAACACCCTACACGCTCAAACCTGGACGTGAAGCCTTCTTAAAAGACATTGCAAAAATTCTGGAAACAAGAGATCCAGATGCGATAAAGGTTGAGATATATAAAGGTAAAACACGTAAAACAGAGCCGGTATATGCCAAAGACATTTACCTGTCAGAGAATCAACCGGAAACAGATAACCTTCAGGAACATCCGGGATTAGGTTCCCTTGTTAAAAGATTTGATGAAACATTAAGCGAAACAAAAAAGAATCCTGATACTTCCGGCTTTCAGATTGAATTACTGCGAAAAGAATTTGAAGCACAGTTAAAAGAACAGCAACACGGTTCTGAAATAAAAGAACTCAAACAATACCATCAAAGCGAAATTAACACCCTGCAATCCATCATTACGCAAAAGGACGAATACATAGAAGAACTGGAAGATGAACTGGATGAATACGAGGGAGAATTAAATGGTTTTCACGAAGAATCGAAAAAAGAAAAATCAACCCCTTTTGGCGAAATAATTCTTGGACGTGTATTAGTCCAGGCAGGAGAAAATCTGTTAAAGCAAAATCCTAAAATTTTAAAAATAGGCTTAGGGTTAAGTGATGAGGAAGTAAAAAAGATTTTTGAAAAAGATGCGGGACAATTGGAATCGGAAAAAACAAATGATACTTCCGGCTTTAGTGAATCAGCTAACGATTTAACAGGACTTGACGAAAAACAAGTACAGGGAATCAATGACCTTATACAATTTTTCAAACAAGTGAATGTATCAGAATTTAAAAAGCTCTTTACGATTGATTGTATGTTACAAGACCCGAAAACAGGAATGCTTAACAATGATTTAGCAGATAAAGTACTGCAATTTATCAATCAAAATAAACCTAACGAATAACACGATGGAATTTACATTTAATATCAGAATAGACGCTTCTACCAATGAAAAAGCAAAGGAAGCATTACAGGCAATGATTGATTTGAAGAAATCAATGAGCCATGAAGATTTATTATTATTTGCTAAAAAAGTAAAAGAAAAACCAGCTCTTATCCAAACCGCTAAAAAATGGCTGTAAACGAAACACAACCGAATCCAAACATTTTTGTTATCCCTGATCATCATAAAAACAGTCTTATTGATTATGCCGTGAAAGGAGGTTTATTACTGTTGCTTTTATGGGGCGGTAAGAAGTTTTACAATCAATGGAAAACCAATCAGCAGGAAAAAATGGCGGCTGATGATCCGGCAACACAGCAGGCAATTAAGCTACGTACTGCGTTGGAAGGAGTCGGAACAGATGAAAAAACAATTTTTGAAACAGCCAAAGAAATCACCAACTGGCAGGCTGTTACAACAGCCTAACCGGAATCTGTACCATACGAACGTTACGGATGACTTAAAAGATGACTTGAGCGCGGAAGAGTATCAGAAATTTTTTAACATTATCAACCTTACTCAAAAGCAGCCTGACCAAAAGATTAAAACATCCCTGGAATATGGCAAAGGACGTGTTGCTGTTTCCAAAGCAAGAGTGAATATCCGTAAAACTCCCAGAGCATCCGGTTCGCAGACAAAAGACAGTTTATTGGTTTTTGGCAGGAGCAATATTATTACAACCATTGACAGCGGAATTGCAGCAGGTATTACAACCGGGCGAACCATGTTTGATGAAAAAGCAGAACCCAGCGGAGTATTGTTTATTGAAATAACAATACTAAAAACGAATGCTCCTGTAAAAGATGCCTTTACCGCATGGATAGCAGCATCACAGATAGAAACCCTCACAGCCGAACAGTACAAGCAAAAAAAGAATCCTGCTTTGAGTATTACTAAAGAACAGTACGATAGTGCCAGTGCATCTCTTACCGGAATGGAGTTGGGAGCGGATTACCGAAGGGAAATTATTACCACCTCTCCTACCTACATACTGAATGATAAGTTACAGGCTGTGGGTGAAGTGGCAAAAAACATCATACTTGGTTATCCGATTATGGAACTGACTACACCCGGTAATACTTATGTGAAATTTATGACCATTGACGATACCCAGCGATGGGTAAGTAAAAAACATATTAAAACCATTAACAAATGATAGTGTTTGAAGACAAAATAAAATTCAACAAAGATGCTTTTTTGAAAAAGCTGCAAAATATAGCAACTGATTTAAAGGTTCAGCCTGACTGGATTATGGCAGTAATGAACTCTGAAACAGGGGGAACATTTAACCCGCAAATAGTCAATAAGCAAAAAGCCACTACACCGGGTTATGATGGGGAGGGCAAACTGGTAAAACCTGTCGGAACCCCTGACAGCACGAACGATTTTGAACGCTCGAAATACCGTGCTACCGGTTTAATACAATTCATGCCGAAAACAGCAAAGTATCTGGGTACTTCAACACAGCAATTATACAAAATGAATAATGTGCAGCAGCTTGACTATGTACATAAATATTTTTTGCCTGCTAAAGGTAAAATGAAAAATTTTGAAGATGTGTACCAGTACACCTTTTACCCCTATTCAGTCGGTAAGCCGGAGGACTATATTTTCGGGAGCGAAAAAGGATTGGAGTACGCTAAAAAACTGGTTCAGCAAAACCCCTTAGACCTCAACCATGACGGCTACCTGACCGTAGCGGAATTTCGTGAATTTATTTACAAAAAAATTCCGAAAGAATTTTTATCGCTGTTAAAAAAAAAGTGGAAACGGTTGTTGTTACAGTTAAAGAAAACAAAGGCAGTGTACTTGGCGGACTGCTGATTTTAGGAGTTGGCGGAATTGTTTTTATGAAACGGAAACAGATTATAAAATTTTTAAAAGAGAAATTATGAAAAAACAGTATCTGCAAAAACCGGAAATGGTTTTTATTTCGGGAGTGAATGGCAAGCCGGATATACCGGAAATAGAAATAAAATTTACCACCATTAACCGTAAAAGCTTTGGAAAAGTAGCAACTTCCGCAGATGCTGCCAATATTATACGAGAACTATATCCACCTGATACGATTGAATTGCAGGAACAATTTTTTGTGTTGTACCTGAACAGGGCACATAACATCATTGGTTTTTACAGACATACGGTAGGCGGTACTTCCGGTGTAGTAGTGGATATAAGAATCATTATTGCGGCAGCAATAAAAAGTCTGAGTAGTGCTATGATAGTAGCACATAACCACCCAAGCGGGAACACAAAACCCAGTGATGCAGATATTCGTATGACAAAAAACATTAAAGATGCCGCCAAGTACATGGAAATAGAAGTGCTTGACCATTTAATCATTACACGCGATAGCTATTATTCCTTTGCAGATGATGGAATGTTAGGTATAGAGAATCAAACAATACAATCACATAAAAAACCTCTTACTATGAAAGACTTAGGCAAAATTGTAGATACCGGAACAGTACCGGAATACTCATCAACAGATAAATACTGGGGATTTCAAAAAGAACCCCAGATTATTTTCAGCCCGGAAGATAAACGTTTCCGGCAGGGTATAGAGCTACCCAAAAACTACCTTGTCCGGCTAAAGGACACAGATTTAATTCCCGAATTTTTAAGATTACACTACGCTTTCAGAGGTTTTGAATTTGGGAACTGGACAACACAGGAAGACCGGCAAAACTATATGATGGGGCTTGCCATATCACTGTATGATTTACAGCATGTATTAGGTTTTGAACGCCAGCAAATAGGCTTAAACGGAGTTCTTTCACTTGCTTTTGGTTCTCGTGGCATTCCGCATACGAGCGGACATTTTGAACCGCAATCCTTTGTTATCAATCTTACAAGGCATTCTGCTGATTCGTTTAAATATCGTGTCGATCTGCAAAGGAGAAATGTTGAATATCGACATGCCTTGTTAAGCCGGGGACTTCAATCGCTTGCACACGAATACGGTCATGCGTTGGATTATTATTGCGGTACGTATGCGGAACCGAACTCAACAAAATCACTCACCGGGGGAATGATTAACTGGAATGTGAATGTACAAACGAACAAGTACTTAGCCGGATTAATGAAAAAACTCATAGATAAAATATGTTACACCCCTAACGGTCAGAGTTCTGAATATGTGAAGCGCGTTAAAAAGCATTCGAGCCGGAAATACTTGCTTCAAAAGAATGAAATTTTTGCCCGTGCTTTTGAAAAATACATTAATTACAAAATGAAGAAAAGAGGCTGGTTCAATGTATTTTTCACCAAATTCAAATATGAAGAAGGCACAGACAAAACTATTTCATACGGTTACTACTTAACCGATAGTGAATTACGGGCAATTGAAAGGGATTTTGACCATTTAATTGATGCGATTCGTAAATCGTTCAGGAGTGTAAAAAATCTGATTAGAAAAAGCACTGTTTCCGGTTACGGAATTAAAAAAAAAGTCCCTGCTAAAAAGAAGGGATTAGGCTCATTACCGGATGAACCCAATACAGAAGGAGTAATGAGCGTTGAAGATGCAAAAAAAGCGTCTTTTGATTTAATAGGCTTACAAGGTAAATGGCTGAAACTAATTGGTCAGGCTTGTAAGCCTACTCATTTTTTTGTTTACGGCATTGGTGGAAGCGGGAAATCCTCTTTTGTTCTTTTATTCTCCCAGTATCTTGCTTCATTGAACTACAAAATTCTTTATGTAGCCGGAGAGCAATTCGGAACACCCACATTTACCGAACTATTGAAACGCCTGAACATTACTGGGGGAGATAATTTTAAGATTGTGGATAGTTTGAACCGCCTTAATCCTACGGATTTTGATTTTGTGGTACTGGACAGCAAAGACCATGTAGGAATTGATTTAGAAACGTTCCTGGAGCTAAAGAAACAATATCCTAAACAATCCTTCATTATCTTATCTCAAGCAACCAAAGCTGGTAATTTTACAGGTAGCGAGAAATGGCGAAATGAGGTTGATGTAATGCTATTGGCAGAAAATGGTATAGTTAAATCGGGTGAAGATAAAAACCGCTGGGGTGGTAGTGGGGAAATGCAGGTGTTTTAATTTCTCCTTTTAATTGCGTTCAATTAAAATATATAGGTTTATTCAAATTTAAGTAATTTTACAAAAAATTAAATCTCCAACAACCTGTTGGAGAAATAGGAACAAAGATGAAAGTATTGGTAGATAAGGATTACGGCAAGCTTTTAAATGAAGTAAAGCAGAAAATACAAGCTGCGAAAATACAGGTAGCTCGGTCTGTCAATACCGACCTAATAATGCTCTATTTTAATATCGGTAGATCTATTGTAGAAAAACAAGAAAAATTTGGATGGGGCAAATCAATAGTGGAACAACTGGCAAATGATTTGCAAGGTGAGTATGGAAATACTACCGGCTATTCTGTCCAAAATCTTTGGTATATGCGCCAATTGTTCATGGAGTACAAGGATTACCCAAAACTCCAACAACTTGTTGGAGAAATTCCCTGGGGACAAAATATTCTGATTATGTCCAAAATAAAGGACAATAAGGAGCGTGAATATTACTTGAAATCTACAGCACAAATGGGGTGGAGCCGTAATGTATTGCTCAATTTTATAAAAGCCAATTCTTACGAAAATCACCTAAAAAATCCAAAGCAACACAATTTTAAAAAGGCTTTACCAACCCATCTTGCAGAGCAGGCAGATGAGGCGATGAAAAGCAATTATAATTTAGAGTTTTTGGGTATTAAAGAGCCAACGCTGGAAAGAGTGCTTGAAAATAAAATGATTGAGAAGGTAAAACGCTTAATTATGGAGTTAGGCTATGGTTTTGCTTTTATCGGGAATCAGCATAAAGTTTCTCTTGGAAAGAAAGAATATTTTGTTGACTTACTTTTCTATCACAGAAAACTACGCTGCCTTGTTGCTATTGAATTAAAAGCAGGCGGTTTTTTACCAGAATACGCAGGCAAAATGAACTTCTATTTGAACTTGCTTGATGAGCAGGTGAAAATGGAAAATGAAAATCCTTCTATTGGAATCATCTTATGTGCTGAAAAAGACCATATTGAGGTAGAATACGCTTTAAAGGGTATAGAAAAGCCCATTGGCGTAGCAAATTACCAGCTTACTAAAAGTTTGCCTAAAAAATTAACAGGACAACTTCCCTCTGCGCAAGAATTGGAAAAACATATCACAGCCGAACTAAAGAACAATAAAAAAGCTAATAAATAATATTATTGCTGTTTTACAAGTACATTTTGTTTCTTTCCTACATAACATTTTGAACAATCAAATCTTTGAAAAAGATACTTTTCCTTGTACAAAATGGTATAAATTCATCTTTCACCAAGAAATTAATTACCTCCCAATTAAAATTAATTCTCCAACGAGCTGTTAGAGAAATAAATCGGCACACTTATAACACTATTTAAACGTATTGAATTACCTTTTAATGAACTATAAGGGATAAAAAGAGGCTTTTAGTACAACAAAAGGTAATACTTGCTTATACGGGTATTATACACGCTTATTCAAGTTCATATTATCTATTACTACGAGTATTCCGGTAGTTTTGTACTTAATTCCGGTACTATTCCTTTCAAATTATGAGAGAAAGAAGTAGAACAATAAGGGCAAATCAAAGGGATCTTATTAAGCGCAATAACACTTTTTTCCAATCGGAGAACGATATTTTCACAACCGGGACAAATAATTGCGTGAGAATTGTCAGAGTTAAATTCTTCTTTTGCCATTTTATCCCACTTATTCATTTCCTGCTCCCGCAACATATCTACCACCCTCGCATATCTTTGGGTAGTAGTCAGCTCAGAATGCCCTAAAATATCGCTTACAACTTCTATTTTTATCCCTAACAGAAGGGAAATTATTGCAAAGGAATGGCGGGCACAATGAAACGTAATATGTTTTTCTATCTTGACCGCTGGAAGTGCCATAATAGTTTTTAGATATTTATTTGTTTGAGCATCTTCCATTACCGGATTTTCAAAAATTTTCCCAGTTGGATTACTCATATCCAATAAAGAAAAAAGCCGCTTTCTAATCGGTATTCTCACCGTTTTTCTTCGTCCCTCTCTTCCCTTTACCATTTCCTTTACAATGAACCTTCCTTTTATATGTTCTCTCCGTAATGTTTTTATATCGGAATGTCTTAAACCGGTATAACAGGCAACTAAAAAATATCTCAATATCTCCTGATATTTTTCTCCAACGTTAAACTCTTTATATTTGGTGTATTTACTTTTAGCAGTCCGTGTAATTTTGGTCAATTCCAGGCTGTCGTATATATCGTGTAGTTTCGTTAGTTCTTCCGGCTCTAAGTAATCTCGTTCTACTTCAAAAGGGCTTCCAACCTGAAATTTTGCAAAAGGATATGGTTTGATTTTGCCATCGTCAAACAATTTTTTTGTGTATTTCCGAAGAAAACACATAGCATGGTATGCAGTATTGTTGGCTTGTCCTAACGTATCTAAAATATGAGATTTATATTTTTCAAGAAACGCCTTATTAATATCGTGAATGGTAAGTTTATTTCTGTATTCTTTTAGCTTTTTAAGATGGGTTCCATAATGTACTAACGTATTCTCGCTTATTTCTGTATTTGCTTGTTCCCACTTAATCGTTTCTTCAACGTAATTATAAAAGCAATCGGATTTTACTTTTCCTGTTTCCTGCTCGTAGATTTCCTTAACTTTTGAAATAGTTGCAACTTCGTCTTTCTTTTCAAAATCGCTAATGATGTTTTCAACCCTTACTTTTTGGCGGTCAATAAAAGAGGTGATTGTACTAAATCCCGATATTCCTGACTTAACACTTTTATTCTCTTTATCGTAGTGTATTTCTTTAATCCTTTTTCCTGTATTCAGGTAATCATGTACGCCATTAATAGAAACACGAAGCAGGATAGGAATTTTTTTATCCTTACTAATGTGATGCGTTTTACAATCAAAATTTATAGTATATCTCATGGTTTTCCCCCCTTAAATTTAGTCAAACAAATTTGTGAGATATTTGTGAGACGGATTTGCAATTAATAGAGAAAACTCCTTAAAAATTCCAATCCCTTGCAACTAAAAGGCTTGAATTTGAAATGATTAGAAATTTCTATATCGGGGGTAAAGGTGAGAAAAAGTTTAGGAAACTTCCGTTCTATCCATTGAACTACGATGCCATATGGAGAGTAAAATTACCTAATTAGCCTATATTTGCAAAACAAATACCGTGAAATTTACGAATTAGATAGTATTTTTAAAGCCACGACCATTAGTGCATGGTGATAACCTCGACACCATTGACTTGTTTACAGAGAAGAAACCCATCAAACCTTCTTTCCAGTCAATACACTATTATCTACTTTTCCGGATTACAGATTTTGTATAAAATAATCACTTATTTTATTGAACAGATGTACCCTATCCTTGCCTAGTACATTGTGCTCATGGCCGGGATAAACAAAGTAATCCACTTGTTTGCCTTTATCAACGCATGTTCTCAGAAACTGGATACTGTGCTGCCAAACCACTACATTATCAGCACTTCCGTGTATCAACATCAATTTTCCCTTTAAATTATCTACATAATTCAGCACATTTGACTCCTTGTATCCATCAGGGTTGGCTTGGGGCGTATCCATATAGCGCTCGGTATACATTATCTCATAATAGCTCCAGTCAATAACTGGTCCGCCCGCTACAGCAGCCTTAAACAAATCCGGGTAGCGGGTCATAATGGAACTGGTCATAAAGCCACCATAGCTCCACCCCATCAGTCCCATGCGGCCGGCATCTACGTATTTCAGGCTTTTCACGTAATTTATCCCAACAACCTGATCACGCATTTCTACAGTTCCAAGATGCTGGAATGTTGCTTGCTCAAAGGATTTTCCACGGTTAGCACTTCCGCGGCTGTCCATAGTAAACACTACAAATCCGCGTTCTGCCATGTACTGGAACCACAAATCACCTCCCCCGTTCCAGGTATTGTTCACCAGCTGAACATTGGGGCCGCCATACAAATAAACAATAGCAGGGTATTTTTTTGTTGAATCAAAATCAACCGGTTTAAACATCCTGCAATGCAAATCATCGCCCGCGTCCGATTTCAATTTGAAAAGGCTCATCTGTCCCAGCTTAAAATCTTTCAGTGGATTTTCGGCCTGTTTTATTGTTTGTACCTTTTTACCTTTAACCGTATAAACCACAATCTCACGCGGGATTGAGGCGCTTTGAAAATTATCAATTATGTAATTGGCTTTACTATTGAGCATAACAGTATGGGTACCATCACCGGATGTTATTCTCTGTATATTTCCCTTTTTAAGATCTACACTGTAAAAGTTCCTTGTTACAGGACTTTCAGCTGTTGATGAATAAAAAGCCACCACACCCCTTTCATCAAAACCGGCAAAATCAGTTACTACCCAATTGCCCTTCGTAAGCTGTTTTAGCAGTTTACCGGTAATGTCATACAAATACAAATGGTTATAACCATCGCGTTCCGATTGCCACACAAACTGGTCCGGGTGCTTTGGAACGAATACCAAAGGGTGTTTGGGCTGCACATATTTTTCATCTTTTTCTTCGAATAAAGTCCTTTCTAAAAGGCCTGTAGCTGCATTGTAGGCATTTAATTTCAGATGGTTTTGATCACGGTTTAAAACTGCAATATAAACGGTCTGTTCATCAGGGCTCCAGGCGATGTTTGTAAGGTACTGGTCTTTCGGGCCATCTGTTTTCAGAAATACAGTTTTGCCGGTCCTTACATTGTAAACACCAACCGTAACCTGGTGGCTGGTATCCCCGGCCATAGGATATTTGATCATATTATTTTTGGCAGGCCTTACGGTCCAGTCAACAATAGGATAATCCGTAACCATAGTTTGATCCATGCGATAGAACGCAAGCAGGCTACCATTTGGCGACCAGAATGTACCTTTCACAATCCCAAATTCTTCACGGTGAACAGATTTACCATTTACAATGTTCTCATTCGCATCGTTTGTAACAATTAAATTTTCCTTACCGTCATAAACAAATAAATTATTTTTGATCGTATAAGCGACATAATTTGTTTTGTCAGCCACATCTTTGTTTTCGGCTTCTGCACCAAAATCACGGTTGGCTTCAACTACCAGCCTTTTTTCTTTAACATCATATACCAGTGATTTTTTCTCTGCTTCGAATGTAAACTGACTTGCACTTTTCCATTGAAGAACAGGAAACTGCTTCAAGGAGTTCAGGTGCAATTGCCCTAAGTATTGATTGAGCTCAACAAGAGTTAAAATAATTTTAGCAGGCTGCTTGTTATTCTCAGCATTGCCAAGCAACAGTACATCACTATTGTTTAAGGTATCCACAAAAGAAAAATTATTGGAACCTTTTACCCACATCAACTGCCTCATTTTAGCAGGGGCCAGTGAAGTTTTTTGTTTTATGATCGCATCCTCCATAGTGAGGAGCTTGTTTTGAGCACTGCAATAAAGAGTAAAGCAAAAGGCAATCGGAAAAATCAATAAAAATCTTTTCATCACGGTAAAGTATAGCTATAGTAAAGGAGTGCAAAAATAGCAACTTATCCCCTATAATCCGATACTTTTCTTTAGTTCGCCTACGTTAGCATATTTGTTTCCCAGCTCCTCCACACGGAATGTGAATTTTGTTTTATCCGTAAATGTATTTTCTTTAAAATTTTCTGGTCTGTATATGGCCATTGTACCATCCTTATTGATTGCCAGCAAAACGTTTTGTGCATCCGGATTGTTGCTAAAGGCTATTTTATCCGGCCCATAGCCTCTATAACCATTGTACTGCAGCACGGCATTTATTTTTTTATCAATAATGTATATCGATTCCGGGGAAAGTTTACCATTATTCAATTTGTTGTAACTGGCGAATATCTCCACGGGGTTTTGCAACCGCTGTATCTGGTCGCAATTGAAAATACCCATATTGTCCAACTGAAGGCTACGAACAAGATTTTCCTGCGACACCTCAGCATTTGAAACAGCAAGCCTTTCATTTTCCATAACCTGGTTGAAGTAACAAATCCATGTATTATAGTCCATTTTACTCTCCTCTTTGCTCATGTATTTTTTAGTTTCATTAAAGGCATACATACTTAATTCAAGCGGGTCAGTAATAAAAACAGGAGGTTCGTAACAATACACATCTCTTCTTCCTCTTTTAAAATCGCGCGCTTTCCTTTTCAGCTGGGCGTCATACTGTTTCATGCGGTTCCTGGCATCTTTTGCAGCTTTTATTTCGCCTTTATCATTCATTGTAACAAGTTCAGCGTTGATACTCTTAAAAATTTTTATCCCTTTTAATTTTAGTTCAATGCCGTCCCCGCTCCTGTATACACGGATATCATTGTAAAATTTTTTATTGCAAAACTCTTTCTTAAACTCGTTTATGGAAACATTGTCGGCCAGCAAAAAGTATAAGTTATTAAACACCTGCATTTCCGGGTGCGCTTCCGAATCAAACTTAACTTTAAATACGATTTCACCCTGCTTGTTTTTTCTTACCCGAACAATCCTGACAAGATTTGTCAGCCGCCTGGAATGATGTTTCCCTCCCTCACCGTACCTGAAAACTTTATTCCTGTAATTTGTATCCAGCCGGCATGTATAGAGATAATCAAAGCTTTCAAAACGCAGGTTAAGCCCTGTAGAATCCTTTCTCAACGGGCGGCTCTGCAATAGCCACCTATACTGCATATAAGCATCCGACAAAACTTTCGCCTTTATTTTTTCATCTTTTCTTTGTGCTTGCGGTTTACCTTTATATTCCCAATTTCCGGTACTGTCATTGTATGAATAAAAATTGTATGTCGAATCTTCACTTGTTGCTACAAAATCCATTTTTATCTGTTTACCCGGCATCAATTTCAAAGGCTCGTTTCCGGCACTTGCATACAATTCAAACATTCCTGCCGATTCAAAATTACTGACCGTGCCGCCACTGTCGTATTTCATTGGGATCCCACTCACCAGGAAGTCTACAGGATCACGGAATTCGCGATAGCTGAATGTGACATTCCCTGAAACCGGTTTACCATTTGCATCCATAAAAGCATTCTGGGGAACCAGGATTCTTGTACCCGAAGGGTAGGTCAGCACATTTTCAACAGCCGGGTTAATTGTATTCAATTCGCGCACTACATCCAAACCCTGTATAGGAGGTTTCACGTACCTGTATTCCGGTGTATATAAAGTTTCAGGAAGTGCCTGACTATTTTGAACAACTCCTGTATCCGGCTTTTTGTTCAATAAACTGAAATACTTGTGGAGTTCATCATACTCTCCGTTATCAATAGTCCCGGCAAAAGAAACATACTTTACTGACAGAACAGAATTCCTGTTCCCGGCTACGTAAAAGTCATACACAGCTGGTTTAATGTTGCCGGATGTATTTTTCACGACCCTGCTCATTAAAGCCAACTTAGTGATATTTTCCTGAAAAAAAACACCTTCGGGCAAATCAAACACAGAATTTACATCCAGTGAAAGCTCTCTTATATTGGGCAATTCAGGCAACTGCTCAGCAACAAGATAATAGTCGATTTTATCATTATAGCAAATGGAAAGGTTTTCCAGTGAATTTGAAAGTTTCTCAACCCCGTATGGCAAGGCTGTAAAATTGTTGGCACAAAAAACAATACTTTTAGCCGATTGCAAATTTTTTATATCTTCGAAAAGCTGCTCCCATTCACCATTCCTGGGGTTACCCTCAAGCACAAAGCATTTGAAGGTATTGAGTTTATCAGAGTGCGGACGGATTTTTTTTTCATTTACATGGGAACAATCCAGCAAGATCGTATCCCGGCCTGACAGGTTCGTACCTGCTTTTATATCACCAAGAGTGCATATTCCAGAATAATTCTGTGAAGTACATACTAATGCAGCAACACACAGTATAAAAACAAGTATGTAAGTTCCGAGCGTTTTCATGGGAGTATGGTTTTAACCTAATAACGCCCAACCAGGAAAAAGAATACAGGAAAATGAAAAAAAATTTGCTTCTTTTTTTAAAAAGAACAAAAAACTCTCTTTCCCTGAAGAAAGGATATCCAGTTTTATTTTATCCCAGAACCATTGTTCACATTTGGCTTTAATGGAGAAACAAAACTCAACTCTCCGGCACTGTTCTCTGCCATTAAAATCATCCCCTTGCTTTCGATGCCTTTTATTTTACGTGGTGCCAGGTTCACCAGTATGGATACCTGCTGACCGATAATATCTTCTGGTTTATAATACGCAGCAATACCGGAAACAACTGTACGCGTATCGAAACCTGTATCAATCAATAGCTTCAGGAGCTTATCCGTTTTAGGAACGCGCTCGGCCTCCAAAATTGTACCCACCCTGATGTCCATTTTACTAAAGTCATCAAAAGAAGTTTCAGCTTTGGAAGGTTCAATAGCCTTACCAGCTGCTTCATTGGCTTTTTTAGAATCCGCAAGCTTTTGTACCTGCGCGCTTATTGCTTCGTCTTCAATTTTCTCAAACAACAGGCTGGCTGCATTTATCTGGTGGCCTGCAAGCAAGAGGTCCGTACGCTTAGCATCGTTCCATTTTAAAGACGGGTTCAGGTTCAGCATTCCGCCTAATCTTTTTGAAGTAAAAGGTAAAAACGGTTCCATTACCACAGCAAGATTAGCAGCTATCTGCAATGAAATGTTCATGATGGTTTGCACCCTTTTCTCATCGGTTTTTATGAGCGTCCAGGGCTCATTATCTGCCAGGTATTTGTTACCGGAACGTGCAAGGTTCATCAGTTCGGACAGTGCTTCGCGAAAGCGGTACTGTTCAATACTTGCAGCAATCTTGTCAGGGAACTTGCTTATTTCCTCCAGCAGCAGAATATCGCTTTTGGTATATTCCAGCGTTTCCGGCACTTTACCATTGTAATACTTATGGGTAAGTACCAATGTGCGGTTTACAAAGTTACCAAGAATAGCAACCAGCTCATTATTATTTTTTGCCTGAAAATCCTTCCAGGTAAAGTCATTATCCTTTGTTTCCGGGGCATTCGAGCACAATGTATAACGAAGGGTATCCTGCTTGTCTTTAAATTCCAGCAGGTATTCATGAAGCCATACCGCCCAATTGCGCGAAGTGGATATTTTATCACCTTCCAGGTTCAGAAATTCATTGGCAGGAACATTATCCGGCACAATAAACGAACCCTCTGCCATGAGCATTGCAGGGAATATGATGCAATGAAAAACAATATTGTCCTTACCGATAAAATGCACCAGCCTGCTTTCCTTATCCCGCCAGTATTTTTCCCACCCCTCTCCAGCTCTCCCCTCAGGGGAGAGGGTATTTATGCCGTCATTGTGCTGCATAAACAGTTCCTTTGTTGCGGAAATATAGCCAATAGGTGCATCAAACCACACATAGAGCACTTTACCATCGGCACCGTCAACCGGCACCTTTACACCCCAGTCCAAATCACGCGTCATCGCACGAGGTTGTAAGCCTGCATTCAACCAGCTTTTACACTGTCCGAACACGTTTGATTTCCACTCTTTATGTGAATCAATATAAGCCTCAATCTGTGGTTGCATTTTATCCAAAGGCAAAAACCAGTTTTTGGTTTTTTTAAGTACCGGCTTTTCGCCCGACAATGTTGATTTTGGATTGATTAAATCAGTTGCATTTAATGTACTGCCACACTTTTCGCATTGATCGCCATAAGCATTCTCATTGCCGCATTTAGGACAGGTGCCTACAATATAACGGTCGGCAAGAAACTGATTTGCCTTCTCATCAAAATATTGCTCGGTTACTTCCTCCTTAAAAACCCCTTTATCATAAAGTTTTTTAAAAAACTCCGATGCGGTTTCATGATGCGTTTTAGAAGATGTTCGGGAATAAATGTCAAACGATATACCAAAATCCTTAAATGCATCGCCCATGAGCTTGTGATATTTATCTACTACCTGTTGGGGTGTAATGCCCTCTTTTTTTGCTTTGATGGTAATGGGCACACCATGCTCATCAGAGCCGCAAATAAATTTCACATCTTCGCCCTTCAAACGAAGGTAACGCACGTAAATATCAGCAGGTAAATAGCAGCCTGCCAGATGTCCAATATGCACAGGCCCGTTTGCATAGGGCAGGGCTGCAGTTACGGTATGTCTTTTAAAAGTCAAAAGTTTATAAATTAAAAGTTAAAAGGCTATAAATCAAAACTTGCAATTTTTCAATTGTAATCTTGGACTTATTTGTAAATTGCAAGCAAAGATAAGAATTAGATCACTTAAGAATACTGTAATTTTCGTTTACAGCCATATAAGCTTGGACGAACTATAAAACCTGAAACCATGCTAAAAAGAACCTTTAAAATTATTGGAATACTCCTGGTTTTGCTAATTGCAGTTGTATTGTTCAACACCTTTACATACAAATCAAAACAGTTGCAGGTGCAAGCTGTTGCTCCTGCACCCATTCCCGATAATTGTGCCCAGCACCTGTCGGAAGCAGTGAAAATAAAAACCGTTTCACATGATGATGCATCAAAAATTGACCCCTTACCATTTGTACAGCTGCTGGCATATCTCACAAAAACGTATCCTTTGGCCGACTCATTGCTGAAAAAAGAAATAATAAATAACTACAGCCTACTTTATAAATGGGAAGGTGAAGATGCTTCATTAAAACCCATTGTACTTATGGGACATATGGATGTGGTGCCGGTTGATGATGAACAAAGCAAAAACTGGGAATTTGATCCTTTTGGAGGCGAGATAAAGAACGGTTTTATCTGTGGACGTGGAACATTGGATGACAAAGTAAACGTTATTGGGATTCTTGAAACTGTTGAAATGCTTTTAAAAGAGAACTTCAGGCCCAAACGGACCATCTATCTCGCTTTTGGCCACGATGAAGAAGTAGGTGGCGAAAACGGTGCAAAAAAAATTGCAGAGCATCTTGAATCACTGAAGGTGGAAGCCGAATTTATACTGGACGAAGGAATGGTTATTACAAAAGGGATAGTGCCGGGAATAGAGCCAGATGTTGCTTTGATTGGGATCAGTGAAAAAGGATACCTTACCGTAGAGCTTTCTGTTGAAACAGAAGGTGGCCACTCCTCTATGCCTGCAAAAGCCACCCCAATCGGCATTCTGTCGGCTGCTGTTGCAAAGCTTGAACAGAGCCCTATGCAGGCAACTATTTCAAAACCGGTACAGCATTTTCTTGATTATGTAGGCCCGGAAATGCCATTTTTGTCGAAGCTTGCCTTTGCCAACCAGTGGCTTTTAAAAGGAGTTATTATTGGCAAATACGAAGCTTCCAATTCAGGAAGTGCTACAGTAAGTACCACTACGGCACCAACCATATTCAAGAGTGGTTTTAAAGAAAATGTACTGCCCCAAATAG
This sequence comes from Bacteroidia bacterium, assembly GCA_020051175.1. Classification (GTDB taxonomy): domain Bacteria; phylum Bacteroidota; class Bacteroidia; order 2-12-FULL-35-15; family 2-12-FULL-35-15; genus 2-12-FULL-35-15. The sequence continues at coordinate 58,632 of JAGVJJ010000024.1, read as the reverse complement.
CTACAGCAACAATAAATTTCAGGATCCTGCCCGGAGAAACAGCAGAAGGCATCCTCAAACACATAGAAAACACTGTTAACGACAGCAGGGTAAAAATCCACAAACCTTTGTACAGCAATGAAGCCGCACCAGTTTCTGATATTGAGTCTACAGGATTTAAATCCTTAGAAAAAAGCATACGTGAGGTGTTTAACACTACCCTTGTAGCACCCTCATTGATGCTTGGAGCAACCGACACAAAACACTACTCTAAAATTTCAAACAACAGGTTCCGCTTTTTACCGGTAACTTTTGATTCGGAAGATTTAAAAAGGCTTCATGGAAACAATGAAAAAATTTCGGTTGAAGCATTTAAAAACTGCATCCGCTTATACAGGCAGTTGATTATAAACAGCTGTGGACAATAAAGAGCAGAAGGAGGTGATGCTGAAACCAGTTCAGCATTCAGTTAAAAGTCAAAAGAAATATTATGAATTTATGAGACAACCCGCATTCTTAAAAAAAGGCGACACAATTGGGATTGTAGCGCCCGCACGAAAAGTTACCAAAGAGGAGATGCAGCCAGCAATTGATTTGCTAAAAAGCTGGGGACTAAAGGTTGTTACAAGCAAAAACTTATACAAAGAAGAACATCAGTTTTCGGGAACAGATGAGCAAAGAACAAAGGATTTGCAGGCGTTTCTTGATGATGCTTCGGTAAAAGCCATTATCAGCGCCCGTGGCGGATATGGCACTTTGCGCATTATAGACAAGCTTAATTTTTCAAAATTTAAAAAGCAACCCAAATGGGTGGTAGGATACAGCGATATAACTGTACTGCATTCTCACATTCACACCTTGGGCATTGAGACCCTGCACGCCACAATGCCCATAAACATTATGAAAAATGAGGAAGCAACAGAAAGTTTGCGCAAAGCACTGTTTGGAGAAAAACTAGTCTATCCTGTTGCTGCACATCCCTTAAACAAAAAAAACAGAACAGAAATTAAAGGCGAAGTAGTTGGTGGTAATCTGTCATTGCTTTATGCTTTATGCGGAAGCATTTCCGACATTGATACCAAAGGAAAAATTTTGTTTATTGAAGATTTGGATGAATACCTCTACCACATAGACCGGATGATGCTAAACCTGAAACGCTCCGGAAAACTCAAACATTTGAAAGCATTGGTTGTTGGGGGTATGACAGATATGAAGGACAATGCCATTCCATTTGGCAAAACAGCAGAAGAAATTATTTTAGATGCGGTGAAGGAATACAAATACCCTGTTTGCTTTGGCTTCCCGGCAGGACATATTGATACCAACTTTGCGTTGTACTTTGGGAAGAAAGCAAAGTTAAAAATCGGCCCACAGGTAGAACTTTCGTTTTAAAGCGACAATATATCCAGCATCCGCATTAAATCCGGATCCAGGCGCTGCGTGTGCTTGGTAGCATTTTCAAAAGGAGTGTATGCAATTTTTTTATTGATTATTCCTATCATCACACCACTTTTGCCTGCCAGCAAAGCTTCAACAGCCGCAAAGCCCATACGACTGCTGTTTACCCTGTCCATAGCACTGGGATTGCCTCCGCGCTGGATATGGCCCAGCACCGTTACACGTGTATCAAAATCAGGCAATCTCCTTTTTACGTGCTCGGCAATGGTAAACGCACCACCTGCCTCGTCCCCTTCCGCCACAATAATAATTTTAGAAGCTTTATTCTTACGACCACTGTTCAGGCGCTTTATCAGTGTTTCAATATCGGTTTTAGTTTCCGGCATCAGGATGCATTCTGCCCCCACGCCAATACCGGCACGCAAAGCAATAAGTCCCGCATCACGGCCCATCACCTCCACAAAAAACAAACGATCATGGCTTTCGGCCGTATCGCGTATTTTATCAACGGCTTCAACCACTGTATTAATGGCAGTATCATAACCTATTGTAAAGTCAGTACCTATCAAATCATTGTCGATTGTACCCGGACAACCAACGAACGGGATAGAACATATTTTACCAAATTCCAAAGCCCCTTTTAGTGTACCATCCCCACCAATGGCCACAACCCCATCAATGCCGTGCTTCATAAGATTCTCCAAAGCCCGCTGCTGACCTTCAATGGTAGTAAACTTACTACTGCGCGCGGTCTTTAATATAGTACCACCCCTGTGTATAATATTAGCCACGGATTTAGCGCCCAAAGGAATAAATTCATTGCCAATCATGCCGTTGTACCCGTGCATAATGCCCATCACCTCCACTTTGTTATAAATGGCAGTACGCACCACTGCACGTATACAGGCATTCATCCCTGGTGAATCACCTCCTGATGTTAAAACTGCTATCTTCTTCATAGGTTACGAATAACGGTTACGGATAACGAATAGTTACGAATTTACAAAACGGAGTTATCTACTAATTACTATTCTATTCTATTAATACTAATTTTACTTTTTAATCTTATTTCGTCTTCAAATTGCCAACTGCAAACTGCCTATTGCCAACTTTTTTTTATTATTTGTCCGCCTTTTTAAATCCTTCTTCCATTTTATGCACCCTTTTGGTTCCCTGGTACATTTCATACTTCATGAACCGGCATTCCAGCTGGCCATTGAATAGCATAATTTTTCTGGAAGGACGCAGACCCACATGCTTAAAGGCATCCAGGTTAGAGCTCAACACCCAGCAATCGTATCCAGAAAAGCTCTTTTTAAAAGTATCACCAATGGTTTTATAAAGCTCTTCGATGTTATCCTTTACCATCCGCTCACCATAAGGTGGGTTAATAATGACCACACCGCGGCCCGGAGGCACTTCAAAATCCTTTATATCACTCACTTTCACAGATACAATATCGTCTACTTTTGCAAGCTTCACGTTCTCCTTTGCTTTTTTTGCCACGTTTGGAGATAGCTCCCCTCCCAATATGCTCTGCTGGTGATTGGTAATTTTATCTATAGCAGCATCGAAGATAGTATTGTATAAGTCCTCTTCAAACGGTAAATATTTTTTCCAGCCCTCAAAGCTATACGCATCACGATAATAACCAGGAGGAATATTATTAGCAATAAGTGCCGCTTCTATCAGGATAGTGCCTGAGCCACACATAGGGTCAATAAACGTGCTGCGTTTGTCCCAGCCGCTGAGCAATATCATTCCAGCTGCAAGCACTTCATTTAAAGGTGCCAGGTTGGTTTTATCCCTGTATCCTCTTTTGTGAAGGGATTCACCGGAGCTGTCGAGCGCTACAGTACAGGAATCTTTAAATATGTGCAGATGGATACGTATGGTAGGTTTGTCCAAGTCAACCGATGGCCTCTCCCCATATTTTGCACGGAACTGGTCCACAATAGCATCTTTGGCCTTTTGGGAAATATATTGGGAATGTGTAAATAAATCGGAATTTAACACGGTATCAATAGCAAGGGTATCTGTCACATCCATATACTCCTCCCAGTTAATGCCCTGTAAAGCAGCATAAAGCGACTTTTCATCCTTAATAGCAAATGTCTTAATGGGTACAAGAACACGCAGGGCAGTCCTAAGGCATATATTGGCCTTATACATAAAACCCTTGTCACCTGTAAAGCTCACGGCACGGTTATGCACCTCGACATCCTTGGCCCCTAACCGTTGAAGTTCCTGCGACAATACCTCTTCCAAACCAAAAATGGTTTTGGCAATCATTTTAAAATCTGATTTTTCCTTCACGATTCCGATTTTTCAACAAATATACCGAATTAGACCGTATTGAATTGCTTCGCACCGGCTAAAATGAATTATAGGACGCACTTGCAATTGTCAATTTTTTTGCTATATTAAGCTTTATCCAACACCTCATTTTCCCGAAACAACCCACTAGTTTACAGATACTTAAAAAAAAACAAAAATAATCTATCCGTTTTGTTGGCCTTAACGGATAAAATATTATTTTTGACCATTCATTCGTTTTCTTTCAGGAGGAAATACAGGTAAGAAATAATAATTAAATAAATTATATTCAGAAATGAAATTAAAATTTATGAAACTAAGAGAAGTAATAGCAGTAGTAGCTGTAGTAGCTGTTGGCACACTATTAACCACAACAGGCTGCAGCAATGACCACAAAACTGTTGACACAGATTCAGCAGCCGTAGGGGGGACTGACAGCAACATAGTAGTACCTATTGGCGGTGAAATATTCAGCATCCCTTCTCCAATCCAAACTGCATTATTAATCAAAAGCAGCGGGGTTAGCTACAACAAAAACCTGATGAACCCGGCAAACAAAATAACTCAATATTCTACCAATTTTGCAAAAGCAATCAACCTTGGTATTTATGGTGCTGATTTGGGATATGTAACTATTTACGACCAGTCGCAGGATGCAAGCGCATACCTGGTTGCAGCTAAAAAGCTATCGGATGGTTTGGGTATTTCTGCAGCATTTGACAATAAAACCATTGAACGCTTTACTAAAAACCTTGGGAACAAAGATTCTATGCTTTCTCTTGTTGGTGTTGCTTACCGTGCAAGCGATGCTTATCTGAAAACCAATGACCGCAGCGATGTTAGCGGACTTGTTCTTGCAGGTGGCTGGATCGAGAGCTTGTACTTTACAACAGACATTTACAAAGCGAAACCAAACGATGAGATTAAAAGAAGGATTGCAGAGCAAAAATTATCCCTGCAGAACCTTATTAAACTTTTGAAACCATACTACAGCCAGCCTGAATACACTAAATTTATTGATGGCTTAACAGATTTATCAACTGTTTATGATGGTGTTGAGTTTAAATACACGTATGTTAAACCAACAACAGACGCAGCGAAAAAGCTTACCACTATTAACAGCACAACTGAAGTAACAATCAGCGCAGAACAAATTGATGCTATTACACAAAAAGTAAAAGCAATCAGAGCTCTGATTGTCGGATAAACTTTGGTAATCACTTGAATAATATATTTGAACAACGCTATCAAAAAATTAATAGAATTATGAAAAAAGGAATTTTAAAATTAGTGCTGGTAATATCAGGGTTTGTAATTGTAAACAGCGTATCTGCTCAGATGACCGATACTGTTGCAAGTATCTGTGCAAAACATTTCCAGGATCAGTTTATATCTGACGGTCAGCAATACCGTGCCCTTCTGATGAATACGGAAGAGGTAGCAGAGTTCCATGTTACACTTTATGGCGGAACTACTTACCGCGTTGCTGCATGTAGCGGATTACAGGATGGCAATCTTATCTTTACGGTATCGGACTCAGATCCGAAAGCTGCTCCTGCCGGAAACATCTTGTTTACAAACGAAGAATATAAAAACGCTCCATACTGGGATTTTAAAGTAACAAGTACGCTTGACTGTGTAATTAAGGCTCATATTGATCCGAATGGTTCGTCCAGCTCAGGAAGAGCAGTAGTATTGATAGGCTTCAAACCATTAAAATAATAAAACGTTTTTCTTCTATCAAAGACATTACTACTGCGGTATTAATGTCTTTTTTTTTCTAAATTTATTTTGCCGGTTTGTAAGCCACCTAAAGGTTTATAATTACTGTAAATAGATTTACAATACCAAACCGGATTTATATATACTACATTATACCACATAAATGAGTGAACGGATATTAAAAGCGCTGATGCAGATGTTTGCCATTATTGCCAAAGTAGATGGCCTTAATGACAACGGAAGAATGATTGTGCAATCATTCCTTAAGCAGCAGCTTAACCAGGAATTGGTTGATCAGTACCTTGCTATTTTTGATGAGTTTCTTGAGGCCCATCACCAGGTTGCTAAAAAGAAGGATGGTACAGCAAAACGTACTTCCCTTAACTCCGTTAAAGTTCTTAAAATTTGTACCCAGATAAACAGCGAGCTTACCCAGGTGCAGAAAGTGGTAGTATTGCTGCGTTTGCTTGAGTTTATCAACTCCAATACCGAAATAACCGAACAGGAATACGAATTTGTAAATACCGTTGCTGAAACTTTTAACATCCCTGATGAGGAATTTAAAAGGGCAATGAGCTTTATCCAAGCCAAAGATCAGGAGGTTGCAGATTCATCCAAAATACTTGTAATTGACAGCAACACCAACACCGATTTTAAGGAAACCAAGCATATTTTTGCAGAAGGGATTGACGGGCAGGCACGGGTATTGTGGGTTCCAAGTGTAAATATTTATACACTGCTTTACTTCGGCAAAAGCGATCTTTACCTGAACGGACAAATCCTTACACAGGGCAAAGTATTTATTTTAACTCCCGGATCATCTATCCGCAGCTCTAAAGTTAAACCTATTTACTACAGTGATATTTTGAGCGCCTTTATGAGCGATACGCACAAGGCCAAGGTATCATTTGTGGTAAAAAACCTGGAGTACAAGTTTAAAGGCGGTAAACTCGGGTTACGCGACATCAATTTCAGCGAGGAATCCGGAAGGCTGATTGGAATTATGGGGGGCTCAGGAGCCGGAAAATCCACCTTGCTGAATGTATTGAACAGCAACGAAATCCCAAGCGGTGGTTCTGTTAAAATAAATGGTATCAATATCCACACCGAAAAAAATAAAATTGAAGGTGTAATTGGTATGGTTTCGCAGGACGACTTGCTGATTGAGGAGCTGACGGTATTCCAGAACCTTTTCTACAATGCAAAGCTTTGCTTTGGAAATAAATCCGATGAGGTAATTTCCGAAATGGTGGTGGATGTACTTACCAGCATTGGTTTGATTGAAACACGTGATTTAAAAGTAGGAAGCCCGCTTGAAAAAACCATTTCCGGTGGCCAGCGTAAGCGTTTAAATATTGCCCTTGAACTTATCCGGGAGCCATCCGTATTATTTGTTGACGAACCTACTTCAGGTCTTTCCTCCCGCGACTCCGAAAACATCATGGACTTGCTCAAAGAGCTTGCCCTGAAGGGGAAACTTGTATTTGTGGTTATCCACCAGCCATCGTCCGACATTTTTAAAATGTTTGACAAACTGATGATACTTGACGTAGGCGGTTACCCGATTTATTATGGCAACCCTGTTGACTCCGTTATTTACTTTAAAACAGCTGTTAACCATGTTAACTGCAATGAAAGTGAATGTGTGGTCTGCGGTAACGTAAACCCCGAGCAGATATTTAATATCATTGAATCCAAAGTATTGGACGAGTTTGGTAACCTTACGCAAAATCGTAAAGTATCGCCAAGTGAATGGAACGTACAGTACAGGGAAAAAATCGAGAAAAAAGTTCAGGAAGTTGAAAATATAACCGAGATACCTGAAAGTACATTCAAGATTCCAAGTAAATTCAAACAGTTTAAAGTATTTATTACAAGGGATGTTTTATCAAAGCTTACCAATACACAGTACCTTCTTATCAACTTGCTGGAAGCGCCTGTACTGGCCTTTATCCTTGCATACCTTGTAAAATATTACAATACCGATTTATCGAACAAAGTAGGGTATATTTTCCGTGAAAACGAAAACTTGCCTGCGTACATGTTCATGGCAGTTGTAGTTGCCTTGTTTATTGGCTTAACAGTGAGTGCGGAAGAGATTATCCGTGATCGTAAAATTCAAAAACGTGAATCGTTCCTTAACCTTAGTAAAGGAAGCTATTTGTGGTCCAAGATTACAATCATGTTTGTTTTATCGGCCATACAAACCCTTTTGTTTGTGGTTGTTGGTAACCTTGTGCTTGAAGTAAAGGGATTGTATTCAGAATACTGGCTGGTATTGTTTACATCCTCCTGCTTTGCAAACATGCTGGGATTGAATATTTCTGCCAGCTTCAACTCTGCTGTTACCATTTACATTTTAATTCCGTTCCTTATCATCCCTCAATTGTTACTGAGTGGTGTCATCGTAAAATTCGACAAATTGAATCCGAGCGTTACATCACAAAGCCAGGTGCCATTTGCAGGTGAAGTAATGACATCGCGGTGGGCGTTTGAAGCACTGGCGGTAAAACAGTTTAAAGACAACGAATTCAACAAAAGCCTCTATAAATTCGACAAAGGGATTAGCATTGCCACCTATAAAAAGGACTACTGGCTGGCTGAATTACAAAAAAAGCTGGATAATGCTGAAAGCATCTACAAAAACCCGGATAGCCGTCAGGAGGCAGCTGATGCACTTGTAATGATCAAGAGTGAAATTTCCAAAGAGCTAAAGGTTAGTGGCAACGAAAAAATCCTTGTTCCGGCTTCATTGGCAACTTTAAGCATTGATACATTTAAACCGGAAGTTGCATGGGAAATACGGAACCTGCTCAACCTTCTGAAAACAAACTACATAAAGATGTACAAAAAATTCAGCGATGCAAAAGACAGGCAAATCGGGGCATTGAACAAGGACAGCGCATCGCAGGCGAAATACCTTCAACTGAAGGACGATTACGAAAATGAAAGCCTTGCAGATCTTGTAACAAACAGGAACTCGTTTTATAAAATCCTGGATTTAAATGGTGAATACATTCAAAAAACAAACCCAATTTACCTGGATCCAACCAAATCGAACCTGGGGCGTGCACACTTTTTTGCACCTCGCAAAAAGTTCATGAACAGGTATTACGATACCTACTGGTTCAACATTTGCGTTATTTGGGGAATGTCGCTGATATTGGGTATTACACTCTATTTTGATGTTCTTAAAAAGTTTATAACCCTGCTTGAGACGGTATTTAGCAGGCTGAGCAAAAAGCCATCGCCTGCATCGTAACAGGAACACAATGTTTTGTTGAATTGTTGTTCAACAAAACATTGTGGTTTTGTTCTTTTTAGCTCTATTATTCATGGCAGAACAATTTCCCATTCAGGAAATAATACCTGAACTAAAACAAAAGCTTTCCTTTTCAAATACCCTTATTTTGCAGGCCCCTCCGGGAGCCGGAAAGAGTACTATCCTTCCGCTTCAGCTTTTAAACGAACCCTGGCTGGGGAATAAAAAAATCGTGATGCTGGAACCCAGAAGGCTGGCAGCAAAAGCAGTGGCTGCACGAATGTCGTCACTGATGGATGAAACTGTTGGTGAAAGCGTTGGATACAGGATACGGTTTGATAATAAAGTCGGCAAGAATACACGCATTGAAGTTCTTACAGAAGGGATTCTCACACGTATGCTCCAGCAGGACAATACACTGGAAGGTGTGGGAATGGTTATTTTCGATGAGTTTCATGAACGCAGCTTACATGCCGATCTGGCTCTGGCCCTTTGCCGTGAGATACAGCAGGTGCTAAGAGAAGATTTGCGGATCCTTATCATGTCAGCAACACTTGACGGGGAAAAGCTATCATCACTGCTTGGCAATGCGCCCATTGTTACAAGCCAGGGAAGGCAATATCCCATCTCATTTCACTACATACCGGCTGATACCACAGCAACATTGCAGCAGCAAATGGCTAAAGCCATCTGCAAAGCGATTGCAGCTGAAACAGGCGACATACTTGCTTTTTTGCCTGGTGCGGGAGAGATACAACGTACACAGGATTTGCTGGAACAGGAGTATTCATCACATACGGCAAGTATCAGCATTCATCCTCTGTTTGGTGACCTTCCACAACAAAAGCAACAGGAAGCACTGATTGCGAACCCTCATGGTAAAAGAAAAGTTGTGTTGGCCACTTCCATAGCCGAAACCAGCTTAACAATTGAAGGGATTAAAGTAGTGGTGGATAGCGGCTATTGCAAGCTTCCGCGATTTGACCCCAAAACAGGCCTTACCCGTCTTGATACAGCGCGTGTTACGCAAGATATGGCAGCACAACGTGCGGGCAGGGCTGGACGTACATCTGCTGGCGTTTGCTACCGTTTATGGCACGAGGCACAGCAGCAGCACCTTCAGCCGCACAGGATACCTGAAATATTAGAGGCCGATTTGGCCCCTACCCTGATTGAACTGGCACAATGGGGAATAAACAACATGAACACCCTTGCCTGGCTGAACCCTCCGCCAACTGCAGCCGTGAACCAGGCCCGCGAACTGCTGAACAATATTGGGGCCTTAGATGACTCGGGTATCAGCAAACATGGGAAACAGCTGCTCCGGCTGCCCACACATCCGCGCATAGCCCATCTCCTGGTAGAGGCAGAACAAGCAGGGCTGATATCCCTGGCCACAGACATAGCGGCTGTTCTTGAAGAACGCGACCCGCTACCAAAGGAATCCGGTGCCAATCTTACATTACGCATAGAAGCTTTAAGGAAGTGGAGAAACAAAGAATATACTTTTGCCGATAAGGGAATACTGGAACGCATTGAGCGGCTTGCTTCACAATGGAGAAAATATTTTTCAATAAGCGTGGATAATACAGCCCCTATTGATCAGGAAGCAGGCAGGCTTATTGCAGCCGGCTACCCTGAACGCATTGCCAAACAAAGGGAACAGAGCCACCGCTACCGCTTATCGAATGGTAAAATTGCTAAAATAAATGACCACGATCCACTGAGCCATGAGCCTTATCTTGCAATTGCACACATGGATGCCGGAACAAACGAAGGAAAAATTTTTCTTGCTGCCCCGCTTAGCCCTGATGACATTTATCACCTGGCTACAGAAAAAGATGTGGTTTCATGGGATGCGCAAAACGGCATCCTGCTCACACGCAGGGAAAAGCGCATTGGCGATATAATACTGGAAAGCAAGCCGCTTGCAAATATTCCCGAAGAGGAACGAATAAAAGTGCTGTGTGAGGTTGTAAGAAAAGAGGGACTGGGAATTTTTAACCATACAGAACAGGTTATCAACTGGCGCGCGCGCCTGCAGAGCCTTAAAACATGGAGGCCCAATGAGGAATGGCCAGAGCTTACAGACTCACATCTACTCAATACCCTTGAAGAATGGCTTGCACCTTATTTAAGCAACGTTAAAAAAACTGAAGATTTTTACCGGTTGGATTTGTATGTAATCTTATCCGGACTGCTTAATTACCAACAAGCACAGCAAATGGATGTGCTGGCACCGTCAAAAATTAATGTCCCCAGTGGTTCTGTAATCCCGTTGACTTATAGTCCGGATGGCGCAAGTCCTGTGTTGGCAGTAAGATTACAGGAAATGTTCGGCCTGCTAAATACACCTATGGTAAACGAGGGGCGTGTAAAAGTAACGTTGCACCTGCTTTCACCCGGCTATAAACCGGTACAAATAACCCAGGATCTGCAGAGCTTCTGGAAAAACACCTATCCGGAAGTACGTAAGGAACTCAGGATACGCTACAAACGCCATCACTGGCCGGAAGATCCGTGGACTGCTGAAGCTGTGAGAGGTGCGAAAAAGCGAACTGATTAACATTAATATTGTATCTTTATAAATAACTAAGAGTTCTATGCTTCGGAACGATTATAACGTATGATATTAGGATTAGGAACCGACATAGCTGAGGTAGCACGTATCGCTAAGAGCGTTGAAGACATTCGTTTTAAGGAACGGGTGTTTTCTCCTGCAGAAATTGCGTATTGCGAATCAAGGGCACATAAAAACGAGAGCTTTGCTGCGCGGTTCGCAGCCAAGGAGGCCTTTTTTAAAGCGTTGGGAACGGGCTGGCGCGGGGGGCTTGCCTTTAATGAAGTTGAGATTCAAAATGATGATTTGGGCAAACCAACGCTGCATTTAACAGGCACAACTGCTGAAATCCTTATCGAAAAAAAAATCAAATCCATTCACGTGTCTCTTTCCCACACCAAAGAAACTGCCATTGCCACCGTTATTATTGAGGGTTAAGAAAAAACGTTATTATCCTCTGGTCCGGAGCTTATCTTAACATTTCGCTGAACAATTTTGCTTTTCAAAATAATATTTATTACCTTTAACTGATGCACTCATCAGGAGCGGGCATGAACTAAATTCTATTGCAATACAAATAATTTTATTTTACAATGAAAAAAATTTACACGTTAATTACCGGAAGCTGTTTGTTGGCTGCTTCGGCAACCCAGCTAAACGCACAATGTGCAGGAGGCCGCTATCATGATTTTGTTTTTCCAGCCGCTGATGTTACCAGCAACATTACTTATGGAAGCAATACCACATTTAGCGGAAGCACCCAGGCCTTGAAACTGGATGTTTATCAACCACAAGGAGATACAGCTTCTCTTCGTCCATTGATTGTTTGGGCTCACCCCGGAAGCTTTGTAGGTGGATCCAAAGCGGATGCTGAGATGGTAAAAATCTGTACTGATTTCGCAAAACTGGGTTATGTAACTGCCTCTATCGATTACCGATTGTTTATGACAGATTTGCCTTTCCCGGGACCAGACTCTAACGATGCCGGTGCAGCTGTTATGCGTGCCGTTCATGATGGAAGAGCTGCAGTACGTTATTTCCGTAAAGATGTAGTTGAAAACAGCAACAGTTATAAGATTGACACGAACAACATATATTTTGGTGGAATTTCGGCAGGAGGCTTTATCGCATTACATTTGGGCTACATGGACCAATGGAGTGAATTTCCAACCTATATTGATACTACCGGAACAACATCCGGAAGTGTGACCGGTCAAAAAGGTTTGCACGGTGGCATCGAAGGCTTAAGTGGGAACCAGGGATATTCATCAAAGGTAAAAGCCATTATCAACCTCTCCGGTGCTATTTCAGATACAGCGTGGATCGACCAGGGCGATATTCCTTTAATCAGCACACATGCAACAGGTGATGGAACTGTGCCGTACGGAACTTCATTGATTTACCTAAGCCCTCCAAACACTTACCCTATTCAGGTTGTTGATGGAAGTGCTTCAGTAGCTGCAAGAGCCAATGAGGTGGGGATTACAAATTGCTTCAGAACATATTATGTAAACGAGCACGTTGCAGAAGCAGAAGTACCATTTTACGATACTACAGTAAGTCTTGTACGTACTTTCCTTGAGCATTTCATGTGTGGCACGGCTATGGATTGCAATTTCACAGCAAAAGTTACTGGCATCAATGACGTTGCTGCAAAAGATGCAAGCATCAATGTTTACCCTAATCCGGCAACAGCTGCATTTACTGTAGATTTAAAAGAGTTTAACGGCAAAAATGTAAGCATCGAAGTTTATGATGCATTAGGGCGTAGTGTTAAAACTGCTAATAATATTAAGACCTCAAGCTATACAATAAACAGGGACAACCTGCCAAAAGGCATGTACTCTGTAAATATCCTGACTGAAGGAAGGGTATACAGCAAAAAAGTGATGTTTGAATAGTTATTTCGAATAAGCCCATCCAGAAAAACGTCCCGTAACTTGCGGGACGTTTTTGTTATAATACAATATACAATTCTCTGTGGTCCTCCGTGACTACTCTTTTTAACTCTGTGTAACAGTAGCACAGAGCAACTGAAAAGCACAGAGTAACACAGAGTCAAAATTGAACAAGCAAGTGAATTATATCATTGTCGGACAAGGTTTAGCAGGTACTATACTTGCCCACACCTTATTAAACCAAAACAAAACTATTACCATTATAGATTCACCTGATTTGTCGAAGACATCAAAAGTTGCTGCAGGCCTGTATAACCCGGTTGTATTTAAACGCTTAGTAAAAAGCTGGCTCGCAGAGGAATTGCTGGGCCATATGAATGAATTTTACCCAAAGGCCCAAGAGCTTCTGAATGCAAAATTTTATTTCAAAAAAAATATTGTAAAACCTTTTTCTGAAGAGCATGAAAAAGTGCTGTGGTTGAAGAAAACCGGAGAAGATATTGGTAAATACTTAAGTAAAACAATTGAAACAGGTTTCCTCACAGATATTATTCATAACCGCATCGGAACGGGAGAAGTTGTTGAAGCCGGAAACATTGACACCAACGTGTTCCTGGATGAGTCAAGAAATTTCTTTAAAGCAAACAATATTCTCCTTGAAGAAGAAATAAATTATGATTTGCTGACCATTTCGGAAAACAGTATAACCTACAAAGGAATAACAGCAAATAAATTAATTTTTTGCGAAGGACACAAAGCGACCAGCAACCCCTATTTCAGCTGGCTGCCATTTAAACTTACAAAAGGAGAAACGCTTACTGTCCGCATTCCAGAGCTCCACCTGCAAAATGTAGCGTCCAAAGTCCTCAACAAAGGTGTTTTTATTTTGCCCTTAGGTGAGGGGCTTTACAAAGTAGGTGCAACCTATGAATGGGAAGATCTCACTGAAACACCCACAGAAAAAGGAAAATTATTTCTTATTGATCAGCTCAGTAAATTGTTAAAAGTACCATTTGAAATAATTGATCACCAGGCAGGGATACGTCCAACAGTGAAAGACCGCAGGCCACTGATTGGACTGCATCCGGATTATCCATCCCTGGGCATTTTTAATGGCCTTGGTACAAAAGGGGTAATGCTGGCACCTTATTTCGCCCAACAATTTGCTGATTACCTTGAAAACTCGACCCCTATGAATAAGGAAGTGGATATTGAAAGGTTTAAATAATAATAGATAGTCTTGCTGATTCTATTATTCATAGCCACAGATTCACAGATTTTCATACACAGTTCTGTGAATCTGTGGCTTATTATTTTAATATCACACATTGGATAGAATAGCTTGTTCAAAGCTTACAATCCGTAATTACTCCAAAATTCGTGATTCCAAGCGGCTATTCGTAGTATATTTGTTATTCGTATTCAGAATCCGTGACAAAAGAGGATATTTTACGCAAATACAGTGAGTCATCTAACAATTCCCTGCTATGCTCCGAATTGGCCGGGGATGCTACGCGCGTGCGTCTGAAAGGAGTAATTGGGTCTGGTGCATCTTTTATTGCTGCTGCGGCACATCAGCACATTTACAAAGCCAGTCTTTTAATACTTAGTGATAAAGAAGAAGCGGCCTATTTCCTCAATGATCTTGAAAATTTACTGGGACAGGAACAAGTACTGTTTTTCCCTGCCTCCTACCGGATGCCTTATCAACACGAAGAAATTGACAATGCCAATATTCTTTTAAGAGCCGAAGTGCTAAACAAAATCAACATCGGCAAAAAGCACATTTGTATTGTTACTTACCCGGAGGCACTTACAGAAAAGGTTGTTACCAAGTCGCATCTTACTAAAAACACGTTGGAAATAAAGCAAGGAGAAAAAATCTCCATCGATTTTATTGCTGATGTGCTGATTGAATATGGCTTCGACAGAGTTGACTATGTGATTGAACCGGGACAGTTCTCCATACGTGGAGGCATTGTGGATATGTATTCCTTTTCAAATGATAATCCTTACCGTGTTGAATTTTTGGGGAATGAAGTGGATTCCATCCGCAGCTTTGATGCCACCTCTCAGCTATCTGTTCAACAATTGGTGCATTGCACCATTATTCCCAATGTTCAGACCAAATTACTGAAAGAAAGCAGACAGACATTCCTGGAATTTATTCCTGATAATTCTGTAATCTGGCTCAATGATTTTCAACTAACGATCGATCGTATTGAAAAAGCCTACTCTTTTGCTGAAACGGAATACAATAAGCTGGATGCGGTAATTGAACATCTGGAACCTAAAGAGCTATACATAGATAAAGATACTTTTACAAAACAAGTGCTGCAATTTTCGACTGTGGAATTTGGCAGGCAGTCGGCACTTTCAGCGGGAAAAACTATTTCTTATAATTTTTCCCCGCAGCCCAGCTTCAACAAAAATTTCGCTTTCCTGAACGATAATTTAAAAAGCAATATCCGTAACAGGCTTACAAATATCATTTTTTCAGATACAGCAAAACAGATAGAGAGGCTCTACAAAATTTTTGATGATATTTCTCCTAAAAAAAGCGGAGAGCCAGAGTTGTTTACCCCCATTTTATTATCAATACACGAAGGTTTTATTGATAATGATCTGAAGCTGGCCTGTTATACCGATCACCAAATCTTCGACCGGTATCACCGTTTCCGTTTAAAAAACAGCTTCAACAAAAAAAATGAGGCCCTCACCCTGAAAGAACTAAAGGGCCTCAACCCTGGCGACTACATCACACACATTGATTATGGCGTAGGCCGTTATGGAGGACTTGAAACCATTGAAGTAAACGGAAAAACACAGGAGACCATACGTCTTGTATATAAAGACTATGATGTGGTAAACATCAGCATACACTCTTTGCACCGCATTGCTAAATATTCCGGTAAGGAAGGCACCGAACCTAAAATAAATAAGCTTGGAACCAATGCCTGGGCCACATTAAAGCAAAAAACAAAAAAACGTGTAAAAGAGCTTGCATACGATTTGATTCAACTGTATGCTAAACGCAAGGCACTTAAAGGCTTCCAATTTAGCCACGACAGCTATTTGCAAAACGAGCTGGAAGCATCTTTTATTTATGAAGACACCCCTGACCAGATAAAGGCTACTTCAGATTTCAAAAAAGATATGGAGAGCGAATGGCCAATGGACAGACTAGTGTGTGGCGATGTGGGTTTTGGAAAAACGGAGGTTGCTGTTCGTGCGGCTTTTAAAGCAGTTTGTGACAGCAAACAGGTAGCAGTGCTCGTACCTACTACCATTCTTGCCTTACAGCATTATAAAACATTTAAAGAGCGTTTAAAAGATTTTCCTTGCAAGGTCGACTACATCAACCGTTTTAAGTCGGCCAAAGAGCAGAAGCAAACCCTGGAGAAACTGGAAAAAGGCGAAATAGACATCCTGATTGGAACACACGGCATTGTAGGGAAAAGTGTGAAATTCCGTGATTTGGGTTTAATGATAATTGATGAAGAGCAAAAATTTGGAGTGGGTGTTAAGGATAAACTGAAAACCTTAAAAGCAAACATTGATACACTTACACTCACCGCAACCCCTATCCCGCGTACGTTACAGTTTTCCATGATGGGTGCTCGTGATTTATCTGTTATCAGTACTCCCCCACCCAACCGTTACCCGGTGCAGACAGAGCTGCACACCTTCGATGAAGAAATCATACGGGATGCTATTATGTTTGAGGTATCACGTGGTGGGCAGGTGTTTTTTGTGCACAACAGAGTGCAAAATATAATGGACATTGCAGGCATGATCTCACGTTTATGTCCGGATGTGAAGGTTGCTATTGGTCATGGGCAGATGGACGGAGAAAAGCTGGAGGAAGTAATGCTTGGCTTTGTGGAAGGGGAATACGATGTACTTGTTGCGACTACTATTATTGAATCAGGATTGGATATTTCAAACGCAAACACAATCATTATTAACCAGGCGCACATGTTCGGGTTGAGTGATCTTCACCAGATGCGTGGCCGCGTAGGACGTTCCAACAAAAAAGCATTTTGTTACCTGCTTACTACTCCTGTTTCTTTGCTTACACCGGAAGCCCGAAAGCGCTTAAAAGCGATTGAAGAATTTTCTGATTTGGGCAGTGGTTTCAATATCGCTATGCGTGACCTTGATATACGCGGGGCTGGAAACCTGTTAGGAGGCGAACAAAGCGGTTTTATCAATGAAATAGGTTTTGAAATGTACCAGAAAATACTGGACGAAGCTATCATGGAGCTTCGCATGGAGCACGAAGAGCTCAGGGATACTACTGTTGGTGGCACGCACAAGTATACCGGGAATAAACACGCTGTATATGTAAATGATTGCGCCATTGACACAGATATGGAAATCCTTATCCCGGATACCTATGTAAATAACATTACAGAACGCCTTCACCTGTACCGTGAACTTAACGATTCAAAGGAGGAAGCGGAACTGGTAAAATTTGAATCTAACCTGAACGATCGTTTTGGTCCGGTTCCGGAACCTACGATAGAACTGATTCATACCATTCGCTTACGATGGCTGGCCATGGAAATAGGTTTTGAAAAATTGCTATTAAAAAACAACCGTTTGGTTGGTTATTTTGTCCCGAATGCCAATTCTCCTTACTACCAGAGCGAAACGTTTACAAAAGTGCTGAAGTTTGTTCAGCAGAACCAACGCATTTGTAAAATGAAAGAAACGAATGGTAAACTTTCGCTTTCATTTGAGAATATTAAATCTGTGGATGATGCTATTACAGCACTAAAGCCGGTAATTGGTGAATAAAAAACCACATCCATTTCTTTCAAAAGTCCAAGCTGCAATCCAAAAAATCGTATATTTTTCGAATAAAACCGAAAAATATTATAATTATTTTCGATCACAATCGAAAATTATTGTATATTTGTACTATGATTAGCCGAATTCTTGAAAAACAGATAGAAAAAAGGTTACGCTTAAAAGACAATAAAGCGATTATACTTCTTGGACCAAGGCAGGTAGGGAAAACCACTTTACTTCAAAATCTCTTTGGTTCACAAGATACACTTTGGCTGAATGGTGATGATACGGATGTTCGTACTATGCTGTCCAAACCCAACGCTAACCGCTTAAAAGCCATATCCGGTAAAAACAAATACCTTATTATTGATGAAGCGCAGCGTATAGAGAATATCGGCATATGTATTAAAATTATTACTGACCAGCTTAAAGATATTAAAGTGATTGCCACAGGTTCCTCAGCTTTTGACCTGGCCAACAAAATAAACGAGCCACTAACCGGACGGAAATGGGAATATTACTTATACCCCCTATCCTTCCGTGAAATGGCCGATCATCACGGGTTTCTTAAAGAAAAAAGGCTGCTTGAGCAGCGGCTGTTATACGGGTATTACCCGGAAGTAATTAATAATCCCGGGGAAGAGAAAATAATCATCAAATCGTTGGCCGACAGTTATCTTTATAAAGATATTCTTACCTGGGAACGTATACAGAAACCTGAAAAGCTGGAACGTCTTGTCCAGGCGCTTGCCTTCCAGATTGGCAGCGAGGTTTCCTATAATGAACTAGGTCAAATGTGCGGTCTTGATAAGGAAACTGTAGAAAAATACATAATGCTGCTTGAAAAAGCGTTTATTGTGTTCCGGCTAAATTCATTCAGCAGAAATTTACGCAACGAATTAAAAAAGTCCCGCAAAATATACTTTTATGATAACGGAATACGCAATGCGGTTATTAACCAGTTCAGCCCGATTGAATCACGTATGGATAAAGGAGCGCTTTGGGAGAACTTTATTGTAAGTGAACGCTATAAGTATATTCATTATGAACATATATTCTGCAACCGCTATTTCTGGCGCACCACGGCTCAGCAGGAAATTGACTATATAGAAGAAATGAATGGCAAACTCTACGCCTGGGAATTCAAGTGGAACAAAGAGAAGAAAAGCAGTTTTACCAAAACCTTTGTGAATGAATACCAGCCCGCTGAAACCAACACCATTTCACCCGAGAATATAGAGGAATTTATTTTGTAAGGTCTCCCCCCCAATACAGGCAAGGGCCAATATTATCTTATTTAAAACATGACAATTTTCGATTAAAACCGAAAAATATTATAATTATTTTCGGTTTTAACCGAAAATAATACAAAACAGAATACTACCATTGCCTCAATGACTATACTCCAAATACATATTTCGAATTTTGAGTTGTGATTTCGGCCACTTCTTCAATACTGATATTCTTAATCTCTGCAATCTTTCTCGCTATTAACATAAGGTAACCAGGATTATTGCGCTGGCCACGATGTGGGACCGGAGCAAGATAAGGAGCATCTGTTTCTAATACGATGTTTTTTAAATCAATTGCCTCAACAACTTTATCCAGGCCTGAGTTTTTAAAAGTTACCACACCGCCAATACCCAGCTTAAAATCACCTGCTGCTATTACCTCTTCGGCCTGTTGTACATTGCCGCTAAAACAGTGGAAAATGGCTTTTATGTTGTCGCTTTTAAACTCGTTGACAATCTCCATCACCTCATCAAATGAATTGCGTGAATGTATCACGTAAGGCAGGCCGTACTGCTTAGCGAGATTAATTTGTGCCCTGAACGCATCCTGTTGTTGCTGAATGAAGGTTTTATCCCAGTACAAATCAATTCCAATCTCACCGATAGCAACAAACTTGCGCCTGGTGAGCCAATGCCGCATCACCTGCAACTCGTGCTGTACGGTAGCATTTACGGAACATGGATGCAGACCAATCATTGCAAAGCAATTCTCAGGAAACTCTTTTTCCACCTGGTACATCAATGGAATAGAGTCACTATCGATATTGGGCATAAAAAAGCGTGTAATACCGTTTTTTATTGCTGTTTTAATAAGTTGTGTCCTGTCGGCATCAAATTCCTTTGAATACAGGTGGGTGTGTGTATCGGTTAAAATCATAATACAAAATTACGAAATACTTAATTTCCCTGTCTAAACCCATTCTACTTTACGAACCAGTATTGTATAAATTTAACACAGACAGGCAAGTGTAACACCTGAGAGTATTCTGCCAGCGGGCCAATAATAGTGATGAAAATCATTTTATTTTGGTCCAAATTATAGTAAATTTGTTAAGTATCATACCTAATATTATAATATGCCTATCTATCATAAAGTTGGGAACATCCCTCAAAAACGACACACTATTTTTGAAAAACCAAACGGTGGTTATTACTATGAGCAATTGTTTGGCACGGAAGGGTTCCATGGCCATTCGTCTTTATTGTACCATGTACACCGGCCAACGCAGGTAAAAGAAATTATTACATCGTATGACGTATCGCCAAAAATTGCTGTTAATAAAAACATTAAAGCATTGTTGTTGCAAGGCTTCCAGGTAAAACCCACTGATGATTTTTTAGATAGCCGCAAGCCGATGCTTGTAAACAGCGATTGTATCATAGGGCTGGCTGCACCGCGCCATTCCACGAAAAATTATTTTTACAAAAATGCCGATTCTGACGAGATGCTTTTTATCCACAAAGGAAAAGGAGTTTTGAAAACCTTCATGGGCAATATCCCTTTTGAATATGGCGATTACCTCGTCATTCCAAGAGGAATGATTTACCAGATGGAGTTTGAAGGCACTGACAACCGGATTTTTTATGTTGAGTCGCACTCCCCTTTTTATACACCAAAACGTTATAAGAGCTCATCAGGACAACTGTTAGAGCACTCCCCTTTCTGTGAGCGCGATTATATATTGCCTCAAACAATAGATACTTTTGATGAAAAGGGCGATTTTATTATTAAAATCAAAAAAGAAGGCATGATGCACGAGCTGGTATATGCCACACACCCTTTTGATGTTATTGGGTGGGACGGATATAATTTCCCTTATGGGTTCAGCATACACAATTTTGAACCTATTACAGGCCGTGTGCATCAGCCACCACCAGTACACCAGACATTTGAAACATCAACATTCGTTGTGTGTTCTTTTGTTCCCCGCCTATACGATTATCATCCGCGTTCTATTCCAGCGCCATACAACCATAGCAACATTGACAGCGATGAAGTATTGTACTATGTGGATGGTGATTTTATGAGCCGTAATAACATCAAGCAGGGGCATATTACATTACACCCTAAGGGCATCCCACATGGTCCTGCACCCGGGGCAATGGAACGCAGCATAGGGCAGAAAGAAACACAGGAACTTGCCGTAATGGTGGATACATTTAAACCACTTATGGTTACGGAGGATGCTATTGCCATTGACGATGGGCAATATTACAAAAGCTGGGTGGAGTAATAGCAATACGCCTAAAAACATCAGTTAATAAGGCTTCTGATTTTTTCATTAACTTATTTCAGCCTGCTCAAAAAATAGGGTTAATAAATTTATTTTTTATGATGAAACATTTCTCCTTTCCAAAATATATTTTGCCAGGAGTAATGTTTCTAATAAGTGCCTTTAGTGCCTTTTCCCAGAAAACAATTACCGGCTTCTGGGAAAGCAGCATAGAATACCAATGTTCAGGGGGATGGAAAAATTCGTCAAGCTCCGTGCTATTATCCTCTTCATTTGGCGACAAGGTTACAGGCATGGTATTGGGTGGACAAATCGAAATCAACAGCTTTTTTACCGATGGCGAATATCCCTTCGAGATAACAGGGCAGAACGGATGTATACGTTCAGGAAAACTGCAATACAGGGAATTTGCAGGACGAGAATACCTTACAGGTGAATGGAGCTATTCCGGAGGAGATAATGCGATGTGGGGCACAGGGTTGTGCTGCAGGGGAAAGATAGAACTGTGGAGGGATATAAAAACGGCAAAATCCGCAAGCGTACTTCAGCCAGCATCAACACACGGTGACAATCAAACAAAAACAGGAACCGAAGCTCCACACTTTGATGGAACACTGGTAGCAGGCAAAAGCTATGTACTCAAAAATGTACTTTTTGGACTAAGCTCGGATGTACTACTGCCCGAGGCAAAACAAGAACTGGACCAATTGTATAAGGTACTGAAGGATTCACCTGAGGTGGTAATCCGCCTGGAAGGACACACTGATATCACGGGCTCTCCGAAAGCCAATATGCAATTGTCAAAAAGACGTGTAAAGGCCGCAAAGAAATACCTTGTGCAGAAAGGCATTCCGGGCAAAAGAATAAAACTAAAATGGTATGGAGCTACCAGGCCACTGCTTACAAACGGAACAGTAGAAGAACGAAAAATTAACAGACGTGTTGAAATGATCGTACTTGAAAATCAAGTCAAATAAATAAACAGCTTAGAATAAACTATTCCTTCTGCCTGATCTTGAGGAACGCGAAGGTTTTCCAATCAATACGCCCAAAAGGCCTCTTGTTACTTCTTTAAAAATTGTTTTGGCTACGCTGCTGCCTGCTATATTTTTAATTGTTTCTCCAATGGAAGAAGCCTGTTCTTCTTCTACTATCTTTTTAGAAGCTTTTTTCTCTTCAACAGGCTCCTCATCGGCCTGTATCTTTTTGTTCAGAAGCTCATACGCGCTTTCCCTGTCGACCTCCTCATTGTATACTCGTGCAATGGCAGAATATGCCACCTGTTTGTCCTGTTCAGCAGGAGTAAGCACATCCATACGGGATTGAGGAGCGCACATCATGGTATGCACCAATGGTGTTGGTATACCTTTCTCGCTTAATACGGTAACCAATGCTTCACCAATACCAAGCTCTGTAATCAATTGGTCAGTTTTATAAAATTCAGTTGAAGGAAAATTTTCTGCAACAAGCTTAATATCTTTTCTGTCCTTTGCAGTAAATGCACGCAGGGCATGCTGAATCTTTGTGCCAAGCTGACTTAAAATAATGTCCGGTATATCAGTAGGAGCCTGTGTACAAAAATAAATTCCCACACCTTTACTTCTGATAAGCTTAATGATGGTTTCCAGCTGCTGCATCAACGCTTTGGAAGCTTCTTTAAAAATAAGATGTGCCTCATCAATAAAAATAACCAGCTTAGGCTCACCTTTGTCGCCCGCTTCCGGGAATTTGCTGTATATCTCGGCCAGCAGGCACAACATAAAAGTCGAAAACAACTTCGGACGGTCTTGAATATCTGCTAAACGCAATACATTGATAAATGCTTTACCCTGGTTGTTTTTTTGCAACAAGTCTTCTACTTCAAAGGATTTTTCGCCAAAAAACTTATCGCCACCCTGCTGTTCCAGCTCCAATAGCTTGCGCATAATAACGCCAGAAGAAGCAGGGGAAATAGTCCCATAATTTTTTTCAATCTCTTTTTTTCCTTCACCGCCTGAAAGGTGTTGAAGCACAGCCCTTACATCTTTAATATCCAGCAGTGGCATTTTTTTATCATCGCAATATTTAAACACGATAGCGACAGCGCCTTCCTGATTTTCATTTAACTCAAGTACTTTGGAAAACAATACTGGTCCAAATTCAGAAACGGTTGCTCTAAGCCTTACCCCTTTTTCATTGGAAATTGTCATCAGCTCTACAGGATATTCACTTGGGGTCCAAGGCACACCAATCAAATCCATGCGCTCTTTAATCTTCGGGTTATCAGACCCCGCTTTTGCAATACCACTGATATCGCCTTTTATATCCATAAGCAGCACATTTACACCCTGCTCTGAAAGCGCTTCCGCAAAACGTTGTATGGTTTTTGTTTTACCAGTACCTGTAGCACCAGCGATAAGACCATGACGGTTAACGGTGCTAAGCGGAAGTTTTACATGGATACCTGTAATATTCTTTTTGTCATACACCGGGCCACCCAATACGATACTTTTACCAGTGAAAGAAAATGCGGATTGAATCTGTTCTTTAAATTTTTCTGCTGACATACAACACCTGATTTTATGTTAATTGCCTAATGTAAAATTGTTTAATTGAATTAATGTGCTTCCAACCAATTGCGGCCTGTTCCCATACCAATTTCAATCGGGATATTCAAAGCAGGCATCGCATTCTTCATACGGTTTTCAATGATTGGCTTTACCACATCTATCTCTTCGTTCCACACATCAAAAATCAACTCATCGTGTACCTGCAACAACATCCTTGATTTTAAATTCTGAGCTTTAAAATCCTTATGAATATTTATCATTGCAATTTTAATCATATCTGCTGCACTGCCTTGTATTGGCGCATTAATGGCATTACGTTCAGCAAAACCACGCACAGTAAAATTGCTGGAATTAATATCTCTCAGGTATCTTCTGCGGCCCATCACTGTTTCTACAAAACCCTGCTCACGGGCCACCTGAATACTCTCATCCATATAAGCCTTGATGCCCGGATATTTTGCAAAATAATTCTCAATGATGGTAGCGGCTTCCTTGCGTGGAATATTCAATCGTTCCGAAAGTCCAAAGGCAGAAATGCCATAAATAATACCAAAGTTTACCATTTTCGCATTTCTACGCATATCGGATGTTACTTCTTCTAAACCCACGCCATATACTTTAGCAGCAGTGGCCTTATGAATATCCTGTCCCGACTGAAAAGCCTCAATCATCCCCGCATCCTTGCTCAAACCTGCAATAATTCTTAACTCTATCTGTGAATAATCGGCTGAGAGAAGTGTGTAATTTTCATTGCGTGCTGTAAAAGCTTTACGTATCTCACGTCCTCTTTCCGTACGGATAGGAATGTTCTGAAGGTTAGGATTATCAGAGCTCAAACGACCCGTCACAGCAACCACCTGATTGTAAGATGTATGTACACGGCCAGTCAACGGGTTTATAAGTTCTGGCAAAGTATCAACATAAGTATTCTTTAATTTTACGAGTTCGCGGTAATCCAATATTTTCCCTACAATTTCATGCTTGCCAACCAGCTTTACGAGCACATCCTCACCTGTTGCATATTGACCGGTTTTTGTCTTCTTCGGCTTTTCAACAATTTTCAAAACCTCAAACAATATATCACCCACCTGTTTTGGTGAAGACACGTTAAACGGTGTGCCCGCCAGCTGCTGGATTTCAGCTTCTATTGAAGTAATATCTTTCTGCAGTCCAACTGACAATTCGTTCAAAGCACTTTTATCCAATGAAATCCCTTCCGATTCCATATCAGCCAAAACAGGGATCAATGGAACTTCAATTTCTTCAAACAGCTTCTGTGCATGAGCTTTACCCAACATAGGCTCAAAAACCGTTTTTAGCTGATAAGTCACGTCTGCATCTTCTGCAGCGTAATCTTTTATCTGCTCTATAGGCACACTGCGCATATCGAGTTGACCTTTTCCTTTTTTCCCGATCAGTGTTTCAATTGAAACAGGTGAATAGTTGAGGTAAGTTTCGGCAAGAACATTCATATTATGACGCATATCCGGCTGAATAAGGAAATGAGCCACCATAGTATCAAATAACTTTCCTTTCAATTCAACACCATAACGCTTCAGGATCGATAAATCGTACTTTATATTCTGTCCGATTTTAATAATAGCATCATTTTCAAGCAACGGTTTAAACTCATTCACCATTTGCTGCGCTTCTGACTGATCGGCAGGAAAAGGAATATAATATGCTTCTGCTGTTTTATATGCAAACGACATCCCCACCAATTCTGCCTGGTTAGCATCAACACCTGTTGTTTCGGTATCAAAGCTTATCTCCGGCTGGCGACTCAATTCTGCAATCAGCTGCTGACGTTTTTCAAATGTATCTACGAGATGGTATACATGCGGTATAGTATCTATTCTGGCAAGCTGCGAGGAGGATTTACTTGCAGCCTCATCCCCGTCAATCGCGGCTTCCTCAATCTGAAGCTCCTGTTCCAATGCAATTACTTCATCCGCTTCGGATGCAAACAGATCGGCCTGTCCCGGGTTGGATTTGACCGTTTTCTTTGGTGTTTGGATCTTAGGTACAGGAGCGCTTGTAGTCTCTGCATCAAACGAGGCAGGACCAGTACCCGTTAAACCAAGCTGTTCAGCAAGTCTTCTGAATTCCAATTCCGCAAAAAGCTCTTTCAACACTTCCTTATTCGGTTCTTCCCTTTCCAGCGATTTCTCATTCCATTCAACAGGTACATCACAAATAATAGTAGCCAGGCGTTTCGACATTATTGCTTTATCCGCATTCTGCTCCACTTTCTCCTTTAGCTTTCCTTTTAACTTATCCGTATTTTGTATAAGCCCTTCAATGCTTCCAAAGTCTTTCACGAGTTGAATAGCAGTTTTTTCACCTACTCCGGGTATTCCCGGGATATTATCTACTTTATCGCCCATAAGGCCCAAAATATCAATCAGCTGGGAAACATTCGCAATTTCCCATTTTGCGCACACTTCCTTCACACCCAATATTTCAATCCCATTGCCTAAACGGGCAGGCTTATAAATAAAAATATTCTCCGAAACCAACTGTCCATAGTCCTTATCAGGAGTCATCATGTAAGTGGTATAGCCATGCTGCTCCGCTTTTTTAGCCAATGTACCTATTACATCATCCGCCTCATAGCCATGTGAGTACAAAACAGGAATATTAAAACCTTCTATCAGCTTAATTATGTATGGTATTGCAGAAGAAAGATCTTCCGGCATGGCTTCACGCTGAGCTTTATATTCAGTGTATTCAACATGTCGAACAGTAGGTTCAGCAGTATCGAATACCACAGCTATATGTGTCGGCTTCTCCTTTTTCAGCACTTCCACAAGGGTATTGGTAAATCCCAAAATAGCAGAAGTATTTAAACCTTTGGAATTAATGCGGTGGTTGTTGCTGAATGCAAAATAGGCACGATAAATAAGCGCATATGCATCGAGTAAAAATAATTTTTTTGAGGTTTCGTTATTCATCTTCAGGTATATATATTTCCCATAAAAATAGCCGAAAAATTTTAATAATTCAGGTGAAAAACCGGATTATTGTCATTTTTTAACAGCTCCTTCAAAAGTGTGGGTATATTGTGTATTTCTTCTCAAAACTCACCGAAATAAAACATCAATACTCCGTTCCCGTGTAATTGTTATTTCATAAATTTGACATAAATATTTTCTCCCTTGAAACCGCGTTTGCATCTTTTTTTCCTGTTGATAATTTTGCTTATTGTTGGCTGCAGCAAGTGCTCCCAGGATACGGAGAAGCCCGTAGTACTTGTTACCAAGCCTGAACGCATAAACGAAGAGGTTTCTGACCTGCTAAAACAACAGCTCAACGATTTTGATACTGCTCAAACCCTTGTTATTGCCAGCGACAGCCTGCTGGCAACAAAATACATTGTTGAATTTTATGAAAAGAATAATTTTACTGTAACCTGGTCAGATAAAGGAAAATACAACAAACCTGGAGACTCTTTGTTTACGATTATAAAGAATGCTGAGGAGTATGGACTTGATCCAAATGAGTACCACTACTTGCAAATAGACAGCCTTTTTAAGACAGAACGTGATACGGTCACAAAAAAATATGATGCTGTTAAAATTACAAAGGCCGACATTCTCATGACAGATGCCTTTTTTACGTTTGCAGTTCACGTAAGCAAAGGCCGCCTTAACCCTGATAGTCTTGTAAGGGAATGGAAAGCAGCTCAAATGAACATAAACCTTGTGGACTTGTTGAACGATGCACTTAAACAAAATACAATCCGTACAGTTATTGATACATTGCAACCGAAAAACAAGCAATATCATGCGCTAAAAAAAGCGCTGAAGGAATTCAGAATAGAATTCAAAGATTCAGACTGGGACAGCCTGGCAACAAGACAATCGGACAGCACTACTTTTAACCAACGATTAAAGGAGCGTTTGGTAGCAAGCCATGATTATACGGAAACCCCAGGGGATTCTGACACTGTAAGAATGGCGAATGCAATTAAGAACTTCCAGTATTACCATCATTTAACTGAAGACGGAAAGGTTGGAAAGCTCACCTTCCAGGCCCTGCAAAAAACTAAGAAAGACTACATCCAGCAACTGGAAATGAATATGGAGCGCTGGAGAATGTACAATTATCCTTCCGATAAAAAATTTGTATGGGTAAATATTCCGAAATATGAGATGCGGGTGGTGGAGGAAGATACGATTGTGATGGAATCACGGGTAATTGTTGGTGAACCGAAGCACAAAACACCACTGCTAAAAAGTACAATCCGCTATTTTATTATTTACCCTTATTGGAATGTACCTTACAGCATTGCAACCAAAGAGATTTTACCAATACTTAAGCGCGACACATCCTACCTGCGCAGAAAGAACTTTGATGTGCTGAATAATTATGGCGAAATTATTACTTACACTCCTATAAACTGGAAAAAGTATTCCAAAACCTATTTCCCGTTCCGCCTTCGACAACGCATGGGTGACGACAATTCGCTCGGCATTTTAAAATTCAATTTCGAAAACAAATATGGTGTATACCTGCACGATACGGATGGCAGAAGATTATTTAAGCGTGAGATGCGTGCCTTGAGTCATGGATGTATACGCCTTGAAAAATTCATTGATTTTGCCCATTTTATAATACGTGATGATAGTGTCAGATACCCTTTTGACTCCTTAAAAATGGATCTGTTAAAGGAAGAGCAAAAATATGTATATGCGCGCAAGCCACTGCCGATATATGTCAATTATTTCTCAGCCGAAGTCAATGACGAAGGCGAATTGTTCTTCTTTCTTGATGTTTACAGGAGGGACGAAAAGATGCTGAAAGCACTGGGCTACAAATAAAGATTGCGAATAAAATTGAATTTTAAATTTTTTCTGGCCATATACCCATTTCGTTTTCGTAAATTCGTAGTGCTTACGCTGAATCATTTGCCAAAGTGGCTTTGCCACCGGAGAATGCATGAGTATAAGCATTAAATCATTCGTTATCTATATCTTTATGACATTTGAAGAACTAAACCTTACCAAGCCCCTAATAAACGCATTGAATGACCTGGGTTACATTCATCCTACCCCGGTACAGGAGAAAACGTTTCCTGTAATCATGGGCGGCAAGGACATGGTGGCGCTTGCACAAACAGGTACAGGAAAAACATTTGCCTACCTTCTCCCCATTCTGAGACAGTTAAAATATTCTGAACAAAAACATCCTCGTGTATTAATAATTGTTCCTACACGTGAGCTTGTATTGCAGATTGTGGAAGAGATCAAAAAACTTACTCCTTATATGAATGTAAGGTACCAGGCTATATATGGAGGTACTAATATCAACACACAAAAACAGCTGGTATATAACGGGCTCGACATTATTGTATCTACACCCGGCAGACTGGCCGACTTAGCACTTACAGGGCTGTTACGTTTAAAAGATATTCAGAAACTGGTGATTGATGAGGTTGACCAGATGCTCGGCTTGGGGTTCAGGCAGCAATTAATAGGGTTGCTGGATTTATTGCCACCCAAACGTCAGAACCTCATGTTTTCAGCAACCATGAATGAAGAAGTGGAAAATGTAATAAAAAAATATTTTAATGAACCGCAAACGGTTGAAATTGCAGCTCATGGTACTCCGCTGGAGCAAATTGTGCAGGTTGCTTATCATGTACCGAACTTTAACACCAAAGTGAACCTGCTTGAGTACCTTTTAAATACAGATGAGGAAATGAGCAAAGTACTGGTGTTTGCTGAAACCAAAAAGCTGGCCGATAAACTGTACGAGCAGCTGGAGAAAAGATTTACTGATAAGGTAGGAGTAATTCACTCTAATCTGGCGCAAACTGCGCGTATCAATGCATTGAAGCATTTCCATGATGGCAGCAAACGGATATTGATTGCCACAGATATTATGGCCCGCGGACTTGATATATCGGATGTAAGTCATGTGGTTAATTTTGACATGTCCAACAGGCCAGAGGATTATATTCATCGTATAGGGCGTACAGGCAGGGCGAATAAAGCCGGAACAGCCATTTCTTTCATCAATGAAACGGAAGAAGTGCATCAGCTGGAGATTGAGACGCTTATGAATCAACGCATTCCAATGCAGCCAATTCCGCCTGATGTAAAGATTTCCAATGTAATTACAGAGGATGAAAAACCATTTGTACTGGATAAAAACCTGGCGAGAATAGCGGCAATTAAACTACCTAAGGGCCAAGGAGCCTTTCATGAGAAAAAGGATAAAAACAAAAAGATTAATCTGGGTGGTCCGGGAAGACAGGAAAGAGAAGCCAAAAAGGCTGAAATAAGAAACAAACTCAAAGGAAAAAGAAAATAAAAGACAAAAAAATAAGGAAACAGGGTTTCCTTATTATAAACTTTTTTATTTGAAAAAACAGGTTTTAACCAGGTATTCTTGCAATTTGTTTATCCATTGTCTTGATTTGCTTTACAAGCTCCTCATTCTTTGGCTTCAATGCTTTCGCTTTTCTGAAATAATCCTTTGCAATGCGGTTCTGGTTACGTTGTATTTCCAGTGAGCACAATTGCAGATAAGCAGTAGCCAAAGCTTCTTTATCATTAATTCCGGCTTTTACCGCCTCTACCAAGGTTAACCGAGCCTCCTTATGATTACCTTTTTTAAGCTGTATAAATCCCAGCTGCAAAAGGTTCTCGCCTTTCATATCACCAATAATTGTCGATTTGGTATTAAGGCTTTTACGGATATTTTTCTCAGCCGATGTTAAATCATCCGAGGCCATAGCCAGATTACTTTGCAGCATATAATATCCTGAACGTACCGGCTTAAATAGTAAACGGGGGAACTTTATCATCCTGATATAGCGCATAGCGCTTTCCACATCTCCTTCAGCAACAGCTTCCTGTACAAGTCGCATTGTACCAAGCATAAAATAAAGGAGTAGAGAAAAAGCAGCCAGAATATAGCAAATCCAAGCTTCTACCGGCTCATCATAAATATGCGCAAGTATACCAAGCCCAATTAATACAATACTAATCGGTAAGCGGTATAGTATATAAAAACGTAATAGCTGTTTCATAAAGTATTTTAAAGAAAATTAATTAGTTCTGTTCAGCGGCACAAAATTAGTGCAAAATTGTCACAGTCAGCAATTAATTTGAGTTTCTTTCAAAATTTTATGCATCTATTCCATTTAATATTTTATTCATCAAAATTTCCTGGGCGAAGCGAATATTATCGGCTTCCTTATTCGATAAGCTGCTGCATTTGTATAAAGCCAGAGAGAGGTCCAATTCCTGTATGTAGCACATAATCAGGTCATGGATTAACCCCTCCTCCTTCAGCGAACCAATAGTGTCCGTAATCACATACTTTACCAATTGCGGATTATCGCAGCTTATTATTTTTTCTATTTCCCCTTCTTTTAACTGAATCATTGTGGTAAATGCTTATTTATGTACAATCGAGGTCAAATCCGTATTTACAAATATAAATCCCCTTTAAATGCTTGGACTTCAATTTTCGTTAATTATCGGTGATCAATAGTCAGATTATGAAAAAACACCCTTGCATTAACCGCACATTTACTAAATTAATTAAATTTGCTTACTATGTTTAAAATATACCAATACGAAAATTTCCACATCCCACTATGGCTACTAAAGGATACCTGCTGGATGCTTCAATGGAAAGTATTAGGGATTACAATGATCATCCCAACAATAGCTGTGGCAATAATAATTGCGATTAAAAGCTGGCGCGAAAAAACAGATGCATTTTGGCTTAATTTATCCGTTTTTTTCTGGATTACGGGTAACTCCTACTGGATGCTTTGCGAGTTTTTACATCACGAAGAATTAAAAAATTATGCAGGCATACCTTTCGCAACCGGAATGATCACTGTTGCCTATTTTTACAAGAAAAGATTGGCCACCAGTGCTGCTAACCAGGAAACAGCCCCTAGCTCTAATACTGCTAACCCTTAATTTTTACGCTCTTTCGATACAATCACAGGTTTAAGCAAAAGACGCTCTTTCTTCTTAACAGTGCGTTTGTATTTGGGTTTTTGTTCAAGCTGTGCAATCTCAACATCTGCTATCTTTTCATACCTTCTTTTTTTTGCCTTTTCTTTTTTCTGTTCTGCCTGTATTTCAGTTTCTGCCTGCTTTTTAGTTTCGGATGGGCCCTTTACCTGGGCCTGACTAGCTGTGGATACGACTGTGAAAGCAATATATGCGATCAGCATCTTTATTATGTTCATTTTCATAGCTTATAGTTTTCAATGGTTACTCTGTATATCCCTCACATAAAGGTTCAATACAATTTAATTAAACAAAAATATAATGCCAGTACAATGGCCGTTAATGCTAAAATAAAAAGCAAATTGAACACGAACATCAAAAACTGTTCATTTACCTGAGCAAATTGTCTTTACACCGAATGAAAAAATTATCTCACTTATATTTTAATTATTTTCAACCTCTAATTTTTAAAAGCTTTGAACATGAGAACAACCGGAGAAAATATAGAAATCAGAACTGGGGATATAACTGTTCGTTTTAATGATTTGGGGGAGGGTTCAATTCCTGTGATATTCATCCATGGCTTTCCATTTGATAAAACCATGTGGCAACCGCAGACAGAAGCTTTAAAAAACAATAACCGTGTAATATCATACGACATAAGAGGGTTTGGAAAAACCAGTGCGGGGAAAGAAAAGCCCAGCATTCAGCTTTTTGCCGATGACCTCATAAAGTTCATGGATGTATTGCAAATTAAAAAAGCGATAGTATGTGGCTTATCTATGGGTGGTTACATACTATTAAATGCAGTAAACCGCTATCCAGAACGGTTTGAAGGAATTATCCTGTGCGATACCCAATGCATTGCCGATTCTCCCGAGGTAAAAGAGAAGCGAAAAAAAACCATCGCACAAATTGAAAAAGATGGGCTCTCAGAATATGCCGAGAATTTCGTCAAAACTATATTCACGGAGGAATCAATCAATAGCAATAAGACCGTAGTTGATAAAATAAAACAAACCATTCTGGCTACAGCCCCGGTTACTATAACGCAAACCCTCCATGCCCTTGCTAACAGGCAGGAAAGCTGCTTTGCATTAACAGAAATACGCATCCCAACTCTAATTATTTGTGGACGTCAAGACATTGTAACGCCTGTAAGCCAATCCGAATACCTATACGAGCACATTTCGCATTCAGAAATGCACACAATTGACAAAGCTTCCCACATGTCCAACCTGGAACAGCCTGAGGAATTTAACAAGCACGTATCTGCTTTTGTTGCTATGCTGCAACCTGCAATACTCACACCACTAGCATAGCAACAATTTTTACCGCAGGCCCCATTCATTTTTTTGGCTACTGATATTCGGCATTGAACGAATATTTCGGGCAATATCTTGTCGAGCCTATACTTTTGCCTGCATAAAAAATAAATCTAAATGTAGTTTTCACATTTAAAAACCAAACAAACTTTTAAAAACAAAATCCTATGAAAAAATTAGCCTTTATTACAATGGCAGTTGTAGCTGCAGGAACTGCATTTACCAGCTGCGATTCAACAACAGACAAAACAGCTGACCGCAAAGATGGTGTGGTAATTGAAACCGCTGAAAATGTAGAACACAAAAAAGTAGATTACACAGAAGATTACAACACTTTCAAAAGAGACAATGAAGCGCGAATTGATGAAAACGAAAGAAAAATCGATGCTCTTGAAGATGAAATGAAAAGAGAAAAAAAAGAAGTGAAGGCTGAGTACAAAGAAAAAATATCTGCTTTAAGAGAGAAAAACAGAGAACTAAAACGCAGAATGGATGATTACAAAACTGAAGACAATGACAATGAAAGGTGGGAATCGTTTAAGCGTGAGTTCAACCATGATGCTGATGAAGTTGGCACTTCTGTAAGAGACTTGGGCAAAGATAACAAGAACTAAAGCACTGGGCTGTTGCCACAAATAATAATCATATAAAAACGAAATACATTATGGGAAATCTACTTTATATCATTGCAGTAATATTAGTTATTGCATGGGCAATCGGCTTTTTGGGTTTTCATGCCGGTAACATTATCCACATTCTTCTTGTTGTGGCAATTATTGCCGTACTTTTAAGAGTAATAAGGGGCAGTAATAACCCCGTATAAATAGTTCAATAGTATCTGGAAGGAGCAGGTTTAACAAGAACCTGCTCTTTTTTTTAAAAAAATATACCGCTCGGTATTTTTCCATATCTTTGTACCCAATTTCCTCCAAAGCATGATGTCAAAAGCAGAGAAAACCAAAGAGTTTATTATTGAACAATCCGCACCACTGTTTAATTGCAAGGGCTATGCAGGCACTTCCTTAACTGATTTAATAAAAGCTACGGGCCTCACAAAAGGTGCCATTTATGGAAATTTTGAAAACAAAGATGAAGTAGCTCTGGCAGTATATAAGCATAACATTGAATTTATCAACCAGAAACTGGATGCATCCATAGCCGGAAAAGATTCAGCCACCGAGCAGCTGGTGGCCTTTACTCAGTTCTACCGTTTAAACTGGAAAAAATTATTCGAAAAAGGCGGCTGCCCGGTTTTAAATGCCGCCATTGAGGCAGACGACAATCTTCCTTTTTTGAAACCGGCTGTACAAGAGAGCATTAAAAAATGGGCAAAAAAAATACGAACTATACTGGATGCAGGTAAACAAAGGGGTGAATTCAAAGAACACATTAACACGGAAGAATATGCATACGCTTTTATTGTTTTGATTGAAGGAGGAATAATGCTTTCCAAAATACTTAACAATCCGCAATTCTTGTTTTCTTCGCTTGACAGAATCCTCTCCATTACCAACACAGAATTAAAAAATAACTAAACTGCTATCGCTTATGGAACGTACACGCACTTTTTCATGGGAAGACCCATCAATTGGGGCAAAACAAGCCCTGCACATGTCAGGACTGGAATATATACAGGCAATGAAGGACGAAAAGATCCCTCCTCCCCCTGTAATGCACACGCTTGATTTCAGGTTAACCAGCATAGAACCGGGCAAAGCCGTCTTTTCGTTTGTCCCGTCAGAGTTTCATTACAACCCAATAGGCACAGTTCATGGAGGCGTTATCACCACTGTTTTAGATTCGGCCTTAGGTTGTGCGGTACATTCATTGCTACCGCTCGGAAAAGCCTACACAACGCTGGAACTTAAAGTCAATTTTATAAAAGCAATTACAAAAAGTAATGGCGAATTAACCGCAACAGCCAGGGTGATACATGCAGGAAGCAAAACGGCTCTTGTAGAAGCGCAAATCACGGACAGCACAGGTAAGATATATGCTCACAGCGTGAGCACATGTATGATATTTAGCATTGAATAACGGACCTGAACCATTTGTTATGCCAAAAAGAAACCTGCCGGTTTTGAACATTCAAAATTTCAAAACCCATTTCACAGGACAACCGGACTTCTATATAAAAACGTTTCAGCAGCACAAGGCCGAACACCCTTTTGTAATGCAACCTCACAGTCATGATTTTTACATGCTGATGCTTGTGACAAAGGGAACAGGAACACATACAATAGAACTGAAGGAGTATACTGTAAAACAAGGAAGTGTATTTTTTATGGCTCCATCTGAGGCCCACTCCTGGAAACTCAGTGACGAAACACAAGGCTACATTCTTTTTTTCAATACGCACTTTTACCTGATGAACTCTAAGGGAGGTAATGTTTTTGACCTTCCACTATACAACCCCGTAAACAAAGTACATGCAGGAACACTGACAAAAAAACAGCTCCCGGAATTTATACATCTAATGGAAACTATCAAAAATGAAAACATACAGACATCTGTATATCAGAAAAAGATTCTGCGTTCTTATCTTGATATAATCATTCAAAAGCTGGCCCTTGCATTGAACATAAATATAAAAAGCAATACTGCTTATTCAACAGCCATTATTCCACGTTTAGAGCAGTTAATAGACAAAAATTTTATTCATCATTCACCTGCTACATTTTATGCTGAAGAACTTAACATGAGCCTGCAACGATTGAACAGCTTAACGAAGAAAACGCTGAACAAAACAGTTGCAGATTTGATTCAGGACCGTATGTTGTCTGAAGCAAAAAGGTTACTTGCATATTCCACACATACTATCAGTGAAATAGCATACTACCTTAATTTCAACGACAATGCTTATTTTACCCGTTTCTTTAAAAAATCAACGACACTAACACCAGAACAGTACCGTAAGCAGATTTATACAACAGATTTATAAAAAAGTGCAACTAAACAGGTAGCTTTAAGTGGTAATTTTACAATAAAAACACCATGAACTACCAGCAAACAAAACTATACAGCATCGTTAACAATAAATGCCCTCACTGTCACAAAGGAAATTTTTTCGAAACGAATAATGCTTATAACCTGAAATTATTTTTAAATATGAATAACCGGTGTCCAAATTGTAATGAAGATTTCAGAAGGGAGCCGGGATATTATTTTGGGGCTACTTATGTAAGCTATGCACTTACGGTCGGTTTCGGAATTGTATTGTTTCTACTTCTTTGTGTGGGGTTAAATATCAGCACCACTGCCTTTTTATGGACATTCAGTGCACTACTGATTATCCTGCTACCAGTATTCTACAGACTGGCAAGATTAATATGGATCAATCTTTTTGTTAATTATAAAAACACCAACAATTATTCAGAAAACGGGGCAAATACGGCTTCTGAATTGCACAAAATCAATTAATCAGAAAATGAATAGAAAACTATTTCTGAAAACATTCGCTTTATTACCATTAACCATAACATCTATAAAAACCGAAAAGCCGAAAATGAAAATTGAAATCTGGTCGGACATAATGTGTCCGTTTTGTTATATCGGGAAACGTAGATTTGAAGCTGCGTTGAACAACTTTGAAAACAAAGATAAAATTGAAATAGAATGGAAAAGTTTCCAACTCAACCCCGATATGCAAACTGATCCGAAGAAAAGCATCAACGAGTACCTTTCAGAAATTAAAGGCTGGTCGCTTAGCCAGGCGAAGGCAATGAATGCAAGTGTTACAGAAATGGCCAAAGGAGTTGGACTTAATTATGATTTTGACAAAGTAGTTGTTGCCAATTCATTTGATGCACATCGCCTTATCCAGCTTGCCAAGAAAAAAGGCAAAGGCGATGTGGCTGAAGAAAGGCTCTTTAAAGCCTATTTCACGGAAGGCAAGAACATTGCCGATCATGATACGCTGGTATTACTTGGGATCGATATTGGTATTGCCCCGGAAGAAACAAAAGCTTTATTAAATAGCAAGCAGTTAAGCGATGAAGTAAACGCAGATATACAAGAGGCACAACAACTAGGAATACACGGAGTCCCCTTTTTTGTTATCGACCGAAAATATGGTATTTCGGGGGCCCAGGAGAGCAGTACGTTTCTGCAGGCTTTGCAAAAAGCCTCAGCAGACAAGACAACCGAAAAGCGATAGTATTACTCTGCAACCAAATAACAGCATCAGTTCTCACATTAAATTCGCTTTAACCCCTAAAAGTGAATGAACATTCACTTATATTTGTACCGGAATGAGAACCCGGGACGAAAAAAAAATTGAAGCCATTTATAAAAAAGCCATGCAGATAATTGTATCTGATGGCTTTGACGGGCTCAGTATGCAAAAGCTGGCGAAAGCTGCCGGCATTTCCCCTGCAACAATCTATATCTATTTTAAAGATCGCGATGATCTTATTCTGAAAGTGGCTGTGAAAGCAACTGAAGATATGATAAATGCGACCCTGAAAAATTTCAAACCTTCCATGAGCCTTGAAAAAGGCTTAAAAAAACAATGGGAAAACCGGGCTGAATTCTGGCTGGAGAACCCACTGGAAGCAAAGTTCATTGAGATGATAAGGCACTCCCACATTGGAGAAGGAGTATTCACCAAGGTAAAACAGGAATTCTCTTCAGTTTTGGGCGAATTTGTTCATGGTGCAATTGAAAGAAAAGAGCTCAAAAAACTGCCGCTGGAAGTGTACTGGGCCATTGCTTTTTCGCCATTGTATACTTTAATCAAGTTTCACAACGATGGAAGAAGTATTGGTGGAAAAAAATTTAAGTGGAACGATACTTACATGAAACAAGCTTTAACACTTGTATTAAAAGCACTTCAACCCTAGTCTATCAATAATATGCACACATTGATATTCAAAACCAACATACAGTCAGAACAGGCGTTAAAAGAGCTGAATAAGCTGCTGGACAATACCCCTGAATGCATTCACTGGAGCATTGACAAAGAAGACATTGATAAAGTATTGAGAGTAAAATCAAAAACAAACAATACAACCGAAATAATAAACACACTAAACCAGGCAGGATACATTTGCGAAGAATTGCCTGATTAAAAAATACATTATGGAAAAAAACAACAGTCTACCCATAACAAAATTTACTTCCTACCAGGTGCTGGTAATCGTCCTTCTCGCACTTACACAATTCACTGTGGTATTGGATTTCATGGTAATGTCGCCACTGGGGGACATGTTAATGAAATCCATGGCATTAACTCCTGAACAATTTAGTATATGCGTATTATCTTATGCAATAAGTGCGGGCGTGTCCGGATTACTAACCGCGGGTTTTGCCGATCGTTTTGATCGTCAGAAGCTCCTGCTGTTCTTTTATATTGGTTTTATAGCAGGTACAGTATTTTGTGGCCTGGCCAATTCATATGCGTTACTGGTTGCTGCACGGATTTTTACAGGAATATTCGGAGGGGTGATTGGTTCAATAGGTATGGCCATTGTAGCAGACCTTTTTCTGCTTCAACAACGCGGAAGGGTAATGGGTTTTATGCAGATGGGGTTTGGGGCCAGTCAGGTACTGGGCATTCCCATCAGCCTTGCATTGGCAAACAAATGGGGCTGGCAAATGCCATTTTTTATGATTGTGGGATTGGCAATTATAATATGGATGCTTATTATGCTAAAAATGCAACCTGTTAATAAACACCTGGAGCTGCAAAATGAACGCAATGCATTTAAGCATTTGTGGAATACTGTAAAACAGCGCCATTACCGGATTGGTTTTCTTTCCACCGCACTACTTTCATTGGGAGGATTCTTAATGATGCCCTGGGGCAGCACATTTTCAAGAAACAACCTGAATGTTAGCGAGGAAGGGCTTGTAGTTTTGTTTGCCGTTTCCGGTGTGTTTACATTATTGATAATGCCGGTAATAGGGAAACTAAGCGATAAGTTTGACAAGATGAAGTTATTCGTGATTGCATCTATCTGGCTGATGGTAACTGCACTTGTATACACCAACCTTGTACCTATGCCTTTGTGGGCGATAATACTTGTAAACGTTCTGCTGATGATGGGTGTCATGAGCCGTATAGTACCTGCTGTAGCATTGGTTTCGGCACTGCCCGAAATGAAAGACCGTGGTGCATTTATGAGTGTTAATTCTTCACTGCAGCAAATTGCAGGCGGTATAGCAGCTGGAATAGGAGGAATGATAATCGTTAGAAAAGACGAATTCAGTCCGATAGAAAATTACAATGTCCTGGGATATATAATTGTTGTACTTTCTGTCATCGGCATTTTTATGCTCGCACGGGTAAATAACCTTTTAAAAAAGAACAGCACTACTGAAGCATCAAAACCAGAAGGGGAAGCAGTGGCACACTAATAATAAACCATCAACGCCAATTCTACCAGGAAACCCAGCATAAAGCCGGTATATACCTGTGCAGGTGTGTGCGCATTGAGCTTTAATCGTGCGAAGCCAACCAAGCCGGAAAGCAGCAGCACAAGCATCAGCAGCAATGCCATATCCAGTTGCAAACGATATATAATTCCCATTGTTGAACCTGCAATACCACCTATACCGATGGTATGTGCACTTATTTTCCATCTGAAACTGATAACAACTGCCAGTAAAAGACACAGGGCTGCACCCAGAACAACTATTTTAAAAATATTGGGAAAATCTGCATTGTAAAACAAATAGAACAGGGCAAAATAATAGAGCGCGGTACTGGTATACGGAAGAATACGTTCAGCCCCCGTTTCCATCTCAAGGCTCTTTATTCGGCCGGTTTTTAAAAGTATCACTACATTGATACCGGGCAATAGAAAGGTAAAAATAAAGGTAATACCAAGTACCAGCAGTTTTACATCAGGTGCAGTAAAAGTTGAAATGTAATTATTGGTATAAAAAAGCAGTGCAAAGCCATAAGTAGGCATTAACAAAGGGTGCAACAGGTAAGAAATAAATCTGGCGATACGTGTTTCCAAAGTTTTCTGCGAATTACGAATTTTTACGAATTACGAATCTGTGTAATTTGTAGTTAAAAATTAGAATTTAAAAGATTACAATTCAGAATTACAATTCCTTTCTCAACCTTGCAACCGGTATATCCAGCTGCTCACGATATTTCGCAATTGTTCTGCGGGCAATATTGTACCCTTTCTCCTTCAAAATCTTTGCCAGCTTATCGTCTGTAAGCGGTTTTTTCTTGGATTCCGCTTCAATACAGTCTTTCAGGATTTTTTTCACTTCGCGTGTTGATACCTCTTCCCCACTATCTGTAGAAAGAGATTCACTAAAGAATGATTTTAACAGGAAAGTACCAAAGGAAGTCTGAACGTATTTGCTGTTTGCAACACGTGAAATGGTAGATATATCCAGCCCCACTTTTTCAGCAATGTCTTTTAAGATCATCGGTTTCAGAAGTGTTTCGTCACCTTCTAAAAAGTATTCACGCTGATATTCCATGATGGCGTTCATGGTATACAATAATGTTTGTCCACGCTGTTGTATGGCATCAATAAACCATCTGGCCCCATCCAGCTTTTGCTTTACAAACATGGAAGCTTCTTTTCCGCTTTTATTCTTTTCTTTGGAATACTCTTCCAGCATCTGGCTATAAGCCTTGCTCACACGCAGCTCCGGAGAATTTCGTGAATTGAGAGTTAATATAAGCTCTCCATCTTCGTTGGTAATAATAAAATCGGCAACTACCTGCTGAAAACTCTTCTGACCATCAGCCATTGAATTTCCCGGACGGGGGTTCAGCTTCAATATCTCCTGCACCACCTCCTTCAGAGTATCATCATCAATTTCAAGCTTTTTTAAGATTTTATCGTAATGCTTTTTTGAAAATTCCTCCATCTGCTCGTCCACCACCTTAATAGCCTGTTCAATAATCCAGGTAGAAGGTTTACGCTGCAGCTGTATCAATAAACACTCACGCAGGTCACGGGCACCAACACCAGCAGGGTCGAATTCCTGTATTACTTTAAG
Source organism: Bacteroidia bacterium (assembly GCA_020051175.1). Classification (GTDB taxonomy): domain Bacteria; phylum Bacteroidota; class Bacteroidia; order 2-12-FULL-35-15; family 2-12-FULL-35-15; genus 2-12-FULL-35-15. Next base: position 17,344 of record JAGVJJ010000024.1, on the reverse strand, counting down.
CATCCGCGTAAGCTCCTCTTCTGTTGTACTTATATTTTGGGAAAATGCAATGTCGTCAACAATAGAAACCAAGTCCCTGCGCAGGTAGCCATCATCATCGAGGTTTCCAATAAGGTAGTCTGCAATCTGGTACTCACGGTCATCGAGGTCTTTCAGGCCAAGCTGACTCTCAAGCAGGTCCTGGAAAGAAACACCCACTGAAAACGGTATTTCTTTGCGTTCCTCGTCCGGACTGGTATTGTTGGCTTTTAATTTATACGAAGAGCCTTCATCTTCGTCCATGTAATCGCTGATGCTGAAATCGTCCCTTTTATTTTCTTCTTCCTTGTTAACATCATCGTAATTTTCGTCTTCATAATCGGAGGGTGCTTCATCTTCCGTATCAGGCCCTTCTTCCAGGGCCGGGTTGATTTCCATTTCCTCCTTAATCCTTTGCTCCAATGCAATAGTAGGCAGCTGCAGCAGCTTCATCAGCTGAATTTGCTGTGGCGACAGTTTTTGAAGTAATTTCTGCGTTTGTACCTGCTTTAACATAAGGCTGTATTAATTATTACAAATTTAAAAAATATTTACAGATTTCCTGTTGTAAAAGCAAGATGTGTACCAAAGTTGAGCACAGACTATAAAATACTTATTGTAAAGCATTTACATACTGAGACAAAATCTAAAAACAAAGAAATTACAGCAGTGCCCTATCCTAAATGGATTAAAGATTTAAAAATTATAATCCTTATAATCTTTTGTAAACTCTTCCGGAGCAATAACAGGGTTTACTTTCAGCTGGTGGTATTCGTATGATTCAAAAAGACCCTGATCATCAAATATTTTTTCACTTATTGGCAGCATGTGTTCTTTATCAATCATGAGCAGAATGGTTTTCGCATACACGTTTGGTATCTGGATTACCTGTCCTTCCTTCACATCATCGTACCAGTCCAGAGTAGGATTTTTTTCCAGGATCATGAATTCGCTGAGGTTCATTTTTTTTGCAATGGTAACCACAGTTTCTCCTTTCTGGACCGTATAAGCTCCCCATGCAAAATCCGAAAAAGAGATGGACAGCTTGTAACAGGCCCTGTCCATATATTTTTCCTCGCCAAGCAATACAAAATATTTGTCGAGACTGGTACCGTAACGTTTTATACCACGTTTCAGGATATCGCCAAAATATACCATACCCAGCTCATGAATGGTGTGATGCTGGTTCTTACGCATAATCGATCCCATAGGGTCGAGATTTACATTTACGTAAGGAAAAGAACCCGGGTTAACCAAGGCATTGCCACCATTTGTACCCTCTACCCACAATACCTCCTGAGCACCAAGAGAAATGTATAGTTTACGCGGAGAAACCTGCATTTTCACCTTCGATTCGGTATAACTCATTTTGCCCTTTACGCGCTCGTTCCGGTGAAGTTCATAGCGCATTGTTTTAATTTCGGTAATGGCTTTAAGGATGCTGTTGAGCATTTCCAGGGAATTGGTTCCGGTGGTATGCTTTGGTAAGGAGAAGGATGTTAGTAAAAGAATACTTAAAGAGGGAAGAAAAAATACAACTAAAAAAAATCTTTTTAAATTCATCTGTTTTTACTTGAATTTTGAAAGTTTAAAACTGGTAATCCTTGTAGTCCCTTGTAAACTCTTCCGGGGCAATAGGGGTGTTCACCTTCAGATTATAATATTCATAGGTTTCATACAAGCCCTTATCATCAAACACCTTGTTGTTTACCGGCAAAAACAATTCTTTGTCAATCATCAGCAGGGTGAGCTTGGCATAAGCATCCGGAACTTTTATTGTTTCACCGGGTTTTACATCTGTGTACCAGGAATATTTGGGATTGTTTTCCAGTATCATGTACTCGCTTACATGTAATTTACGGGCAATGGAGGTCATATCTTCACCCGCTTTTACTATATATGGTGCCCAGGTAAAGTCTGCGAAATTAATCGATATTTTATAGCAAAAACGGCCATCGTATTTCTCTTCCGGCAATAACATAAAATACTTATCCAGCTTATCACCGGCACGCTTGATTCCATCTTTGAGGATATCAGCCAGATATTGCAGCCCCATTTCATGAATAGTGTGGTGCTGATCCTTGCGCAAAAGTGCGCCCGTAGGGTCCAGGTTAAGATTAATATAAGGAAACGCACCCGGGTTTACAAGTGCATCACCATTGTTTTCGCCCTGTACCCACAGCAGTTCCGGCCCCCTTACAGAAAGATATAGTTTACGAGGGGAAACCTGAAGTTTTACCTGCGATTCCGTATGCTGCATGCGCCCTTTAATACGCTCATTGCACTGTAGATTATAACGGAGGGTTTTTACATTGGCGATGGAATTCAGCACCTTATCCAGGAGCTCTTTGGCAGTATAGCCTTCCACACGCTTTACAGGAGCAAAAGATGTATTAAGCACGCAAATTGCCAGAAATAAACTGCTTAAAACTATTTTTCCTAATGCCCGTTTCATTTTTTTTACAATTTCAGCCTGTAAAGATACTTTCATTTTTGTGTTAAAATACTATTTGCACACAAAAATTACCAGCTACTTCCTGAAGTTATATCCTTTATTAGCCGAAGAAAACTCGTCCGCAGCAAAAGGCTTATTGATGATTATATTATTAAATTCATAAGCCTCAAAAAGGCCCTCATCGTCATACACTTTTACGCTTACGGGCATATAATTTTTTTTATCCACATGCAACACCACTTTGCTGGCGTAAGGAGTGGGGATAAGCAGCTTTTTTCCTTCTTTCAGCTCACTGTAATAGCCCGACAGGTTATTTTTATATCTGATTTTAAAATCACTTGTATTCATCTTCCTGGCTATATCGGTCACTGTTTCACCCTTTGAAGCAGTATATTCCACGTATTTGTATTCCGGAAAATGGATGATCAACTGATGGTGTTCTTTCTGGTTTAGTATTTTAAGTCCTGTATATGTAAAATGCTTATCGAACTCTTTAGGGGATTTCAGAATGGTATTTGCAATTAGCATGCCGATATGCTGAAGCCCCAAATCAAATATGGTATGGTGCTGATCCTTACGCATAAGGCTGCCATAAGGGTCGAGGTTAAGGTTCACAAGCGGAAAAGAAGGAGAATACACAATTGCATCGCCTTTATTGGTTCCCTGAACCCAAAGCACTTCATTGCCTTTGAGTATACTCTTGAAATATATTTTTTTGGGGTGTGTATTGATTTTTATATGCGATTCTGCAAAAAGAAAATTGCCACTGACCCGCTCTGTGGCTTTCAGATCATAACGCTGTGTTTTAATATTTTTCAGGCTGTCGAGCATGTGCGTGACAAGCTCAAGCCCGGTAATTTTTTTAGAATCCTGCGCGCTTCCACAAAAAAGGATATACACACAGCAAACTATTACTAACTTTAGAAAACGCATACCACAAACATAACAAAATGTTACTGTTTTTTAAAGGTGTTTATTAATAAATTAATTCAGTAATTTCGTGCAGCCTGAACGGATTTGGTGTGTATTTCTCCCGTTCTTATTAAAAACACATTTTACAATGAAAACAATAGGAATTATCCCTGCAAGATACGCTTCCACCCGCTTTCCGGGCAAGCCTTTAATCGATATTGGCGGCAAATCAATGATACAGAGGGTGTATGAGCAGGCAAAAAAGACCAGCTCGCTTTCAGGGATAGTGGTAGCTACTGACGATGCAAGGATAGAAAGCCATGTAAAAAGCTTTGGCGGAGAGGTGGTAATGACAAGTGAAACCCATCAGAGTGGCACGGACAGGTGCTTTGAAGCCATTCAAAAGTTCAGCAGCGCTGCCGATATAGTAATAAATATACAGGGTGATGAACCTTTTATACAGCCGGAACAAATTGATTTGGTTGCCTCCTGCTTTGATTCTCAAGAGGTTCAGATCGCCACCCTCGTAAAACAAATCAATAGTGAACAGGACCTTTTTAATGTAAACATTCCGAAAGTTGTATTAAATACCAAAGGAAATGCCATCTATTTCAGCAGGCAAACCATACCTTTTTTAAGGGGGAAAGAAAACACTGAATGGTTGAACAGCCATGTCTTTTACAAACACATTGGCATTTATGCCTACCGAACAAAGGTACTGGCTGAAATTACCCGTTTGGACCCTTCCCGTCTGGAAGTATCGGAAGGGCTGGAACAACTCCGCTGGATTGAAAACGGCTACACCATCAGAACAAAAACAACTGATTTTGAGAATGTTGCAATAGATGTGCCAGACGATTTAAAAAAACTGACAAATTTTTTGTAACTTCACAGTCCCTAAAAACGGGCTTTAAAAAGGTTTAACAGATTAACATATCCCTTGCGGGGTATTTTATATAAATGAAAGTAGATAAACATATCAGTGATTTATTGTTTGAGCACGATTGCGTTATTGTCCCTGAGTTGGGTGGCTTTGTTGCAAATTATGCTCCTGCAAAAATCCACCCTGTAAAGCATACGTTTAGCCCTCCTTCAAAAAACATCAGCTTTAACAAAAATTTAAAGAACAATGACGGGCTTTTGGCCAATCATATTGCTACAGCAGAAAAAACAACCTACCCGGAAGCGCTGAAATACATCAGCCATTTTACTTCCGATACACAAACACGGCTGAAAAAAGGAGAAATAGTAAGTGTGGATGAAATTGGTTCCCTTTACCTGGATACAGAACGAAATATACAGTTTGAGCCGGGAACCACCAATTACCTGCTGGATGCTTTTGGTTTACCTCATTTCCAGACACCTGCAATAAAGCGCGATACCATTACCAAACGGATTGAAAAAGAGTTTACCGATCGCAGCCCGGTACCGGCAGAAAAGAAAAAAATCAATGTTAAACGCTACGTGGCCCTTGCCATTGCTGCTCCGGTACTGATTCTCGGAACGGTATGGATATCCATGAACCTCAATACGATTAAGAATATAAACTATTCCAGCTTAAACCCTTTTTCAATAAGTGAAGCGGTAAAAAAAGCTGAAAATGCTGCTGCTGAAGCCACGAAAAACGTAGTTAGCCCGGATGTAAGCTCACCCGCCAAAACCATTGTGGTGGCTAAAGACACGGCACAGGCGGCATTGAGCACATCTCAGCCGGTAACGGCTTCATTGATAGAACACAAAGCTGTTGGTGTTGTAAAAGCTAACTCAACTAAAGTTTCTGTAACCAACGTTGCCGCAAATAAAGAACTTAAATTCCACCTTGTAACGGGCTGTTTCCAGGTACCAGAGAATGCAGACAGGTTTGTAACTATACTTCAGGATCAAAACCTTTCCGCATCCATTATTGGAAAGCGCAACGGACTGCTTGTAGTAAGCTCTGGCGACTACGCAAGCCGTGAGGAAGCGCTGGCGCAACTGGTTCAGTTGAAAAAAAGTCAGCCGGAAGCATGGCTGCTGGTGCAATAAAAACCGCCTGAACTTTGCAACGCTATTTCATTCAATTATCTTATGACGGCACAGCCTACCATGGCTGGCAGATGCAGGAAAACACACTGCTTACCGTACAGCAGGTGCTGAATGAAATGCTTTCAAAATTGCTCAACGAGCCCATTTCAGTTATGGGCTGTGGCAGAACCGATGCGGGTGTCCATGCCACAGAGTTTTTCGCACATTTTGATTCCCACAAAACCGACCTTAGGGATAATGCTGACTGGTGGGTATTTAAATTTAACCGAGCATTGCCTGCGGACATTGCTATCCAGCGGATTTTCCCTGTCCATGAAAGAGCCAACGTAAGGTTTGATGCTACGGCAAGAACATACAAATATTACATAAGCCGCAGAAAAGATCCGTTCAGGGTAAACAAAGCCCTGTACCTGTTTGGCGATTTGAATGTGGATGATATGCAAAAAGCGGCACAGGTACTGTTCGAGTATACTGATTTTACATCCTTTGCAAGGACACATACGCAGAACACCACGAATAACTGCACAATTTATAAGGCAGAATGGACCGAGGAAGAAGACGGCATGCTGGTATTTACCATTTCAGCAAACCGTTTTTTACGGAATATGGTGCGCGCCATTGTTGGCACAATGTTGAAGGTTGGCAAAGGAAAAGCATCCGTTGAGGACTTCAAAAAAATAATTGAAAGCAAGGATCGTACAAAAGCCGGACTATCGGCCCTTGCCTGTGGATTGTACCTTGTAAAAGTGAGCTATCCTGAAAGCCTGTTAAACGGAGAAGAAAAAAACGGTCGCAGCCCAAATGCCTGAAAAAAAGAAAACAATAACCGGTAAAGCAGTTGACTGGGCAATTATTAAAAGGATTTTCACTTACGTAAAGCCTTACAGGAGCAACTTTATCCTTGCCGTATTTACCACTATTACACTGGCTGCTTTATCGCCTATAAGGCCTTACCTGGTTCAGTACACTTTCGACCATTATGTTGCAAAACCTGATCAGGGTATGCTGCTATACATGACCATTGTATTGACAGCACTTCTTTTTTTTGAAGCCACCCTCCAGTTTTCCGACAGCTTTTTAACAAACCGGCTGGGACAAAGCATTATAAGGGATTTGAGGACACAGCTATACAAACACATCATCAGTTTACGCCTGAAATACTATGACACAACACCAATAGGAATGCTCGTAACGCGTGCCGTATCTGACATTGAAACCATTGCTGATATTTTTTCCGAAGGGTTGATCGTAATTATAGGAGACCTGCTTAAAATTTCTGTGATACTTGTGGTCATGTTTGTTTTAAATCTAAAACTTACGCTGATCATCCTCATTCCCATACCATTGTTACTTATAGCAACTTACATTTTTAAGCAGGCTGTACAGTCTTCATTCCAGGAAGTACGTACCCAGGTGGCGCACCTTAATACCTTTGTACAGGAACACATTACAGGCATGAGCATTGTACAGGTATTCAACCGCGAAAAGGCCGAACAGAAACATTTTGAAGAAATAAACGCCAAACACCGCGATGCAAACATCCGCTCCATCCTGGCTTATTCCATATTTTTCCCTGTAGTGGAGATATTATCTTCCGTATCTCTTGGATTGCTTATATGGTGGGGGGGCAAGGGTATCCTGAACCACACAACCACACTCGGGGAGCTGGTATCCTTTATTATGTATACCCACATGCTGTTCCGCCCCATCCGCCAGCTTGCCGACCGTTTTAATACCCTGCAAATGGGAATGGTATCTTCTGAACGTGTGTTTAAAGTGCTGGACACAGATGAAGTGATTGAAAATAAAGGACAGATTACAGCTGAAAATATTAAAGGAGATATTGAATTTAAAGATGTATGGTTTGCTTATAACAGTGATGACGTTGAAAGGAAGGAGAGACCGAAGACAGAGAATGAAAGCCCCGGGCCCATTACTTTACATGCAAAGCCCCCCTCACCTTCTCCAACATGGATTTTAAAAAACATTTCTTTCAAAGTTAAACAGGGCCAAACTATTGCACTCGTGGGCGCTACGGGAGCAGGCAAATCTTCCATCATTAATTTGCTAAACCGCTTTTATGAATACAACAAAGGTGCTATACTGATTGACGGGATTGATGTACGCAACTATGAACTTACGTCCTTGCGGAAAAACATAGGTGTTGTATTACAGGATGTGTTTTTGTTTTCAGATACACTGGCCAATAACATATCGTTGAACAACCGGGAAATAAGCCGTGAGCAAATCATAGAAGCAGCAAAGCTTGTTGGAGCGCATGAATTTATAACACAACTTCCAAATGCTTACGATTACAATGCAATGGAGAGAGGAGCCATGCTTTCAGTCGGACAAAGGCAATTGATATCCTTTATCCGTGCTTATGTGTACGACCCTAAAATACTGATATTGGACGAAGCAACATCATCCATTGATACCGAGTCTGAACAGCTTATTCAAAGGGCGATTGAACTGCTCACGAAAAACCGCACTTCCATTATTATTGCTCACCGCCTGGCTACTATACAGAAAGCCGACATGATCATCGTGATGGAAAAAGGTGAAATTATTGAGTCAGGTAACCACCAGGAACTATTGAAGTTAAACGGGCAATACAAACGATTGTTTGAATTGCAGTTTAAGGAGGAAGTTAATCAGTTATAATTTTTTCGCTCGCAAAGGCGCAGAGGCGCTAAGGCTCAAAACTTTGTGGCTTCAAGCCTTTGTGAAAAGCCAGACGATGAAAGTTTCTTATTTCCTTTCATACAATAATACAACAGAACCTGAAACTAATGTTTTTGCTGCTCCATCATCGGGAACACGTGTAATACCTGTGGAAAGAGCGCATCCATTGTTTCTGAAGCACCGCGTGCGGAACCGGGCAAAGTAAGAATCAACGTATTTCCTTTAATACCAGCTAGACTCCGGGAAAGCATTGCAAAAGGCATGCGGTTTTGTCCATAGTTCCGTGCAGTTTCCATTATACCCGGTATTTCCCGATCGAGCAGCGGCTTTATTGCGTCAGGTGTAATATCCCGTGGAGAAAGGCCGGTACCTCCGGTAAAAAGAATAATATCATAATTTTCTTTGCACAACCGGGTAACCGTTGTTTGAATGGCCTCTGTTTCGTCAGGAATAACGGCATATTCAGAAACCGATATCGTATATTTCATGAGCTTTTCGATAATGGTTTTGCCTGAAGTATCTTCCTTCTTTCCTTTAGAAACACTATCAGAACAAACTATTACCGCTGCTTTCAATGATTTATTGACAGCATAAACAAAATCAGATTTGCCTCCTTTTTTATTCAACAATTTTATCGAATGGATTTCAATCGATTTGTCAATAGGCTTTAGCATATCGTACATGGTAAGTGCCACCACAGATGCCCCATGCATGGCCTCTACCTCAACCCCCGTTTTATAAATGGTTTTAACCTCAACACAAATTGCTATCTCAAGTCCTTCAATATCGTACTGCACAGAAGTATATTCTACCGGTAACGGATGACAATCAGGAATCATATCGCTGGTGCGCTTTACCGCAAAAAGACCGGCAGTTTTTGCCATTTCAAACACATCCCCTTTAGGAACTACTTTACCAACAATAGCATCAATTGTTTGCTGGCTGCTCACTTTTACTATAGCTTGCGCTATTGCTGTACGGTGGGTATTGGATTTATGTGTGATATCTATCATAAGGATTACGGATAAACAAATAAACTACGAATTTTATGAATGTGCTGACAGGAAACAATGCTGACAAAGAATGGCTTCGGATTAAAACAGAAATCTACGTATTATCTGTTTTCTTTCCAGGCGCTGGTTTCATCCTCAAAAATCTCTTTCCCCCATATAGGAACATCTGCTTTTATTTTTTCTACTATGCTGCGGCAGGCTTCAAAGGCATCCTTCCGGTGTTTTGAAGATACAAACACAAACAGGCATATTTCTCCGGCATCCACCCGACCAATACTGTGGTAGATATGCATACATACAAGGTTGTATTCCCTGAATGCTGCCTCACGTATCTCCAGTAAAATATCTTCCGCCATTGGCTGATAAGTAGAATATTCAATCGCCTTCACTTCCTTATCCCCCAACACATCGTTTCTTACCTGGCCCAAAAATATATCGTGTGCACCAATACCTTTTTTTGAGCTGTGCTTAGCAATACTATCAGCAATAAACTGCGGGTTTATTGCACCTTCCACAAAAACGTTTGGTTTTTTTTTCTCTGTCATAAATTGGTTTGTGTTGCGTTACTGCAAAACAGTTTATAATCGTATACTTCAAATTCCTCCACAGAGGCGGGCATAGCAGTCAGTGCCAGATTGCACCTGTCTATCAAAACATTGTCAGAGCGCATTGTCAGGGTATTTATCAGTACCAGCTTTCCTGATAACACTTCACCTATACCTGTAATAATTTTAAACACCTCGTTTGCCTGCATACATCCAATCATCCCTGGCACCACCCCCAACACACCAGCATCAACACAGCCCCAAAAAGTACCTGGTGTTGGAGGTTCAGGAAACAAACAACGGTAAGTAGGCCCCTGCAGCATGTTTTTTGTATAATTAAATACCGATACTTGTCCCTCAAAACGGTAAACAGCACCGTAAACCAATGGCTTTCCGAGCAAAACACAGGCATCATTTATCACGTAGCGGGTTTCAAAATTATCCGTACCATCCACAATGATATCATAACCATTAAAAATCTCAATGGCATTTTTATTGGTCAGCTCCACAGGGAAACCTTTTAACTCCACATATTCATTCTGCTTTGATAAATACCGGATCGCGCACTCTACCTTTGATTTACCGGTATCCTCGATTGTATACAACACTTGTCGCTGAAGATTGGAAACCGATACCATATCAAAATCAACAATTCCGATTTCACCAACACCCGAAGCCACCAGGTAGTGAAGCACTGAACATCCCAAGCCACCTGCACCAACGACCAGCACTTTTGCCTGCTTCAGCTTTTGCTGCCCTCCCAGTCCAAGCTCCCGCAATTGCATCTGCCGCTGATAGCGTATCAATTCATTTTTATCCAGCATCGTTTATCCTCCTGCAAAAGGCGGCAAAAGCGCCACCACATCGCCTTCGCTCAGACTTGTTTTACCATTAACGACCCTGGTATTCAGTGCTATTCGGTATTTTTTGTCCCATAAAGAAGGATAACTATCCATCAAATGCTGTATCAGCATATCCGTATCATTGATCCCTTTTAATGTAATTTTATCAGCCCCTGCTGCTTCAGCAAACAGACCAAAAAACAATACCGTTATTTCCATTTCCTTTGTTTAATTATAAGCCGGCAACAGATGTACTTCAACCAATTCGCCAGCACTCACATCCTCCCTATCCTTCTGTAAATATATAAAAGCATTTGCATCCGTAAACGATTTCATTTTAAAGGATTCCTGTCCTTGCAAAGACTCCACTGAATCAACCGCTGCAAACGCCTTCAAAAACAAAGCCAGTCCTTTTTTCTTCGCTATTGGCTTTTTTACAGGGAGAAAAACATTCGTAAGAAAACACATCTCTTTACCTTGCAACTTCCGCAGCGCTGGATAAATGTATTCGTAAAAACAGCTAAGTGCAGAACCAGGGTTTCCAGGCAAGCCAAAGACGTAGGTGCTTTTATTCTTACCGAAATACAAGGGTTTTCCGGGCTTCTGTGCTACTTTGTAAAAAAGGGGAACAGTTCCATTAACTTCCAGCGCTTCATATACAAAATCATAATCGCCAACGGATATACCTCCGGAAACCAGCAACAAATCAGGGCTAGCAAGAAAAACTTCCCTGATAGCATTTTCTAACTCCTGTTTATCGTCCTTTACAAATATTGTTTTATCAATATTCAGTCCCATAGCCTTTACAGCGCTACACAGGGATAAAGAGTTCGATTCATACACGTTTCCTGCTTTTAATTCAGTGCCTGGCGCTTTCAGCTCATTCCCTGTTACGACAAGAGTAATACGTGGCTTCCGAGCCACCTTTATCAATTCAATCCCAAGCGATGCAATAAAACCAATTACTGCAGGGCTGCATACTGTACCGGCCTCTATTGCGAGCTCACCTTTGTTTATCTGCATCCCTTTATAACGAATATTCTCACCTCCTCTGAAGGGAACACTACTGCTATATTCTATTAAATCATCGGATCGGATGATCCTTTCCTGCATAATGACCAAATCGCTATCCACCGGCACCATTGCACCTGTAAAAATTCGCGCTGCTTCACCTTCATTCAGCTGTATTTCTGTGTTATCGCCTGCTTTAATTTCGCCCACAACTTTCCATTTATTTTCATTTGTGCAAGAAAACTTCACAGCATAGCCATCAACATTTGACTGGTTAAAAGGTGGCAAATGTACCGGAGCATATATGTTTTCCAGAAGCGTATGACCAAGAGCATCGGCTGTATTTATAGCAATTGCCACAGACAGTGGCTGTATGGCATTGATAAGAATTTGTTTTGCTTCCTCTACACTTACCATGAGCAATTTATATAAATATGAGTTTAACCGCAGCAAAAAGCAATACAGCCGCCAGCACGTTTTTAAGAATACTATTTTCGGCACGTTTACTGCCCCAGTATGAACCAATAAATCCACCCATAAGGGCAGCAGCAAGCCAAAATATTAATTCAGACGATAGTTCTACAGCCTGTTTCCAAAAGCCCAGCAATCCGGCAAAGGAGTTAACAACAATAAACAAGGCTGATACGGCAGCGCTCTCTTTCAAGCTTCCCCAATTGAAAAGCAAAATCAAGGGGCTTAAAATGATTCCCCCGCCTATTCCAATCATACCGCTGAACAATCCCAGAGCAGCACCAATCCCTATTCCCGCCCATACGGGCAATTGCTTAACTGGCTTTTCAGGATCCCCGTTAAACATCCCCACGATACGCAAAACAGCTAGAATTAAGCATGCGCCAAGCAGTTGCTTGTAAAGTGTTGCATCCAGAACAATAAAAGAGCCGATATATGCCATGGGTACAGATAATATGGCAAAAGGATAAAACAATTTCCAGCGAAAGTAGCCACCCCTGTAATAATAAAAAAAAGAAATACCAGCCACCAGCACGTTGAGCAGAAGGGCTGAAGGTTTTATCATCATAGTGCTCACCCCCACAAGGCTTAGTACTGCTATATAACCGCTTGCACCGCCATGTCCTACCGATGAATAGAACAAGGCAACAACAAATAGTAGGATAAGTATAAACGCAGAGTCGGTCACGGAAAATAGTGTTTATACAAATTTAAAAAATTATTTAGGGGGATTTCAATACAGAATGTATTAACTTTGAATGTAATGCATTTAGATTCACTAACAGATACATTCCACCGCAGGCACGATTACCTGCGTATTTCGCTTACCGATGCGTGCAACCTGCGCTGCACGTACTGTATGCCCAATGAAAAAATGCAGGTTACTCCTTCGTCAAAGCTTATGCAGGCTGAGGAAATCAAACACATCGCTGCTACTTTTGTTGAGTTGGGAGTAAAAAAAATCCGGTTAACCGGTGGCGAACCGTTGTTAAGAAAGGACGTAAGAAAAATCCTGCGACTGCTCGCCACACTCGATGTAGAGCTTGCCATTAGTACCAATGCAGTGCTGGTAAATGAATACATTGCGGATTTAAAATCGGCAAATATCGCATCCGTAAACGTAAGCCTTGACACCCTTAACGCAGAAGAATTTTTCGCAATTACCAAACGTAACGACTTCGGCAAAATTTTGTCCAACATTCATTTACTTTTATCCAATGGCTTTAAAGTCAAGATAAACATGGTAGTAATGAAGGATATTAATACACAGGCCATTCTTGATTTTATAGAATGGACGAAAGAATTCCCCCTTGAAGTGCGTTTTATAGAGTTCATGCCGTTCAAAGGTAACGGGTGGCAACAGGATGCAGTATTCTTTGCCATTGACGCACTGAAGCTCATATCAACCAAGTATGATTATGTGAAGCTGGAAGACAGGGCGGAGTCTACATCCCGCAACTATAAAGTGATAGGGCACAAGGGTAGCTTCGGCTTTATTTCCACCATTACAGAACCATTCTGTGACAGCTGCAACCGCTTGCGGCTTACTGCAGATGGTAAAATGAAAAATTGTTTGTTCGATCGCGGTGAAACCGACCTCCTAACGGCATTGCGGAAGGGCGAAGACATCCTCCCTCTTATTCAGAAATCCGTACAAAATAAAAAACTACAAAGAGGCGGATTGTTTGACTCCATGAATGAAGCAGCTGCATTTCATGAGAACCGCACCATGATAAGCATCGGGGGCTGATCAAAAAATATCAAAAGAAAACCGGATAATTGTGCCCAATACAATCAACAGGAAAAACACCCGTATAAATTTATTTCCTTTGAGCAAGGCCAAACGTGTTCCGGCAAAGCCGCCAAGCATATTACAGGCCGCCATTGGAATGGCGAGCGTATAAATTACATTCCCCGTAGAAGCAAAATAAAGTATGGATGCCACATTGGTAGCGAGATTCACCATTTTTGCGTGTGCGCTCGCATGGATAAAATCATTGCCCAACAAGCCAATAAAGACAAGTACGAGGAAGCTGCCTGTACCGGGCCCTATAAAACCATCGTAAAAGCCAATCAGCAAACCACTTATAATTCCACGCCATAAAGCGGTGGGAAAAGGAATATCCCGCGCTTCCTGCTGCCCGAAATTTTTCTTTGTATATGTATAAACCGCAACCAGGATTAAAGCTACAAAAATTACAGGTTTTATAGACTCGTTGCTGATTTTGCTAACCAACATCGAACCCAGCATTGAAGCAAAAAAAGCAACAGCAGCAATCCACACAATAAGCTTCCAATGTATGGTAACGTGTTTGGAATATTGATAAAGCGAAACGGCCGTACCACAAAAAGACGGAATTTTGGTAGTTCCCAACAAACTGGCAACAGGCATATTCGGAAAAGCCATCAATGTAACAGGAGTTTGCACCAGTCCGCCACCACCTACAATAGCGTCAATAAAACCGGCAATAAACGAGGCGATACATACTATGAGTTCTGATGGCATATTATTATGTCATTCGGAGAATGTATGGCAAGATAAAAAATAAAACTACTGGTTCAGACCTGCGTCCAAAAAATTTCCCGGCTTACCGTCTAAAATACAGCAGGCACAATAATTTTGATTGCTTTAACAGAAACCATTTATTATGAAAAAGTTAGTTTTTGTCATACTATCATCCATCTCGCTTTTTGCTATTGGCCAGCAACAGCAACTCACACGAGAGCAATTTATAAAAGACTCACTTCATCTTACTAAAGTAGTACTGATAAGGCCGCAGTTTAAATTTGATAACAGACTGACATTTTATGGAAACCAGGTACTGTCCATTAATGGCTTTGATGCTGGTGTATTATTAAAAGAAAAACTACGCTTTACCCTTGGATATTATAGTCTTAAGGATCAGCTCAAAGCCTTTAATGAAGTGAAAGAGAATGAAAAATTCGGCAAACTCATTAAATTGAATTACGGCAGCCTTAATATGGAAATTGTATACAAGGACTACCGGTATCTTTCGTTCGGAATGCCATTTGAGATTGCAGCAGGCGTGAATACATTCCAGGACAAAAATATCACTACAGGAGAAATTCTTTCCACTAAATCAGGAGCATTGGCATTTGCCAACTTTGGGTTGTCAGCAACATTCAAGCCCATGCGCTTCATTGGACTAAAAGGCATTGCTGGTTATAGAAAAGTAGCCTTTAACCAGGTGGACGATTTCAATTTCGATGGCTTTTTTACCTCCATAGGTTTAAACCTTGATATTCGCACTTTGATTACGGATTATAGGATGTACAAGCTTAAAAAACGTTACCGTATAGGAAACAATATTTCCAATGCAGTAGACATTATAACAAACTAGTATTTTATAAACGCATCAGAAAAGCATGGCGTTATTTAAAGTTGTAGAACAAAACGGACAGAAAAAAGTGCATTCTGCTCAGGATATCCCGGCAGGGGCAGAACTTTGCTTATTTTCTGGCGAAATTATTGACTTTAATACAACACTTACACTCGGAGAATACGAGAGTTTTGCAATGCAGATAGATATGGATCGTTACATTTTTCTGGATCCACCCGCCCGTTATTTTAATCACAGCTGTGAGCCCAATTGTGGCGTACGCCCGGATTTTAGGCTCATTGCCCTAAGAAATATAATGGCCGAAGAAGAACTACGCTGGGATTATTCGACCACCATGATGGAAAAACATTGGACCATGAAATGCAAATGCAACGCATCTTCCTGCAGGGAAACAATTACCGACTTTGATACCCTTCCCAAATCATTACAGAAAAAGTACATTTCTATGAATATTGTACAGGATTATATTATAAGGGAAATCGGCAGAGACATGAAAGAAGCTTAACATATCTATTATTCCTCACCCGTTTTATCATGTGATGCATTTACCGGTTTCGACTGTGAAGAGCCATATTGTCTCAGGTAAATGGATAAAAAGATAATTGCAAACATGGATACAAACTCACTCTGCCAGTTCTGAAACGACTCGAACCACAACTTTTTATTCTGGACATATTCGAAAAATTGCTCCGTTGGCTTATTTTCAAGGAATTGTTTTTCATTGAAATCAAGCCAGCTTCCGTACCAATGCAAAAAGAAAGAGAGTGCAAAAATGAAGAACAAAACAACAGACAGTGAATGCTTATAAAAACGAAGGTAGATTCCGCCCTTTCGCACAGCCCATGGCGAGTCCTTTTTTGCCTTTAAATCTGCCTTATCAAAATTATCATCGTCACAGGCTTTTGATTCCGATGAACCCTTTTGTCGGAGAAAAATGGTAAAAACAACAAACAAACCTATTTGTAAAAATTCACTTTCCCAGTTTTCAAAAGTGGCCTGAATAAAATGCCCGCTTTTTAAATAGTTCCATAATGTCTGAGGGGGCTGCAAATAATCCAGTAGAAATTCATTGTGCTCTTTCCAACCTGTGTATATCTGACCGGCAAGAGAAAGCATCATCAGGCTGCCCAACGCAAGGCTAAGCCCGTTCCTGAACAAAAAAGAATATTTGCGTTGTTCCATACATCATAAAATGTATAGTCAACAGACTCTATATTTATACCAGCTTATTTCTATGAAGTCAATCTGGCTCTGAACCCTTTATAAACAGACGAATTGGGGAAGGCTGTCTACATACGGCTTACTCACGAGAAGCGGCATCAGAACTCAACAATAATTCCAATCGAAGGCGTTATATTTTTACTGTAATTATCCAGCACAACAGGTATCCCATTTGAGCCGTCAGGCTTTAGTGCCTGGCCATCCGTTGTTTCAAATCCTGAATTATCAGCCTTGCGCTTAAAGGTGTAGTAAGGTGCTGACTGTTGTGAAGTCATCAATACATTTTGAAAATCAATAAATATGTCGAGACTGATTTTTTTATAATTTATTTTTTTATCCAGTCGAAGGTCCAACTGATTAAAGTTTTTGAGCCGTTCGCTGTTCAGCTTCGTATAATCAAGCACACCGGTTCCAAGCAGCGGATAATTCTGTTGCGAAGCAGCCAAATCAAAAGGAGTATAGGGTGTTCCGCCAGCAAACCTGTATTTCAGGCCAAGCTGCCAGTTATTACCAAACAAGTAGCCAAGTGTGCCGGAGAGCAAATGTCCGTTGTCCCAGGAAGAAGCAATGAATTTTTTATCAGTGCCGGAATAAGTACTTCTCACATAGGTATAACTTAAAACATAAAAGAGCTTTTTTATAAGTTTTTGCTGAATAAAAAATTCAGCCCCATATGTCTCTCCCTTACCTGTACTTTGCACCGCTTCGCTGCCTATAGAGCCAAAATCAGCACCCTGGTTGGCAAGTGAACTTCCGGTAACCACAGAAACTGGGTAGTTGAGGT
>JAGVJJ010000045.1 GCA_020051175.1 Bacteroidia bacterium | reverse complement strand
TGTTCTTGGGTTTTCAATGGCCAAAATTTCGGGCAATTCAGCCGGAGCAACCCGGCAGGATGTGCCTTTTAATTCATGGGAGTTTGCCGACTTTACCGCTGCGGTAGGAAACAATATAGCTACTAATACAAATGCACTTACCGGTTATTATTACCAGTATTTCCGAAGAAACCTTTCTTACTTTACAAGGATAAACTATGATTACCAGGATAAATATCTGGCTTCTTTCACTGCCCGCAGAGATGGCTCTTATGCTTTTGGCAAAGACAATCAATATGCAAATTTCTTTTCCGGTTCATTAGGCTGGGTGGTTACCAAAGAAAAATTCTTTCAAACTGATTTTATCGATCATTTAAAAATCAGGGGCAGTTATGGTTCAATAGGAAATGAAAATGTAAGCCCGCAGTTTGTTGGCATTGTTACTGGCGGGCCAAGTTATGGCCCCACGGCCAACAGTAATGGGTATTCTTTCGGCGATATTTTTTATCCCGGATCCACAGTTGGTTCTGCCGCCAATGATGCTTTAAGATGGGAAAAACAAGTACAGGCCAATGCAGGGTTTGATATAATTTTTAGTAACAGGAAGTTTTCTTTATCGGCAGACTATTTCCAGAAAAAAGTAGATGGATTGCTATTTACACCCTCTGCTTCATTATACCTGGGTACAGTTCCTATTCCCACTGCCAATATTGGTTCTACCAAAAGCAGGGGTATAGATCTGTCACTTAATTATTCTGAAACAGTTGGAAAAGCCTTCAAATTAAATACAACAATAACTTTTACAACAGCTAAGAATGAAGTGACAGCTACCAATAACGATGGTACTGCCAAAATTTTGGGAGGATATTATTTCAACGGCCAATCCCAAAGTGTAACGGTGTTTGAAAAAGGATTTACACCCGGTTATTTCTATGGTTACCGCACGAATGGTTTGTTCCAAACATTTGATGACATCTCCAAAGCCCCTGTACAAGCCGGCGCCCAACCAGGCGATATTCGATTTGTAGATATGAATGGCGATGGGGTGATTACAGCAGCTGACAAAACCAAGATCGGTGATCCTTTCCCGGCGTTTACCATGGGCTGGAACCTGAACCTGGAGTTTAAAAATTTTGATTTCAATGCCTTTACTTATGCATCAGCAGGTAATGACGTATACAGCGCTTATGAAAGAAATGCAAACTATTCTAATAAATACAGGGGAGCATTGGCAAGATGGACAGGAGCCGGAACTACTAATAATGCAAAAAATCCGAGATACTCGTTCACAGATGCCAACAGTAATATTCGAGTTTCGGACAGGTATGTAGAAGATGGGTCTTTTATTAAAATTAAGAATATCCAGTTGGGATACACATTCCCGGCATCAGTCACCAAAAATATTTTTAGTAAGCTGAGAGTATATGCACAAGTGAAAAATGCTTTCACATTTACCAAATATTCAGGCTTTGATCCCGAAATATCAGGTGGAATATTAGATACCGGTATTGACCGCGGGGCCTATCCCCAGGCCAGAACGTATGCTTTGGGCATAGATATTAAACTATAAATCATTTAATAAAATACTACTAAAATGAAGAATATAAATTTAAAAATACTGGTCCTGGTTTTTTTAGGAACCCTGCTTGGCTCTTGCAAAAAATGGGTTGATTATAATCCGCGGGAGGATTTTAGGATCACAGAACTTGATTATTTAAAATCTGAAAGTGATTACCGCACCATGGCTGTGAGTGTTTATACTCCCATACAATGGTTAAATCAGGCTGTTCCGGTTGGTGACATTGCATCAGACAATGCAGTAAGTGGTGGCGAAAATGCATCCGATGTATTGTCTTTGCAGCAGATAGATGACTTTACACACACCTCCGTTAACTCTACGCTTACAGAATTGTGGCAGGCCGCTTATGAAGGGATTAACCGGGCAAATTATATGCACCTGTATAAAGAAAAAAATCTGGCAGGTGAAGCCGTTGAGTTTGCCGGCAAAGATGCCCTTTATGGGGAAATTTATTTTTTACGGGCTTATTACAATTTCCACTTGGTTAGGTTCTTTGGGGATGTTCCATTATTTACTGACAAAAGACTCGGTTTAAGTGATTCTAAAACCTTGCAAAGGACACCCAAAGCAGCTATATACAAACAAATTGAATCAGACTTAAACAACGCAATAACCGTGTTGCCTGCCACGCAAATTCAGAAAGGAAGGATTACCAAATATGCAGCACAGGCTTTACTTGGAAAAGTTTATTTGTATGAGAGTAAATTTAATGAAGCAGCCACTATACTTGAGAATGTTATTACTTCCGGCGCTTTCAGCCTGGTGGCTGATTTTGGTTCTATCTTTTTAGCAACAGGTGAAAATGGACCGGAATCAGTTTTTGAAATTCAATATTCCAACACTTCACCCTATTACAACTGGGGTGGAGTTACAAGAGGTCAGGGTAATTATGCAGTACAACAATGTGGTGTACGAGGATTGAATGGTTCAGCCAATATGCCCTATAACGCCGGCTGGAGTACTAATTTACCTGCAAAAAATTTAGCAGACGCATATACCGCCGGCGATAAAAGAAAGACAGTAACTGTATTGGATATTGAAGCTTATAAAACAGCCAATCCATCTTTCAATATCACTTACCAGGTTGCCCCTTTCAAAAACACAGGGTTGTATAATCAAAAATATTTGCCAAGAAAAGGAGAAACATCGGGGCAGGTTGAATTGAATTATCTGAATAATTTCAGAACAATCCGTTATGCAGAAGTGCTGTTAATGGCTGCTGAAGCCAATAACAGGGCATCGGTTCCAAATGATGTCAAAGCCCAGGATTACTTAAACAGGGTTCGTCAACGGGCTTTTGGAGATTTGTTACATAATATAACGGCAACAGGCGCTGCATTGAAACAGGCCATTTGGGATGAAAGAAGACTGGAACTGGCCATGGAAGGAGACCGCTTTTTTGATTTAGTAAGAACCGGACAGGCAGCTACAAAAATTACCGGTTTTACTACCGGTAAACATGAAGTCTTTCCTGTTCCCCAACAGGAAATAGATGTTTCAGGGTTAACTCAAAACCCAGGATACTAATCATTAATTATTTTAAAAAAACAAATATGAAAGCATTAATATATTTTTTCAGCCTGGCTTTCTTACTGGCTTTTGCAATTAGTTGTAAAAAGGAAATAAACGATGATGTTTCCTTTGTTGCCAGTGCAAAGTCACCGGAAGAATTATCAGTACTTTTCGAGATTACCCAGGATAATACCGGATTGGTGACTATTACCCCAAACGGCGTAGGCGCCGTTTTATATGATATTTATTATGGAGATAGTACATCAACTCCCGCAAGAGTGATGGCTGGAAAAAACACAAAACATACTTATGCGGAAGGTGTTTATAATGTAAAAATTATTGGGTATGGCATCAACGGAAAAACAACAGAAAAAACACAACAGTTAACTGTCGCTTTCAGGGCTCCTGAAAATTTAGCCGTAACAGTTACTATTGATCCGGCAAATAATTTTAAAGTGAATGTTTCTGCCTCTGCCCTGTATGAAACAAATTTCAGGGTTTACTTTGGCGTATCCCCTACCGAAACCCCTGTTTCCTTCCTGGAAGGGCAAACTGTAAGTTATGTTTATACTGCTGTGGGTACTTATACGGTAAAAGTCGTGGCATTAAGCGGTGGGGCTGCCACTACACAATTTACAAAAGCCGTTACAATCGTTGACCCGGTTCTTCTCCCGCTGACTTTCGAATCTTCCTCCATAAATTATGCCTTCAATAATTTTGATGGTGGTAGCGCTTCTGTAATCAGCAATCCTCAATCAGGTGGGATTAATACCAGTGGTAAGGTTGGAAGAATGGTTAAAAATCCGGGCCAGGTATGGGGTGGCAGCTGGATTGGATTAAGCGGCCCGATTGATTTCTCAGCAAATAAAATTTTCAGGATGAAAGTATTTTCACCCCGCGCTGGCGCCAAAGTGCTGTTGAAAGTAGAAAACGCAACGAATAGCGGAATAAGTTTTGAAAAAGAAGCAACCATGTCTGTTGCAAATACATGGGAAGATTTGGTTTTTGACTTCAGCACAATTAATACAACTAACAGCTACCATAATATTGTTTTAATATTTGACCTGGGGGCCATGGGAGACGGCTCTGGCAATTTTACTTTTCTCTTTGATGATATCAGGCTTACAAATCAAATTCCGACCAGCCTGTTGGCCCTGCCGGTTACCTTTGACATAGCGGGTATTAATTATTCAGTTACTGATTTTGGAAATAATCAAACAATAAACGAAGTTGACCCCACAAACGCTTCCAATAACGTTAAAAAAACTACTAAGAATAACGGCGCCGAAACCTGGGCCGGAACAACAATAGGGGCTGGTTTTACTTCAGCGATCCCTTTTACAGCAAGCACCACGCAAATGAGTATAAGAGTTTATTCTCCTGCGGCAGGCATTCGTATAAGGTTAAAAGCAGAAGACCGTACGAATAATACCAGGTCGGTGGAAACAGAGGCAATGACCCAGGCAGCGAATACCTGGGAAACATTGGTTTTTGATTTTGCAAACCAATCTGCCGGAACAGCAGCCCTTAACCTTTCTTACACTTACAATATGGCCTCTGTCTTTTTTGATTTTGGTAATGCGGGTAATGGAAAAATATTCTATTGGGATGATGTGAATTTTTTACCCGCTAATGTTACACCTAACTATTTAGCCCTTCCCCTCGATTTTCAATCCACTACCATTAATTATCCGTTTGTAAATTTTGATGGAGGTAATTCAACAGTTGTTTCAAACCCATTTGTTGCCGGAATAAATACAAGCAGCAAAGTTGTAAAAATGATTAAAAATGCCGGCCAGGTTTGGGGAGGAAGTTTAATATCATTAGTAAACCCGATTAATTTTTCTGTAAACAAAACATTCAGGATGAAAGTATATTCTCCAAGAGCTGGGGCTAAAGTATTACTGAAAGTAGAAGGCCCGAATGGCGCTGCTTTTGAAAAAGAGGTGGTTACTTCCACGGCTAATACTTGGGAGCTTTTGACGTTTGATTATAGCGCTATCAATACTGGCCTTTCTTATCAAAATATTGTTCTGATTTTTGATCTGGGAACAATGGGAGATGGCTCTGCCAATTTCACTTATTATTTTGATGATATAACACTTAATTAATATTTAAAAAAAATATCATGATAACGAATATAAAATCATTTGCTCCGGTTTTCTTCACACTACTGATTGGTGTCAGCAGTTGTAAAAAAGAAAAGTATTCATTTGGCGAGTTGAAAGCTCCTTCAGGTCTTGCATTGACCACCGTGGTAGAAGGGGCAGATGCGACCAATCCAAATGGAAATGGCACGGGCCGGGTGGCCATTACCACCGCTGCTTCTGCTGCTCTTACCTATACTATAGACTTTGGTGATGGGATAGCCAAAGTAGTGCCATCGGGTAGTATAACCTATAAATACACAAACCCCGGAACTTCCGACTACACCATCACCGTAAATGCAATAGGTACCGGCGGCGCCATTTCTACTATAAGTAAAAAGATAAAAGTATTTGTTGCCTTTGAAATACCCGCAGCAATTGTAACCGCCTTAACAAATGGCACATCAAAAATCTGGATGACCGAT
>JAGVJJ010000015.1 GCA_020051175.1 Bacteroidia bacterium | reverse complement strand
CTTTCAAAAAAATCGTTGGAGATATACAGGTCCGGATAATGATCACCATTTACATCCCCCACAGTTACCCCCAAACCAAACCCGATCAAACTTCCATAGATATGCGCTTCTTCGCTTACATCAGTAAATTTCCCATTATCATTCCGCAATAATTTATCACCGCCGCCTTTTGCAAAATCTTTCACCGGCCAGTCTGCCGCTCTCAAATCTCTTTTATTTGAATAATTCAATGTGTTAACAGGAATAAAGCTGTTATTAAGAATGTAACAATCAAGGTCGCCATCCAGGTCATAATCAAAAAACGCGGCATGCGTGGTATAGCCGCCTTCATCCAGGCCATATTCTTTTGCTTTTTCTGTAAACGTGAGGTCGTGGTTATTAATGAAGAGTGCATTGCCTTCTTTATTCTTCCATTTATTATAACCCGCATTGCAAATATAAATATCCAGCCAGCCATCACTATTAATATCAGCCATTACAACACCAGTATTCCATTTACCTTTTTGTTCAATACCTGCTTGGGCCGAAATATCTTCAAACTTAAAACCTGCCCCGCCAGCAGCGGGGTTACCTTTATTCAGAAACAGTTTATTGCTGCCCATATTCGATGTCAGCAGGACATCTGCCAGGCCATCATTGTTAATATCGCCAACGGCCACACCGCCGCCATTGTAAAAATTGCGGTAATTGAAAATATTGAAGTCTTTTGTATTCTCAACACGATTGGTAAACTCAATGCCGGTATTTTTCTGTAGGGTAAATAATGTATTTTCCCTTTTATTGGTATTACAGGAAACCAAAAAAAGCATCAGCATCATACAACCTGTAAATAATACTCCTGTTTTCATTAATAAAGAATAAACAAACCTCATGTTCTTTGCAAGCTAAGTGTATAATATAAAACTAAAAAGGCCATTTTTTCAAATGACCTTTTAGTACTGCTTATATACTACGATATCAATAGCCGAAGTTTTGTTTCAGGTTGGGGTTGGATGAAAGTGCGATATTGGGTATCGGGAATACAACCTTGTAGCCATCGGATTCCTGAGGACGTTCCTGTACAGGTTTGTTGAATACCCCAAAACGTATCATATCATTTCTTCTCCATCCTTCCAGATACAATTCACGACCTCGTTCAGCCAAGAGGTTTGTAAGATTTAAAGAAGTAAGCGCTGTCGCATTTCTATTACTTCTGATTCCGTTTACAATGCCAAGAGCTGTTTCCGGATCAGTGCCGCCTCTGAGAATAGCTTCAGCTTTCATTAAACGAACATCTGAAAAACGGAAGAAAGTAAAATCATTGGTACTGCCCCAGCCCCCATCATTAATGGTTGCAGGGTTTAACGGGAATTTATTGGTACGAATGCCGCTTGCTTCTCCGTTAAAGAAAATACTTACGTTTCTTGTAAAAATCAGAGGGTTGTTACTTCTATCTTTCAGGTCCACTATTGGGCCACCGATTCTGCCAGTGGAGGGACCTTTTACCTGTCCAATAAGAAATCCTGCATTAATACCAACTTGATCAGTAAAGCCTGGAATATTTGCACTTTTACGCACATCAGCATCTTCAAAGCTGTCGTAAAAGTCAGAAAGTGTTGTAAATCCGTTCCATCCGGATGGGGTTTGGTTATAATGGGTTCCCATTGCAACTGCCCAGACCATGTTAATACCATCACTGTTTCTTCTTACAAAAATATTTTCGGAAGAAACCGTTCCGTTAGTCCATAAAAAATTATCCCAATAGTTATTATCAACCTGTAAAAAGGTATTAGCAGCTATATTATTACAATACTGAATTACTTTATTCATATCTGCCGGGTTAAATGTATAAGGCCCGGCCGGCTTGGTTGGGTCTTGTTTATAAACCGCTTTGTTCAAATACAACTTGGCAAGCAAAGTCCAGGCGGCTTCTTTTGTAGCAAGGTGCCGGTTGGTTGCAGTATAAGAAGGTAATCCTGCTACAGCAGATTCCAGTTCTGTAATAATTGCATCAATAGCAGCAGAACGGGTCAATACATTGGGAATAGAAGAAGCGGGAGCGGTAGCGGGCCTTTCCTGAACCTGACCGAATAAATCACAAGCCAGGAAACGGAAAAAAGAACGCAGGAATTTTCCTTCAGCCTGTGCTGTGCCGGTTAACAACTCTGCGGCAAGTGTTGTTTGAAACAGTGCTCCGTTTAACTGGTTCCACACATCATTGATTTGGTTATGATCACCAGCCCAGGTATGCAAATGTAATCTGCGCCATGTACCAAAATCATCCCAGTCAGTTCCACGGGTTGGGCCCAGTAATTCATCAGTAGAATGTTCCTGCAAAGCCTGGTAGCCATATTGCCCTACCAAATTGTTCAATTGGCCATATACAGAAGAAATGGTGGGCGGAGTGGGTGCTCCATCAACTTTAGGAGGCGCTATGGACTCTCTTCCACCCAACTCCGGCTCAAGCTTTGTACAGGAAGGCACTGTAAACAAAGCAAAAGCAATTGCTACAACTGCAACATAACTTTTCATAATTGTTTTCATTATAATAAATTTATTAATTTAAAATCAGAAACCTACGTTTACACCCATTGTTACAATACGTGGCCTTGGATAGTTAGTATAATCAAATCCACGGGATGGTACGCCACTGATGCTTTTATCTACGTTTACTTCAGGGTCCATACCGGAATACTTTGTAAACAAAGCAAGGTTTTGGCCCGAAACAAAAACAGATAGAGAATTGATTCTTTTACTATTCAGTTTAAACGCATAACTGAGGTTTACGTTTGAAAGACGGATAAAGTCGCCCTTTTCGAGGAAACGTGTAGAAACGCTACCCGGGTTAAATGGATTCTCTGGACTTGTACCGGCTTCATTTGTAACATTTCTTCCATTCCTCAAACTTCCTTTTAGAAACAAAGCATTAGCGGTATTATTATATACTTTAAATCCAGTAACTGCGTTCATAAACACACTTAAGTTCCAATTGCCAAGTGAAAAATTATTGGTTAATCCTGCATAAAAATCAGGAATGGCGGTCCCCACTAACTGGTTTTGTGCCCCTTTTTCATAACGGGCATTTCCATTTCCGTCAAACCCGCTGAATATTGGCATTGACCATGTGAATAAAGGTTGTCCATTAGCAAATGTTTGCGCATAAGCGCCCGATAAGCCCTGGCCGCTTACTGCACCCGTAATTACTGATACGGGCAATTCCTTTAATTCGTTTTTTACAAGAGTCATATTATAATTCACATCCCAGTTAAATTTACCGCCCTTTATCACTTTATAGTTTACACTAAACTCCCATCCTTTATTAATTACATAACCATCCAGGTTAATAAACCAGTTTGATGTGGGGGCAAAACCTCCGGGTGTGGGGGCATTAAACAGAAGATTTGTTCTTTTGGTATAGAAATAATCAACCGTTACAGACAACCTGTT
>JAGVJJ010000067.1 GCA_020051175.1 Bacteroidia bacterium | reverse complement strand
CCGGGAATACAACTGTGAAAAATAAATGATTAAAAACTCTTAGTACAAATTATATCAGATAGCATTTTATGTCATCGCTGAAATACATTGCTAATGCTGTTTAGCCAGATCCTTTCAAACCTGATTATGCTTTTGACTACCTTCAAAACCTGAACAAGTATGGCATTCACCATCTCAAAATTAAAATATGATTTCCCAGCAGGCATTGTAGTATTCCTCGTGGCGCTTCCGTTGTGCCTCGGTGTGGCGTTGGCGTCAGGTGCACCCTTATTATCCGGCATTATTGCCGGAATAATAGGCGGTATTGTAGTCGGGTGTATCAGCGGGTCCCAAACCAGTGTTAGCGGGCCGGCTGCAGGGCTTGCTGCTATTGTGTTGGCATCCATCACCAGACTTGGCAGCTTTGAGGTATTTTCGGCCGCTTTATTGATAGCAGGTGTTTTTCAGTTTGCGTTTGGATTTTTTAAAGGGGGCTTTATTGCCAATTATATTCCATCTAATGTAATTAAAGGCTTACTGGCGGCAATTGGCTTGTTGCTTATTCTGAAACAAATACCACAGGCGTTTGGATATGATTCCACACACCAGGATGATTTTGCATTTGTGCAGGAGAACGGTGAAAACACATTTTCACATCTTTTAAATACTTTCTTTCACATCACTCCCGGCGTTGTGCTCATTAGTTCGTTGTCTATCGTGGTTCTTGTTGCCTGGGATAAAACGCAGTTAAAAAAAATGAAGTTTTTCCCGGCCTCTCTTTTTGTAGTGTTGATGGGAATAGGTATAAATGAAATTTTCCGTGCCTTCATGCCTGCATTATACCTTCAGCAATCGCACCTGGTAAATATTCCCGTTACCTCCGTTGGTGACTTATCTTCTTTTGTCAAATTTCCGTCGTTAACGATATTGGGAAACTACAATGTTTGGCTAACCGCATTAACCGTAGCAATTGTAGCTTCATTAGAAACGCTGCTGAACCTGGAAGCCGTGGACAATATTGATCCGCACAAAAGACAATCTCCCCCCAACCGTGAATTATTAGCGCAGGGTATTGGCAATATTGCTTCAGGAATTGTAGGAGGATTGCCGGTAACATCCGTTATCGTAAGAAGCTCGGTAAATATTAATGCAGGGGCACAGTCAAAATTGTCCACCATCATTCACGGCGTATTTTTATTGGCAGCCATTCTTGTGTTAAGCCCCTTTATTAATCTCATCCCTTTTGCTTCGCTTGCGGCCATACTGATTGTAACCGGATATAAACTGGCCAAAATTTCTATATTTAAAGAAATGTATGCTAAAGGACTTAATCAGTTAGTTCCTTTTATTGCCACTATAGTGGCAATTATATTCACCGACCTGCTGATCGGTATCCTGATTGGTCTTGCTGTCAGTTTGTTTTACCTGTTGAAAAGCAATTATAAAAATCCCTTCACCATTGAAAAGGTTCAGTTGCATACCGGAGAAACTATCCGTATGGAACTACCCAACCAGGTATCATTTTTGAACAAAGCCAGTATAAAAGATACGCTTTGGTCTGTCCCGGAAAATGGCAATGTGGTAATTGATGCGAGCTATTCAGACTATATTGACAATGACGTGCTGGAGATTTTCAATGATTTTAAGAATGTAATGGCCCCTGAAAAAAACATTAAGGTCAATATTATAGGCGTAAAGGATCAATACCAGTTGTCTGATCACATCCAGTTTGTAAATGTACTGGACAGGCAGGCACAGGACAAGCTGACCCCTGAACAAATTGTAGCCTTATTGAAGAATGGAAATGATCGTTTCAGGCAGGGCAAATGGAATGAAAAATATTTTCGTCACCAGGTTAATGCTACTTCATCGGGACAATTTCCGATGGCAGTTGTTATCAGTTGTATTGATTCCAGAACTTCGCCCGAGCTTATTTTTGATGCTAATCTGGGCGACCTTATTTCCATCCGCATTGCAGGCAACATCATCAATAAGGAAATTATCGGGAGCATAGAATTGTCGCTAAAAGAAATCGGTGCGAAACTTATTGTAGTGATGGGACACTCCAACTGTGGTGCGGTAGGTGCGGCGCTGCGTTCTTTAACCGAAGGAAACATTGATTCAATTACACAAAAAATAAAGCCTGCTGTGGATAAGGCCCGGTTGCTTAAGGTACCAGAAGCTACCGGCAATGGAAGCGTTTTTTATGAGAAAGTGGCTCATCTGAATATAGAAAACTCGGTAGCCGCAATTCTTGAAAATAGTGAGTACCTAAGAGAACAAAAAAGTAAAGGAGATATAGGTCTTATTGCAGCATATTATGATACTGCTACAGGTGAGGTGATTTTTAATTAATGGATTGAGGAAAGAAAATAGGGAATCAAAATATTTTTGCAGAAGAATTAAATGATTAAAATTATTTACCTGACTGATAAATTTAATAAAAACAGATTATGGATATAAGAGTAGAATTAATCATCGTTTCCAAGCTCATTGTCTCTTTTTTATTAGGGGCATTTATTGGTTTCGACAGGGAGCGGCATGGCAGCGCTGCCAGTATAAGAACGTATGCAGCAGTTTGTATAGGCTCAACTTTGTTTACAGCTATTGCTGGTCATATTGTTGGCGATACTGGCGCCGCTTCAAGGGTTATCGCTAATATTATTACAGGTGTAGGTTTTTTAGGAGCAGGCATCATATACCGCAATGCCAGTGCAGGTACATCGCATGGCTTAACAACTGCGGCAACGGTTTGGTGTACTGCGGCAGTAGGTGTGGCCATTGGATTAAATATGTTCATCATTGCTTCAGTAGGTGCTGTAGCATTATATTTTCTGCTTTCATTGCACCATCAGAAGTGGTATGTCAAATGGAAGAAAAAAATGCTGGATAGTCATCACAATGACAGTGATGACGGGAATGAGTAAACCTTTAAAAAAAGTAATAGATTTTTATGGAATCAACAAACGCTACTTCGGCTGGGGCAAAATACAATAAGTCATTAAAGATTGTATTCGCAATTACTGCATCGTATTTAATTATCGAGGTAATAGTTGGCTTTATGTCCAACAGTCTGGCTTTGCTTTCTGATGCCGCACACATGCTTACCGATG
>JAGVJJ010000059.1 GCA_020051175.1 Bacteroidia bacterium | reverse complement strand
TTATTAACTGCAGCAAAGTCAAGGTACTGGTATAAATTTTCTCTTGCAGATAAAGCAGCGTTGTTCAGAATAAGCAACTGAAGCGCAGTTGCTTTATTATTTTTAAGACAATACATTACAGGGGCTTCTGTACCATTAGTAAGATTTGTATGAAGTCCGCGCTGAAGTACCTTCTTAATTGTTTCGGTATCTTCCTGTTCCAAAGCTTTAAAAAATGCAGTACTGAAAGGATTTAATTTTTGAGCGTATAGCGTTTTATATTCTGAGTTGTTTGGATTAAGGTCAGTTGCTTTCCTTGCAGATGTAAATGCTTCAATAGGATCATCTTCAATCTGTGCTCTGAAAGCATAAGCTTCAGTATACTGATTATTTATACCAATAGCAGAGTTAGTAAGCTGCCTGGCAGCAGAAAGATATTGAGCTGCATAATTGTCACCTTTCTGGTAATTCTTATACTTTTCTTTTGCACGCTTTAAAGATGCATATTCATCCATGCTTTCATTTTGATAGTAGTTGGGCTGTGATGGCTCTTTGCAGTAATAATTGTTATCCATCCAATTGGTATTATCGTAAGAGAAAGAGGAATTAAGTTTATCGATACGGCACTCGAAGTAATAACCCAGGTTATTATAATATTCTTCATCCCTTTCGCTTATTGCCCCCGCGCCAGCACTAAATGCAGTTGAAGCATTCCTATTGTATTCATCTACCATGTCCTTTTTTACTTTATTAAACTCATTTTGCAATTGTTTCTTAAGTTCAGCTTTTGCCTTGGCTTCTTTATTGTTAGCGGCCATTTGAGCCGCTGCACCCATAAATTGTGTAGCGGCATCATTAAACCCCTTGTAATTGGCATCACCATTGTAGGTGGCGATATTCTGCTGCACAGCGGCATTTATGTTCCTTTTCTTTTCCTCCGTGAGTCGTTGCAATTCCTGAATTTTCTGCTGGTATTGCTGCAATAATTCTCTTGGGTTGTTGCCCGAAATATCCAATTTGGAGGCATTATTCCAGGATTTGAAAATTTTATCATTGGCAAAATAGCTATTCACCATTGATGTAACCTGGCTTTCCATCATCTGGCTGTTTTTTTCAATCTGAACCAGATTTGCCTGAACCTGGTTGTAATATTGTTTTGCATTTTCAGAACTTTGCTTTGCCATTTCAGCTTTTCGCTGATCTATTTTAGCAGCTTCCAGCTTCATCTGTTCATCATAGGTAAGCCCCTCACTCTGCTGTTGCTTATTATTAGCAACATTTTTCGAAACAATATCATAGGTTTGTTTTGTTGTTTCAAATGAATTTCCTTTTTCATCAGTAAGGTAATATTTACCGTTTTCCTCGTAAAACGGAGGTTTGCTACCGTTTGAAGTTTTATCCGAAGGACTATTTGAGCCTGAACCGGATTGTTTGTTTTGTACCGTTGAATTATTTGAATTAGATTGGTTTCCCTGGTTTTGTTGATTATTGTTTGAATTATTCTGACCATTAGAATTATTCTGATTTGCCGTTGCTGCTTGTTTTTGAGCCGCTTCTGCCTGATCCAGCTCTTTTAATTTCTGAGTTACATAATCATCACCGGGTTTATATTGCAGTGCTTTTTTATAAGCTGCCCGCGCTTTTTTATAGTCGTGCTCCGCTGTGTTCAGATTTCCTCCAAAGTAGGCATCACCTTCGGCACGATATACACCATAAAAACCTGCCATATCCAAATCAACCAACTGATTCAGATAATCAACCACATCATTGGTATAGCTCACAGAAGTAACCGAGGTAACTTTAATTTCAAACTTGGTTTTAAACTCTTCAGGCGTATATTTACGTCTGCCGTTACTGTCGTTGTAAAGTGCGCTTTGTGAAGCTGGTATATCTACGTTGTGTTCTGTTTCATTTGCTCCAGAACCTCTGATACCATTATATAAAACAAACTCTCCATTACTTACAACCTGCTGACCGTTAAAATAAGCGTTGTATCCAATACGCAACCACTCCATTGATGGGGGGACCGGAGTAATATTTTTTAACATTGCCCCCATACCATCAGTACGGTCAGTACAATTCATAGTTCCATCAGGGCGCGTAATGCAATATCCTTTACAATTATTAAAAGGTATTTTAACAGTTACATTTAACCTTCCATTAAATGAATTACAATTTGCATATTCAATAGAATAAGACAATGTATGTGCAGATGGACCTCCATTGGTGTAGCCTTTCTTCAAGCTGATTTTGGCAGGAGGAATATCTACACTTCCCATGCAATAAGTTTGTGCTTTAGTTTGTCCCACCCAGAAACAAGCTGGAAAGCAAAACAGAATTATTTTAAACCATATGAAAAGATGATATTTTTTATGCATCGCAGTTTGTAATTAATTTTATTTATTGGAAACATATTATAGAACAATAACGGATAAAACTATACCTATTCATGCAACCTTACAACACTCACCAATGACTGTTTTTTTTAGTGAATTGCAAAATTATATAATTCTGTTGCTTTCACAAAAATTGATTAAATCAATGGTATTTTTACAATTGCTTTTTTCAAGCATTTTCCTGCGATGGCCATCAACAGTATGTTTACTGATAAAGAGCCGGGCTGCTATGTCGGCACTGGTGTTGCCATTTTTCAAATACCTGATTATTTCAAGCTCTCTGTTTGAAAAGAGAGAAGTGTTCTCTTTAACAATTTGTTTTCTAAACTTTTTCTGGTCCATACCCTGAATCGTAAACTTCCATTGTACTTTTTCCGATTGCTCCATAAACGATATATCCGTAAGCATATAGAGCATGCTTATCATCCTTCCGGCTGAGTCTACATCAAAGGCGCTCCCTTGCTGTAAAACATGTAAATAATGACCATCTGCATGTTTAATTCTGTATGTAACATGATAGCCCATTCCGTTATATACATTGCTTTCAGAAACGGCATTAAGAACAACTTTTGTTAGCCGTAAAAGCAACGTTTTATCGGACGGATGAAGCAAAGCGAAGAACTTTTCCATGGTAAATTGCTCCATATTATAACCAAGAAGTTCTGCTACACCATTCTGATAAATGATTTCCTGTTTCCTGTAATCAGAAATATAGCTGCACTGCCCCACAGCCAGAGGCCAACAGGCAATATAGGAAACAGACCGCGAAACAACAGTTCGCGTCTGAAGTTTTTTAGCAAGCGTATTCAGATAATAATTGATTTCAGGTTCCATCCAGATACTTTTTTGAATACTACTTTTTTCACATGTTATACATGACAAAAGTATTTTATGAAACTACCTGGCGCAATTACCCGTTTGGGGTATGACTTTAGTTTAGAGTTTGGAGTTCAGAGTTCGGAGAGTTGGCAGTTAGCAGTTGGGAATATGTAAAATTGTCCTGCTGCAAAATGATCGTTAAGACATTTAAAATTGGCGAAATAACCAGGCAATTGAGCAAATTAAGAAATCAGCGATTCAGGTATTTTACAACGGCTTCGGTACGGTTTTGCACCTGTAGCTTTGTATATATGCTTCGCAAGTGTTTTTTCACTGTTTCTATACTTATTTCAAGGGAATCGGCAACTTCCTTGTACAAATGCCCTTTGGCAATATGTTCAAGTACCATCGATTCTCTTACCGTTAAAGCATCTAAAACACTGCTTTTTGAACTATCGCTGTCGCGGAAGCTGGAAATTACCTTACGCGCGATATAGGGACTCATAGGAGAACCACCGTTTTGCAACTCATATAAACTTTCAAGCATTTTATCTACAGCAGTGTTTTTTAGCAGGTAACCACTGGCCCCTGCTTTCATTGCTTCAAAAATATGCTTGTCATCGTCATGCAGGCTGCACACGAGGCACAAAGCTGTTGGCTTTGACTTCAGAATCATTTTTATAACATCGATGCCGCTCCCATCAGGTAAACTAATATCTACCCAAAATATATTGGAGGTAAGTTGTGAAAAGCCCTTATTAAATGAAGTAACTGTATCGAAACGTGCCTCACAATAAAAATCTTTGGTACCTGATATCATTTTCTGAATTCCATCTCCGAAAATCACATCATCCTCAAGAAGAACCATAGCTGTTTTATTGTTCATTGCAGTAAAAATCATTCTTCAAAATTACTTATTGTTGCATTCAGGAACAATTACCCTTTTGGGGTATATGAATTTATACTGGCAAATGGAGCATGTAAGTCACACCATTTTCAGAATGCAGTTCCATATTACCACCTATTGCTGATATCCTGTTTTTTATATTGTTTAAGCCATTGCTCCCAATAACCACAGAAGCATTGGTAAAACCTTTACCATTATCTTTAACACTTATTTTAAGTGATTCGTTAATTTCCACTTTACAGGTTAATTTTGATGCTTCAGAATGTTTCAGAGCATTATTAAATATTTCTTTCATTGCAAGAAGCAACTGCTTTTGTTTATCCGCATTCAGTTGTATGTAAGGTACCTCAATGGGTATTTCCATACTAAAAGTAATTGACGAATTATCAAAAAACTGCATACCATATTTTTGTATATACAGTAGAAAATCTTCCAGATTTTTATTTTCAGCATCAAGCGTCCATACAACTTCTTTAATTTTATTGGCCAGTATGGCAGCCGTTTCAGAAATCCGAACAGTATCACTTTTCAGTTCTTCAATGGTATTTTTCTTTTCAGCCATTTCACTGAACATACGTAATCCCGAAATACCTGAGCCGATTTCATCATGCAAATCAGCGGCTATCCTGTTTCTTTCCATTACAGCTGCCATTTCCACCTGGTGGGCCGTTTCCAACTTTTGGTTTTCGATCTCCTGCTGTAAACGCTGTTCCTCCTTTTTCAGGGAACTATAGCGCTGGCCTAGTGCTATTGCCAGAATAAGTATTTCTGCAAGAATACTAATGTAAATACCGTTTAGTGAAAGCGCTGTTGCCGGTACAACTCCCAGCCTTATAAGCAAAGTGACAATAGATGCCACAAAAAATACGGATACTGCAATCAGGTATGTATACGCCATTGTATATCCCTGACGTATTTTTTCAATAAGACCGGCAAAAAGTAAAAAAATTGCACACAGCGCTATAAGGTCACTGCTAATAAGAAAGGTAGTAATTAAAATTTTATCACGGGTATAATCATAAGGGATAAACAGAATGAGTGCTAATGCACTTAAAGTAAACTTAATAATATTCGTGAACCGATAAAACCTGCTATTGCTTTTATCCTGTTTAACAAATAATTGCATTACATGCAACATAAGGGCAATTCCAAAAACACCCATAATCAAGCGTATGCGAGCCATGACGTGTGGAAAATCAGGATACAGAAACTGGTAGCCCAAACCATTGTTAGACCATATCCACATGATAACAACAATAATATACAGAGAATAAAAAAAGAAAAGTTTTTCCCGCACCGAAAGCCAGATAAACAACGAAAACACGCATACAAAAAGCAATATACCTGTAAGCAGCCCCCAAACCAGGTAGGAAGCAACAGCTGATCCGTAGTGCTCATCAAAAATTTCAATGGAAAAAGGCATCATGGCCGTATGACCTTTATTATCAATCCTTAACAGAAGAACAGCAGCTTCAGCTGAATCAAGAGTAAATTGAAAAACAAAGTTGTGATTGGAAACGAGGCGATCATAAAACGGCATCAAATCGCCAGCATTCCCCAAATACTCCATTTTATTTGTTATTGACTTATATAAGTCCAACTTATCAATGTGCGGATCCCCTGCCTCAAAAACCATTTTCAGGCTTTTGCTTTCCAGGTTTATAAGCGGTATTGCAAGCCACGTTACAGATTCTGTATACCCGGAACTATAAACAGTTCCCTGATGGTACTCACCTTTTCCGTTTATAAGCTGCTGCTGTAACTCTTGTGCTGTAACAGAGTCGGGCACCGCAGAAAAAGAATAAAAGCCAGCAACATCAATAACTCCGTTAACAGCAACTTTATTTACCCGTAAATTAACAGGTGGCTGACCGGAAATGGAATGTATAATAAACAGCAAAGCAACTGTACCTGCAGCTTTTAAACCAAGCATGCGTACAGTTGCTTTATTCCGTGATTGTTTTTTTAAACGGGTATGGAACACCATCAACAGAAAACAAGAGTAGTCTTATTTTTTCTGATTTTTCTTTTTGATTTCTTCCATCAGCTGTTCATCAGTTTTGCCAAGATTATCAATTGCGCTTTTCGCGTCTTTAGCATAATTTGTATTCGGATATTTTGCAATTACTTCTTCATAAACAGCTTTTGCTGCCGCATCGTCATTTAAGAAGTTATCAAGCAAAAATGCTTTCAGATACATTGTTTCCTTGTAGTGCTTGTAATCAGCATATTTTGCTAAAATAGTTTCATACTGCTCCAGCGCTTTTTTATACTTTTTAGATGCCGTTGCTACTTCACCTGCTTTAAACAGGTACTCAGGTGCAAGGGTATCCTTAGGGAAATAAAGAGCAAAATCAGTATACAATTTAATAGCATCATTTGCTTTTGTATTATCGATTTCAGAAGCTTTAAACATTTCGCCTTCCATTTTTTTGATCTGAACCAAAAACTCTTCGCGGGGTTGCGGAGGGGTCGGAGGCGGAGTTTCAACCTGTGTTTCAGTAGTGGTTGCAACCGAATCTGCCGGCACAGCATCTTTTTGGTCTGCATTTTCATTGTTACCACATGACACAGCTGATAATACAACTGCTACCATAAAAATAAACTTTGTTGTTTTCATTTTGCTTTTAGCTGTTTTTAAATTATAAATACTACTTACCTGTTTTTAATAACTATTTGTTCGGAAACCGCATGCGGTATCCTACTTGTACTTTACCTTTAGAAATATCATTCAATTTGCCTTGTAATAGTCTCCTCCTTAAAGGGCTAATTCTGTCGGTAAACAGTTTACCTTCAATATGATCATACTCATGTTGAATAACGCGGGCTATAAGGCCTTCATAAGTTTCATCAAAAAATTTGAAATTCTCATCATAGTACTGGATCCTAACTTTAGGTTTGCGTTGCACATCTTCACGAATTTTCGGAATACTCAGGCAACCTTCATTGAAAGCCCACTCCTTCCCTTCTTCTTCAATTATTTTAGCATTAATAAACACTTTATGGAAATGTTCCAGTTGCTGACGCTCTTCTGCAGTAAATTCATCATCTTCATCATCTTCAGCTTTTTCAGTAAATGGTTTTGTTTCCACTACAAACAAACGTATCGCTTTACCAATCTGAGGTGCAGCCAATCCAACCCCCATTGCATTGTGCATGGTGTCGAACATATTTGCAATCAGTTCCTGCAAACCCGGGTAGTCTTTCGTTATCTCTTCTCCCACTTTTCGCAAAACAGGATCGCCATAAGCTGTAATTGGTAAAATCATTTTATAAAGTATTCCTAAATTCTAAAATTGCTTACTGAAAAATTGCTTAATTGTTATGCAACTAAAAGCCACTCATCCTGCTCATATAGTCCTGCAAAATAATAGTAGCGCTTATCTCATCCACCAGCGCTTTATTCTGCCTGTCCTTTTTTTTCAAACCACTATCAATCATCGTTTGAAAAGCCATTTTTGAAGTAAAACGTTCATCCAGCCGTTCTACTTTAATTGCCGGAAACGTACGTTTCAGGTGGACCACAAACGGGTCAATAAAACGTGCTGAATCAGACGGTTCATTGTTCATTCTTTTAGGCTCTCCCACTACAATACATTCAACAGGTTCCTTTGCAATATAACCTTTTAAAAACTCAATTACATCTTTTGAATGCACTGTAGTTAAGCCCGTTGCAATAATTTGCTGCGGATCTGTAACTGCTATCCCCACACGTTTGCTGCCATAATCAATTGCCATTATACGGGCCATTACACAAAAATAGTAAAAAAGAGCACCCAAGTACCTTAATACTCCGAAAAAAGCAGAAGCGTTTTTAAACAGGACTTAAAACCTAAAATATTCAATATATTTGTGAATAAACAAAAGCCGGCTTCCGGCATTAAATTAAGAAAAACGAATTTAAGTTTTATGCAACAGATAATTGAGGCAGCCTGGACCAACCGGGAGCTATTACAGGACCCAAAAACCGTAAGCACCATTCATGAAGTAATTGAGCAGCTCGATAAAGGTAAACTACGTGTTGCTGAGCCTACGGCAAGCGGCTGGGAATTAAAAGAATGGGTAAAAAAGGCCGTGATATTGTATTTCCCAATTCAAAAAATGCAAACCATTGAGGTAGGTATTTTTGAATACCACGATAAAATGAAATTGAAAACCAACTATGCCGATTTGGGAGTTCGTGTTGTTCCGAATGCTGTGGCGCGTTATGGAGCATTTCTTGCAAAAGGGGTGATTATGATGCCTAGTTATGTAAACATCGGTGCTTATGTAGATAGCGGAACCATGGTTGACACCTGGGCCACAGTTGGCTCCTGTGCCCAGATAGGCAAAGATGTTCACCTGAGTGGCGGTGTTGGTATTGGCGGTGTGCTTGAGCCAGTGCAGGCTGCTCCTGTTATCATTGAGGATGGCTGTTTTATTGGCTCACGCTGTATTGTGGTGGAGGGTGTTCATGTGCAAAAAGAGGCGGTTTTAGGTGCAAATGTGGTACTTACCAAGTCAACGAAAATTATTGACGTAACAGGCTCTGAACCAAAAGAATACAAAGGTATTGTTCCACCCCGTTCGGTAGTTATCCCGGGCTCGTATACCAAAAAATTCGCGGCCGGTGAGTTCCAGGTACCCTGTGCGCTTATTATCGGGCAACGTAAGGAAAGCACGGATTTAAAAACATCTCTTAACAATGCGTTGAGGGAGTATGATGTAGCAGTTTAGTTGACTGGTTCATTAGTTCATCGGTTATTAGTTAATGGTTATAGGTTATTAGCTAATATGTTATAGTCAAAAAATATAAGCGGGTTGTCGGTCAAACTTGTGAGGATAAGCAGTTTCGTAAATAAGTACCCATTCGTTTATCCGTAACCGTAACCAAAGATTCGTTATTCGTTAAAATTCGTAATTCGTAAATGAATATTGCATTTGATGCCAAGAGGGCTTTTTTGAATACAAGTGGGTTGGGCAATTATGCACGCACCTTAATTAAAACGTTGGCTCATCATCACCCGGAAAACCAGTACACCTTATTTACCACACGTACTTCGGAAAATGATTTTTACAAACGCATTTCGCAAAGTAAAAATATTCAGATTGAACAGCCACAGGGTTTTATTGATAAAAAACTCAGCTCGCGCTGGCGTTCGTATGGCATTACAGACATTTTAAACGAAAAAAACATCCAGGTATATCATGGTTTAAGCAACGAATTACCCTTTAATATTGATAAATTTAAAGGCAAAAAGATTGTAACCATTCATGATCTTATTTTTTTAAGATACCCTGAGTTATATCCACTGATTGACAGCAGGATATACAATAAAAAGTTCAGGCACGCCTGTGATACGGCAGATCAAATTATTGCCATCAGCGAAGAAACGAAAAAGGATATCGAGAAGTTTTATTTCATTCCATCCGATAAAATAAAAGTAGTTTATCAGAGCTGCGATGAAGTTTACTATACAGCACCTACAGAACAATTTTCGCAGGAGGTTATTTCCAGGTATAAACTGCCAGCCGACTTTCTGTTGTATGTTGGCACTATCGAAGAACGCAAGAATTTGTTAACTATCGCAAAGGCTTTAAAGCACGTAGAAAACATTCCGCTGGTGGTGGTTGGGAAAAAGAAAAAGTACTTTAAAGATGTGATGGAATATGTGCAGAAAAACAATCTTGAAAACAGAATAATTGTCCTTGAAAATGTTGCAAACAATGAACTTCCTGTAATATACCGCCAGGCTAAAATTTTTATTTATCCATCCATATTTGAAGGCTTCGGGATACCAATTGTTGAAGCCCTGATAAGTAAAACTCCAGTTATAACTACCAACGGAGGTTGTTTTCCTGAAGCAGGTGGCCCGGATTCTGTATACGTTAATCCATCCGATGAGAATGAGCTTGCACAAAAAATCACAACACTGCTTGACTCGGAAAATACGCGAAAACAAATGACCGAAAAGGGGTTTGAGTATGCACAAAAGTTCCACCCCACAACCA
This sequence comes from Bacteroidia bacterium, assembly GCA_020051175.1. Classification (GTDB taxonomy): domain Bacteria; phylum Bacteroidota; class Bacteroidia; order 2-12-FULL-35-15; family 2-12-FULL-35-15; genus 2-12-FULL-35-15. Next base: position 52,479 of record JAGVJJ010000059.1, on the reverse strand, counting down.
TCACACAACAATTAATAGAAATTTATAATAAATAATTTAATTACCTTTGCGCAGCAAAAACAACAGAAACATGAGCAAAAACAGTCAATTTAGAGGTACAGGTGTAGCAATTGTAACACCATTCAATAAAGATCACAGCGTTGATTATAAATCACTCAGCAAACTGGTGAATTATATTATAAAAGGTGGCGTTGAATATGTTGTGGTATTGGGTACTACAGGTGAATCAGTAAATTTAACAAAAGAAGAAAAAAAGCTGGTTGTTAAATGTGTTGTCGATACTGTAAATAAACGTGTACCTGTTGTGCTTGGACTGGGTGGTAACAATACACAGGAAATTGTGAGTGCCCTTAAAATAAAGTCGGATTTTGAAGGAATTGATGCTATACTTTCAGTATCTCCTTATTATAACAAACCTAACCAGCGGGGAATTTACCAGCATTACAAAGCTATTGCGGAAGTAAGCCCTTTACCAATTATATTGTATAATGTTCCCGGCCGTACTTCTTCTAATATGTTGGCTGATACCACGATAAAGCTGGCAAATGACTTTAAAAACATTATCGCCATTAAGGAGGCTTCAGGTAACCTGGAACAATGCATGAAGATCATTAAATACAAACCAAAAGACTTCCTGGTTATTTCCGGAGATGACAATCTTACTCTGCCAATGGTAGCATGTGGCGCTGACGGAGTAATTTCTGTAGTTGCAAATGCTTACCCTAAAGATTTTTCGGAAATGGTACGTCAGATACTTGCCGGCAATGTGAAGGAAGCACAAAAACTGCATTATAAACTGACAGATATTACAGAGCAACTGTTTGCAGATGGGAATCCTGCGGGAATTAAGGCAGTTCTGGAGCTAAAGGACATTTGCAAAGCGCACCTTCGTTTGCCACTTGTAAATATTAATAAGGACACGCAACGTACCCTGGAAAAGCTTGTAAAAGCTTATAAGTGATAAAAAGATAACTATTGTAAAAGAAGGCTGTCATAAAAAGGCAGCCTTTTTTTTATACAGATGTACCCCGGTTGTTCTACATAAAACAAGAATCTACAGTTTGTAATAAAATGCCAGTCTGGCTGTTGTACAAATACAATTTCAAGGTTTTTATCGTAACTTTGCAATCTACGCTACCCAATGAAATTTTCCTTTAGAAATAGTGCAATTGCAGCTCTTTTTACAGCTCTTGTTTCATTAGTGGTCAACTGCGGCAACCCTGAGCAACCGCCCGAAAAATCTGTTGCTGGCTACCTGAATCATAGTGACACGGCACGTTACATTGGGATGAACCAATGCAGGCTTTGCCACCAGGGTATTTACGAATCCTTTCTACAAACGGGCATGGGACAAAGCTTTGAACATGCCAGCAAAGAGAAAAGTGCCGCCACATTTGGCAAACATGCTGTAATCCATGATAAATATTCTGATTACAGCTATTATCCTTTCTGGGATAAAGACAGCATGAAAATTATGGAATTCAGGCTGCAGGGTAAAGATACAGTTCATAAACGTATTGAAACAGTCGATTACATTATAGGTTCCGGCCAGCACACCAACTCGCACATACACAACACAAATGGCTATCTTCACCAGATGCCCATGACATTTTATGCACAAAAGAAACAGTGGGATTTACCTCCTGGCTTCGAAAACGGCATAAATACGCGCTTTTCGCGTAAAATAGGGTTGGAATGCATGAGCTGCCATAATTCATTGCCCGATTTTGTAAAAGGCTCCGAAAACAAATACAATTCACTACCCGAAGGAATTAATTGCGAACGTTGTCATGGTCCGGGCAGTATTCACGTACAGCAGCGCCAGCAAGGTATAGTGGTTGATACTTCTAAATATATTGATTACTCTATCGTAAATCCCGGAAAACTACCTGTTGATTTACAATTTGATGTATGCCAGCGGTGCCATTTACAGGGTAATACTGTTTTGAAAGAAGGAAAGTCATTTCTTGATTTTAAGCCCGGAATGAAGCTATCAGACTACATGACTGTATTTTTGCCGCGTTACAAAAATGCAGACGACCAGTTTATTATGGCTTCGCATGCCGACCGGCTAAAACAAAGTCCTTGCTTTATCAAGAGCTTTCAGCCTGAAACTGCAACTGGCTCATTGCGCCCTTATAAGAGTTCAATGACCTGTGTTACCTGCCACAACCCGCATGTAAGTGTAAAAGTAACCGGTAAAGAAGTGTTTAATAATGCTTGTAAGAACTGCCACAATGGAGTAAAAAGCACAAACCTATGCACTGAAAAGCAGGAAGTAAGAAATAAGGTTCAGGACAACTGCGTGAGTTGCCATATGCCTAAGTCAGGCTCTATTGATATTCCTCATGTTACTGTTCATGATCATTATATACGTAAGCCGGTAAAAAAGGATGAACTGGAAAAAATAAAAGAATTTATTGGCCTGTATGCCGTGAATGAAAAAAGGCCGGATAATCAAACCAAAGCCAAAGCATACATTCAGCAATACGATAAATTTGAATCCAATCCAACGTTTCTTGATTCGGCAAAAAAATATCTTACCGATAAAACCACAGAAGACATTAAGAGCAATTTTACCCTGCTGGTTCACCTGAACTTTAGCAAACAGGACTATAATTCCATACTTGCCTATGTAAGTGCGCTTGATAAGGATTACCTGCTAAACTCTTTCCTCACGCTACCATCATGGGACAATTCACATGCCTGGACCGCCTACAGGATAGGCGAAGCATATTCCAATACAGGAAATATAATGGACGCATACCTTTTTTACAAACGGGCAACCGAGCTGGCACCTTACTACCCCGATTTTAAAAATAAGCTCGGCACTTCCCTTATGGCCCAACAAAAGGTACAGGAAGCTATGGCTATTTTTTCAGATATATTAAAAGAGAATCCTAAATTTGTGCAGGCATTGAACAATCTGGGATATGCCAGTCTCGTTACAGGTAATAGTGCGGAAGCTGAAAATTTATACACCCGTGCATTAAAACTTGACCCGGACTATGAACCGTTATTGATGAACGTTGCCGGGCTTCATATTTATAAAAAGGAATATACTGAAGCGAAAAAAATATTAAACCGGGTGATAAAGAAAAATCCGTCAAACCTGCAAGCAAAGAAGGTTTTAGAACAACTGGCCGGTTAAAACTGTCAATAAGCACAATGGCAAAAAAGAAAAAAAATTCATTTGTAAAAAAAGTGGTACTGTCAGTATTACTTATATTGCTTATTGCCGGGGGGATAGGTGGCTATTATGCATACCAGACCATATATAAGTCCAATATCAATATTTCGGATAAAAAATCGCAGATCATTTATATACCAACAGGTTCCGATTTTACAGATGTAATGAACATTCTGAATGAATATAATATCCTAAAGAACCCCGCTACATTTGAATACCTGGCCGAAAAGAAAAAGTACAAGGATGCAGTAAAACCTGGTAAGTACCGCATCCTGGCCAAAATGAGCAACAATGCCCTCATTAACCTGTTAAAAGCCGGGCTGCAGGAACCGGTAGAAATAAATTTCAACGGGCTTAAAACGGTGGATCAGCTTGTTTCAAGGGTATGCAGGCGCATTGAGGCTGACTCAGGCTCTTTCCGCCAGGCACTTACAGATAATGGTTTTTTGAGTAAATATGGCTTTAACCAGGACAACATACAGGCGCTGTTTATTCCCAAAACATACGAGTTCTACTGGAACACCTCATTGGATGAATTTTTTGAACGCATGGCAAAAGAATACAAAGCCTTCTGGACCGATTCGCGCAAGAAAAAAGCCAAAGCAATACCACTTTCGCAAACCGATGTCTATACATTAGCATCTATTGTACAGGCAGAGCAATGTTGTGATAATGATGAAAAAAGGGTAATTGCCGGCTTATACATCAACCGTTTGCAGCAGGATATGCCGTTACAGTCGGACCCCACTGTTATATATGCTATTGGCGATTTTACCATTCAGCGTGTATCAACGGAACAAACACATGTGGAATCGCCATACAATACCTATGTTGTTAAAGGCCTGCCACCGGGGCCTATTGGCTTTGCCTCGGAAGCTTCACTGGATGCTGTTCTCAATTATGATAAGAACGATTATATCTACATGTGTGCAAAAGAAGATTTATCGGGCAAACACTATTTTGCAACCAGCTATGAGCAGCACTGCATTTATGCAAAAAAATACCGGGATGCTTTAAATGAAAGAAATATTCACTAAACAACCCGTCATTATTAGAAATAACAATATATTTGTTTGAATATCAGTACGCTTAACCATTAAAAAGTTAAAATATAAACCATGACAAAGATTAAATTTGGTACAGACGGCTGGAGAGCCATAATAGCAAAAGATTTTACCGTTGAAAATGTAGCACGCGTTACAATTGCATCTGCAGAATGGCTGAAGAAAAATTTTCAAAAACCTACTGTGGTTGTTGGGCACGATTGCCGCTTTGCGGGTGAGCTTTTTGCTGAAACAGTTACCAAAGTGCTTGCTCATAATGGAATAAAAGTATATCTGGCAAAGGGGTTTGTTTCTACTCCAATGGTTTCATTAGGTGCAAAAACTCAGAATGCATCCTTAGGCATTATACTTACTGCATCCCACAATCCTCCTTCTTATAATGGCTACAAGCTGAAAGGTGGATTTGGAGGGCCTTTGTTGTCAGAAGACATTCAGAAAATTGAGGACATCATTCCTGAAAAAAACAACATTGACCTCGAAAAGCTTTCTGTTGCTGACTTTGTAAAAGCAGGTTTGGTTGAGTATGTAGATTTGGAAACCATGTATGTAAACCATGTTGAAAAGCATTTTGACATGGAAGCCATACGCAATACCAAAATGAATTTTGCATACGATGCCATGTATGGTGCTGGTCAGAATGTGATGCGCAGGTTGTTACCGGATATTACCTTTCTACATTGCGATTATAACCCGGGCTTTGAAGGCCAGGCACCGGAACCAATTCATAAAAACCTGCAACCCTTTTCCACACTGATTTCTGAAAGTTGTGATATTGATTGCGGGCTTGCTACTGACGGTGATGCAGACAGAATTGGTCTTTATAACAGCAGAGGGGAATTTGTGGATTCGCACCACATTATTCTTTTATTGATCAACTATCTTGTGAAAGAGAAAAAGTTCAAAGGAAAAGTGGTGAATGCATTCTCTGTAACACCAAGAGTAAAGAAAATGTGTAAACACTACGGACTCGACTACCAAGTGGTTAAAATTGGCTTTAAACACATTGCAGGCATCATGCTTTCAGAAGACGTATTGCTGGGTGGAGAAGAGAGCGGTGGTATTGCAATCAAGGGACACATTCCGGAGCGTGATGGCATCTGGATGGGATTAACAATCTGGGAATACATGGTAAAATCAGGTAAAACACTGGATGATTTGATTAAAGAAGTGTACGAGATTGTAGGAGAGTTTAAATTTGAGCGCAGTGATATGCACCTGAAAGAAGAAGTGAAGCTGTCTATTGTAGAAAACTGTACAAATAATAACTACAGCGCTTTCGGGCCATACAAAGTAGAACATATTGAAACTGTGGATGGCTGGAAATATTTCTTTGACAATGGAGACTGGCTGATGATACGCGCTTCAGGTACAGAGCCTGTATTGCGCAACTATGCTGAATCGGAAACAACTGAAAAGGCGTTTGCGATTCTTAAAGCTGCGGAGAAAACGCTGTTAGGGTAAAAAAGTGTAGTATTTCTAGCAATAAGAAGGAGCTGTTTCTCAGGCAAGAGATAGCTCCTTTTTTATGGTAATCTGTTTTAAAGACAACTGTTCGTAAACCTTTACTACTAACAAGCATAAGAGCCATGAAGCACATTCTCCTCTCAGAAACCATACTTTATGTGGCTGACCAAGAAAAGAGCAGTCAGTTTTACAGAAAAATATTTCGTCAGGTTCCAGTACTTGATGTCCCTGGTATGACCGAATTTGAAATATCAGAAGGTTTTAAAATTGGCTTAATGCCAAATAAAGGAATTGCAAAAATCCTGGCGAATAAAACTCCACACCCCGATAGTGGAATTGGAATACCAAGATGCGAACTCTATTTTTACGTTGAAAATATACAGGAAGAATTCGATAATGCTTTAAAGAGTGGCGCAAAACTAATAGATTCCATTGCAGACAGGGATTGGGGAGATAAAGTATGTTATTTCTCAGATCCAGATGGACATATAATTGCATTTGCTGTTAAATTATTTTAATAATATGTACGACTAACCCTTAATCGCTATAAAAATTTTACATCAGATAATAATTGCAATAAAAAATGGACCATTGACTTTAAAAAGAGTTTACTCGAATAATTGACAATCAACCTGAACTTTTTGATTCATTAAACTATTGATGACTCATTAAATTAACAATCAACAGGCTTTATGCCACAAGAGATGACATCAAGAATCCCCTTCAAGTTGGTTTTTGCACTTACCTGGTTAATAAGCCTTGATATATATGCACAAACCGCTCCCGCACATTTAAAATACTTTGGCTTTACCGCCATTGATTGTTTGTATGATGATCCCCTGGATGCATCTACTACCACCAATTACATTGCAGAAGTAGATACATTTTCCAATCTTGCACACATGTGCGTGTATGATTATACAGAAAACCTTGTAACACGCATCAACCTGATGAACGCACATTGTGTAAATCCCCTTTTACATATCCAGAATATCTTTTTCCAGGCCGTGGATACGCTTGCCCCAAGTGGGGTTAATTATGATTTATACCCTGATTTTACAGCACGCTGGGCCAGTTTTATAACAACAAATACTGCAGCGCTTTCAACCGAAAAAATAGGCTGCTTCTACATAGCCGATGAGCCCTACTGGAATGGTATTTCACTGGCTGATATGGATACCGTATGCGCCTTGCTAAAAAATGCGTTTCCCAGCATTCCTCTAATGATGGTGGAAGCGTACAATACTGTAAACAGTATGGAAGTACCACAAGCAATGGATTGGGTGGGCTTTGATCGCTATGGAACATTTGATCCGCAAACAGAACCTGAGTTTGTTGAGAACCTGGATACCGTTAAGGCGCGTTTGTCGGGCACAAATCAGAAAATAGTTCTTATTGTAGACGACCAATGGTTTCCCGAATACCAAACGTACCTGGGCTGGTCACAGGATACCATGGCAGATGTGGTTCAGAATTATTATGATTTGGCTGCTGCTGATACCAGTATTATTGGACTTTTCGGTTATATATGGCCGGGCGGACTGGATGGGGCAACACATCATGGAGTAAGGAATATGACATCTGCAGTCATCAATAAAAATGTGGAAATAGGACAAATGATCAAAGCAAACTATTCTCCATGTGGCACTACAGATATGAAGCACAATAACCAGGAGCAGCGGAACATGAACATTTTTCCAAATCCGGCCCGAAACATAGTGAATGTTGCGCTTCCTTTTGGCGTTCACAATGCTGAAATAAAAATTTACAATACACTTGGACAAACAGAACAGACTATTACGAACATAAATAATGCACGCATACAAATTGAAACACTTGGTTTTCCAAACGGACTGCATTTTATAGTACTTCAAAATGGCAATCAACAACTGAATAGTAAATTTATTATTAACAACCAATAAACCGCAAAATGAGCAATATCCCATTTCAGACAATCGACTGGACCACCATTGAAAAAGTAGAATACAAGGGCGATACCGGAATGGCGTATTGGCAAACCGTACAATTTCCGGGATTAAGAATTCGCGTGGTAGAATACTCAAGTGGATACCTGGCAGATCATTGGTGCCAGAAGGGGCATATTGTTTATTGCCTGGAAGGCTCATTTATAACCGAGCTGCAAACAGGTGAAAAACTAATGTTATTAAAGGGTGAAAGTTATGTGGTATCTGATAATCTTAGTTCCCATCGCTCCTTTTCTGAAAATGGTGTGAAGCTGCTTATTGTGGATGGGGAATTTTTGAAGAACAGTTAACCACGAGTTACAACAATGCCAATAGCAATGCCAGCTTCTCTATTGACAATTCACCTTCAATCGTATACAAAACAGTATTGTCTGAAAACGTTCCATCTCCCTGGTGAATTTTATTATTATCAATCGTATACAAAACAGTATTGGAAATAAAAGTTCCATCGCCCTGGTGGATTTTATTCTTCGAAACAGTATACAACACAGGATCCGAAAGGTATTTCCCCTCCCCTTGTCTTACTTTATTTTTTTCAATAGTGTATAAAATTTCGTTGGATAGCAGGCTCCCATCCCCTTGACGAATTTTATTATCATCGAATGTATACAGCACTTTGCTGGAAATGCTGCTGGCATCGCCCTGGTATACTTTGTTGTCCTTTATGGTATAAATTACTTTATTGGAAAGGCCAGTGCCTTCGCCCTGGTGTATTCTTATCTGTGCAAACAGGCTAGCTGCGAAAAGCAGCGATGCTGCAAAAAAAGTTAGATTTAGTTTCATATAATTGATGTTTTTTTAAGATGTGGCTACATAGTTTTAAGAGTTTCACAGAGAAAATTAACCCCGTTCTGCTCTATATTTCCCTGTGCACCCGGTGTTTATTTTTACCCCTTCCATTACCCGAAGATAGATGAATTTCCTTGCTTTTTTTGATTAGCTTTGTAAATACTATATACTTCTAAAAAAGATTTAACGTAAAATGAAAAAATACTTCTGTTTTTTTTATTTTCTTATACTTGGTTCCTTACAATTATTTTGCCAGAATCAATACACCATCAGCGGAACAGTTTATGACTCCATAAGTGGTGAAACAACCATCGGTTCCCTTGTTTACATAAAAGGCACTACTACAGGCACTGCAACCAATGTTTATGGCTTTTATTCCTTAACGCTTGCTGAGGGAAAATACGACATTGTTATCAGCTACCTGGGCTATGCCACACAAAACAAAACAATTGATTTGAAAGGCAACATTACCCTTAACGTACAGCTGAAACCTGCAGAAAATACATTAACAGAAGTGGTGGTAAGTGCTGAAGGCAACCGTGAAAAGGAACAGATACGCTCGGCACAAATGAGTACGATTTACATTCCAATAGAAAAAATCAAAAACATACCTACCATTGGCGGGGAAACGGACATCATCAAAGTAATGCAGCTCATGCCGGGTGTCAAACGCGGTGGTGAAGGGCAAAACAATATGTACGTAAGAGGTGGTTCCGGTGATGATAACCTGATACTGCTTGATGAGGCTGTGGTGTACAATGTATCTCACCTGTTTGGCTTTTTCTCTGTGTTCAATAACGATGCGCTGAAAGAAGTAAACATGTTCAAAGGTGGTTTCCCGGCACAATATGGCGGTCGTTTGTCGTCAGTGATGGACATACGCATGAAAGATGGTGATATGCAGAAGTTCCATGTGGATGGGGGTATTGGAACGCTCTCCTCCCACCTTACACTTCAGGGGCCCATTATAAAGGATAAAATGTCTTTTCTTATTTCGGGCAGACGTTCTTATATTGATCAGCTGTTGAAATTGATTTACAAAGGACAGAACGTATTACCCTACCATTTTTACGATACCAACTGCAAACTCAATTATAAGCTTTCTGATAAAGACAGGTTTTATTTCAGCTTTTACTATGGAGACGATATTTTAAAATCATCGTCTTCCTTCCTTGATGGCGGCTTTCAGTTGGGCAACAATATCAGCACCATGCGCTGGAACCACCTGTTTAATGAAAAGCTGTTTTCCAACCTTACCTTCATTCACACCCGTTTCAGGTATACCATTGATGCACAGGCTCCCGGCAATTCTTTCAGCGCGCGCTCCCGCATCACCGACTTGGGCTTTAAATACGATTTCAGCTATTTCAAAAACACGAGGAGCACCATCAAATACGGTGTCCATTTTACCAACCACAGCTTCAGGCCAAACGTTGTAAATTCCGCAGGTGAAATTTCTGAATTTGTAAAATCTACAGAAGGGAAGCTTATTGCTACACAGGAATTGGTAGTATATGCCAACCACGAATTTGACATCACAGAAAAAACAAAACTGAATTATGGACTAAGACAGTCTTTCCTGCTGACACAAAAAGGAAGATTGTACTTTAACCCGGAACCACGTTTCTCAGTTTCTTATTCCATCAATGATAAACAATCCCTGAAATTCAGCTATTCGCGGATGGTACAGTATTTACACCTTGTTTCCAATTCAACCATTACATTACCTACGGATTTATGGTACCCGGTAAGTAACCGTATTGAACCACAGCAGAGCGACCAGCTGGCAGCCGGTTATAATTACCTGTTCGATAAGGTAAAAACAATGGTATCGGCAGAAGCATATTACAAACGGATGTACCACCTGATAGAATACCGCGAAGGAGCCAACCTGATACTGAACGATAATTATGAGGATGAGCTGGTAGCTGGCAATGGTGAAGCCTACGGATTTGAATTTTTTGTTCAGAAAACTTCCGGAAGGTTCTCCGGCTGGGTAGGTTATACCATTTCATGGGCCACACGTAAATTTGATGCTTTGAACCATGGTAAGCGTTATTACGCCACTTACGACCGCAGGCATGATTTATCCGTTGTAGGAAGCTTTGATTTTACCAAACGCTTTTCCACTTCCTTTGCGTGGGTGTATGCAACCGGACAGCGTTTTACGCCTGTAACAGGTTCTTATGTAATGCCTAACTCTTCGCTCACCAATGTGGATATGCTACTGATTTATGCCGACAGGAACAGCGGTATTTTACCTGCCTCTCACCGGTTGGACATTAGTTTTATAATAAAATCGCGTTTAAACCGTAAACATTTGAAATGGACAGGGGAATGGCACCTCGGTGCATACAATTTCTACAACCGTGCACAGCCTTTCAGGGTGGACGTACAAACCCGCGAAGATGGTAGCGCCCGTTATGTTGCCCACGGACTGTTCGGATTTATACCATTTGTTGCTTATAATTTTAAATTTTAGAACATGGATTTTGTAAAATATTTTTTAATTGCCGGATATATCTCAGTGCTGTTGCTGTTCAACAGCTGCACGCCTAAAGGCATTGATATTGATGTTGAACCGGCCGAGTCGAAAATTGTGGTAGCATCACAGATTGTTCCGCAGAAAAATATCATTGTTTCACTTACCAAATCATTTAGTCCGCTGGAACCTATTGCTACCACCGAACAAGTAGCACAGGATGCGCTCAACAAATTCCTGGTGAACAATGCATTTGTAACCGTTTCATACAACGGACAGGTAGATACACTGGATATGCTGGTGCCCGGTATTTACATCAGTACCAATACTTTGCTTACTAATTACAACAACTATACGCTGAATGTATACGAGCCTTCTACAGGACTATCAGCCTCTGCTCTCACCACCATGCTGCCGCAAGTGCCTTTTGATACTGTATATCCGATAATCACCCGAACACCTGTAGATACTACCGTTGCCATTCGGTACATCCTTACAGACAATCCAAACGAGGAAAATTATTATGTAATCAACTATATTCTGAAACAATCTTCAGGTGGTGCCAACCTGGACATCAGTTCCTATTTCGGTAATGGTTCCAATAAAATATTGTCCTCCTACGAGCTGCTAAATGATGCTTCTTTTACCAACAATGTGTATACACATTTAAGCACGCTGGAAGATGTTACTCCAAACGACAGCATAGCGGTTGAGGTAGCCAATATCACCCGTGGCTATTATGAATTTTTAACCGCTTCCAAACGAACGGGGGGATTGCTTACACAGCTAACTTCGGAGCCTATACACTTTCCAACCAATGTGGTGAACGGTTATGGCTATTTTAATGCCTATTATCCGAATGCAAAGGTGTTTTCCCTAAGCGATTATTAAATCGAAACAACGCTCTAATTATCAACAAAATACGTCAGTGAAACCTCTGCTTTGTCCAAGGATTCCTATAGAGCCAGTCGAATTCCTGGGGTAGGCCATCGCACACCCATCGGACAGGCTCCGGGTGACGACACACCTTGATTATTCTAATTTCCAACAAACATTCCAAATCTGTCCAGGCCAAACTTTTGCTATATTTGTATACCTTTCAACACGCTACAAATTCAGGAGAAGATATTAAAATGAAAGGATTTTGTTATGCTATCATTCAATAATACAGAAATAGCCTTTTCAGGCAAAACCAACCAGGATTTGAACCGCTCCTTCTGGCTGTTTAAAATGGTATCTAACCCCGCTTTTGTAAACCTAGGGAAGTCGCTTACCACATTTGCAATAAAGCTCCATTTACCCGTCAAAGGACTTATAAAAGCAACTATTTTCAAGCAATTCTGTGGTGGCGAAACCATACAGGAATGCGACAGGGCAATTAAAGAGCTGGGAAAGTTTCACATCGGTACAATCCTGGATTATTCCGTGGAAGGCAAAGAAACCGAGCACGATTTTGATGCTTGTGCCAAAGAAACTATTGCCACTGTGAATAAGGCAAAAAACGATGCACACATACCATTTTGTGTATTTAAAGTTACTGGTTTGGCACGTTTCGGCCTGCTTGAAAAGGTAAGCAGCCGGGATAAGCTTGCAGCAGCCGAAGAAGAAGAATTTGAACGGGTAACAAAGCGTGTGGGTGCCATTTGTAAAGCAGCCTACGATGCAGGTATTCCGATTTTTATAGATGCCGAAGAAAGCTGGATACAACAGGCAATTGACGATTTGGCCAACAAAATGATGGCGCTTTACAACCCTCAAAAAGCCATTGTATACAATACCTACCAATTGTACCGTAAAGACAGGCTTGCATACCTTCAGCACTCATTTGAGCTTGCGCGCATGAGCAATTATTATCTGGGAGCAAAGCTCGTAAGGGGAGCCTACATGGAAAAAGAAAGGGCTCGTGCTGCTGAAAAAGGTTACCCATCCCCTATCCAGGATACCAAGGAGCATACAGATAAAGATTACGATGCTGCACTTTTGTTTTGCATTGAACATGTTGACAGAATTGCTATTTGTGCTGGAACCCACAATGAAAATAGCTCCATGTACCTCACAAAACTGATGAAAGAAAAATCGGTGGAAACCGGCAATAAACACATTTACTTTTCCCAGCTTTTGGGAATGAGTGATCATATCAGCTACAACCTTGCAAATGAAGGCTTTAATGTCGCAAAATATGTCCCTTATGGACCTGTAAATGAGGTGCTTCCTTACCTTATCCGCAGGGCACAGGAAAACACTTCGGTAAAAGGACAAACAGGCCGTGAGCTGGGACTTATCATTAAGGAAAAAGAAAGAAGAAAAGGTAATAAATAGACATTTACTTGAAAACTACAGCCACAGATTGATTCCCAAATTATTTTGCAAAATCTGTGAATCTGTACCTATAAAAAAACTCTAACCCAATCCCGGTTCACTATGAAAACAGCAGTAATCACAGGCGGCAACAGCGGAATAGGCAAGGCTGCAGCCCTGCAATTTGCGCAAAAAGGATACAGAGTTATACTTCATGGCCGCGATGCTGCTAAAACAAAGCAGGCTGCCGAAGAAATACAAAAACTTTCCGGGAACAAACAAGTGGAATATGTTGTTGCTGATGTTTCGCTTTTAAAAGGTATGAAAGAGCTGGCGGATGCTGTAAAACAAAAAACAGATACCATTCATGCGCTCGTTTTGTCTACGGGAGTGATTCTGCCCAACCACATTATTACTGCTGATGGCCTGGAAGCCGGTTTTGCAATTCAATACCTGAGCCGCTTTGCCGTGACACAGCTGCTTACAAAAGAACTAAGAGCCGGTAATGCCAAAATTGTGCAGGTGGGTGCTTCGGTACTGCCAGGTGCAAAAATTTTCTTTGACGACATTGCACTCAAAAATAATTTTTCAATGGTGAAGGCCATGGCGCAGGAAATGTTCGCCAACCACCTGTTCATACAGGAATTTGCAAAGCGCAACCCTGAGAATAAAGTAATCATGAATATGGGTGAAGTAGGCATTGCCAGGACAGGCATTACACGTAACCTCAATTTCTTTTTCAGGCTTGGCGTAAACCTGTTTGGCAAAACACCTGAAAAAGCTGCAAAAAACTTTGTATTTCTTACAAGTGATGAAAGCGTAAATTTTTCTGGCTATTTCATAAAAAGCAGTGGCAACATCAATAAAAAAACAAAAATACAACACGATGCTTCCATTGCAGAACAGCTTTGGAATAAAAGCATGGAGCTGATTGCCCCTATTCTGAAATAAGATCCACCATGATACATTACAGGCTTATCGTTTGTATTGCAGCTTTTCTGTTTGTTGCATGTACAGACAAAAAAAATTCTTCTGAAACTTCAAAAAAAAGCAGTTCTCCCGCAGAAATAATAAAACCAGAATTACAGGATATTGTTGATTCTGCAAACATGGTTGGCTCTATACTTGTGTATGATCCCACCAACGCAATTTATTATTCAAATGATTTTGAGCGAAGCAAAAAAGGGTTTCTTCCGGCTTCCACTTTTAAAATTGTCAATTCCATCATAGGACTGGAAACTAAAGTTGTGGAAAACGACAGCACCTTATTCAGGTGGGATGGAGAAAAACGAAGGTTAAAAATATGGGAGCAGGATTTAATGTTGTACGAAGCGTTTAAAGTTTCCTGTGTGCCTTGCTACCAGGAAATTGCACGAAAAATCGGAATAAAAAGAATGAAAGAATACCTGGAGCGGTTTGATTATGGTTCTATGGTTGTTGATTCTGCCTCTATTGATAATTTCTGGCTGCAAGGTAATTCCAGGATAAGTCAGTTGCAGCAGATTGATTTCCTTCAGCGTTTGTATAACTCGCAACTGCCCATTAGTGAACGTACAGAAAAAATTATCAAACATATTATGCTTTCTGAAGAAACTCCGGTTTATAAAATTAGCGGCAAAACCGGTTGGGCGGTTCGGGAAGGAAACAACATCGGCTGGTGGGTAGGCTATTTGGAAACAAAAGGGAATGTCTGCTTCTTTGCCACAAATGTAGAACCTAAACCCGGATCGGACATGGAAAAATTCCCTGAATTAAGGAAACAGGTGACAACAAGTGCATTAAAAAAATTAGGTATTATTTAAAATGCTCCCAAAACGTTTCACATATCCATCGCCCGGATTTTCGCACTACTGGGAGCAGGGTGCCGGCAAAAAAATGTTGGATAAGCTGAAGCACATTCCCAACCGCGTTGAAATAGAATCATATGCAACGCTGCTGTTTGAAAAAGATGAACTGGCCGATGAAATTGTAAAAGGAATATTTGAAAAGGATGGTTATCAGAAATCGCACCAATTGCTGAATGAATTGCTGGTAAAAGGTGCTGGCGCTGTTCCATCTGTACCTTCCCTGTTTCGACAGCTATTTAAGGAAATAGATACTCCACCTTCCTGGCTTAACTATGAATTGCTGGAAACAGGCTCTGCTTTTTGCAGGAGAACTGGGCCTTTTGGCTTCATTGTACTACGTAATTACTGCCTGATGGGTGGTTATGAATCCGCTGCCATTAACAAGCCCCTTATTTTTACGGGGGCATTGAAAAAAGGAGCTGCCAAAAGAATGGCAGAAACACTCGACTTCTGGGTAAGCGTTACCGGTGAGAATGCGATGGAGCGCTTTGGTCCAGGCTTTTCAAACGCTGTAAAAGTACGGATGATACATGCTTTTTCAAGAGCATACATTTACAAGCAACCTCAGTGGGACAACAATCAATGGGGAATCCCCATTAACCAGGGCGATATGGTGGCCACCAACCTTGGATTTTCCATTGTTTTTTTGGAAGGCATACGCAGACTTGGCTTTAAACCTACAGAGCAGGAAGTAAATGGACTTTTTCATTTCTGGAAATACACTGGTTATTTATTGGGCATTCCACCGGCATACCTGCCGGATACCGAAGAGCAGGCCATTGAAAACCTCTATAAATGGACGATTACACAGCCAATGGCCGATGACGATACACGGACATTGGCTGAAGCACTCATGAATGAACCTATCCTGGCATCCTTCCCAAAATACCGCTGGCAAAAAAAATTGTTGATTAAGGCCCATTTGGGTTACAATTATTTTTTCCTCGACAACAGGGCTTGTAATACAATGGGATTGCCGCACACAACGTTCAGATATTTGCCATACCTTGCGAAAATTCAAAACAGTATAAAAGAAAAATTTATCCTGTCGGATGAACAAACCTACCAACGGGCCGTGAAAACAGGAAGAAAAAAACAGGAAATAATACGCGACCTGTTTATGAGAGGCCACAGTGAAAGCCTTAAGGCTCTGAAGCATTATTAATATCCCTACCTTAATATTGCCATATCCTCCATTTATTTTACAAAAAATTTGCGTAGCTAAATAACTACATATATATTTGTAGCCAAATAACTACACAATGAATTTAAGACGCGATGTATTTCAGGCAATAGCAGATCCCACCAGGAGAGCCATCCTTCTTCTTCTTGCTTCGCAATCTATGACAGCCGGTGCGATAGCATCCAACTTCGACACGGCCCGTCCAACGGTTTCCAGGCATTTGCAAATACTCACCGAATGTGAACTGTTGAAGCAGGAACAAAATGGCAGGGAGATATATTATCATATCAATGCTAAAAAAATGAAAGAAGTATCCGACTTCATTGAAGCATTCCGTAACATGTGGGATGAGAGATTCAATAAACTGGAAGCAATTATGAAAAAATACAAATCCGATAAATAGCAGATGATGGAGCAAAAAACAAAAATAATGGCCGAGGACGGTAAACAGGAACTCACGATTACACGGGAGTTTGAGCTGCCCCTTGAACTCCTTTTTAAAGCATATGTAGAACCGGAAATTGTAGAACAATGGATGGGAACAAAAGTTTTGAAACTAGAAAACAAAAAACACGGAAGCTATCAGTTTGAAACAACTGATCCTAAAGGAAACAAACACGGTTTTAATGGTACAATTCATGAATTTGTTCAAAATAATAAAATCACCCGCACGTTTGAAATGGAAAACACTTCATTTGCAGTACAACTGGAATTTCTTCAGTTTGAAAAGCTCACTGACAGCACCAGCAGGCTCACGATGCACGTAATATACAAATCAGTTGCACTAAGGGATCAGATGCTGGAGTTACCCTTTGCCCAGGGCATTAATATGGCACACAACCGCATACAAGACATTCTAAAACAATTAAAATAAAATATGACAAAGAGAAACAAAATCATTTATTGGGTTGCAACTATCTGGCTTTCATTAGGCATGACATCCAGCGGAATTGTTCAAATCATCAAAGTTCCTGAAGAAGTGCAAATGATGACACATTTAGGTTATCCTCTCTATTTCCTAACCATAATAGGAGTTTGGAAATTATTGGGTGTTGTAGCTATACTTGTTCCGAAATTGCCATTGATAAAAGAATGGGCGTATGCAGGTTTCTTTTTTACCATGTCGGGCGCAATTTTATCTCATATTGCTGGTGGTGACAGCACCAAAGAATTTTTTGGCCCTGTTTTATTACTCATTCTTACAGCAGTGTCCTGGTATTTCAGGCCAACAGACAGAAAAATTACTGTAAACCAATAGTCACTGATAACTATATCTTCAGCGTGTCTATAATATGAATACTATGAACCCTAAAGTTGATTTTTATTTCAGCAAAGCCAAAAACTGGCAGAACGAAATAATAAAGATGAGAGCAATTGCTCTTGACTGCGGACTAACAGAAGAGCTAAAATGGGGCTGTCCATGTTATCAATATCAGGAAAGCAATGTTGTTCTGATACATGTATTTAAAGACTATTGTGCATTCCTGTTTTTTAAAGGTGCATTGCTGAAAGATGCCAGAGGTATTCTGGTACAACAAACAGAAAACGTCCAGGCCGCGCGGCAGATAAGGTTCACAGGCATAGAACAAATAATTAAAATGGAAAAAACTTTAAAAGCCTATATTTATGAGGCTGTTGAAGTGGAAAAAGCGGGACTAAAAGTACCTATGAAAAAGACAAAACAATTTAGTGTCCCAGATGAGTTTCAGCAAAAACTGAATAAAATACCGGCACTGAAAAAAGCATTTATATTATTAACTCCAGGCAGGCAAAGAGCATACCTCCTTCATTTTTCCCAAGCCAAACAATCGAAAACACGTGAATCGAGAATTGAAAAATATATACCTCAGATCCTAAGCGGAAAAGGACTGAATGACTGACACATTGGTATGGTAATTTCGTAATGAGATAACTTATCCCAATATTTATGGAGCTAATTTTACAGATTCTGTTAGGTGCAAATTCAATTGTATGTTTATTAAGTGGCTCAAGTTTACTAATTAGAGGCAGCAGATCTTTTTTACCGGATGTATGTACACCACAAACTACCCTGGATAATATTTTCAGATTTTTAAGCGGAATGTACTTTAGTATGGGATTCCTGCTAGCATGGTGTGCATTCAATATTAAGCAAACCTTTGAATTAAACTACCTGATTGGTATTGTTATAATAGGTGCAGGGACAGGCCGTCTGTATTCAAAAATTAAAACCGGTTCGGCAGAAAAAAAACAAAACAGGGCCATGGTGTTGGAAATCATTTTGGGTTGCAGTATTATTGTTCTTCAATATTTAAGGTAAAATTATAACATTCATGAAAAATGAAAAATAAAAACAAGTTGTCCTCAGAACAATCCAAAAACCTGCTCACTACACTGAAAGAGCGTTTTGAGAAAAACAAAAACCGCCATAAGGGCCTGGAATGGGATAAAGTACAATCTAAGCTGGAAGCTGCCCCCAATAAATTATGGTCGCTGCACGAAATGGAAGCTACAGGCGGTGAACCTGATGTTGTGGCCTATGACAAAAAAACAAACGAATACATTTTTTTTGATTGTGCAGCTGAAAGCCCTAAAGGACGCAGAAGTGTTTGTTACGACCGCAAGGCATTGGACTCAAGGAAAGAGCATAAGCCCGCAGACAGCGCAATGGATATGGCAGCAGAGATGGGAATTGAAATCTTAAATGAAGACCAATACCGTGAGCTTCAAAAACTAGGAAACTTTGATACCAAGACATCCAGCTGGATAATTACTCCTGATAACATCAGAAAGATGGGAGGAGCTATTTTTGCTGATTACCGCTATGGAACAGTATTCGTATATCATAACGGTGCTGAATCGTATTATGCTGCCAGGGGATTTAGAGGGTTGTTAAAAGTTTAAGGTGCAAGGCAGATTATAAAATAAAAAAATACACATTATGGGAATGAACCGAGCCATCTGATGAAATACTCATACGGACCGGTTCATTTCAGGCTTTTTCTTCTGCAGGTATTCTTTGTAATTAATCTTACCTGTTGTCACATATCGTCTTCCCCCAACAAAAATCCCCTCTCACGCAAACTTAAAGCCCTGAAGCTGAAAAGCAAACAGAAAATTAAAACCGAAATTTAACCACTTGAACTCCCCAATATTAAACAACAAAAGTTGAACTTTCACCCATAAAAAAATCAAAACCAGCGAAATTCACCTTCTATTCACTCTCCACGGTTATATGTTTGTTATAATCTCTAATTACTTATATCGTGGAATCAAACAAACGCGCAATTATTATTCTGTTTACGCTGGTAGCAACCTCACTGATACTTTTTCTGACAGAAAAAAAGTTTCTTATATCACTTCCCAGGGGTACTTCTTTGAGTAATTATGAGCACATCAAGTGGATAAATAATATTCATTTGCTTGTAGATGACTTTGAAGGTATTGGCTCAGCAAGCGATGCACTGGAAAAAAATAAATTTTTCTTTTTCGGCAGCGTGGGGGCTGAAGTAGATACAACTAAAACCGATAAAGCTCCTATTGCCTCTAAAACTGCACTTAAAACTACCTGGAAAGGTACAGAAGGATACGGTGGCTGGGGCAAAGGCATTGGGTCCAACATTGAATTAAACACCACTACCGATTATGTTAACTTTCGCTTTTATTGCCCTAAAAGCAATGGTGATACAGAAAAGTTAAAAGTGATTATTGAGGAAGACGACAATGAAAATGGAATCCTGGAAAATGATAAAGACGATAAGTGGGCACACGTAGTAAACATTTCGAGTAAAGACGAATGGCAGTTTATTTCCATCCCCCTTAAAAGCTTCATTGATGAGAACGATGGAGGCGATAACATTTTTAATGTTACTAAAAAAGGCGGGCTTCATACCATTATCTTCTCATTTGAGCAAGCGGCATCATATACGAACCAACATACATGGTATTTTGATTTTATATGTTTTTCAAATAAAAAAATCGACAACAACGATCTGATCGCATCACAATAAATAACAGAACAAATAATGGACCCTATAACGGGTATTAGAAAAATAAGCAGGGAAAAGTATTAATAAAACAGTTAACAATCATGAGCACACAAACCAGCCAAAAAACATATTTCCAGAATATGGATATTCTCCGGTTCATTGCAGCATACATGATTGTTGTCCTGCATTCCTTTTTTGGCTGGAAACGATACTTCGGAAACCCTGAATTTATTAACACTCACACATCTCCTGGTGCATTCAACAAAATCGAAAACATTATTCACAATTTTACCATTGGCGTAGATGTTTTTTTTATCATCAGTGGATTTTTAATCACTTTCCTCCTTTTGTCGGAATATGAAAAAAATGGCAAAGTAGATGTAATGAAATTTTACATAAGAAGAGCATTCCGCATCTGGCCTCTTTATTTTCTTATGATCCTTGTGGCCCCGTTGCTTACCTATTTCCTTATGGAACAAAGCCCAGGGTATCTTTTACACTTTCTATTTGCTGGCAATTTTGATATCATCAACCAGGGGACAAAGTCGGTTGCAACCGACCATTTATGGTCCATTTGTATTGAAGAGCATTTTTATCTCATTTGCCCATTGCTGATAGCATTTATCCCTGTTAAAAAACTTCCGCGTGCTCTTTTAACCATTATCCTAATTAGTATTCTCTTCAGGGCGTATGCTGCAAGCTACATTCCTAATTATGGCTCTGTATTGTACCTGCACACATTAAGCAGGATCGATATTCTGGCACTGGGAAGCCTTTTTGGCTACCTTTTTCACCAGAAAAAGCTGGAGTTCAACCATTCACTCCCAGTACGCCTCATCATATACACTATTTTCATTCTGCTGCTGATCAACGTGGATTACAACGAGTGTGGAACCTTTTTTGCAGCCACTATGAAAAAATATGTTTTTGTTCTTATAGCGGCATACTGGATGGGCAACTTCCTGTTTAATCCCGATGCTATCCTATCTGTAAAGAACTTTAACCTCCTGCACTTGTGTGGTAAAGTATCTTATGGCATTTATATGTTTAACCCGGTAATCATTTACCTCTTCCTGGAGCTGTATAAAAAATACAACTATACTAATTTTCCTCTGTTTATATTGTTGGTAAACGTTTCACTGGTGGTTGTTACAGCTTTGTCGTACCGCTTTTTTGAGCTGCCTTTCCTGAACCTGAAAGAAAAATATGCGGTAATTAAAACCATCGGAACTACAAAAGATACAACCATTTCTGAACCGGCTATTGTTGCAATACCCGATATCGTTGAGGAACTTGAACCAGTACCCGTGACTTTAACAATTAACAATGAACTGCAGGCGGATACGCCACCGCCTGCTGTTTAAGACTTAAAAAAAATTTAGTTGAGCTATTAAAAAAGCTGCGCCAACGAAATCATATTTCAAGCCCTTTACAGGCATTTATGTTTGCAATATTATTCGAGCCTCAACCCATATAAACAAACACTAAAACAAAATAAAAATTAGTTATTATGAAAAAGTTATACATTTCAGCTATCCTCAGTCTTTTTATGATCAGCATATACGCCCAAAATTTTGACTGGTCAAAACGGGAAGGCCTTTGGGCCTACGATTACGGTTATGGTGTTGTTACCGACCCTGCAGGAAATATTTATGTGGCGGGAAAATATGAAATGAATGCCAATTTCAGCGGCACAATATTGCCAGATCAGGGCAATCACGATATTTACATTGCAAAATATTCCGCTGCCGGCACTCTTGACTGGATAAAAACAGCTGGTGGAACCTTAGGTGATTATGCACAGGCACTCTACTGCGATGGTACAAGCCTTTATATTTCCGGTGAAATAGAAGGTTATGGCAACGTAATTACATTTGAAAATTCATCGGTTACACTAACAAGCATTGGCGACAACGATCTGTTCCTGGCCAAATATGACCTTGCCGGTAACCTGCTATGGGCCAAAAGTGAAGGCGGCAACTACAGTGACAAAGCACTGGGAATAACTGCTGACGCAACCGGCAATGTATACATTTGCGGTTACTTCAAGGATGCCATTAACTTTGGTGGAACAGCCCCTCTCACTGGCGCTGGCGACAGGGATATTTACCTTGCGAAATACGATAGCAATGGTAATTTTTTATGGGTTCGTAGCGCAGGAAGCGCTGGCAGAGATGAAGCCAAATCAGTAATCTGTGATCCTGCGGGCAATATTTATATAACCGGTATGCACTCCGGAACTGTGACTTTCGGTTCAACCAACTTAACTGCTCCCAATGGATATGTAAATATGTTCCTGGTAAAATATGCTCCTGATGGTTCTGTGATATGGGCCAAAACAGCAGGTGGCGATTACGATGATGTTGGCTGGTCGATGACCATGGACGCATCTGGTCTTATTTATATAACAGGCGAATACAACGCTTATGCAGTATGGGATGCCCAAACACTCACTACATCAGGCTCTGCCGAAGTATTTGTTGTGTGTTATGACAATGCAGGGACTGCACAATGGGCTCGCTCCGCTGGTGGCCCACTGATTGATCGTGCAAGAGGTATTGGAACAGATGGAACAAACATTTACATAACAGGGCAATTTGCAATGAGTGCGTCATTTGGTGCACACACAGTTTCAGGAGTGGATAGCTCTGAAATATTTATGGCAAAGCTAAGCAACATGGGCAACTGGCAGTGGGCAATGGCAGTGGGCGGTCCTCCTGATTCACTGGAACTGCTAAGCTACGAGTCAGGAAATGCAATCTGTGCTGATGCCCAAGGCAATGTATATGCAACAGGTGCACTTCTTGCAGGTGGAACATTTGGAAGCCAATCATTCAACCCTTATAGCCGCACCGATGCATTTGTGACCCGCATCACACAAGGTGCTGATGTTACCGCACCAATGGCAGTAATCTATAATCCGGTTGATAACAGCGTGGATGTAGACAATACAAGCAACCTTGTTCTTACATTCAATGAAACAGTTCAGAAAGGCACCGGCAATATAATTATTAAAGAGGGCGGTGCAGTTACACAAACTATAGATGTAACAGGTACAGGCGTTACTGTGGCAAACAATGTTGTAACCATTGATGCAACGGACTTCACTGCGGGTACTGCTGTAAATGTTGAAATAGCAGCCGGGGCATTAACAGATATGGCAGGTAACAGCTATGCTGGCATTTCGGATGCTGCATCCTGGAACTTCACTGTTTCAAGCACAACAGGTATTGCAGGTAAAAAATCACATGAATTCAGTATCTATCCAAACCCCAATACCGGAACCTTTACCATTCAATTAACAGAACCGGCAGCAGACATTACTGTTTCCGTTACAAATTGTTTAGGGCAATCGGTATATAAAGCTACCAATAAACAAACATCCCGACTCGCAGTAGACCTTACAGGAAATGACAAAGGAATTTATTTTGTTGAAGTAAAAACCACTGATAGTTCGGTAGTAAGAAAAAAAATAATTGTTCAATAAACCATTCGTTTTATCAAAGTGTCTAATAATTTTTAAAACTTAAAACCTATGAACACAAAAACTCTTAAAGAACCCGTAGATACTGATATTGTTGACACTAAAGATACAACCATGCCCAACCAAAAGGACATTACTATTTTCCTTGTTGACGATGATCCAATTTACCTGAAATCACTGGAACTTCAGTTCCTTCAAAATCCCGATTTAAAAGTAAAATCTTTTCTCACAGGTGAAGCTTGCATCGAGCAAATGTCCATAAAACCGGATATTGTTATTCTTGATTACATACTGAACGATAACAATAAAGAAGCAATGGATGGCATCAGGACCCTTTTAAAAATTAAGAATTTGTCACCAGGCACACAGGTGATTATGCTTTCTTCAGAGGAAGATGTGGAAGTAGTAACCAACAGTTTGAAATTGGGCGCATTTAATTATGTTGTTAAAAATGCCAATACATTTTTAAAGCTCAAAGGCTGCATCAAAAAAATTCTTGGCCTGTATTCAAAAGAAAAAGAGCTAATTGTTTGGAACTGGTAAAAGCAACATAGCTAAAACCTTTATAAACCGGGGTATTCAGCAACGCATCCCTGCAGCTGAATACCCCGGTTCTTTTTTAACTTCTCCCCTACTTTTTCTTTTACAATTTCATAAAAAATATCAGCGGGAAATACTCCCTTTTAAGCGACAGCAAACAAATCGCTACCGAAAAACATACGTTATCCGCTTTTTGCTATCATACATTTGCCTTTCGCCCTTTCTATGTGCCAGAGAGAAGAGCAATTAAAATAAATTCAGAATTATAAATCTTAAAAAAACTGTTCAAAAAATGAGAAAAAAACTACTTGTCAGAAGCCCCTTACAAGCGCTTCTTGATTATACAACAAATTTTAAACAGGTGCTGGTCACGCTTATGATATGTGCCTTTTATTCTGCTGCATTTGCAACTAATGATCCACCCACCTGCGAAAACTATGGCCCTGAAAATGCCGACAATATTGTTTATAAAGTAAACGGAAGTGTTGTAGCATCCCTTAGTGGAAATGTATCTTCAGGCGATCATGTTGAAGTATGCTTTAACCTGAGTGGTGATGGGGATGCTACCATGTTCACACTGGTAAGCTACAGTGCCCCATCTGCAACTTTTGATGGGTCTACGGCTTCGCTGCAAACTATTTTTGATGTTGATACCAAAACATTCTCTGGTGAAGGCACTTGCTGTTTATCAGTAGATGTTCCAAACTGTTTTTTTCAGATCGACCTGGTTAAAGGTTGTGCTATCACGCAGTTGGGTCCAAATGGGAGCAACAATTTTTACAGTGCACAAGGCAGGCTTATTGTTGGCCTTAACGGTGGAACCGGTACCTGTAGCTGCGTAGCTTCTGCAGATGCTTCTGCAGATGTAACACTTGATTGCGGTGAGCTGCAAACAACAATTACCGGTTCAACTTACACGCACAGCCCTACAGTAAGCTGGCAGGCACTTGCCGGTGGAAACATTGTTGCAGGTGGCAATACACTTACACCAACAGTAAACGCTACAGGTTTATATGTTCTAAGCGTGCAGGACACTTTAAATTGTACCGAAACAGATACGGTTCATGTAACCGTATACACAGATGTTGATGTAAACCTTGGAAATGATACCGTTGTTACTTCTTGTGAAGGCACACTCACACTGGATGCCGGTATAAGCGGTATGGCTTACCTATGGAGTACCGGTGCAACCACACAAACAATTACCGTTTCAGCAACAGGAACTTATTACGTTGCTGTAACCAATGAAGGAAACTGTACTTATCTTGATACTATTCATGTTACCATTAACCCTGCATCTGTTGAATTGGGTAACGACACCATTTTATGTGCAGGTGCGTCTATTATGCTGGATGCTGGCCACAGCGGCCTGAGCTTTATGTGGAACACAGGCGCTACATCACAAATGATCACAGTTACAACTTCCGGAACTTATGTTGTTTCCGTTACAGATGGGGAATGTGTTATGACAGATACCATTCATGTAACTGTTCTTCCTCCATTCACGGTTGATTTAGGTGCTGATATTACGATTACAGCTTGCTCAGCCCCAGTCACATTGGATGCTGGCAATAACGGCATGTTGTATCTATGGAGCACCGGGGCTACAACACAAACCATCAGCGTTTCCGCCACGGGTACTTATTATGTGGCTGTATCCAACGGTGGAATTTGCACACTGATGGATACAATTAACGTAACAATTAATCCACTTTCACTTACAGTTGATTTAGGTAATGATACCATTTTATGTGCCGGTCAATCCATTGTACTGGATGCCGGCAATACCGGCCTTGACTTTATGTGGAACACCAGTGCTACTACACAAATGATTACCGTAAGCACTTCGGGCACATTTGAAGTAATGGTAATGGATGGAAACTGTATGGCAATGGATACTATTGAAGTAACAGTACTCCCTGAGCTTAACCTTGATTTAGGTGCAGATACAACTGTTGTTTTCTGTATTGGCTCTTTAACCCTTGATGCAGGCACAAGTGGTATGATGTATTTGTGGAGTACAGGAGCAACAACTCAAACCATTGAAGTAACGACTTCCGGAACTTACTCTGTAATGCTTACCAATCTTGGTGGATGTATGGTAATGGATACTATCAATGTAACTGTAAACCCAGGAACTATTACAGTTAATTTAGGTATGGATACAACCATCACCACCTGCTCGCATGAAACCATTACCTTGGATGCAGGAATTACAAGTGGCTTATATACCTGGAACACGGGAAGCACCAGCCAGACTTTGACTGTTACAACCACCGGAACATATTATGTGGATGTAATGGATACTTTAGGTTGCATGGCTTCTGATACAGTTATGGTAACCATAATTGATAATACTATCGACCTTGATCTTGGTGCGGATACCACTGTTTGTGAGTGCATCCTGTTAACTGCCCCTTCCGGTGGAACAATGTATACATGGTGCAACGGTTCGGACTATCAGCAAATCAATGCTTGTACTTCAGGTATGTATTGTGTAACAGTTAGCAATGGTACTTGTATGGCTTCCGATACCGTAATGATTACTATCAATACACCACCAACAGTTGACCTTGGAGCTGATACCGTTGTTCTTTCTGGTGCAGTGGTGTTGGATGCCGGTGCCGCAGCAAGCTTTATGTGGAACACTGGTGCAACAACACAAACCATCCTCGTTACAGTTTCCGGCACATATTATGTAACCATTACTGATGTATTTGGATGCAGTGCAACCGATACAATTATGGTTACAGTGCCTGTAGGTATAAATGAGGCTGCTGCAGATGCAATTTCAGTTTATCCAAATCCTGCAGAAAATTACATTACAATTGATTTGGGCTCTTTTGCGGTAACATCTGTTGATATTAAAATCAGCAACACGCTGGGACAGGTTATTTATGCGGAAACTGCAAACCAGTTAAAAAACAAAGTAAAAACAATTGATTTGTCCGGAAATGAAAAAGGCATTTACTTCATTACCATTCAATCTGACAATAAGTTAAGCAGCAAAAAAATTGTTTTAAAATAGCAATGTTTTAGTAATCAATTAGTTAAAAATAAAAAACTGCCATTTTTTATCCCGGTTGCAATTATGCAGCCGGGATTTTTTATGTTTAGAATACAGCTACTTTAAATATCTATTCAATTAAAAATCAGTGTTTTAAAAAAGAATTATTCCTGACCTCTCATTCCATATTCTAATCGGGGTTCAAAGCATGTTCATCGATAATTTGCCTTTCACTACTATTCTTTGTTCAT
This sequence comes from Bacteroidia bacterium, assembly GCA_020051175.1. Lineage (GTDB taxonomy): Bacteria > Bacteroidota > Bacteroidia > 2-12-FULL-35-15 > 2-12-FULL-35-15 > 2-12-FULL-35-15. The sequence goes on along the minus strand of JAGVJJ010000059.1, from coordinate 24,927 downwards.
AAAATTAGTCTCATATAGCTCTGAAAGTGCTTTGAATGCTTGTTTATTTGATTTTAAAAATTTATATTTGGATAAACATTAAGTAAAAATGTATATTAAATTTACAGGGGTATTCTTTTTATCTGCCGTTTTATTTTTTTCCTGCCATAAAAAGCAAATAAGCCAAACCAACACTTCGTCAGTTGTCGTATCCACCGAAAAAAGTGAGACGAAAGCGACAGCTGCCCAACCTGAAGTAAAAAATGCTATTGTAAATGCAGAAACCGATATGACCAATACCGGTTCAATGTACAATGTGGACAGTATTAAAGTTACAAATGATACATTGTCGGTTTTCGTCAACTACTCTGGCGGTTGTAAAGAGCACAGTTTTGAATTGTATTCAAACGGTATGTATGCCAAATCCCTGCCCCCGCAGCTTTCTTTATGTTTAAGGCACACCGGCAACGGTGACGCCTGTCGTAAACTCATTATGCAAGAACTTAAATTCAATATTAATAATTTAAAATACCCTGGAAAAAACACGGTAGTATTAAAGCTTGGAGATAAAAAGGCGACTTATGCTACAACTAAATAAAGCAGCTATTTGCTTTATGATTTTTTAAATAATCTGACAGTTTTTTAAACATATGAAAAAAATTAACGCATTACTTTTATCCGCCTCTTTTGTATTTGTATCCTTTCTTTCTGCACAGGAAAATCCTGGTATAGCTGCATACAGTACAAATCACACACTTACAGACAATCTTCCTCAGGTTATAATGCCTGCTCACGACTTTTCTGAGGATCTTGCTGCAGCAGAAACTTTTGAAAAAATGGGAAATTATCCTCGTTTCGCCCGTGCTTTTGACCTTAACCTTACCCTGCTCAATGCAGGAACATGGACCAATCTCCCAAATGGCGACAGGGTATGGCGTCTGGCCCTTAAATCCAATGGAGCACTGGCAACTTCCCTGTTTTTCGATAATTTTTATATTCCTGAAGGTGCAACCATGCACGTTTATTCACCCGATCGTAAACAAATGCTTGGGTCATTCACCTACCTGGACAATCAGGGCAACCAATTGTTCTCTACTGAATTTATAAACGGTGAGGAAAGTGTGATTGAATATTTTGAACCTGTTGCAGTAAAAGAACAGGGTAGCCTAAGAATTACATCCCTGGGGCATAAATACCGCGGGCTTTCCATGGCTGATGATTGCCAGGTAAATGTAATCTGCACCCCTGAAGGCGACAACTGGCAGGATGAAAAAAGAGGGGTTGTACGTATACAGGTAAAAGAAGGTAGCCAGATAGGCTATTGCTCCGGCTCTCTCATAAACAACACAGCTATGGATTGTAAACGTTATATTTTAACAGCCTTCCATTGCGGGGTAAATTGCACCACTTCCGATTTTAATGGCTGGAAATTCTACTTCAATTATGAAGCCACACAATGTGCCGGACAATCCGACAACTTCGGCACCGTAAATAACGTATTTACGGGTTGTACAAAAAGAGCTGACTCAAATGACAATGGAGGTGATTCCGGCTCAGATTTCCTGCTCGTACAAATGAATGCCACTACAAAACCTACCTGGTGGTCAAATGTATACTTTAACGGTTGGAGCAAAGCAACAACAGCACCTGTTTCTGGCTCCATCTGCATTCACCACCCAAGTGGCAGCAACAAAAAAATATCTAAAACTACTGGTACTGCATCCTCTTCTTCCTGGGGTGGACAAGTTGCCGGTACACACTGGAGGGTACACTGGACCGGCACAACAAATGGCTGGGGTGTTACAGAAGGTGGCTCATCCGGTTCGCCCTTATTCAACGCCAGCGGACAAATTGTTGGAACCCTTACAGGTGGCAGTTCCTATTGCAACAGCGTACAGCCAAACGGGCAAAACCAGCCTGATTCCTATGGCAAAATGTCCTATCACTGGGCTACCAATGGAACCACAAATGCGAGACAGCTTAAACCGTGGCTGGATCCTACAAATTCCGGTGTTTCCAGTTTAAATGGAATGAACAATCAATGTACCGGGGTGGGAGTTGATGAGCTTACCGGTAACCAAAGCAGCTTGTCCGTTTATCCTAACCCAAACAATGGCCTTTTTACGGTTGCTGTTAAACTGGAACATGCCTCTATTTCTGAAATTACTGTGTTCAGCTATATCGGACAAAAAGTTTACCACCTAAAAACCGGCAATTTTGCAAACGGCACTTATCAGCTTGACCTAACTAATCAACCTGAAGGGATTTATTTCGTTCACCTGAATACAGGTTCAAAAACAGAGGTTAAAACCATCGTTATCACATCAAAATAAGAACTTAAAACAGCACACCAAATGTGCTGCATAATAGTATTTGCAAAAGGGTTTTTAGATAATAAAAGCCCTTTTGCTTTGTAGTATCACTACTTCTCGGATCTAACTTGGTTTTCAAATAATTTTTCGCTAAATTTAACAGTATCAAATTTAATTTGTCCAAAATGAAAAAGTCTATACTAGCAAGCGCTTACCTTTTTTGCTTTTTATTTCTTGTAAATACCGCTTCCGCCCAGCTTAGCCAGGGTGGCAAACCATACAGCTTCAATAAATTTTTTCAGCCTGCTCAGCCTTTGCAGGTAAAAACGATGCCTGCTGTTGATATAAAAGCCCTTCGCAGCCAGGATGCCATTAACGATCAAAGTAAAGGGCCATTCCGTTTCGGGTTCAATCATTTTGTAAGCTATGACCTTAATAATTCAGGGCAGTGGACAATGCTTGAAAATGGTGACCGGCTATGGCAAATGGGCATTCAATCGGAGGGCGCACTTTCGCTGAACCTTGCCTTTGATGACTTTTTTATTCCTGAAGGTGCAAGCTTATTTATTTTTACTGAAGATCACCAGCACGTAATAGGTGCATTCACCAGCATTAATAACGATGCCAGCAACCGCTTTGCAACAGATTTATTGCCAGGTTCATCACTGGTGCTGGAATATTATGAACCGGCAGCAGTATCGGGTCAGGGGCATCTTAAATTATTCCGTGTTACCCATGGGTACAGAGGTGTTGAAGAGTATGCTGCAAAATCCTTTGGTGATGCAGGCTCCTGCCAGGTGAATGTTAATTGTCCGCTGGGCTCCAACTGGCAGGACCAAAAACGAGGAGTGGTTTGTCTGGTAGTAAATGGTGATGAATTTTGTACTGGCTCGCTTGTAAACGATGTACCACAGGATGGTAAACCGTACGTACTTACAGCAAACCATTGCAGTGGCAGCAACGACTGGGCCACTTGGGTGTTCCGTTTTAACTGGGAAGCACCGGGCTGCACCAATCCAGGATCCTCTCCTTCTACAGCTCAGTCCTTAAGCACATCAACGCTCAGGGCACGAGATGCGGGAACCGACTTTTGTCTTGTTGAAATTACGGGTGGGCTAAGCGGTGGAACAGTGCCGGCAAGCTATACACCTTATTTCAATGGCTGGTCGGCAATCAACATTCCGGCTACCTCAGCCATAGCTATACATCATCCTAGTGGCGATATCAAAAAGATTTCTGAGGCAGCAAACGCTACCATATCGGCCACCTATAACAGTGCCGATTGCTGGAAAACAGGCCAGTGGACGACAGCCTGTACAGAGCCAGGCTCTTCCGGCTCCCCCCTTTTTGACCAAAACAAAAGAATTGTCGGCCAGCTTTTCGGAGGGCCATCTTCCTGCACAGCTTCAGCCGCCAATATGAATGATTATTATGGCAAATTCAGCAGCTCATGGCTGGGTGGAGGTACCAGCAGCACTCAGCTTATGGTATGGCTTGATCCGGGAAATACAGGCGCAACCTTTATTGATGGCTATGATCCCAATGCAACACCTCCCGCCTACGCACTGGATGCTGCTATACAAGCTATATCAAATCCAGTTACCGGTTATGCAAGCTGTGATGGTACGGTTATACCACAGGTTGTACTTCGCAATTATGGTTCTGCTACCCTTGATTCCTGCACCATCCACTGCCAGATGGATGGCGGTCCTGTTGAAACGTATAGCTGGACAGGTACCCTTAACACCAATGGCTCAACTACAATTACATTACCGGCAATCAGCGGACTTGTTGTAGGTCTTCATAACTTTTTATCCTACACTTCAAATCCCAATGGTAACCTGGAACAGAACACGGCCAATGACTCGTCCACTACTTCTTTCTCTATTATTAGCCCCTCTCCTGTGGTAATAGGGCCTCAATCAGAATCATTCGAAACTATTTTTCCATCCATCAACTGGACGGTTGGTAACCCCAATTCCAATACCACCTGGACAAAAATCAGCACTAGCGGTGGTTTTGGGGCAAGCACTTCCTGCGCTAAAATGAATAACAATACTCAAAGCGACATTACAGGGCAAAGTGATTATATCTACTCCCCTTACCTAAACCTGAGCACCATTACACCACCCATCAACCTTACTTTTGATGTGGCTTATGCACGTTATAATAGCACCTATCATGATTCACTTATCGTTTCCGTAAGCACTGACTGCGGTTCATCCTGGACCCGCCTTTACGCTAAGGGTAACAGTGCCTTAGCTACAGCACCAGACAATACAGGCAGCTTTACCCCTACATCAACACAGTGGCGCACTGAAACCATCAGCCTGAATAATTACTCAGGTGAAACCGCTTTGAAAATAGCGATTGAGAACAAAAGCGGATGGGGACAGTCCATCTATATTGACAACGTGAATATCTTCAACAATACTTCCGTTGGTGATACAGACTTTAATGCCTCTTTTAACCTTTACCCAAATCCAAACAACGGGGAATTTAACATTGCTGCAAACCTTGCCAAAACTTCAGACATAACAGTAAAAGTGACCAATCTTCTTGGCAAAACGGTTGCGGTAAAAACCGTACCTTCTGTTACCACCGGGAACTATAAAATTGATATAAGCCGTGAAGCAAAAGGCATTTACTTTGTTGAAATTTCGACTGAAACTGAAAAAACTGTCCGAAAAATCAATGTAATGTAAATCACAAGAACTTAAAAATCCTGCAAGTCCACAGTACACGATTATTAAAATAAATTCATATAAGTTTCCATGCTCCCCATTCATAACATATTAGAGCAATACTGGGGTTATAAGAATTTCCGCCCTTTACAGGAAGATATTATCACCTCTGTTCTGAATGGCAATGATACATTGGCTTTGCTGCCAACAGGCGGAGGAAAGTCCATTTGTTTCCAGGTACCTGCAATGGCCAAAGATGGGATATGCATTGTAATTTCACCGCTTATAGCACTGATGAAGGATCAGGTGGAAAACCTTATAAAAAAAGGGATTAAAGCCATCGCCATTACTTCAGCCATGCATAGGAAAGAGATTGATATTGCCCTGGACAATTGTGTGCATGGAGCAATTAAATTTCTTTACCTCTCACCGGAACGACTGGAAACAGAGATTGTAAAAGTACGGCTGCAACGCATGAAAGTCAACCTGATTGCTATTGACGAATCGCACTGCATATCGCAATGGGGTTACGACTTCAGGCCAAGCTACCTTAAAATTGCTGCCTTAAAAGAGCTGCTGCCAGGTGTGCCTGTACTTGCGTTAACAGCAACCGCTACGGAAGAAGTGGTGAAAGATATACAGCAGAAGCTGCATTTTAAAAAGCCCAATGTTTTACAAAAAAGCTTCGAACGCACAAACCTTTCTTATGTAGTAATTCAGGAAGACGACAAGTTGACACGACTGGTAAAAATTGCATCGAGCCTGCGCGGAACAGGGGTTGTATATGTACGTAACCGTAAAAAAACCCAGGAAATTGCCGCCTACCTTCGCAGCAATAAAATTGATGCGGACTTCTATCATGCCGGTCTGGATGCACAAACACGTGACAAAAAACAGAACAACTGGATGCAGAATAAAACACGGGTGATTGTGTGTACCAACGCATTCGGAATGGGAATTGACAAGCCCGATGTGCGTTTTGTGGTACACATTGATTTACCGGATTCCCTGGAAGCATATTTTCAGGAAGCGGGGCGCGCTGGGCGTGACGAACAGAAAGCTTATGCTGTACTCCTTTACAATGAAAGCGACAAAATAGAGCTGGAACGCAGCATTACTACCAACTTTCCAACATTAGAGGAAATAAAGCAAACCTACCAGGCACTAGCCAATTATTACCAGCTTCCATCAGGATCGGGAGCAGGTGCTACCTTCAACCTGGATATTGTAGCACTTTGCGAGCGTTACAAACTAAATGCACTTACGGTTTATAACAGCCTGAAATTTCTTGAAAAGGAAGGTTACCTTTCCACTACTGAAGCCGTATTCCAACCCTCACGTATTAAGATTGAGCTCAACCGCGAAGATTTGTATAAGTTCCAGATTGCATCTCCCGCCTTCGATATTTTTATAAAGCTCCTGTTACGCTCCTATTCAGGGCTGTTCGATAATTTTGCAAAAATCAATGAATTTGATTTAGCAAAAAAAGCTGGCACCACGCGCGATGAAATCGTGAAAAGACTGAACTACCTGCACCAGCAACAGGTTATCATATATGCGCCTCAAACAGAGCTTCCGCAGCTTACCCTGGAGCAGGAACGTGTGGATGTTAAGAACCTTACACTTTCAAAAGAAAATTTTGTTTTCCTTAAGCAACGTGCTATTGAGCGCATGGAAGCAGTACTACATTATGCTGGCAGCAACCATAAATGCCGTAGCCAGCTGTTGTTGGCTTACTTTGGTGAAACCAACACCAAACGCTGCAATCAATGCGATGTTTGTCTTGAAGAAAATAAAAAAACATTGCATACGGACGAGTTTGAGAACATCAGTCGTCAGGTCCGGGAGCTGCTTTCTGTTCACCCCATGCCACTTATAACACTGGTAAACTCAGTAACTGAAGGCAATGAGGACAAGCGGCTGCGCACCATCCAGTGGTTACTTGATAATGAACAGCTGAAGTATGACGATAACAATCAATTGGTGATTGGTGGAAATTAAGTCGTTATCAGACACGCTCACACTGCCAACATACAAATTCAAAAGTCAGAAACGGTAAGCCGCTGTTAAACAATTCCCTTAAACTGCTTTTTATTCACGATACCAAGGACTTTTCCCTTAAATGTAGTTCCAATAAACGGTGTATTTGCAGACTTCGACTGAATGGCCTTTTTCTCAAACATCCACTCCGAATCCGGATTGAACAAGGTAAGGTTAGCTTCTTGCCCTTCAGCTACTTTAGGTTGAGCTAGTTTCAATATATTTCGTGGGTTTACTGTTAAGGCTTTTATGATCGTTTCCAGCTTTATCTTTTCCCTGTTGGAATTGATAAGCCCGAAAGCACTCTCCAATCCTATCATTCCATTGGAAGCATAATCAAACTCTACATCTTTTGATTCTATATCCTGCGGACGGTGATCGCTGGTAATAGCATCTATAGTGCCATCCGCAATACCGTTTCGCAATGCTTCAATGTCCGCCTTAGTTCGCAAAGGAGGATTCAATTTATAGTTACTGTCAAATCCTGTTAGTGCAGTTTCATCCAAAGCAATACTGTATGCATTTACAGATGCAGTAATTTTCAATCCGTTGGCTTTTGCCTGTTTGATAAGCGCTACCGACTTTTGAGTAGAAATATTTGAAATGTGAACTGGAGCCTTTGTGTATTCCGCAAGAAAAATATTGCGGTTCACCATCATCTCCTCGGCAAGTGCTGGTATTCCTTTCAATCCAAGCATGGTGGATGTAACGCCTTCGTTCATCTTACCTTCGAGCGATATAGCTTTTTCATCACAATGTGTCATGATAACCCCGCCAAAATTCTGAGCGTAAAGAAGCGCACGCATCAGCAGACCTGCATCGTGAATTGCTTTTTTATCATCCGAAAATGCTACGGCCCCTGCAAGGTGCATATCGTACATTTCGGAAATATCTTTCCCTTCCTGTTTATAGGATAAAGCACCAACGGGATATACATCTACAATAGAACCGGCTGTTTTATTCTTTATATACTCTACCTCTGCTTTTGAGTGTATAGGAGGGTTTGTAGAAGAAACAACAGCAACACCAGTGAATCCGCCCGCTACAGCGGCCTTCACACCGCTACTTAAATCTTCCTTATGCTCATAGCCCGGATCACAGAAGCTCACCTGCATATCCAGCCAGCCGGTGGATACATGAAGATTATCGGCTTCAATTGTTTTAATACTTTTCTTAGGGCTTATTTTAGAAGCAATGGATGTTATGATCCCGTTTTCAATTAAAATGTCCATCACCTTTCCGTTATAAGATGAACCGGGTTCTACAATACGAGCGGATTTGATAAGTATGTTCATATTATTTTTTTGCTATAAATCGTATGTTTTATTCACCACAAATTACTTCATAAACCTCAACAACAAAACCTCAGCTGCCAAAAATAACAATGCTAAAATAATACAAAGCTTCCACAACTTTTTCCCCTGTTCAAGCTCTGTTAATGATTGCTGCAAGCTTTGAGCGCCAGTTTCAATTACATTTACATTATCCAGATCATTGCTCGCAAGCTGAAATGTAAGCTCATCGGCTGTATAACAGCTCAAATCCGATTCCTTGCGATTAAAATTAAATGAAACACCAGTAATACGTTCTTTCCCGCCAAACAGATTATAGTTACCAGCTTCCTTTACCTGGTTGTGCACCATAATACCTGTTTTGCCATCCATCACCTTATGTTCAGGAATAATATCAAAATCTGAATTGATGCTGCGTATATGATACACATTCTCTCCAGTGACCGCAATGGGAGATTCAATCACATCGTCATTACCAATAGTATAAAACAAGGGTGCAGTAGCCAGGCTAAACATGGCGGCTTTGTATAAGGTTGGTACAAAAACTGCATGGCGCGCAAAGTTACTGAAGTCAGCATTTAAACCTACTGCCGACAAATACAACTTTCCCTTTTCAACCGTAAACCGGCTCAAAAATGTATTTCCGTTTTGAAGACGAAGCAAATTTTCTTCACTACTGCGTGAAGCCTTTGAAATTACATAGTGCCTGTTTACTACCGGCAAATTAAGATTGGTGGCACTGAATGTTTTCTTATCAAATACATCATTGTACACTGCATGCTCAAGGTTAATCCTGTCTACCTTACTATTGGCGGTATCCAGGCGCTCATAATAATTTGCATTAACAGAAGTTAAAAAATCCCTGTAGGTATTTACATCGATATCAACACCTGGAAATACCACAACGCTACCGCCACTAATCATAAAGCGTTTAAGCTCTTGTGCCAGCCCGGAAGAAATGCTTTTAAGTTCATTAAGAACAATGAGCCTGTAGCTCGACAAAATAGAATAATCCAGTTTGTTTTCAGGTGAATTGGTCAGGATAAAAAGAGAATCGGTACCAAACAGTTTGTTGATGTATGTGCTTCCCTCTGCACCCGAAGCATTGATGCTGAGCACAGGAATATTTTTTGCCACCTCAAAGCTGAAATAAAATTTATCATCAAAAGTCACAGGATAATCGTTGATCTCTATGCGGCAATGCTGGAGGCCTGTTTCGCGTGAAACAAAAGAAAGCACCACTTCCGTTTCCGATTCTTTGTCCAGGTTAAAGCTAGCCGGAGTCTTTTGCTGCTCATTGATAAACAGTTTGATGGAATTGTTTTCCAGCACTTTTTCAGAAACATTCTTAATGCGCACATGCAGGCGCTCTGCCTGGTTTAACTGACGCACAGGGGTTTCAAACCAGCAGGTATCAATAAACACATTGCTCTTTTCAGCAGCTACAAGCGGCACAAGGTTGATGGTGATGCCGGTATCACTTTTCAATTGCTGAAAATCACTGATTGTTTTTTGAAAATCGGAAACCACAAATGCTGTTTTTGATTTGGAAGCCCCCTGCTCAAGCACATCCGCCTGTCGTGATGCAATTTCACTAAGGCTGTGTATGGATGGGCTTATTTTTATTTCATCCAGCAGTTCAATAAATTCTTCCTTATTCACCAAACGCTGATGCTTACCTTCAAAATCGTTGGTTAGCAGCTGAAAGCGGTCGGTTGCTTTGTATGCTGAAACAATTTCTCCCGCGCGCTTTTTCGCTTCGTCCAACAGGGTACCATTCTTATTAATGGCATCCATACTGAACGAATTATCAATATATACGCTTACCAGTTTGTCACCAGCAGCAACCTTTTTATTATTAACAGGAATATAGGGTTGTGCAAAAGCAAATACTAAAAACAGGATAGCCAGGATACGTGCCGCCAGAACCAATAAATGTTTGAGCTTTGACTTAGCTTGTGTTTCCTGTTTTACTTCTTTTAAAAAGCGGATATTACTGAAGTAAACTGTTTTAAATTTACGGAAATTGAATAAGTGAATGATGATGGGAATGGCGATTGCCGCAAGCGCAAATAAAAATGCCGGATAAGTGAAATTCATCAAAGGATAAAGATAATAATTTTTTTGATGAAATGTTTAGAACTATCCCCAAATAGCGAAATTGTCATTCCGACCGAAGCGGAGGAATTCTTTCAATTGAGTCAGAAGATGCCCCGACTCCGCTCGGCATGACCCTTAGTAAAAATTATGATTTGAGATGGCTACAAAGCTCGCCTTGTCCTACTCTTACTTCCAGTAATTTTTCATCAGATCTTTTACCCAGTCCGGTTGACGGATACGCCCGAAAGGCTGAAACTCTTTAAAAACAGGCTTAATATCCAGTACGGGAGTTCCATCAATCGCATCCAGGTTTCTGACAACAAGGGTTCTTCCATTGTGTTCGAGCAATTCTACCGTACAAAGCCCAATCCTGTTTGGACGGTTCTTTTTTCTTTGTCCGAAAATACCTACAAGCGGATAGTTTGGATTTTCCCTTGGATGCCCCTTATAAACGATATAATCGCTTTTAACCTTATCAAAGTAATAAATAATCTCCAGGTGGGAGAAGCCGGAAATAGAGTTAAAGGCTTCTATAGGAATATTTTCTGCAAGTTCTATTTCGCTAATAATGGCTTCCCAGTAATCGTCTACGGGTTGTTTGCGGGAATTTTTTACTGTGGCTATGGGAGTAAGTTTTATTTCCATGGATAACAGGAATTAAAATTTTCACCTTAATTTTTATTTTCTTATAATATATTCTACTTTTTCCGGGTTTAGTTTTACCGCACTTACTTCGGCAGGAAATTTAAGCAACTGCACTTTCAACTTTGTACTTCCCTGCTCTATTCTTGTATAATCCACCACAGCACGAAACTGCAATGCATTTATTTTCTCATAATTCTGAAAAGCAACATGGTACTTTACCGATACTTTATCGGGAAAAATTTTTAGGCTATACCCTTTTGGCAAGTTTTCCACCTCGATAGGCAATTCTATATTGCCCTCAGTGAATTTGGTAACATTTACCGATGCCCTTACAGTAGGCTGCGACAAATCCACCTGTTTTAGTTCCTGCGTGTTTTTAATCACATGAAGGTTAATAGCCAGTGAATCATTTACGTTTTTCAGGCTCACAGGTTCCGTTTCTACATAATTTATTTTATTAACAACATCTGCTGCTCCTGAAATGGTAATAAAATCCGGAACAATTTTTACCGAATCCGACTGCTGGTAGTGTTTGTTAAACACAATTTTCAGGTTGGCCTTTACAGGAACTTTTTTAGCTACTTTTTTATTAAAATTCAGGAATATGGTATCCGGGAATACTTTCAATACTTTGATATCATTGTCGAACTGACGGGTAATTTTATCAATACGTGAGTTGGCTGTGAGGTAGTAATGATTTTTTACCGGCAGTGGTTTGGAATCTTTGATATCTACCTGCACCACCTCTTTCCGGTGCTTTAGTTTATAGATAAGAATATTAAAACCAGTAGAACGGATTTCAATATCAATTGTTGAAGGCAAACGGTTAGCAATAACCTTATCCGCAGGCGGGTTGATATAAGAAACAGGAAAATTAAGCTCAATGACGTATTCTTTGGAAAGCGACATCATTAGCCAGAAAAAAGTAGATATGGCAATGCAAAACAGGAATGTAATGAAACGCCTGTTCAGGTGTATTCTTTTTTTTTCGGCAGAACCGTTATGTAAAAAAGGAATTTTCATTGAACTTTATTTCGAGCACATTCGCTATTTCCTATAAACCGGAAATAGCATTCCTGCTATTCCCGGTTTAGGGAAAAATTACAATTACTGTTTTATCTATTTTTGCTCGTTTCCAAGTAAAGTTGACGAATCCATAGAAACAGCGCTTTTTTCAATTTTCAGCCTGTGACCACCTTCTACTTCAATGATGAACGTAGTTTCCTGAACATCCAGGATTTTTCCATGTATGCCACCAATGGTAATTATCTTATCGCCCTTTGCAATGTTCTCACGGAATTTCTTTTGCTCTTTTGCTTTTTTCAATTGCGGACGAATCATAAAAAAATAAAATACAACGATTAAAAGTACTGGGAAAATCAGGTTGGCTATCCCGCTATTTTGTCCGCCACCGGCCATTAATAATGTGTTTACGTTCATTTTAGTTATTGGTTATTGGTTATTTGGTTATTAATTATTTAGTTCACTTGTTTATTGGTTTATTAGTTATTATTGCTAACCGCCAATTGCCTATTGCCAACTGGTTAATTGCCAACTAAACTATTCCTCCTTATCCGGCACATCAATAGTTGCATTAATAGTAAGCACTTTTGTACTTGGGTTGCAGTTAGTTGTAAGAGTTACTGTTTTTTGAACTAACCCGGACTTGTCCTTACTATCAAACACTACATCAATTTTGCCTTCTTCACCCGGTTTAACAGGGCCCTTTGGGTAGGTAGGCACCGTACACCCACAGCTTCCCTGAGCATTGGATATTACAAGATCGGAACCACCGGTATTTTTAAATACAAAAGAATACGATACTTTTTCCCCCTGGGTAATGCGGCCAAAATCATGATTATCTTCTGAAAAAAATAACACAGGTGCAGCGCCTGGCTGTGCCGGGGTTTCAGATGCGGTGGCAGGCACATCAATTACATCGGTTGAAATTTTTTCCTGCCCTTCTTTTTTAGGTTCACTTGTACATGCCGCCAGTAAAGCAAATGCGGAGGCCATAAAAATTAACTTTCTCATAATGTTTACAGATAACGAATTATTACGAATTTACGAAACGGTGTTTGCTATCTACTAAATACTAATTTTTACTAATTTACTAATCACTAATTTTGCATTTCTAATTACTTCCGACTTCACTATCCTCCCCAAAGTCTTCGACAAGCTCAGACAGACCGCCCATACTCTACGAACTACGGACTACAAACTAAATTACTCCATCAAGCCTCTGCCGGTCTTATTCAGCTTGTTTTCTTTTTTAAAGTCAGCGATGAGTTTATCGAGAATACCATTTATAAACACTTTACTTTTAGGAGTGCTGTATGTTTTCGATATTTCGATGAATTCATTCAATGTTACCTTTACCGGAATATTTGAAAAATAAAGCACTTCGGTAATGGCCATCTGCATTAGCAGCACATCCATCATAGCAATACGCTCCACTTCCCAGTTTTTGGTCTTTTCACCAATCAGCTTTTTAGTTTCTTCGTCCTGCATGGCCGTTTGGCGGAACAGGTCCTTTACAAACTGCTCATCTTCTTCCCTATCCTTATACAATGGCAACAGCGAAAAATCAGGTGTGGCATTTTCCTTAAATGTTTCAATGGTTTTCACAATCATTGGGTTTACGAGGTAAATATCATCGCCCCAGTGAAGGTTTCTTTCCTCATAAAAATGATTAAGCAGCTCAAAATCAGCTACATACTCCTTGAAAATTTCGGCAATGAAGTTACGGTGGGTTTTGTACGAATCATCTGATGTATTCATGTATTTACCAAACTCCTCACCTGCGCGAATATTATTGAAAACCTTTCTTACCAGCTCAAACTCATTGTTCCAGCTGATTTTACGGTTATTCATTTCACGCTTTAAATGAATGTTTTCTTCAAGCTGCGTTAAAAATTTGTTTTCAATAAATTTTAAATTGGGTTCCAGATCCTCTTTGGTCGGGAGGCGCTTGTTTTTTGCTTCTTCAATAAGGGTTGTAGCTACATGCTTCAGCTCCAGCAAAAAAGCAAGTTGGTAAATGTATAAATCATATATTTTATCTATACCATTAAACAGCTCGCGCTCACTTCTTGGCAAATCCCTTGTATCCGACTGAAAAAAGCCATACAGGGCCTGCATTATCTTAATTCTTAAATACCTTCTGTTTAACATATACTGGTTACGGATAACGAATCGTTACGAATTTACGAATCTGTGTTTGCTAAATTTAATTTACAATATTTTTATTGCCAACTGCTAGTTGTTAACTGTTTAATTGTTGAATTGCCATATTGTTTTGCCAACTGCAAACTGCCTATTGCCAACACTCAACTTTCACAACTTCATTAAAACCCCAGCTTCACCTTCCCGATATCCGCAATACGCTTCTCCGCAAGTCGATTTGCAGCCATATAGGTAGGGATATTTTGTTCTTTGGATACTTTAAAAATATTGAGCGTTGTCTGGTATATTTTTTCAGCATGCGACAGGGCGCGCTCACGATTGTAACCTTCCAGCTCATAATACACGTTGATGATACCACCTGCATTCACTACAAAATCCGGTGCATACAAAATACCTTTTTCAATCACCATGTTGCCATGCACGTTTTCATCTGCCAACTGGTTGTTTGCCGAGCCACAGATGATGGAACACTTCAAACGGTTCAGAGTATCGGTATTAACAGTAGCACCCAAGGCACATGGAGCATAAATGTCCATATCCATATCATACACCTTATCAGCCGGAATCACTTCAGCACCGGTTGCTTTTGCAACAGCTTTCAGACGCTCTTCATTTATATCATTGATATACACTTTGGCACCATCTTTCACCAGGTATTCCACAAGGCTTTCGCCTACATTTCCAATACCCTGCACCACCACTTTTTTACCGGCAAGGCTATCGTTTCCGGATTGTTCTTTTACAGAAGCTTTCATGGAAAGATAAACCCCATAAGCGGTAACGGGCGATGGGTCGCCACTACCACCCATATTTACAGGAAGACCGGTAACAAAATCAGTTTCCATTTTAATGTACTCCATGTCTTTGGTATTGATACCTACATCTTCGGCTGTAATGTATTTCCCGGAAAGACTATTGATAAACTTACCAAACCTGCGCATCAGCGCTTCGCTTTTCTGTGTTTTGGAATCACCGATGATTACTGCTTTACCACCACCCAGGTTTAAGCCCGCCAGTGACGATTTATAAGTCATACCACGTGAAAGGCGCAAAGCATCAGTAATGGCTTCCATTTCATTTTTATAGGCCCACATACGTGTTCCGCCAAGGCTTGGTCCAAGAACAGTGTTGTGTATTGCTACAATGGCTTTTAAGCCGGTTTCATTATCGTTGCAAAAAACCAGCTGTTCGTGGTTATTTGAAATCATTTGTCCTATCACAGGATTCTCAGCCAGAGGAGAATTTTTTAAATCCTGAACTTGTACCATAAAATAAATGTTTTTGAAAATTTAAATACTGACCTCTTTTAATTGAGTACTTTTGTGCCCTCAAACAATTCAATCATGTTTCGTTTATTCGTAACCCTTATGGGCGGACAAAAGTAACCAAAATAGCGAATACTCATAGTATTAAAATCGTTAAAATAAATTTTAGGCTGAAATCACTTCAACATATCAACAAGTACTTTCTGAAGTATAAGTGGCGGCTGCTTCTGGGGGTTGTTTTTGTGGGCATTTCCAACTATTTTGCAGTTGATAGTTTTACCTATGCTCAAAAAGCTGCCGATTACATCAAAGAAAACATCGGTAAAACCAGTAATGATATAATAATCAAAGAATTATCTTATTATGCACTGCTTATCCTGCTGGTAGCAGTGTTGAGTGGTGTATTCCTGTTCCTTACACGTCAAACCATTATTGTAATGTCGCGCCTGATTGAGTACGACCTTAAAAATGAGGTATTTGCAAAGTACCAGGAGCTGGATCTGGCATTTTACAAACGCCACAACACCGGTGACATGATGAACCGTATCAGTGAAGATGTGAGCCGTGTGCGGATGTACATTGGTCCTGCGGTGATGTATATATTGAACACAGGTTTCAGGGTACTATTTTCCATTGTTGCCATGATTGCCATAAACCCGGAACTAACTGTATATGTGCTACTTCCACTACCTATCCTGGTGGTTTCCATTTACATTGTGAGCCAGAAAATAAACCAGAAAAGTACTGAAATACAGGAACAACTTTCCGATATTACAACACATACGCAGGAAGCTTTTTCAGGCATCCGCGTACTGAAGGCATACGGGAGAGAGGATTATTCCACCTCTAAATTTGCACAGGAGAGTGATGCGTACCGCACACGTACCATAGGCCTTGTTAAAGTAGAGTCGCTGTTCCAGCCGCTTATGCTGCTGCTGATTGGTTTAAGCACCATTTTTATTGTTTACATCGGGGGTAAGCTTGTTATTAACGGTGAAATCAGTTTCGGGAACATCATCAAATTTGTATTGCTCGTAAACTCGCTTACCTGGCCTATTACATCACTGGGGTGGGTTACATCGCTTGTGCAGCGGGCAGCGGCTTCACAAACGCGTATCAACCAGTTTTTAAAAACCCGCCCTGACATTATAAATCCAACACTACAACATACTGTTATTGAAGGAGATATAGAATTTAAGAATGTCAGTTTCACCTATCCCGATTCAGGCATCAAAGCGCTTGACAATGTTTCCTTTAAAGTAAAGAAAGGCAGTTCCCTGGCAATTATAGGCGCAACAGGAGCAGGCAAATCTACCATTGCCAACCTTATGTGCAGGTTGTACAATGTAGATTCAGGCGAAATACTGTTGGATGGCAAAAATATTACTGAGCTGAACCTCAATGACATACGCCAGCAAACCGGATATGTTCCACAGGAGGTATTTTTATTTTCAGATACCATTGCCAACAATATCCGTTTCGGGCTGCATACTGACAAAAACACTTCCCAGCTGGTAGAACAGGCTGCACGCAATGCCGCGGTTTACTCCAACATCATGGAATTTCCGGCAAAATTTGAAACGATAGTTGGCGAAAGGGGAATTACACTTTCTGGTGGACAAAAACAGCGTATTTCCATTGCCAGGGCCATCATTAAAGAACCTAAACTACTCATATTTGATGATTGCCTGTCGGCTGTAGATACGGAAACAGAAGAAGAAATCCTTAACAACCTTAAAAAGCTGATGAAGGGCCGCACTTCGGTAATTATCAGCCACCGTGTTTCTTCCGTGAAAAGTGCCGATCACATACTTGTGCTTGAGGCTTGCCGTATTGCCGAGCAGGGCAGCCACCAGGAGCTGCTCGCCCAAAATGGTATTTATGCCGAACTCAACCGGCTTCAGCAGCTGGCAAACGCCCTGTAAAAGGACTAAAAGCAATAAGCAGCTTTTTACATCGTTAGTTGCACAAAAAAGCACTAAATTCTACCATATCTGTAGATATTCTACCAAAACAAGCCGATAATTAACCTTATTTTAACCGTAACTAAAAAAAAGTTATTAACAAACCTTGCTTTTAAGATTTTTTTTGTAAAAATTTGTCAAATTAATTAATATAAACGATAAACTAAAGAATTATTACGATGGAAGAAGGATTTGAAAAGCATGAGGACAGAGAGGAAATTTTCTCGAAAGCTGTAAGGGCTGGGAAAAGAACTTATTTTTTTGATGTGAAGAGCACCAAAGGAAATGATTACTATCTGACCATAACAGAAAGCAAAAAACGCTTTGGTGATGACGGGAAATTCTTTTATGAAAAACACAAACTGTTTTTGTACAAAGAAGACTTTGAAAAATTTGCCGAAGGCCTTACCGAAGTGATTGCACATATCAAATCCATTTCTCCAACAGCGGAGAACAACCACTCCACCGAAATACCAACTGCTGTAGTAGCTGATTCAGCAAAAGGAAGCAGCTATTCGGATGTGAGCTTTGAGGATTTAGATAAATAAAGAAAAATACAGTGTTTAACACCTGTATTTTTTAATACGGGGTGTTAGTTTTTTGAATATATTTTAAGGGGCTATAAATGTGAAAATTCAACCACATTTGTAGTCCCTTTATTTTTCGATCAAGTGAAATAAAACAATTCACAGTAGTAGGTACAATCTTTAAACCGATCAAAAAATATGAACCTGAAAACAATTGGTAAACTTACATTGCTCATCGCTGGAATTGGAATTGCCACAGAGCTTGTTAAACTGCTTCATGCTAACCCGGACTTATCAACGCCTACCATGTATACTGTCATGGTAAATTGCTTACGTCCTGTGTCTCTGCTCATGTTTAACCCGAGACTACTTGTTTTTCATTTTGAAGGGATCAATTACCTGAACCTGCTTTTTAATGCATTGATGCTGACAGGTGGAATTATTTTTTTGTTATCAAATCAAAAGAAGATACGACTGGTACGTTTCGCCTTTTCCATTATTGCCTTGAATCATCTGATAATGCTATTTGGCAACCTGTTTATTCAATTTAGCTCTTTGTCTCCTGTTGTACATTCATGGATACATTTTTTTATGTACGTGACAGTTAACATATTGTGGTTCTATATTTCACTAAAAGTATTGAAAACACTGAATCAAACCATGAAACCAGCAACCGATGAAAATTACCAGGCCCAGCAGAAAGAAGACGAATTTATTGATGCGAGTAAATGGCAGCGTTTTTTTCATCATGTACTCGATACATTTATCTGCCTATTGCTCCTTTCACCACTTAGCAGATTGTCTTATGAGCTTGGTGTAGGTGCTGTTGAAAGGGTTGCAGGACAATCTATGGCCATTTTCACTCTGTTGGTTTTATTCAGCCTAATTTACTTTCCATTTTTTGAAACTGTTTTTGGCGCTACCCCTGCTAAATTTTTAACCGAAACGAGAACAACAACAAGTGACGGTGATAAAATAGATTTCAAATTGTCAGTATTGAGAACATTTTGCCGTTATATACCTTTTGAGCCATTTTCATTTTTGGGTTCGAGAGGTTGGCATGATAGTATCAGCGAAACAAGGGTAATAAAAGAAAAGGGGGAAGAACCTGTAGAAGTACAGGCATGAACCAACTTTACAAAAAATGGACTCACCTCTCAAACCAATTTTTATTACACTTACCGCTCTATACACAAGCAATACAGCTTTAGCGGAAAAGCTCTGGCAGGAAATAGAAACAATGTATACCGGCAAAAGCCGCTATTACCATACTTTAGCCCATCTTGAAAATCTGCTGATTGTTTTAGAAGATGTTAAAGCAAACATCAAAGACTGGGAAACGGTATTGTTTGCTATCTTTTACCATGATATTGTTTACAAAGCCACCAGTAAAAGCAATGAAGAAGATAGTGCCGGCATTGCAAGCAAAAGGCTTGGTGAACTTGGCTTCCCCAAGGACAGAACTGAAAAGTGCGTATCCCTTATTTTAGCAACAAAGGCACATACCACTGGCAGAGATACGGATACCGATTATTTCACAGATGCGGATTTGTCCATCCTGGGCCAGACACAGGACACTTATTTGCAATATGCGAAACAGGTGAGAAAGGAATTCTCCATCTATCCTGATTTACTATACAACCCCGGCCGTAAAAAGGTTTTAAAGCACTTCCTGAACATGGAGCGCATTTTTAAAACACAGTATTTTTTTGATAAATTTGAGAAACAGGCGAGGGAGAATTTGATGAATGAGTTAAAAGCTTTGTAGATGAATGTTTAGTTCTAGATACCATGAAAAAACAATACTGATCATTACAATGTCACCTCATTCCCTCCCTACTTCATCTTCACCACCTTTACCGGCTCAGTACTTTCATCCCCATTCATTATCCTCACAAAATACACCCCTGCCTCAAACTCAGCATTCAGGGTAATAGCGCCACTGGCTTGTACCAAGGGCACACGGCTTACTGTTCTGCCCGAAATGTCGGTAATACAAACGGCAGCTCCGGCAACTATCCCGTTATTTAAAGTATAAGAAAGTGTTAGGTCATCCGCAAAGGGGTTAGGATATGCCTGGATACTTGATTTATCCATTATTACCGTTTCCACACCACTAGGCCCTTCGCTGATATAGAACTTGTCAAAACCGGCTTCCACGATATGTCCGGGGCTGTCATCTGCAGTACGAACAATCAACCGCATGGTAGACGAAGGGACAACAAAATCCGATATTCTGAAACCTTTACTTACCCATGTTGAATTTCCCGGTGTTGAAGCAAGCACATATTCCACCAGCGCGGTTTGTGTACCGTTACTGATGTATATGCACAATGAATCATTCGGGTCACTATTACCACCATTGTTAAAAAACCAACGTGAATAATTAATGTAAGGAATAGCATAAGAGCTCAAATCAAACAGTGGCGATTTCAATTCCGTGAAACCACCATCAATGTCATCATCCGAGCTGTTGTTGCCTGAATTACCTGTAACATAAGCCATATTAGCGCAATCAGTTGGAACATCTATACCGGGGTTCGCATCAAGACCGTTGTAATCAGTAGGTGATGGGATAACACGCTGCCATGCCCCTGTAGTGGCTGTAGAATTAACTGTCCAGCCAAAGTCAAAAGTAAAATCATCGGAATAGCCTGGCGAAAGCGCCAGGGCTACCGTACTGTTTACCGAGTCTATTGTCTGGTTGGAAGCACAATACATTACATAACCCCATTTTCCGGCATTCAGAAAATAATCATTGTCAGCCACTACATTGCAGCTGGAAAATTCACCATTTGCATCCGAAACAAAATTGAATGAATTATCCGAATTGCTTATGCTTACCTGCACACCAGGAATTGCAGTAGTTGCAGACGCAAGAGTTGTAGTACCATTTAAAGTGAATGCAGCATCCGAAGTAGACATCTGCACGTCAAGCGTGGTAACGTTCCCTGCCGAAAGCACTACACCGTTGATAGTTTGTGATACATACCCCGGTTTTGAAAAGGTCACATTGTAAGTTCCGGGAACAGAGGTACCTGTCTTGTACAATCCTTCAATATCAGTAGTTTCATTGATATTGGCCGAAGTTACCGTTACCTGCACATTGTTCAGCTGTCCACCGCAATCCGTAGTTACATGGCCTTCAAGGTAGCAGGCACGGGTATACGTTGGCGTAAAAACAAACAGTCCTTCATCAATATTAGAAACTACAATTGTTCCGGAAGGCAGGAAGGGATAAACACCCCAGGCGCCATCTGAACCAGGGCCTGAAGGTGCATACGTATCATAATTCCCCACCTGTACAAGGTTCTGTGGACGGCCTGCATCCACAATCGTGAAACCATCGGCATACCAGGATGTAACTGCATAATCATTACCCCCAACATTGATAATATGTACATTGTGAACCATTGAGTTAGAGCCGGGATTGGACTGTATCCTGTCCAGCTCGTTAATGTTTGAAAGGTCCGAAATATCGTATGATGTCAGGTAAGAATCATCCACTTCATCGGTAGTAAACAACACTTTACTATTGCCCGAAAGCCAGGTATTGTGCGTAAAATTACTTGGTGTAAACTGGTTTACCAGCTCAACAGGATTAGACTTATTGGTAAAATCCACAACAGAAAAATAGCCCGAAAAAATATGACCTGCATACAAAGTATCATTACGCACATAACCATCGTGGACATAAGCGGCATTACCTGTCCCTACTTCATAATTCCCAACATATACAGGGTTCCATGGATCGGTCAAATCGGCCACAATGGCTCCCCCGTTGAACAAATTGCTGCCATACAAATACACAAACTGATTATCAATGTGCAATGCATGAATGCTCCCTAGCTGTCCGGCAATGATTCCATCACCAGTCCAATCGTGGTAGGTAATGCCTGCGGTATTAGGCAAACTGCTAAGGTTTACAATCTGCAAACCGCCACCTCCTTCAGTAGTAACATAGGCATATTTCCCACGCACTTTTATCTCTCTCCACAAATTATCCGGCCCCGGTATCTGTATCACTTCTACCGGGTTCGCAGGATCAGTAACATCTACTATGGACATCCCGAGCGAAGCCCCCACCAGTGCATATTCATTGCCTAAGGAGTCCACATACCCGCAAATGTTGGCACAGGTCTGGTTGGGATATGTCAGGTGCGATTGCAAAACAACATTCAGGTTTTGTGCAATCAAAGAAGTAGTCAAAATATGTCCCACAAGCAGTGTGCATAATAGTTTTTTCAATTTCATTTATTCTGTAATTTAAAGTTGACTTATACCAAGTACGGGAAATTATTCGGTATTAGCAAGCATTGACAACGGAATAGTATATTTGCTCCAAAGAATTTTTATGAGCCCGGTATTTTTTAAAACACCAGCAGACTTCCGCAAATGGCTGCAAAAGAACCACCAGAAAGCAAAGGAGCTGATTGTTGGTTTCTATAAAACAAACAGCGGAAAACCCAGTATCACCTGGCCCGAATCAGTTGACCAGGCCCTTTGTTTTGGCTGGATTGATGGCATACGCAGATCCATTGACGATGAAAGCTACTGCATACGCTTTACCCCTCGCAAAACGCATAGTACATGGAGCGCGATAAATATAAAAAAAGTGGAAGAACTCACTGCCAAAGGACTGATGCTACCCGAAGGCATAGCAGCTTTTGAAAAGCGTAAAGAACAAAAATCAAAAATCTACGCTTATGAGCAGAAAGGTGTTACTGACCTTTCGCCTGATTTTGAAAAAAAGTTCAAAGCCAATAAAAAAGCATGGACCTTCTTTAATACACTAGCTCCCTCCTACCGCAAAACGGCAATACACCTGGTAATGACAGCAAAACAGGAAAAAACACAGCTAAGCAGGCTCAACGAGCTCATTGAAGCAAGCGCTGCGGGCGAAAAGCTGAAACGCCTGAACTATACGAAACCCTCAGGAAAATCCTGATAAAATTTGGTATATTTACAAGTGATTGGTCCCAGAAAGCTTATACATTGATATGAGAACGTTTGCCGCATCTTTGCTTTTCTTATTATTTGTTTCCGTTACTGTTGCTCAAACAGAGGCCGAAAAGCATGTAAAGGAAGGGACTTCCCAGCTGCTGAAAAAACAATACACCAATGCCATTGCCAGCTTCACTAAAGCCATAGCACTGCAGCCATCCTATGCCGATGCCTATTACAGCAGGGGGGTTACCTATGCCAGCATGAGCAAATTCGATTCTGCAGTAACAGACTATTCAAAAGCTATAAAACTTAACCCGCAGAAAACGGAAGCGTATATCAACCGCGGTTCGGCTTATAGTGAACTGAAAGACTTTTCAATGGCCATTAAGGATTATAACAAAGCAATAGAGCTCAACCCACGCATGGCCGAATCCTATAATAACAGGGGATACCTGCTGAGCCTGCAAAACATGCACCCCGATGCGCTCAAGGACTACGACAAGGCCATTTCCCTGAACCCTAAATACAGCAAGGCTTACATCAACAAAGCCTATTCACACAGTGTTTTAGGCGATCACAAGGCATCGGTGGAAATACTCGATAAACTTATTGCCGTACAGCCCGATATGGCTTCGGCCTATTTTAACAGGGCGCTGGAACATAAGGAACTGGGCGATACAAAAAATGCGCTGAGAGATTACGATACCGGGCTCAAGCTGGAGCCGGACGATATAAACATTCTTTTTCAGCGGGCCGAATTGCGCGATGCGGCTGGTGACGACAAAGGCGCCATTGAGGACTGCAACCGGATTATACAGCTGGAACCAGACAATGCGAGGGCCTATTATGTACGCGCGCAGGCCAAATACGATTTGCCGGATTATCCGGCTGTTACGGAGGATTGCAGCAGGGCCATACAATTGAAATCGTCCTATTGGGAAGCCTATATACTGCGCGGGAATGCCTACGACTTTATGAACAAGTACGAAGATGCACTAAAAGATTACAACAAAGCAGTAGAGTTAAATCCCAAAGCCATTGAAGCATACGAACAGAGGGCTGTTGCGCGTTTATCTAAAAATGATGTTACAGGTGCCTTGTCGGACTTGAGCAAAGCCATCAGCATTGCCCCTAACAACGTTCAGCTGTTTGAGAAAAGGGCCATCCTGCGTGCCGCAATAAAAGATACGAATGGAGCCATTGAGGATTATTCACAAATCATTTTGCTGGATAAAAGCAATGTCAAAGCATATATGGCCAGGGCCGAACAACTGATTGCAAACGGAAAACTGGAAGATGCCTGCGAAGATTATAAACGGGCTGAAGCATTGGGTAGCGGAGGGGCAATAAGTAAAAGAATGTATTATTGTAAGTAGTTCACGGGGGTATTGGTTATTGGGTTATTGGTTGAATTAAACAGGATAATTTTTTTCATCAGATGATAAGGAAACTATTTATTGCAACCCTTTATTCAACAATAGCGTTTTGCGTTATATCGTATATTACAGTAATGGTGTCGCTTTTATCCGGTACTATTGGTGAAGTAAGGCAAAAACCTGTTACAAATATTGGCTTTCCATTCAAATACTATTACCAATTTTGGTGCCGAGGAAGCGACTCCCCTAATTGTGGTTGGTCTGTCAACAATTTTATACTTGATTGTATTATTGTTTGGATTCTCTGTGTAATTATTTATATTTTAATAAAAAGGAAACACAAATCGTTAAATGAGAACAAGCACCCCTACAACCAATAACCCAATAACCAATAACCAATAACCAATAACCCAATAACCCAATAACCAATAACCAATAACCAATAACCAATAACTAATAACTAATAACTAATAACTAATAACCAATAACTAATAACTAATAACCAATAACCAATAACTAATAACTAATAACTAATAACTAATAACTAATAACTAATAACTAATAACTAATAACTAATAACTAATAACTAATAACTAATAACTAATAACTA